>URDY01000013.1 GCA_900546665.1 uncultured Paraprevotella sp. | reverse complement strand
CGGTGGTAAGCCATGGTATAGGGACAGGACTGGTAAAAACCGGCTCTCGGGGTACGGGTATAAAATGCGCGCATCTGATTGGAGATTCTCCCCCTTCAGTCATTTTTGCCGTTTGGTCATTCACCTCTTCACCTGTAATATTAACAAACTGTATATCAAAGGCCAAGATATTGAACAGCTATCCTTCACCTCCTTCACCTTATCCAAGAAAAAACCGGTTTGAAGGCTGTCATTCAGAATGTGATGACTTTTTACTTTTAACATTTCATTCCTGTTTCAAACAGCATTTCGAGCCGTTTTGAAAACTCGGTTTACTTTAAAAAAAGTAAGCCTTACTTTTTAAAAAGTAAGCTTTACTTTTCTGAAAGTAAGCTTTACTTTTTCCGGCAGGCCGCAAAGGCAGAAAAAGGATGAAAAATGACTTCGGAAGACTTGTTTTTGTAAATAAATATTTAAAAATTCATTTTTTAGGACAATTTTGTAAAATAAACAAAATTGACATTTTGGGAGATATTAATAGTGTAGACTATATTGTTCAACTCTTCAAACGATCCTCCGGTGAACCCTGATATGAAGGAGAGGTGAAGGATATCCTTCACACGACAAGCCTTCTGTACATGCGGGAAGTGAAGGGGTGAAGGGGTTTTTCACTTTTCAATCCGGGGGAGCAATAAAAGCAACCGGATCCTGCCCTTGAACACCTTTTAAAAGGATCGTCACAAATATTACAAATCCTTACAATATGAATGATTAAAAGAATGAGATAAGATTTTGAACCAATAAACCGGCCCCAGCCTTACAGATACAATTCAGGGACATGCAAAACCGTTGTTTTGTCATTGTCAGGCACTTAAATGTGCCGTGAACCCTACAGCGTTTTCCTGCACTATCCAGCAACAAGAACATATCGTCTGACACAGCCCATAAGGGCGGTTTATTTTACTTGACAAAGATACGCAATTATCGGCTAATAGAAAAATATAAGGAAGAAAAAAGAAAAGGAAATTAATCTGCTGAAGGGAATCCCGGAAGAGTCTCCAAAAGGTCCGGCTGGATAAAAGTGGTAGCCACAGCCATCATTCCGGGTAATTCCACCATGACACGCTTGGACTTGCGCACACGCACCACCACACCTTCCACACCCTGGAACGGACCGGCCAGGACACGCACACGCTGGCCTTCACGAAGTTTGGGTGCCACTTCGGACAAGTAAACCAGATCCTCGTCCATCGTACGGCTGATTCGGATAAAATCGCGCATGGCCTTCTCCGGCACCACCAGAGGCTGGCGGGTGGACTTGTCCCACAGGTAATGCACAGCAATACGTCCGGTCAGATCGGCCCGCAATGCGTCCAGGCTCTGACGGTCGGCACAGACGAAACAAAGATTACGGACAGCCGGCCGAACCACTTTGCGGCGGACACCGTCCTTCTCCACAATGGTACGCATCATGGGGATGAAATTTTCTATCTGCCGGCTGTCGAGAAAAGCCTTGAGCTTCAGCTCACGGCCATAGGGTACCCGCAAAGGAAACCATTGTAAAAGAGGGGATTCATCCATAAGCATCAGAACCGGCTTTGACCGGAGAAAATTCCGGCATGTTTTTAAACAAAGGTATCCCTGTTAAATTATATTAACAAGGATACAACTTTCTGTTTTTGTATATATATTTGTGATCTCCAATTCTTACTTATATCAACGCAGAATGTTGGTCACCAAAGAAGCGATAGACACCAGGATACTGATGGAGCTGACCCAATAGCTGGTACTTGAACCGATATCAGAGTTCTTTGACTTGGTCTTGTTGGGAGTGACATACAACACGTCATTCTGCTGAAGATAGTAATAAGGGGAATTGATAAGGTTGGCATCGTTGAGATCGAGCTCGTGAACGGACTTCTTGCCGTTGGCATCCTCACGGATCAGCTTGACATTGTCACGACGTCCCCAGATGGTAAGGTCCTTGGCCATGGCCAGCGCGCCATAGACACTGATCTTCTCGGATGGTACGGTATAGGTTCCGGGACTGGTCACTTCACCGAGTACGGAAATCTTGTAGTTGCTCAGACGGACGGTCACCACCGGACGGGTTTTCAGGTAAGTACCTTCTATCTTGGAAGCGATCAGGTTTTCCAGTTCATTGACGGTCATTCCCTGTACCTTCAACTTGCCGAGCACGGGGTAATTGATGGTGCCTTCATTGTTGACCAGATAAGTCTGCAAGGTAGGCTGGGAAGTCAGATAATTGTTGTATTCTGCCATGCTGCGGGCTACAACCAGATTGAAAGGCTGAGCGGCATCCGGATCTTCCGGACAGCTGACAGTGATGGTCAGTTCATCCTTGGGCATGATGCGGGCATCATAGAGTACCTGGCTGGGATCGTAATTGACATTGGAGCTGTTCTGCAAATAAGGTACGGTCTTATAGGACGTACAGGAGGTTACGGCCAGAAGCAGGCCTAACATAAGAGTAAAATAGAGTTTTTTAAAGACCATAAATCAAATATGAAAAACACATTAAACATAACATTCGAGTATTGTCGCCTTGCCGGAAGGGTCAAGCGTCACGCCTTCTGCCTCCGCAGGCAAAAGCAGCGTATGACCGGCTTCCAGTGTCACGGTCTCCTCACCGCAGGTGACCTTGCAACGGCCTTCCAGACCAATCAGGACGACAAAGCTGTCGACTGCGGTATAGTCGCAGGTCAATGGTGCCGTCAGATGATAGGCGGCCGTGGTGAAATAAGGACAGGACACCACCGGACAACGGGTGTCGGCCGTCTCGTCGGGACGAGGCTCAGGTTCGGGAACGGTATAGTCGATGACATCACGGGCTTCTTCGACATGCAGCTGGCGCGGACGGCCCTGACTGTCGGTACGACCGAAATCATAAATCCGGTAAGTGATGTCGCTGGCCTGCTGGATCTCGCAGATAAAGCAGCCCGGACCGATACTGTGAACACGGCCGGCCGGCAAGAAGTACACGTCACCTTCACGCACATCGCATCGGCGGAGTACGTCGGGCAAAGTATGGTCGGCCACACGGGCCTCATATTCGTCGGGAGTGACCACCCGGCTGAAACCGTCCAGAAGATAGGCACCGGGAGCAGCTTTCATGACATACCACATCTCGGTCTTGCCGGGACTGTCATGGCGCCGGCGGGCTACCTTGTCATTGGGGTGAACCTGCACGGACAAGGGACTGGCCGCATCGATAAACTTGATCAGCAGAGGAAAGGAAGTACCATACCGACCGGCATTGGCTGTTCCCATCAGAGCAGCACCGTAGGCGGCACACAACTCGCCCAACGTCTTGCCTGCATCCGGACCGTCGGCTACCACGGACTCCTGTCCCTGTACACCGGAAACCTCCCAGCTCTCCCCTATCTGACGGCTGTCAGAAGGAAGTCCCTTAAAGGGTAGGATGCGGTTTCCACCCCAGATGGTCTCTTTGAAAAGAGGAACAAATCGGTATATTTTCTGCATCGTTTATAATATTTTGACGGGCAAAGATACTATATTTTACAATAAAAGCAAAAGATTGAGCCCAAAAAGGCTGGTTTCTTGACGTGTTAACAGAATAACAAAGAAAAAACAGCCTTACGACCAGCATACAAACTCCCGAAAGGGAGCAGTGAGTTCCATATATTTTTTTTAACCTTTAAATTTAGTATTATGATGAGAAGTCATTATGTCATCTCTGATCTGGCCATGGCCTATTACCCCTTGTGTTCAACCCCGCGTAATGCGCAAAGATGCTTCATGAGACTGCTGAAAAGCGAAAAGGATCTCTGGCAGCAGCTGAAACAGTTGCATTTCCATGCCTACCAGCGTACGCTGACCCCGAAACAGTATGAAGCCATCATCAACGTGTTGGGCGAGCCGGATGATGTGCCCGACATGCTCTGAGAAGCGCCTTCCCGGCTGCGGCCTTGACCGACAAGGCACGGGGAGGCGCTCCCTACCGCGTACCGGTTACGGATCAGCCGCATGGTTGCGAAAGCCTGACCGCTTTTCTGCAAACATCAAAAATCCGTTTGCATGTTCCGTTTCATAGCTGTCCCCTTCCGTTCCAGGCTTCAGACGTTTCCGGCGTCTGAAGCCTGACATGTTTTCTGCCGTCATCTGCCTTTCTTTTTCTTCCGGACATAAATTCGGGCATACGGATACCAATGGCCGGCCGTTCCGATACGGTCATCCCCTTGTATCCGCATGCGGACGAGCCGGAACCTGCCGACCGACGGACTGCCATGATGAAAACACGGTACAGGGATCCGGAAAGAAGCGTATTTTCTGACGGTTTTCGAGGCTGAATTTGACCAAAAGAACCTTTTTGTACCATAAAGTGGACATCAGTGACCATTAGTATCCAAGCGGTTTTGGCCGTGTCGTAACTTTGTATCGTCTTCCGGAGGACATGAATGTTTAACCCTTAAAATTTCAAGACAATGATTATCTACAAAGTGATCGAACGCAAAGACCCTAGTGATTTTGAATCTCCCGGTAAATTCTATGCTACACCGGTATGTTTTAACCAGCTGAACATCGACAATCTGGCCGAACGGATCAGTGCCAGCTGTACGGTAACCCGCGCCGACTGTCTGGCCGTACTGGCCTCGCTTCAGGAACAGATTATCCTGGCCTTGCAGGAGGGTAACAAGGTGCACCTGGGTGACCTGGGCTCTTTCCGCCTCACATTGAGGGGTAAGGGTTCCGACACGACCGAGGATTACAAGACCAGCCTCATCGAAACGGTCAATGTCTGCTTCACGGCGAACACGGTTCTGAAGGAGGCGCTGAAAGTGAGCAACAAGGCCGTGCGCTTTATCTCTCTGGACTCTTATCTGAACAACAAGACGGACGGTACTGAAAGCGGTCAGCCTTAACAGCAGAACCGGTATGTGAATCTTTCCTGACACAAGAAGCAAATGGAGAAGAACAGGAAACCGAGGGGGTTGCGCAACTGCAACCCTCTCAACATCAGAAAGACCAACCAGCTTTTTCAGGGCCTGGCCGACGAGCAGGATGATCCGGACTTTTTCCGGTTCAGGACCATGGGATGGGGTTACCGGGCGGCTTTCGTCATTCTGAGGACTTATGCCCATAAATATGGTATCAAGACCATAAGGGAAATCATAGGCAGATGGGCTCCTCCAGAAGACCATAACGACACAGGCATCTATATCCGTATGGTGTGCTGCCTGAGCGGACTGGAAGCTGACCAGGTTCTCAACCCGTATGACGGCAAGGTCATGATACCGCTGGTGGCAGCCATGAGTCGCGTGGAAAACGGTCTGCCTGCCGTCATGGCCGAAGTGAAAGAGGGCTGGAGACTGTATATGGGTTAAAAGCCTGAGAAATGATTGTTTAACCTTTAAAATCGTAATGCTGAAATGAACAGAACTTTATGGCAAACCATTCTCAACATCGTCATCGCCGTGGCCAGCGCTATCGTGGGGGCTTTGGGGGGAAGTATGATGGAATAGCAAACTGCTGGGCAGTTTGCTATTAGGTAAGAAAATCAGCAGGGCTGATTTAAGGTAAGAACTTAGCATAAAGCTAAGTTAGGTAAAGAAAATCAGCAGGAGCTGATTTAAGGTAAGAACTTAGCATAAAGCTAAGTTAGGTAAAGAAAATCAGCAGGGCTGATTTAAGGTAAGAACTTAGCTTGGGCTAAGTTAGGTAAGAAAATCAGCGGGGGCTGATTTAAGGTAAGAGGTAAGGGCAAAATGCTTTTACCTCTTATTTTATTTTAAGAGTTCATTCCTTATGACCTTATCAAAAGCCTCTTACCTCATAGCTCATACCTAAAAACCTCTTACCCTTTACCTTTTACCTCTTACCTAATAACAAGGCTTCTTACCTAAAATCAGCGAAAGCTGATTGGCTTACCTGCTTAGCCAACCAGGCTAAGCCTTTACCTTTTACCTAAAAAAGGCCTCTTACCTAAAATCAGCGAAAGCTGGTTTGCTTACCTGCCTAGCCAACCAGGCTAAGCCTTTACCTCTTACCTAAAAAAGACCTCTTACCTAAAATCAGCGAAAGCTGATTGGCTTACCTGCTTAGCCAACCAGGCTAAGCCTTTACCTTTTACCTAATAAAAAAGGGGGGGGCCAAGTAAAGAATCTCATAAATTCTTATTATTTTTGCTTTGAGTTGTAAGTTAAGCAGGTATAATGATTGTTGATTAATCTATCAAGTTGGAGCTTATGGATAAAAAGACACTTGAATTTTTGACATTTTGCATAGGAAAACTTTCCATGCAATTGAAACTGCCACAAAAGGAAATATACAATCGCCTAAAAAAATCAGGGATTTTAGATGAATACATCATACCTTCATACGATGTACTTCATACATTCAGTTCCCGTTATTTAATGGAAGATCTTACAGAATATATGAAGGAGAAGGGAGTTCTGGATACATGAAACTATACCATTCATCCAATATTATTGTTGAGTTTCCAGACACGATGCACTCTCGCAACTATCTTGATTTTGGTCGTGGATTTTATCTTACGTCACTATATGATCAAGCAATAAGGTATGCACAGCGTTTTAAAAGAAGAGGACAGACTGCATGGCTTAATACATATAAGATTTCTTTAAGCGAAAAAAAATTATGGAAAATAAAGCGATTTGAGACTTATGATAAAGATTGGCTCGATTTCGTTGCACAATGTAGAAACGGAAATGATGT
The DNA here is from genome assembly GCA_900546665.1 of uncultured Paraprevotella sp. GTDB lineage: Bacteria > Bacteroidota > Bacteroidia > Bacteroidales > Bacteroidaceae > Paraprevotella > Paraprevotella stercorigallinarum. The sequence continues at coordinate 67,492 of URDY01000013.1, read as the reverse complement.
AGGTGATTATGATATGATTATCGGAGGAATTGCCAACGACAGAGTCATTATGACTCTTGACAGATATTTTTCCAATGAAATTTCACAAGAAGAAGCTCTTGGCATTCTGAGGTTTGAAAAGCCCAACATACAATACTGTATACGTTCAGAACGAATGCTACAGGAATGTCTTACCTATATTGAAAGCAAACAGATATGAATGAAGATAGTAAACAAATAATGAGAAGTGCACAATGTGCCAGGATTATCACATGCATCAGTGAAATGTTTGGTGTTTCGCTCAATGAAGCAACTGATATTTACTATAATTCAGAAACAGCCAATATGATTGAGGAGGGTGTCGCCGATTTACATTGTCGTAGCGACAAATATTTGGCTGAAGAAATATGGAATGAATACCAGGAATCCAAATAATCCGCAAATCTGATGATCTGAATGAATCACCTCACCCAACCCTTACTCTTTACCTCATAACTCATACCTAAAAAACTTCTTACCCTTTACCTTTTACCTCTTACCTAATAACAAGGTTTCTTACCTAAAATCAGCGAAAGCTGATTGGCTTACCTGCTTAGCTGACCAAGCTAAGCCTTTACCCCATAGCTCACACCTGAAAAACCTCTCACCCTTTACCTCTTACCTTTTACCTAAAAAAATCCTCTTACCTAAATCAGCGAAAGCTGATTGGCTTACCTGCTTAGCCAACCAGGCTAAGCCTTTACCTTTTACCTAAAAAAAGGTCTCACCTTTTTTTCATCCCTCTCAGCATTTCCCGCTTCCCCGGAGGACCCGGAAGGCGTTCTACCTGTAATCCGGCGGACTTCCACATCCGGCGGACTGCACCTTTGGCACAATAGGTCACCATGATACCTCCGGGCACCAGACTGTTACTGATACGGTCGAATATGGTCTGGCTCCACACTTCCGGCTGTTTGTCGGGGGCAAAGGCATCATAATAAACAAGATCGATGGCATCGGGTATCGGACAGTCGCGATAATCGGCCTGAAGCTTGCATAGCGTGAAACTGTCCGTGATCTCCACGGGGCGATCCCAGGGAGTTTCGTGCAGACGGTCGAACAGTGCGGCCCGGTCCTCATCGAGCAGACGACCGTAATTGAGTCTTCCGGCCATCTCAGCGGACAAAGGGTATTTCTCGATGGTGGTATAGACGACTTTCCGTCCGGTACGCAGGGTTTCCAGAAGAGTCAGCCAGGCATTCAATCCCGTACCAAAGCCGTACTCCAACACATGAAGGGGATCGGCATCGGTCTGACGGAATCCTGCATTAAGAAAGACATGGGTGGATTCCTGTATGGCACCGTTCACGGAATGGTAATGCTCATCCATCTCCGGTACATAAAGGGTATGACTGCCATCTGCAGTCTGTTGCAATTCCAGTTTCATAATCTTTAATTTCTGCATTTAAAAGATTCTACATAAATTTACAGACGGGGATTTCCGGTCCGCCATAGTCCTATCCGTCCGTTTTAACAGTCGGACAATTACCGTGTCAAAATATGCCGACGGGCTATATCAATATATCTGATGTCAGCAAATAATCTGGCCTTACGATCACTCCATTTCTCCATTTGAGCATAAATCTGCTCGTTTGTCATTTCATTTCCAAAAACCGACAACAAATAATCCACGGATGACAGCAACTCCAGACCGAAATCAGAATAAAATCCTTCCAAAAAGGATTTCGTCTTATTGGCAATATCCAACAACTGAGAATTATCCAATATGACCTTTTCCACATCCTGATAAGTATCAGGAACCAAGAATATGGCTTCAAACGGTTTCCTGTCCATATCACTATACCCCATAATATAACTGCCGTTCAAAGCATTCAGAACGTAACGAACCTTTCCTGAATATGGTCCATAATATTTAGGCTCATAAGTCAGTTTGAGAATATCCTTAGCTCCGAATTTCTGTAAAAAATAACAGATTTTTTCACTGGAAAATTCTGAAACAAACTCACCGTGTCTGACCAAATCAAACAATACATACAACAACAGAGCACGGCCATTTGTCAATTTGACTCTTTCCGCCTTCATTTGTTCTTTTATCCGGGCTGTTGGCTCATATATAAAAACATCAATATCTAAAGAAGTTAATTTCCTTTCTAAAATTTCTTTCACTTTTGGCCAGTATAACCCTCCATTCCCAGAACCAAGCGGAGGAATAGCTATACTCGTTATCTTGTATCTGGAGATTACACGAACCAAATCATCCAATCCTTTTTCTATATATATATATTCTGAAGGTTTTCGCCAATCTGTCTTGGTTGGGAAATTTACAATCAATTTTTCTCCAAAAACAGTCTGCTCCTTACAAACCAGCAATTTTCCTATTTCAATGGACCTGTCCTTACATGCTGACTTGTAAACTTTATAATTATCAGGGAATTTCTGCCTGAACTGCAAAGCCACACCCTTACCCATAACACCCATAAGGTTGACCGTATTCACCAATGCCATAGCATCTGATTCGAAAATATTACCGGTTAAATAATGTATCATAATAATCAATAATATGCTTGCGGAACAACTTTAATCTTATCTCCTGATATATTCCATTCCATTAATCTGATTTTAGCCTCTTCATTATAACAGACAAAACCAATTATATAGGATGCAGGAATATCATTACCTACTAAGAATTCGGCCTGTTTTCTTCTTTTAAGGTCTCTATCTATATTCTCTCCACTCCATTGCCTTGCCCTTATTGCATCCTGATCCAAGATTGAAGACAGTCTGCATATATCCTATTTGGTATAAAATGACGTAAAAGAATCTGTCGCATGCCCGTCACTAAAATAACAGACGATATTTTCATCCTGAACAAGTTTTTCTATTGATACAACCACATATACTATGTTCTGGGGATCTACCACATCCGGTACATAATTACCGCCATGCTGAATGACATAAAGCATAGGCATCCTTACACCGAAATAAAATGGTATATAATCCCCTAAAGCAATCATGATTCCGCCTACATCAACCATTTTACTACTACGATAATCTATCAGACTGGCATCTCCAATAGAATGATAATGCGGATTTGCATTGCCCGATGAGCGATGCGTAAGTCCATATTTCAGAATATGCGGGATATTCTCAATATGTGTCATGCGATAGATATTCCTAATTATTTCCCTCATTAATATTATCAGACTGATAAAAGACAAACGGCTGACTGTCCCGACCAGAGCGGTCACATCATCCAGACAAAAGACAAATATACGAATAAAAAAAGGATTTATAGCAACTAAAAAACAGTTATTATGAATGCAAACAAACAAAAAGACAGAATCAGAGGCTCACTTATAGGAGGAGCTGCAGGAGACGCTCTGGGGTATCCGGTAGAATTTATCTATTCATACGGGAAAATACAGGCCAGGTATGGCAATCGGGGTATCACGCGTCTGGATACCGAACAATGGTGGAAGGAGGAGGAAGAACAGTCCGGAAAGGCCTTGATTTCGGACGATACGCAGATGACGCTTTTCACGGCATGCGGCATCCTGAACGCCAAGGAGAACGGAAGTGCTCCCCTCCCCAGCATCTGTGAGGCTTATATCGAATGGTACTATACGCAGAAAGGGGTAAAGAGCAAAAGGCATCAGGAATGCTGGATCAGGAACATACCGGAACTGAACCAGAGAAGAGCACCGGGGAACACTTGTCTGTCAGCGATTGCCGAGATCATTTCCGGAATGGACCCACACAACAACAGCAAAGGATGCGGCGGCGTTATGCGTATCGCTCCCATCGCTCTGTACGGGGCGTCACAAAACCGGATCACGGACATCGAAGCACTGGACCGGATGGCGGCCGATGCGGCCAGACTGACCCATCTCCATCCGCTGGGCTATATCCCTGCCGCTTTGGTTTCACACATCATCTACCGTCTGGCCACTGACGAACATCCCGAAAAGGAGACATTCAAAGACTATATCCGGGAGGGACTGGAAACCATAAAGGGACTGTTTGCCGACCAACCGGAAAAAGTCAGCAAACTGACGTACCTGATCCGTAAGGCCATACTGCTGTCGGACATTTCAACGGATGACGTCATCACCATCGAAAATGAAATCGGCGGCGGATGGGTAGCCGAGGAAACGACAGCCATAGCCATCTACTGTGCGCTGAAGTACTTCGACAACTTCGAGGAAGCCCTCATCGCCGCTGTCAACCACGGCGGAGACAGTGACTCCACGGGTGCCGTAACCGGCAACATCCTGGGAGCCGCCCTGGGCTATGAGGCTATCCCGTCCTACTACAAGAAGGATCTGGAACTGCATGATCTTATCCTGCATGTAGCAGACGATCTGTATGAGGGCAGGACATCATACTTCAAAACTGAATAGCCTTTTGGCCACTGACATAGAGAGCAAGAATTGAATCATCGAAAAAGGCTTCGCAACGGAATCCTATAATCCGTTTGCGAAGCCTTTTGTTCATCTTAATCTGCAGAAAAACACTAACGTACCGTCCATTCGAATACTCCGGCTGAATTCTTTTCCGGAAGGACAACTTCCAGTTTCATCGCCGTTGTAGTGACAGGATCGAAAGTCACCATATTGGCATCGCCCTTTCTGACGGTATACTCGCCCGGATTGGCTACCGGCTGCCACTGTCCGGCATTGTCCTTATAATACAATGACCATGCACGGGGAACACGGCATCCGCCCCAAGGTGCATCATCAAACCAGTAGACTTCGGCAGAAGAGACCTTGCGGGCCTGCGGGAACTCGTAAGCCACCCACTCTGTGGAGCCGTTCTTGGGCCACCAATGATAATAAGGTATGGTGCGGTCGTTCTCATCCTGCGGAACCAGTCCGTCGGCAACGGATGACAAAGCCGATGTCTGATGGGAAGCCGTAATCTTGTAAGTGGCTACCGTACCGGCAGGACGGGCTGCCTTGACATCTGACGGCAACCATACGGCCATACGGCCTGAACCGCGATGTGCCCATGCATAGTAGGGAATCAGGGTCAGTGTGACATCCTGCACGGACAAACGGCCTTCGGCATCGTATTTAAGGGTCTGGGCCGGAGTCTGAATCTGATTGAGTCCATAAAGCAGGTCCGGTTTTTCGGTTACGGTAAACGAGGGCTGACGGTTGAGCAGCACACTCAACACATCAAAATCATTGTCGGGCCATTCCGCACAGTATACCAGCGGACCGCGTTCCACAGCCACACGGCCACGGTCGGCTTCCACACGGGCATTGGCTTTCACCACGCGAGGTTCCATGTCGAAATGCAACTCTACCTTGTCACCTTTCTTCCACTGGCGGGTAACCGTGAAATAACCGTCGGCACCCAATTCGGCTTCCTGCAATTCGCCGTTGACTTTCACCTGATAGGAAAGGCGCTTGCCGTCGGTATAGGTATAAAGGTCGGAAGGAACGACCTGATTGCGTACCCAGCCGGGGATACGGAGTTTCATTGCAAAACGGCCGGCACTGTTCTTGTCGACAGTCAGGGCAATGTCGCCATTCCAGGGATAACGGGTTTCCTGACTGAGCGTAACGGACTTGCGGCCGATCTTCAGGGTTGCCTTGTTGGACAGGTAGAGATTGACATAAACCTGGTTGTCCTTCACGGCATACACATAACCGGGAAGCGAAGGAATGAAACGGCTGACATTGGAAGGACAGCAGGCACAACCGAACCAGGGCTGACGCTGGTGCTGTCCCATTGACTCCAGAGGATTGGGATAGAAGAAACTGCCGCCATCCAAAGATACGCCGGCTATCAGTCCGTTATAAAGCGTACGCTCAAGAACATCATAGTACTTGGACTCGCCATGCAAAAGGAACAGACGGTAGTTGAGGTATACATTACCGATGGAAGCACAGGTCTCACAATAGGCGGACATGTTGGGCAACTCATAGTTCTTGCCAAAGGCTTCTCCCTGACTGGTAGCGCCGATACCGCCGGTAATGTAGTATTTCTTGCTGACAATATTGTCCCAAATCCGGTCGATGGCACGGATATAGGCGGAATCACCGGTAAGGGCAGCCACATCGGCCATACCGGAATACATGTATGCCGCACGGACGGCATGACCTACGGCCTCATCCTGCTCTACTACGGGCTTGTGTGCCTGACTGTACTCATCGCGACGGTCGGTATAGCCGCGCTTGTCGAGGAAGAACTTGGCCTGATCCAGATATTTGCGGTCGCCGGTCACGGTATAGAGCTTGGCCAGTGCCATTTCGGCAATCTGATGGCCGGGCACACGGACCTGCTGGCCGGGATTGTCACCGATCTCACGGCAGACACAATCGGCATAACGTATGGCTATATCGAGGAAATTGCGCTGACCGGTGGCCTGATAATGGGCGATGGCTCCTTCCACCATGTGACCGAGATTATAAAATTCATGACTCAGCTCCTCCACTTTCTCCCAACGGCGACTTCCGGCCCACTCGTGAGGATGCTTGGGATTCATGGTACGGGCCGTAAACAGGTAACCGTCTGGTTCCTGGGCTGCGGCCACAATCACCAGTACACTGTCGATGTACTTTTTGAGTTTTTTGTCGGGATAGGTTTGAAGAAGATAGCTGGCTCCTTCGATGGTCTTGTACACATCCGTATCGTCAAACGAATAGCCGCCTACCTTATAATCTTCACTGGGATGGGCAGCCTTGACAAAATTGTCGTAACGTCCGGTTTCCTCACACTTGCTGAATGCCAGGGGAATGGTCACTTCGCGATTAGCCTTGAGACGCTGTCCCCAAAACTGGTCGGTCACCTTCACAGAAGTGAACGGAACGGGGTCAATGGGGTATTTTCCAGCACGGTCGTCAGCATAAGAGGGGGTCAACAGTACCGTACAGGTCAATACTGAAATCAGTTTTTTCATATCTAATTAGTTTTTACATGGTATAATTCAAATACAAAGTTCTGAAAAATACCGATATTTTGCAAGCCGGACATCAAGAAAAATGTCATCCGTACATCCAATAAGAAAAAACAGACTGTTTCCGCTCTGACAGGGTATGACCGGAAACAGTCTGCTGAAAAAAGAAACTGTAAATGATGATGCGTGTCAGAGGTTCTGACCTTCGCCTTTCTTCTTCTTCAATGTGAAAAGGAACTCCAGACCATGGTCGCCGTTAGCCAGCTTGGCATTGATGTTGCCGCCATGGAAGAGTACGGCATTCTTGACGATGGCCAGACCGAGTCCTGTTCCGCCGATCTTGCGGCTGCGTCCCTTGTCCACACGGTAGAACCGTTCGAAAAGCCGCCCCAAATGCTCGGGGCCCACTCCTACTCCATTATCACTGACACTGAAATAGTAGGCTTCCTCATCGGCCGTGAAGCAGGTGACCCTGACGGTCGTACCTTCACCGGCATAAGCCAAAGCATTGTCGAGCAGATTACGGAAAATGGAATAAAGCAAGGAAGCATTACCCTGCATTTTCATCTGTTCGGGAATACTCAGGACCAGGTTCATGTGGCGTTCTTCAAAGTTCAGTGCCAGCTCCTTGCCGATATTCCGGATCACCGGCGTAAGATCCACATCCTCCACATCAATCATATTGGCGGCATCGGTCATTCTGGTCAGCGCGGAAATGTCACGCAACAGATTGGTCAGGCGGTTGCTCTGTGCGAAACAACGCTCCAGGAACTGATGGACCGTATTGGGTGGCAGTGTGGGATTATTCAGGATTGTCTCCAGATAGCCCTGTATACTGCTTACCGGCGTTTTCAGTTCGTGAGAGATATTCTGGGTGATCTGCTGCTTCATCCGGGCCTGTTCTTCCTGCTTGGTGATGTCGGAAATGGATATCTCGAAACTGTTGTCCACGAACAGCACGACAGAAAGGTTGAAGATATAGCCGTCCTTGTCGACAATCAGCGCCTTCTGAAGCGAATCCACCCGGTTCTGTATCTTACAGGTTTCCGTAATATAGTTGAAAAGCGGTTCAAGTTCCTTGACCTTGAATATTTCCTCCGTATCGGAAATGTTCTTGTCGGAAATAAGGTTCAGATACTGCATGAACAGCCCGTTGGTCAGAATCACATCCTTACCGGGATTGAAAATGGCCAGTCCCTCATTGGAGATCTGCAGGTGGGCGATCAGTTTTTCCCTTTCATGGAAAAGATCGTCCTTCGTTTTACGCAAACGTTCGTAGATGTCGACAATATGGCGGGAGATCTTTCCGAGATCGGTATCACCAAGTTTCTTGAGTTCGTCGGCATTGACCGGTTCATCCTGATCGGCACGCTGCGCAAACAGACGCAACTGGGTGATCATCGTACCCAGACGGGCCGTCAGATTATAAAACATCAGAAAGAATATGGCCGTCAGCAGAAAAGAATACCAGAGATAGCCTTTGTCGGCATTCAAGAACTGCAGCAGTTCGGTATCATAAGGCAAGGCACTGCGGATAAACAGTCCGGCATCGGGGAAATAGGTGGCTACATAGAAAAACGGCATACCCAGAGTCTCCGAATTACGCATCACGGCATAACCTGTACCGTCCTTCAGGGCTTCCTGAACCTCAGTGCGGTTAAGATGGTTGCCCAATGAATCGATCTGTTCCGTACTGTTGTCATAAAGCACATGGCCCTTGCTGTCAATCAGCGTCACACGCAAATGCTTCATTTCATAATAAACGGCATGGTCGCTGATGTAATCGGACAAAGAGAAAGCGGAATCACTCATGTGCTCGAACAGCTGACGGTTGAACATGGTCAGCTGGTTGTCGAGCTGTTCCACCTTATGAGCCTTCTCCCGATGGTACTGATAGTAAAGGAAGCTCAATGCAAACACGGCATAGAGCGTCATGACAGAAAAGAACAGCTTGCTGCTGAATGAAAACGGCCGACGGATCATTTCACTGTGGTGTCAAAACAATAACCATATCCCAAACGGGTGACTACATACTTGCCGTAGCTGTCGAGTTTCTTGCGCAGACGGGTTATATTGACGTCTACCGTACGGTCGAGCACTTCGGCATCGTTGTTCCAGATACGACGGAGGATCTCGGCGCGTGAAAAAACACGTCCTTCATTCTCCAACAGCAGACGCAGGATCTCAAACTCGGTCTTGGTCAGCTGCAAAGACTCTCCACAGAGCGTCACACCTTTCTTGTTCAGATCAAGCTTCAGTTCCTTGAAACCGATAAACGCGGCCGGTATGTTGTGCTGCGGTGCCGTACGGCGCAATACGGCCTTGACACGCATCTGCACTTCGCGCAATGAAAAGGGTTTGGAGATATAATCGTCTGCTCCCAAAGTGAAACCGGTCACCGTGTCGTTCTCCGTATCACGGGCTGTAAGGAAGATAATGGGGATATCGCGGGTTTCGCGTACCTGCTTGAGCATCTTGGCCATCTTGAAGCCGGAGATCTCCCCCATCATCACATCCAACAGCAAAAGATGAAACTTGGACAGATCGAGTTTCAACGCTTCCTCGGCAGAGTTGGCTGTCTCTACTTCATATCCTTCGTTTTCGAGGTTAAATTTCAAAATGTCGCATAAGTCTTCTTCGTCGTCTACGACCAGAATTCGATAAACATCATTCATTTCAGAATATTTTTCAATTGGTTACGGCCACAAAATTAAGACTTCTATATTGCACACAAATGAAATTAATATTACAATTCGGTTACACCGTCATTTTTATTGCTGGAACCTGCGGCAGGCACGTACCCAATGGCGCATGTGGCCGATCAGCTCCTGTGTTTCCTGAAGTGTGCTCAGATACAGGAATTCTATCTTGAGGTTACTGATATCGCCCTGGCGGATGCGGTCCTGCTGGATCTTACGCAACTGTGAAAGCTGTGTTTTCATCTCGTCTCCGAAGGCACGCATCTGGATGGCATTCTCGAAATTATTGCGTTCTATCATGTCGCCTACACCATTGATCAGCTTTTTCACGCCTTCATTGATCGGTGTAAACTCATCAACATATTCTTTCGGCATAGGATTGAAGTTATTGTCCACATGCTCCAGTGTAGGTTCGCACATACGCTTCAGACAGTAGAGGCTCTGCTCGCAACTGTTGCTGGCCAGATGGAACCAGGTGTTTTTCTCCACCGCCTGCAGCTGGTCGATCTTACGCAAACCGAGCAGTTCCTTGCGGCGCAACACTTTCCAGTTCTTTTTCTCATCATCCAGACTGTTCATCGTACGACGCAGCAGACGGACATCCTCATCCACGAGTCCCTGAGTGATCTGCTGATAGGCCTCACCAATGAAATGAACCATACGGGCCTGATTGTTGCAGACATGCTTGCTCAGCAGTGTCCAGGCTGCATCCTTGTCGTGTGTCTGCATCATCTCGGTGAAGACTTCATCACGCTGTGTGGCTGCCATACGCTTTTTATAGCTGCGGTTGTTGTTGAAGAGCATCACAACCACCAGTACAATAAGAAGTATCATGGCCACAACCCCACCAAAATGAACCAGCAGGGTAACAATGAAACAGAGGAAGAAGGCTGCTCCTGCCGTCATGAACCAACCACCAATCACCGAAACGACTCCGGTTACACGGAATACTGCACTCTCACGTCCCCAGGCTCTGTCGGCCAAAGAAGATCCCATACCGACCATAAAGGCCACATAAGTGGTTGACAAAGGCAGTTTCAATGATGTACCGACTACAATAAGCAGACCGGCCAGCACCAGATTGACCGATGCACGTACGAGGTCGAATGCGGCTCCGTTGGGCAGAATGGTCTCATCCTGATTGAAACGGGAATTGATCCAGTTCTTCACACAGACGGGTACATGAGCCACTACATATTCGGCAGCCGTGAGCACGGCACGTACCAGACGACGTGCAAAACGGGAAGAACCGAACATCTCGTCACCGGCATTCTGACGTGACAGGTCGACAGATGTCTTGACCACGTTCTGAGCCTTCTTGGAAGTAATAAGGGCTGTGGTCATGATCAGACCGGCACCGACCAGAAAATAAATTGGCGTACCGGCCGGTTCGTTCAACACGCCCATCAGATAAGTGGACGGAGAAGCGCCGGGGTGCGCCACAAAATCCTGATATGAAGAAAGACCGGCCAGCGTCACACCGATGAAGTTCACCAGGTCGTTACCTGCAAAAGCCATGGCCAGTGAGAATGTACCAAACAGTACGATAATCTTGAAGACGTTGACCTTACACCAATGAAGAACCTGCATCAGGAAGGAAAAGCCAATGACAAAACTCAGTAAAATGATATGCGTATGGGCATTGATCCATGCAGTGATTTCGGGAGTCATGAACGAGGCTTTACCCAATCCCTTGACCATAAGGAAATAAGCAATGGATGTGATGGAAAGTCCTCCAAATATACCGATGGTGTATTTCAGGTGTTTGACATAGTTGAATGTAAAGACCACGCGCGCGATCCATTGTACAGTCATACCGAATACAAAGGCTATGGCTACAGAAAGGAAAATGGCCAGGATAACCGAGAAGGCCTTGTCCGTATTGATCAGTCCGGCATAAGTCAGCGTAGGGTCATGCAGCATTTTCATCATGGCAAGCGCCGTACTACCGCCCAACAGCTCGAAGACCATGGAAACAGTAGTGGAAGTAGGCATACCCAGCGTATTGAACAGGTCGAGCAGAATGACGTCCGATGCGACCACGGCCAGGAAGATACACATGACTTCCTCGAAGGTGAAAAACTCGGGCCGGAAAATGCCGTGTCGGGCAATATCCATCATTCCGTCACTGGTTGTGGCGCCCACAAAAATACCGACGGCAGCGACCAGCAGGATGGTTTTGAAACGAGCCACCTTGGAACCGATGGCTGAACCCAGGAAATTGACAGCGTCATTACTCACGCCTACAAACAAATCAAAAGTTGAAAGGGCAAACAGGAATACGACGATTCCTACATAGATGAATTCCATACAATTTATTCAGAATGTTTATGACGCAAAGATAATGAAAATCTTGCAGCTTCACATTGTTTTGAAACTGAATTTTAACCGGAATGTCATATTTGTGACATAAATCTTCTTATTCGAAGCGGATGGATTTGGCCGGATGGATACGTGAAACCAACAAACTGGGCAGAATAAGAACAAAGACGGATATAAAGGCCGTAGCCGCATTGATGGCCAGAATATAGCCTGCATTGAACAGTACCGGAACAGCATCGACATAATAAGTGGCGGGATCAAGATGCACTATATTAAAATAGTACTGAAGGACTACCAGACCGATGCCCAGCACATTGCCCCACAACAAGCCGCGCCCTACAATAAAGGCGGCGAAATAAAGGAACACATGGCGCATACTGCGGTTCGTGGCTCCCAAGGCTTTCATCACACCGATAAAATTGGTACGTTCCAGAATGATGATCAACAGGCCGGATATCATGGTAAAACCGGCTACTGCCACCATCAGGATCAGAATAACCCAGACATTAACATCGAGCAGATCAAGCCAGTCGAAGATCTGGGGATAAAGTTCACGTATGGTCATTGCGGCATAACCGGCTCCATACTCATCTACCAGATGATTGACCTTGCCGACAAGACTGCCGGCAACCAGATCGACGTCATCGAAACGGTCGACGGTGATTTCTACACCGGCATACTGGTCGGTTGCATAATTGTTGAGCCTGTTGCAGACATAAAGGTCGGTAAAGACCATATTGTCATCGAATTCCGAAAGGTTGGTCTGATAAATCCCGGATACGGTAAAGCGACGGGCGCGCACATTGCCATCGAAGAAATAAGCAAAGACCCTGTCACCACAAGACAGATGGAGCCTGTCGGCTATGGTCTGCGAAACCACAATGCGGTTCGTTGCCGAATCGGCAGAAAATACGGGTATCTCTCCTTCCTTCAGATTGGACTTGAGAAAATCCGCATTGAATTCCGCTCCTACACCATGCAGCAGAATGCCTTCAAACGCATCGTCGGTCTTCAATATTCCACCCTTGTTGCTGAAACGCTGGATATGGCTGACGCCCGGCACCTGACGAAGCTCCCTGATCAGAGAATCAGGAAAAGCCACCGGCTTGCTGACACCTGAGCTGATGGACTCGTAATTGATAATCTGAATATGGGATCCGAAACCGATCACCTTGGAACGGATTTCGGACTTGAAACCAAGTACGACACAAACGGATACAATCATCACGGCCAAACCGATGGCCACTCCGGCCGTAGCGATACGGATAGCCGGACGGGATACATTTCTGACTCCGCCCTTGTCATTAAACAGTCGCTTGGCTACAAACAGATTAAATCTCATTAGTGTCGTACCGGTATGTATACTTGATTTTTCACATCTGACTGAACGGCTCAATCGTTCACACGTCCGGGATAGGCTTCAAGCGCCTTACGCAGAACGAACAGTGCACGTACAAGATCTTCTTTCTTAAGCACATAGGCTATGCGCACTTCGTTCTTACCGGATCCCGGTGTGGTATAGAAACCAGCTGCCGGCGCCATCATGACAGTCTCACCCTCGTAGTTGAATTCCTTCAGACACCAGGCACAGAATGTTTCGGCGTCATCTACCGGCAATTTGGCTACCGTATAAAACGCACCCATCGGAATAGGAGAATAGACACCAGGGATACAATTCAAACCGTCTACAAGACATTTACGGCGCTCTACGTATTCGTCGTAAACCTCACGGCTGTATTCTTCCGGTTCGTCCAAAGAGGCTTCGGCCGCAATCTGACCGATCAGAGGAGGACTCAAACGGGCCTGACAGAATTTCATCACGGCCTTGCGTACTTCCACATTCTTGGTAATCAGCGCACCGACACGGATACCACATTCACTGTAACGCTTGGAAACGGAGTCAATGAGTACCACGTTGTTCTCTATGCCTTCCAGATGGCAGGCGGAAATATAAGGTGAACCGGTGTAGATAAACTCTCTGTAGACTTCATCCGAGAAAAGATACAAATCGTACTTCTTCACCAGATCACGGATCTGGTTCATTTCACGGCGGGTATACAGATAACCGGTCGGGTTGTTCGGATTACAAATCAGAATCGCACGGGTCCGTTCGTTGATCAGTTCTTCGAACTTCTCCACTTTAGGCAAGGCAAAACCTTCTTCAATCGTGGTAGAGATCGTACGGATCACGGCTCCGGCCGAAATGGCAAATGCCATGTAATTGGCATAGGCAGGTTCAGGCACGATAATTTCATCACCCGGATTCAGACAGGACAGGAACGCAAACAATACGGCTTCTGACCCTCCGGAAGTAATGATAATATCGTCCGGCTGCAAATGGATATGGTATTTCTCGTAATATCCCACCAGTTTCTGACGATAACTCAGATTACCCTGACTGGGTGTATACTCCAAGATCTGATGATCAAAATGACGGATTGCCTCCAGAGCCGCTCGCGGAGTAGGAAGATCGGGTTGACCAATATTCAGATGGTAAACATGAATTCCTCTTTTCTTTGCTTCAAAAGCCAATGGGGCCAGCTTACGAATCGGCGATTCCGGCATTTCCTGACCACGAACTGATATTTTAGGCATATCACTTAATTTTTTATAATATCTTTTTAGTTTAAATCATGCAAAGATAACATTTCAACAGAAACCTGACAAAAAAATAAAGCACAATTTACACTTAAAATTACCGGAGACGAACAGTGAAACATGACACACAGGCACATGTCCGAAACAGAAAAACCGAGAACATGCCGACATTCGGAATGTGACCGACCCTTCCGAAACCGATCAGAAAGACAGACCGCCATCCGGACATCTGCCTCTCTGACACGGCGTATGAAAATACGGACAAAAAAAATTCCGGAAAAGCAACAAGCCTTTCCGGAATCTGTCTTTATGACTGTACGCCCTCAGGGATTCGAACCCTGGACCCATTGATTAAGAGTCAATTGCTCTACCAACTGAGCTAAGGACGCATCATTTTTGTTTTGCGAGTGCAAAGGTAGATGTTTTATTTTAAATCTCCAATTTTTTGAGAAGAAAATTTCATTTTTATTCCAAAAAATAAATTTCTGAGGGGATTCTGCGCTTCAAAACATCCATTTGGAAGTCTTTTTCCACTATAATACCATACTGACGAAGAGTTGCATCAATCGTCTTACGCACCAGTTCGGGATGATTGTTTTCCTCACTCACATGGCACAGCCACAAGTGACGCAAATCTTCCGTGATATTCTGCACCAGCACTTCTGCCGCCGCCTTGTTGCTTAAATGGCCTACCCCACTCCTGATCCTGCCTTTCAGATAAGCCGGGTAAGGACCCATCATGAGCATATCCTCATCATGGTTGGCTTCCAACACAAGATAATTGGCTTTCTGGATATAGGGTGGAATATTTTCGCTGATATGCCCGACATCCGTAATCAGACAAAAATTCACCTGACCACAAGTGATGCTGAAACCGACATTATCCGTACTGTCATGAGGCACTTCAAAAGGTGTGATCTCAAACTGCCCCAAACGGAAAGGCTGTTCCTTGACGATATAACGGGTATGTTCCGGATCAAGTTTCGTCGTCATACAGTAATTACGGTTCATACCCTCATGAACTTCGGCCGTGGCATAGACCGGCAGATTATAATCCTTTGCCAGATTACCTATCGCCTTGATATGGTCGGCATGATCATGCGTCACCAGTACGGCATTGATTTGATCAAGCGACAATCCATACGTCCGGAAATGCTTCTTTATGTTACGAATCCCTATACCTGCATCTATCAGTATTCCAAAATCATCTGTAAAAAGGAAATAGCAATTTCCGCTACTGCCGCTCCCCAAACAAAAAAACTTCAACATGTCTATTTATAATATTATGATACCAGAACTTTTATTCCCAGATATTCAGGAAAAGCAGGCTCTGTCACTACTTTATTTTTATATATTGTTCCACTTCCTATCGTGCAAACCGGACCTTATCACACTGCCTTTCCCGTATAAGCCTTAACAAAAGCCCCAGCCACGTTCATGTGGCTCCAAAAGCAAAAAACCGTCATTTCAAGACGGTAAAAGCCGGTTCATCTATACAAAATTATAAAAAAAAACAGATATAATCAAATATGGCGACACTTATACTCTCTATTTTATTCCGTGACCATCCGACAATACCCTTCCGTTCGCGCCAGCCACAAAAAAATCAGAATGGCAGACCGACAGCAAAATGCAATGTGAAATCGCGCCTGAAATCAGGATGCAAAAGCGGATAATGCCCGATGTGATCAGAATAGGCCGGATCGACTGCTTTCATACCGCCATCCAGACGAAGAACAAAAAAATCGAAGTTAAGACGGAGTCCCAAACCATACGATACGGCTATCTGACGCCAGAAGGTATCAAAACCGAACTGTCCGCCGGGCTGTTCGGCATACTCGCGAATGGTCCAAATATTTCCGGCATCTATAAAGAATGCTCCGTGAAGCTTCCAGAACAGTTTTGTACGATACTCGGCATTCAGATCCAACTTGATATCGCCGGTCTGATTGATAAAATCGATACGACCGTCCGTACCACGGAAAGAACCGGGGCCGAGACCACGCACGGACCAGCCACGCACACTGTTGGCTCCTCCACTGAAATAACGCTTTTCGTATGGCAGAATGGTGGAATTGCCATAAGGATAGGCTATACCCAGACCGAAATGCAAAGCCAGCGAGTTACGACTGTCGAAACGGAAACTTTTGCTCAGACTTACATCGCCCTTGACATATTGTGCATAGGCAATGTTGAACAAGGTGTATTGTCCGTTGCTTTTAGAGGCATTGAACAGCTCCGACAATCCATACAACAGATTACCGGAAAATTCGATATTGAAATGGAGGCCCAGCGCATTACTGCCATAATCTACCGCCGAAGCAGTACCTCCCTGAGAATTGTAGGAGAAGCTGTAACCGAACTTCATGATAAAGAGGTTCTCGTAATTGTAACGGAGAATGGCATTACGGTCACTGGCATCATCCAGATAGTCTCGACGGAACGTATCGGATATCCACGGCATGAACACATAGTTCAAATCGATAATATCAATCCTGTGCCGAAACAGTTCACGCGGACTCCGCCAACGGTAACGCAAGGCTGAAGTCAACACACGACGATGAAATTCCGGACGGTTCTGCGAATCGTAAAGAACGGATATTTCGGACGTAGGCTGGACTATATGCCGGTTTTTGCCAAAATGGAAAAGCTTGAACTGGGGAAAGGTCAACCCGACTTCGGCACTAATCTCAAAGTAATTCTGGTCACTGTAGCCTTCAAGACCGGTAATGGCTTCAAAAGCTCCACGCAGCTTCACGCTCAACAATTCGGAACCTCTGAAAAGATTTCTGTTCTGATAGGACAACGACAGGGCTGCTCCCAAATCACCGGCCGAATTGGTTCCTTCCAGTTCCGCACCAAACGACCTCGGACGATTCTGATTCACGGAAATATAACAGTCCAACTGACGGGAGAAGGTGTCGACTTCTTCCATACGGACATTAGAATAAAGTATTGACCCCAAACGGCCCAGATTAGCGTAAGTCTGCTGGACGTCACGCTCGGAATAATACTTTCCTGAAACAATTTTATTGTTGTCTATAAACACGGCCGGACGAAGTCCCAAACGTCCTTTATAATAAAACGGATAACCATTGTATACCATTTTGGTCACTCCAGTCGTATCATAACTGGATTCCATACGACCCAGATTATTAACAAAGGCAATCTGGCGGACCGTATAACGTTCATGAAGACGCAGGGAATCCTGAGCTGAAGGACGATACAACGGGATCAGCACCTTCAGGCCGACTTCATAGTTGCCTACACAAGTATCGGCAATATAGCGTACATATTCCTTATTGAACTTATAATAGCCGTTATTCTGCAGAAGAGTACTCATCCGGCTGCGCTCGGCATCCAGCACATTCACATCGAAAGGCATTCCGCTATAGAGCCGGGAATTTCCCTTGTCGGACATGATCAGGCTGTCTACCACCGGATCGTCTATCTGATAATCAAGCGAACTCACCCGATAACGGGGGCCCGGACTCAAGGCGTAGGTCAGTTTCAGCTTCTGTTTCTTGATCTGATACTGCTGGCTGATAGTCGCTTCCAGATAACCCATATTCTGTATGGCCGCCAACATATTCTCGGCCGAACGGTTGGCCTGTACTGTATCAAAAATGACAGGTGCTTCACCAATACGCTGAAGAAAACGGTTGATTCTCCGGGTAGTGTCACGTCCGGAAAGAAGATACGGCGCCATGGGTGCCTTGATCAGGCTGAACCATTTGGCATTAGGATGCTGGCGGATATAGCCTTTAAGCAGACTGACATCGACTTTCTTGTCGTCGGACTTGACAGTCACATTTTCCAGCATATAATGACCTTCCGGAATAAACCGTGATGCGGAGCACGCACTCAGCATCATCAACAGGAGACATAGGGCTAATTTATCTGCAAAGAACTTCATATCCGCTTTTTATATGACAAAAATACATGGTTTTTTTGGATTTTTATACCAATAACAAAAAATAACTTTGTAGCTTTGCAAAGAAAATCCAATCTTGACAACCATTCCAGATTATGATCAGCAAAAATAAAATCAAACTCATCCATGCACTGGCACAGAAAAAACAACGCTACTCACAACATCTTTTTGTAGCGGAAGGACATAAGGTCGTGGAAGATCTGCTAAGCCGCTTTGAGTGTACCTATCTGGCCGCCAAAAAGGACTGGCTGGAAGAAAAACAGCAGCTTGTGTCACATCTTCATCATAAAGATACCGAAATCCAGGAGGTCAACGATGATGAACTGACAAGAGCCAGTCTGCTCAAGACACCGCAGGATGTGCTGGCCATATTCAGGATTCCGGAGAATGATGAAGCCGACCAAACTCTGCCCGAACGCGAACTGTGTCTGGCACTGGACGGTATTCAGGATCCCGGTAACATGGGCACAATTGTCAGAATAGCCGACTGGTTCGGCATCACACACATCTGGTGCTCCCAGGACACGACGGACATTTATAACCCCAAGACCGTACAGGCTACCATGGGTGCCATGGCCAGAGTACAGGTGCATTACACGGATTTGCCGGCTTTTCTACAATCCTTATCTGCCGACATACCGGTATACGGCACCTTCCTTGACGGTACGGACATGTACGGACAGGATCTGTCTTCGAATGGTATCATCGTCATGGGAAATGAAGGAAACGGCATCAGCCGGCCTGTAGGCAATCTGGTCAGCAAAAGACTCTACATTCCCAGTTTTCCGGCCGAAAGAAATACGGTGGAAAGCCTGAATGTCGCTATTGCCACTTCAATTATCTGCGCTGAATTCAGACGGAGACAGACAGCGTCAAAATAAACGTCTCCATTTACAGGGTAAAGAATAATCCGATCCGGACAAGGGCACACCGGATAACTTCCAAAGCGTATAAGGAGGAATGGAAGTCCCGATACCATATTTCTGCCACACTTGTTCAAGAGAAGTGCCATCGGAAGGTGAACAACTTTCCGGCAGAAGAATCATATTACCGCCAATCCATTCCACGTAAGGTTCTTCCGCCTCCAGGCGATGCCACGACTGTACCCGTCCGTTTTCATCCAACACCACGACCTGCATGGAAAGTTCACTGAAAGGTGCAACATAAAGTCTGTGACAAGCCAACTTTCTCATTTTTCACCAGAACAAAGTTGAAATCCGATTATTTTCTATGTACCTTACGGATACGGTAAGGTTTTTCCTTGACTACATTAATTGACCGCTCTACCGGTCTGCTGTCGCGTAACTCAGAAGGCGACAAACGACGTTCCTGATGAACCGGTACCGGCAAAACGCTGTCCGACAATACCTTCAAGGTGTCATCTGCCTGCTTGGCAACGGTATCAGGCAATACCTGAGGTTCAAAATGACGATGGAAACGGATCAGACGGATCTGATCGAGCATCAGCATTACAAAATCATCCTGGTTTTTACGACGCTTTACATACACAAAACCATTGAGCGAACGTATCGTATCGGTCGTATCGGTCTCCAGTCGCAACTGCATCTGCCTGCTGGAGTAAATCCGCTGAGTCGTTGCGATTACCGAATCGTTTTTCAACCGGATATAAAAGGCAGCATAGGCCTCTACCGCATTGCTGCTGCCTATAAAACGGGTATCGAAACGCCAAAGGAATGCATCACCGGCATAAATACTGGTATCAGCCGGCATGGAGAACAACAGCTTGTCAACTAACTTTTCCGGTTTCAGCAAACGGGAAACCTTGTCCGACCATATATTGGCAGTATCTCCCTGGGCAGACAAATTGGCAGTATAATCGCTCTCACCTGATGCATCGAAGGTTTTGAGTTCTGTTTCGTATTTCTCCTGCAGTCTATTGTAAATATCATAAAGATAGGCCGTATTGGCGGAATACCACACCATGGAAGAATCGAATTCTGCCTTTGTAATGCCATATTTCTTGAATACAGCCTGCACGTACATGTACTTACGGGCATCAATACTGTCTCCTCCTTCCGAATCAGCCATACCCTGAGCCAGATGATAGTCGTAGAGAATCTGTTCCATCTCGGACGGTGAAATGACATCCGACGGAATATCCGGACGGCAAGCTGACAAGACGTGAAGCACAACCAGCCCCGCACCCAATAACCGTAAACGGCCATGACAGCCTGAAACCAATCTCTCGAACATAAGCCTGCTATTGATTAAACCGTAATACGTTTGTGATAAAACAATAATAAAGCAATTATACCACAACTGATTGCCGCATCGGCAAAATTAAAGATCGGACTGAAGAAGATAAAATGTTCGCCGCCTACAAAAGGCATCCATTCAGGCCAATAGGTATCTATAATCGGGAAATAGAACATGTCCACTACCCGACCCATCAGAATACTGTCGTACCCCGTACCGAACGGCACGAAATGAGCCACAAACGGAACAGGCGGATTATTGAATATCATGCCATAGAAAACACAGTCGATGATATTGCCTGCCGCACCGGCCAGTACAAGCGAAAGACAAATGATATAGCCCGTGGGCGCGCCCTTACGTATAACCTTGATGAGATAATACGTAATGACGGCCACAGCTACAATTCGGAAAGAAGTGAGAAAGAGCTTGTCGAAGAATTCCCAGCCAAAAGCCATACCCGGATTCTCGGTAAAATAGATGTAGAACCAGTCTGTAATACGAATGCTTTCGTGCATGTACATATTGGTCTTAACCCATATTTTAATGACCTGGTCAATCACCAACACCAAAAAAATCACCATCACCGCAAGGCGGCTTTTGCTACACAAGAATAACTTACTCTTTTCCACGCTTCTTATTATTTACTTTTTCATATTCTTGGCCTCGATGCTAAGCGTAGCATGCGGCACCAGACGCAACCTTTCCTTAGGAATCAGTTTACCCGTTTCACGGCAAATTCCGTAGGTCTTGTTCTCGATACGCACCAAAGCAGCTTCGAGTCCTTTGATGAATTTCTGCTGGCGGGCAGCCAGGATGGCCAACTCCTCCTTGGACTGGGTGTTAGCACCTTCTTCCAAAGCCTTGTATGTGGGAGAGGTATCATCCACTCCGTTATTGTCGCGATTCATCAATGAATTCAGCATTGACTCATAATCCCGTTTTGCCACTTCCAACTTCTCCAGAATCAGCGTCTTGAATTCCGCCAATTCCTCATCATTGTAAAATGTTTTTTCTGCCATAGCTTAATAATTTAAGGATTTAACAAGTTTAATTCTTCACGATCAGGATGTTAACCTTATAATCATCCAAATCCAACTCCACTGCATTGTCCAGTTTATCCACGACTGTCAGTGAATTGGCCAGAACCTGTCCACAGATATAGTCTTTAAACTGATCTACAGCTTTGTCTGTCTGTTCATTATGTTCGAGAGTGACAGCTATGCGGTCTGTGATTTCAAATCCGCTTTCCTTACGGATATTCTGGATTCGCTTAACCAACTCGCGTGCCACACCTTCCGTACGCAACTCGTCCGTAATCTGGATATCAAGTGCTACTGTCAGGTTACCGTCGTTGGCCACAGTCCAACCCGGCATATCTTCGCTGATGATATCAACGTCGGCAACTTCAATCTGAACGGTTTCACCTGAAGGAAGGGTAACAGGACATACACCTGTTTTCTCCAGTTCGGCGATCTGCTGCTGGGACATTTCTGCCACGGTTGCAGCCACTGACTTCATCAACGCACCGAACTTCTTACCCATCGTACGGAAATTACACTTCACTTTCTTGACTGAGATACCCTGACCCTCAACAAACTCCAGTTCCTTGACATTCACCTCGTCCAGAATAAGCTGACGCACGGCATCAATACTTCTCTGCTGCTCGGGGTCGCTGATCGGCAAAGAGATGCGCTGAAGCGGCTGACGTACTATGATCTGCTCTTTCTTACGCAGAGACAATACCATTGACGTGATACGCTGTGCCATTTCCATACGATACTCCAATGCACTGTCGATCATCGTTTCATCACATACCGGGAAAGAAGCCAGATGAACACTGTCGGCCTTTTCCTTACCTGTAGCCTGATTCAAATCGGTATACAGACGGTCAGCATAATAAGGTGCGATAGGAGCCATCAGTTTTGATACCGTCATAAGACAAGTATACAAGGTCTGGTAAGCAGAAAGTTTGTCTGTACTCATGGCGCTTCCCCAGAAACGTTTACGGCTCAAGCGGACGAACCAGTTGCTGACATTATCCACCACGAAATCCTGAATCAGACGACCGGCCTTGGTCGGTTCATAATCCGAATAGCAGGCTTCTACCTTGCGAACCAGTGAATTCAATTCTGAAAGGATCCAACGGTCAATTTCAGGACGCTCTGACATCGGCACATCTTCCTCTGCATAATTCCAGTTGTCCACGTTGGCATACATGGTCAGGAAAGAATAGGTCTGGAATAATTTTCCAAAGAAAATACGGGTCACATCCTGTACGCCGGCTTCATCGAACTTCAAATTATCCCAAGGAGAAGAGTTGGTAATCATATACCAGCGTACGGCATCTGAACCATACTTCTCTATGGAATCAAACGGATCGACGGCATTACCCAGTCTCTTGGACATCTTGTTTCCGTTCTTGTCCAGAACCAGTCCGTTTGAAATTACGGCCTTATAAGCCACACTGTCGAAGATCATGGTAGCCAGTGCATGCAGCGTAAAGAACCAGCCACGGGTCTGGTCAACTCCTTCTGCGATAAAGTCGGCAGGATAAACCTGACGGCTATCCAGTTCTTCCTTATGTTCGAACGGATAATGGATCTGTGCATAAGGCATGGCACCAGAATCGAACCATACGTCGATAAGGTCTGTCTCACGCTTCATCGGTTTGCCGCTCGGACTAACCAAAAGCACATCATCAACGAACGGACGATGAAGATCGATCTTATCATAATTGGCCTGATCATAGTTACCGGGAACGAAGCCTTTATCCTTCAAAGGATTGTGTGTCATCACACCGGCAGCAACAGCCTTTTCTATTTCATTGTAAAGTTCCTCTACAGAACCGATGCAGATTTCTTCACCGTCTTCCGAACGCCAGATAGGCAATGGAGTTCCCCAATATCTGCTTCGGCTCAGGTTCCAGTCATTAAGATTCTCCAACCATTTTCCGAAACGGCCGGTTCCAGTAGAAGCCGGTTTCCAGTTGATGGTCTTGTTGAGTTCGATCATGCGGTCCTTTGCAGCTGTACTCTTGATAAACCAACTGTCCAAAGGATAATAGAGCACGGGCTTGTCTGTTCTCCAGCAATGAGGATAATTGTGCACATGCTTCTCAATCTTGAATGCCTGGTTGGCCTGCTTCATCATCATGCAGATCTCCACATCAAGTGTTTCGTCTTTGTCAGTCTTGGCAGGATCATAAGCATTCTTCACAAACTTGCCTTCCCACTGGCGATACAGATCCACATTGACTTTCTCTGCCACGAACTGCTCATCCAACTCCTCAAGCTTATAGAACTTTCCTGTCAGATCAACCATCGGACGGAGTTCACCTTTCTTGTTAATCAGATGCAATGGCGGTATGCCGGCAGCTTTGGCCACCTGAGCATCATCCGCACCAAAAGTCGGCGCGATATGTACGATACCTGTACCGTCCTCTGTCGTCACATAATCTCCTGGAATAACCCTGAAAGCACCTTCACCAGGATTTACCCACGGCATAAGTTGCGCATAGTGCATACCGACCAGATCAGTACCTGCGTATTCACCAACAATCTGATATGGAACGATTTTGTCACCCGGCTTATAGTCCTCCAACGGCATATTTTCACCCTTGGCATTGAAATAGGCACTTACACGTTCCTTGGCCATTACGACAGTAACAGGCTGTGACGTATACATGTTATAGGTCCGGATGCAGACATAAGTGATCTTCGGACCGACACAAAGAGCCGTATTTGAAGGCAAGGTCCACGGTGTGGTTGTCCATGCCAGGAAATAAGGTTCACCCCACCCTGTCATTTCCGGTTTGGGATCAAGTATGGCAAACTGTGCCGTTACCGTGGTATCCTTCACATCACGGTAACATCCCGGCTGGTTAAGTTCGTGTGAACTTAATCCGGTTCCCGCAGCCGGTGAATAAGGCTGGATGGTATAACCTTTATAAAGCAAACCTTTCTGATAAAGCTGCTTCAACAGCCACCACAAGGTTTCGATATATTTATTATCATAAGTAATATACGGATGTTCCATATCGACCCAATATCCCATACGGTGGCTCAACTCAGTCCACTCTTCCGTATACATCATGACATTGGTACGGCACTTGCGGTTATATTCCTCTATGGAAATGGTCTTTCCGATATCTTCTTTGGTAATTCCCAGTTCCTTCTCTACGCCCAATTCCACAGGAAGGCCGTGAGTATCCCAACCGGCTTTACGTCTTACGAGAAAACCCTTCATGGTCTTGAAACGACAAAACGTATCCTTGATGGAACGTGCCAGCACATGATGAATGCCCGGATGACCATTGGCAGAAGGAGGACCCTCAAAAAATATAAATGAAGGACAACCTTCACGTTCCGTCATACTTCTGTGGAAAAGATCGGCATCATCCCACTGCTTCAAGACTTCCTTATTTATGTCCGATAGGTTCAATTTTGAACGTTCTGCGAATTTCTTTGCCATAAATCAATATGTTACTCTTTACCTAGCTAATAAAATTGTCGCAAAAATACTATTTTTTTCGGTAATAGAAAAAAAAATTGTCTTTATTATACAGTTTTACACTTATTTGCAACGTGCACTAAGTCTGACACTGTTCTGCATCTTTTCACCGCATGAGGTCAGTCCATCGGCATTATCTAAATGACAACGGCCCGTATGGCGAGCACCAGATAAGTGAAATACAATACTGTCTGGAAAACATCCAGATCGGCTACGGCATAACCCGAAGAGGTGTATTGTGTTGAAACGACTTCCTTTCGCTGAAAGAACCTGCGCTGCAGAAATGCATACAGATAATAGAATCCCACTCCGACCAATATGCCCCATAAGGCTCCGAACAGAATATCTCCCGGATAATGTACACCCAGATAAATACGGGAATAAGAACATAACACGGCCCACAGGACCAAAGAACAGGTCATATAAAGATGACGAACAAGCAGGGAAAGAAACATGCAGACTGCAAAGGTATTGGCAGCATGACTGGATATAAAGCCGTAACGGCCCCCACGATAACCGTTGACCACATCCACCATATACATTATCTGTGGATCCTGCGCTGGCCGGAAACGGGCAAAATACGGTTTACAAAAGGACGATGAAAACTGATCGGCCAACAAAATGACCAACGCCAGCATCAGGATTATCAATCCCACCTCACGCATGGAATTGTTTTTTATAAAAACATAGAAAAGCACTACAGCCACAGGAATCCAGGCCACCGTACTGGTAATTCCGGTCATCAGCTGATCCCAGAAGAGAGAGTCGCTTCCGTTAAGACTCAACAAGAGCTGCTGGTCAAATTGTATCAGTTCGTCGAGGCTCATATCAAATCACTTCCATTGAATTAGACGGCAACCATCCGACCTTACCGTCAGAAAGTCTGATTTCCTTCCAGTCCTTCATTGACTGGTCTACTATCTCTACATGCGTTCCCTCATGCAATACGAAAAGGACTGTTCCGGACTCATTGGGTGTACTCTTCACCTCTACCGAAGTGGCCATAATAACGGCTCCGGTACGATCCTTGATTCGCCGCGACTGATATGCCGCAAACACATTAACCAGCACGAGAACAACCAGCATGGCCAATGCACCAAAGAAACCGAGTTTCTTATAGGCTATCTTTTGAGCAAACAAATAAAGCATGACCAGGAGTCCCGTCAGGATAAATGCCACAATTCCCGTACGTGCCCATCCGTCTGCACTGGACAGATTGACCAGAGACTTCATCCATGTCACAAAAAACATTTCACTTTCCGGTACGATTTTGTCGACAGTCTTCGAACGTGCCAGATCCAGATTAAAACGGATATCGCCGTTACCCGGCTGCAGCAACAGGGCACGCTCATAATTCAGAATGGCATCTGCCATCTGACCTGTACGGTAATAACAGTTACCCAAATTGTAATAGATGGCAGCATGCTCACCGTTTTTCAACAGTTTCGTATAAATGTCTATTGCCTTGTCATACTGTTCAGACGCATAAGCAGAATCGGCCTCAGCCTTCGTTTGTGCATGAACAGGAAACCATAACAAGCACAAGACCATCAATATGATATATTTTTTCATTGTCATATTCATTTGCGGTTTATCGTTTGATCATATTCTCCATTTCACTCATGACCTTCACTGAAGCCATGTAAATCTTATCCATGGTCTGCGCCGGATCACCTGGAGCATAACGCGCAAACTCACAATCATTCAACACAGAAAGGAATGCATCCGCCGTTTCCTGTGAAACGCCGTGCTGAAGCAATTTTTCATTCACGTTCTCCTTATTGAGTTCCGCTACTGGAATATTCAGCTTGTCACCCACATAACCCCACATGGCCTTCAATACTTCCTCATAGAATTCTGAAGGTTTGTTGGCACGTAGCAGAGCCTGAGCCTGCTTCATGCGGCGGGCTGCCACCTTGTTGGCTTTCTTATGTTTCATCATAACTACATTACTGCTGTCTGTAGCCTTTTTACGGAAAATAACGATCAGTACTACAAATACCAGTAACGGGATCAGATAACAAAGTGCATACTTCAAGGTACCGAACAAGGTATCGCCAGGCTGACGCAAAGAAACGTCTCCCTGATGGATATAACGGATATCGGAAGCCAACAGTTCTACATCTTCACGCTTGTTGTAGCTGGCATTACCTTCGCCTCCCTTGCCTTTAGCCACTTCCAGATCATAACTGTCTGACTTCAGGGTCTTATACTGCTTGGCTGCCGGATCAAAGTAGCAAAACTCAACAGACGGGACTGTATATTTGCCCGAATGACGAGGAACAGCCAGATAATCGAATATCATCTCACCAGTTGCTCCTTCACGGCCTATCTTCGTATTGTCAGTTGTCTTGGCGTCATAACTTTCAAAATCCTTGGGGAAATTGACAACCGGTGCTTTCATCAGTTTCATATTGCCCGTACCGGATACGGTCAACCGTAAGGTCAGGGCATCGTTTGTCTTGATCTCCTTTGGAGTGAGTGAACTTTTGAGTGTGAACTGTCCTACCGCTCCCGAAAAATTGGCCGGCCGAGGCTCTGGCAAAGGATCTACCTGAATGGTCAATGCCGGAGCTACAATGGTCTTTTGAACTTCCGTCATGGCACTGCCTCCACCAAAGAACGCATCAAAGGGATCGATATTCCGGTTCTGCTGAACCACTACAGCCTGGAATTTGATGGAAGGAATGGTCAGTTTTCCGCTTCGCTGCGGGAACAGCACATATTGTCTCCAAAGAACCGTTCCATAGTTACGTCCGTTATAATGCTCCATTTTCAGACTTTTCTGCTGTGGAAGAGGAATTTCCTGTGTATGGAAACCATCAAGATCGGGCATATCACCCATCAACTGGGAAAGACTAACCAACGAATATACCTTGTACGTCAACAGAATGGCTTCCTGCTCGTAAACCCGCTTCTTGCTGGCTGTAACGGCTATAAAGAGATCCTTTCCCGTAATCTGGGAACCTGCATCCTGCGTATGCATCCGTCCACCACCCGAATTGCTGCCGCTGTTTGAAGAAGAGTTACTCCTTGTCTTATCTGGCGGCAACACCTGTATACGCAAGGAATTGGATTGATGCTTTTTACCGTTCACTGTCACTGAAGCCGGACCAATGGTGTAGGTTCCGGCCTTTGTGGCATTCAGTATGTAAGTAAAGGTTACGGAACTGCTCTGTGTAGTCCGTCCGTTGATCATCTGAAAGCTGCTTTGCATGGAACGGCTCGGCCCCATCAGGATATCAAATCCCGAAACTGCAGGAGCTGAAAAGTCATCAATATCCTGCGTATTGACTTTATAGGAAAGCCTGAACTGATCCCCCACTACAACTACATCCGGTGCTGAAGCAGTGACCTGGACATCTGCCCACGCAGCCAGGCTAAACATTAACCATCCGATTAATAAAAGATATTTCTTCGTTATCATCTTGTTCAGTTGATTTGATAATTACCACTGTTTTTCCAACCGCTTCCGCTGTGGCTGAGCCATTGCTTTCTTGATACGTTCCTGCGTATTCTTTTCATTCTGCATGGCTGCCCTTAAAAGCTGTTCGGCGTTTTCCTTCGACATTTTGTCGTTGTTTTGCTGCTGTTGTTGCTGTTGCTTCTGCTTTTCTTCCTGTTTGTCTTTATTCTGGCTTTGGTCTTTCTTGTCACTCTGCTTGTCCTCGTTCTTGTTCTGACTGCCGCCATCCTTCTTGTCCTTATCGTTATTCTTGTTCTGATCCTGCTGAGGATTGTTTTTCAGCTGATACTGACATAAGGCCAGATTATAACGGCTTTCATCATCGGCCGGATTTCTGCGAAGTGCATTCTTATAACATTCTATAGCCGGACCGAACTGTTTCTGGCTTTGTAGAATGACACCCATATTATGATAAATCTTAGACAAGCGGGTCTTGTTGGTTTCCAACTTGGCTGCCTTTTCATAGGATTCCATCGCCTCCTTGGGCTTTTGCTGACGCAGAAGCGCGTTTCCCAAATTAAAATGTGCCTGAGCCGAACGGTTGTTCGCTTCGAGGGCTTTACGGTAATCCACATCAGCTGCGGTGTAATTACTGTCACGATACAGACGATTACCACTTCTCAGATAATCGCGGTATGTCTTCTGCTGTGCACAGACAGAAACCGCACACATACATAAGACACATAACAGCAGATATCGGTATTTCTTATAAAACATATACAAAGATTTATTTACGGAACAATTTAATACCCTTGAACAAAGGATTCTTACGCGACATAATCAGTATTTCCATAACTAACAGCACGAGTGCCAACAGAGCAACAGCCTGAAACTGCTCGTCGTATTCAGAATAGATCACACTCTCCATTTCCTTTTTAGCCAGTTTGTCCACATATCCGGACAAAGCCGTCTGGGCGGAAGAACTGTTGTCTACATATATATAAGCTCCCTGACCTGCCTCTGCAATCTCGCGACACATCTGTTCGTTCAATTTGGAAATAACCGTATTTCCAGACTGATCAAGCATATAGCCTGATGCTCCGGGCATCGGGATCGGCGCTCCTTCAGGCAAACCGATTCCCAACACATAAACCTTGATACCATGCTTGGCTGCCTCACGCGCCATTTCTACGGCACCGCCTTCATTATCCTCACCGTCTGTTATGACAAAAATAGCCTTGCTGACATCCTGATTAGGTGTAAAGCTCTTCATAGCCAGATCTATGGCTTGCTTGATATCTGTTCCCTGCGTCGTTATCAGGGACGGCGAAATGGTTTCCAAAAACATTTTGGCAGACACGTAATCACTGGTAATCGGCAACTGCGTATAAGCTTCACCGGCATAAACGATCAGACCGATCTTGTCATCTGTCATCTGATCAACAATGCTGCTGACCAGCATTTTGGCCTTATCCAGACGACTGGGTGTCACATCCTGTGCCAACATCGAATTGGAGATATCCATCGCGATTATAGCTTCTATTCCCTGCCGCTTGCGGGTATCCACCTTTGTACCGAACTGCGGACGTGCCAGAGTAACAATAAGCAGAGCCAACGCTCCAGCCATCAGCCAGAACTTCACTTCCGGCCTGTATTTTGACACATCCGGCATGAGAGCCTTCAGCAATTCCATATCCCCATAACGTTTCAGGCGCTTTATCCTCAGATAGTTGGTCAGATAATGTCCGGCAACCAACAAGGGAATCAACAAAAGCAAATATAAATATAACGGTTCACCAAAACGAAACATAAGTCTTTAATTTTAAGGTATTTTCTTCAATACAGTCATACGCAACAGAATTTCCAGAAGCAGGCAAATGACAGCAACCCAGGCAAAAGGAGAATAAGCCTCGTAGCGCTTACTGTACTGCTTGACATTCATCTTGCTCTTTTCCAGCTTATCAATGGACTGATAAACTTCTTCCAGCTTTTTGTTGTTTGTGGCACGATAAAACTCACCATCCGTTTTTCCGGCTATACTGGCCAATGTCTTGGTATCAATTTCCACCGGTACGTTAAGATATTGCACTCCTCCAGCCACCGGCATGGGATAAGGGGCCATTCCATTGGTTCCTACACCGATCGTATAGACACGTATTCCAAAACTTTTGGCAATCTCAGCTGCTGTCATCGGCGAGATGTCTCCCATATTGTTGGTTCCGTCAGTCAACAGGATAATCACCTTGCTCTTTGCCTTACTGTCTTTCAGGCGGGATACGGCATTGGCAATACCCATACCTACAGCCGTTCCATCCTGTATCATCCCACGCTGGGCTATATCTGTCTTTATGCCTTGGAACAGATTGAGCAATACGGCATGGTCGGTCGTCATCGGACATTGGGTAAAAGCTTCACCTGCAAAAATCGTCAATCCGATATTGTCATTCGGACGTCCTGCGATAAATGCGGATGCCACTTTCTTGGCTGCCTCCAGACGATTGGGTTTAAGGTCTTCAGCCAACATACTGGTTGAAACATCCACCGCCAGCATGATGTCTATACCTTCTACCTGAGCATTCTTCCAACTGTTTGAAGTCTGAGGCCGGGCCAACACCAATATAATCATCACAAAAGTGAGCAAACGCAACAAAAAAGGTGCATGGATCAAATAATACTTGTATGTACGCGGTGCATAACGGTATGCAGACGTATCGGAAACCTCCAGAGTAGCTTCCTTTCTTTTGTTCTTGAGCACGTACCATATAATATATGGTATGAGCAGCAACAACAGAAACAAATATCCTATATTAACAAATTCCATGATAATCAACTTTTA
Source organism: uncultured Paraprevotella sp. (assembly GCA_900546665.1). Classification (GTDB taxonomy): domain Bacteria; phylum Bacteroidota; class Bacteroidia; order Bacteroidales; family Bacteroidaceae; genus Paraprevotella; species Paraprevotella stercorigallinarum. The sequence continues at coordinate 36,088 of URDY01000013.1, read as the reverse complement.
TTAGGCTACCAACATATAAATCATCCAAACAATCCAGCCAACCAGCCCGACAGCCACCAAAGTCATCAAACCTAAGGACAGACGCATGAGCAACACCGTACGCCGGCTGCGTTTCTGCTCCACCGTCACTTCCTCCGGCTCTTTCTTCTGATTAGGATCTACTTCTATCTTGGTCTGATTAATATATTCTATTGCATGAACGAGGTTACGGTCATTTTCATTTATTTCCGCATTATACTTGGCAAACTTCACCAAATCGGCAGTCACAAAAAGTGAACGTAACTCATCAAGTGCCTCCTCATTACCTGTTTCCAGAAGTCGGTCAATAATCTCAGACGAAGTCATCTCCATGGCATTAAAGCCGTAACGGTTACGGATATAGATTCGGAGCGTATCCGTCAATCGGGTATAATACTCCTTGGAGTCTTCCCTTGTCCATGCCTTTTCAGCCTTGATCTGGTCTATTTCCTGCATAGCCTTGGTATGGGGTGGAATTTTGGGAGCAAGCTTGATGATCTTGATGATCGGCTTGTTATCACGATAACGGATATAGAAATAGCTCAAAGCCAATACCCATATCAGCAACAGCACTGAATACCAGAAGATCCCCCGCCAGTCTTCCCATGAGAAGGGCACATCCATAATTTCCTTCGGCCCATAGAAGCGGTCCACATGAACCGTATCAACAGGCACCGTAAGCACACGCAAAGCCAGATTTTTCGAAGCATGTACCTGTCCGTCTACCTTTACTTCAAACGGAGGCAAGTAATAAAATGATGAATCAAAGGAAGTAATGGTATACTGCTGGGAGATCATCCGGCGCGCTCCTTCATTCAACATTTGCGTATCAGGTCTGGCCACATCAACTATTTCCACACCGGGCACCAGCATGTCGCCCGACCTGAGTGCCGGCATCTGCAGCTTCGACTTGCTGTCGCAGCTCACATCCAATGTAATATGCGCCTGCTGTCCTATAAACAACTCCAAAGAGTCAATCTTGACATCCACCGTCACTTGAGCCACTGATGAAGCGGAACAAAACAAGCCGGTCACGCAAGATAACAAGAACAACAAAACGAGACTGTTTTTATTCATCTGCTTTTTTTCTTACTGATTCTAACTACGTTTGGCGAAAAGGGTCATCAATGAGGCTACATAATCCTGATCAGTCCGTATGGAAACGGCATCCACATTACTCCGCGTAAACACCGACTCCAAATGACGCTGATGCTTTATCCACCAGTCACGGTGAGCCATGCGCACCTTTTTGCTTGAAGAGTCGATATACTGCTCATGACCAGTTTCTGCATCCCTGACTTTCAGAAGCCCCACATCCGGTAACTCCGCCATACGGCGGTCATATACCTGAATGGCTACCACATCATGTTTGCGATTGGCAACCGTCAGTGCGGTCTGATAATCCTTGGCATCGATAAAGTCGCTCAACAGGAAAGCGGTACAGCGGCGTTTGATCACGCGAGTAAGATATTCCACAGCCTGTCCTACTCCCGTACGCGTACTCTGAGGATTGAAATCCAGCAGTTCACGTATGATGCGAAGTATGTGTTTCCGGCCTTTCTGAGGCGGAATAAACTTTTCTATCTGGTCTGAAAAGAATATGACCCCGATCTTGTCATTGTTCTGAATGGCGGAAAAAGCCAAAGTAGCCGCAATTTCCGTCACCATATTACGTTTGGTCTGAACGGTTGTTCCGAAGTTCAGACTTCCGGATACGTCAACCAGAATCATGACCGTCAGCTCTCTTTCTTCCTCGAAGACTTTGACGAACGGTTTGTTATACCGCGCCGTCACGTTCCAGTCAATATCACGGATGTCATCACCATATTGGTATTCACGCACTTCCGAGAAGGCCATACCTCTGCCCTTGAAGGCAGAATGATACTCTCCAGCAAAAATATTGTTGGAGAGACCCCGTGTCTTGATTTCGATCTGACGTACCCGTTTTAAAATTTCGTTCGTATCCATTCAACAAGGTTTAAGGTACCTCTACTTTATTCAGAATCTGGCTGACAATCTCCTCACTCGTCACATTGCTGGCTTCTGCCTCATAACTTAATCCGATACGATGACGCAGCACATCATGGGCAACTGCACGCACATCCTCAGGAATCACATAACCACGACGTTTGATGAATGCATAGGCGCGGGCTGCCAAAGCCAGATTGATAGAGGCACGCGGTGAACCTCCGAATTCGATATAATTCTTCAGATCCTTCAGACCGTACTGATCCGGATAACGTGTAGCGAACACGATGTCAGCTATATACTGTTCGATCTTTTCATCAAGATAAACCTGCTTGACCACTTCACGTGCATCGAGGATTTCCTTTGACGACATGATCGGACGGACCTGCATCTTCTCTCCCTTGATCTGCTGACGGATGATTCTCTTTTCTTCTTCCAATTTCGGATAATCAATGATCACCTTGAGCATAAAACGGTCTACCTGTGCTTCCGGCAATGGATAAGTACCTTCCTGCTCAATCGGGTTCTGAGTAGCCAGCACCAGGAAGGGCTCGGGGAGTTTGTAAGTCTCCTTGCTGATAGTCACCTGACGTTCCTGCATGGCTTCCAGCAATGCACTCTGCACCTTGGCCGGTGCACGGTTGATTTCATCTGCCAATACGAAATTGGCAAATACCGGACCTTTCTGTGCGATAAAGGCTTCTTCTTTCTGACTGTACATCATTGTTCCGATCACGTCGGCGGGCAGCAAATCGGGTGTAAACTGGATTCTGCTGAATTTTCCATCTATCAATGAAGCCAAAGTCTTTATGGCTAAGGTCTTTGCCAGACCCGGCACACCTTCCAACAACACGTGTCCGTCACTCAACAAACCGATCAATAATGATTCTATCAGATGTTTCTGTCCGACTATCACCTGATCCATTCCGGCAACCAGGTTGGTCACAAAAGCGCTTTGTCTTTCTATGCGCTCATTAAGTTCGCGAATATCAATCGCTTCCGTCATATTTTTTTAGTTTAAATTGTACATTTATTTTTTTGTGACCCAAAATTACGCTTTTTGTAAGGGACAGGCAAATATTATATTATTAAAAAAAGTTTCTCAAATATGAATTTAAGAAACTTTTGATTACCGTTATGGCTCCCTCAGACGTAATTCCGGCAATTTCAATTTTTGGCCTACCGGTATGACATCCGGATTCTTAATCTGATTATAGACCACTATATAGGGTACAAAATTCTTTGAACCATAATACTTCAATGCGATATGGCGCAACGTCTCGCCCTGTTGCAAGCTGTAAATTTGTTTGGTTCCCACAATCTGATAGCGTCCGCCTTCCAACTGCGGATATAATCTATCCGGATTTTTCTGACTGACGGCTGTCTGAGCCTTGTTATCTGCAACCTGGACCTTTTTTTCAGGCTCATTGAGGGTTTTATTTACAACCCTACGCATACTGTCTGAAGTATTGGACGTTGACGCCTTCACCGTATCTGCCATTGAAGACTGTGATTTCTCCGGCACGATAACTGACGACGTCGTGTCAACGGCATGCTCCGACGTAACCGGAAGTATCGGAACAACATTTCCCTCAATATCGCAACCTCCCGGACACAGCAATCGGTAATAACCGATAAAGTAACTGCCTAACATCAGCAACAACACTATAAGAACAGACAATACCATCAACCACACAGGGGGAATACGCCGACGACGTCTGGGCGATGGAGCCATCTGAACTATATGCTGATTCTCGACTGTCTGATTCTCGACATGCTGTACTTCAATATTCTGATTACCGGCTGACTGTTCATCAACTTTCTGACGCTTGACTTCCTGAGTATCCATGCGCTGATGATCAACATGCTGATATCCCATATTCAGATATTCCACATGCTGGCTGTTTACAGCTGATGACACCGTGCCACAGTCATCACTGTCGCATGGTCCTGTCATATCTGCAATATGATTCATTGTCTCAGACGGTTTTTCATTGCCGGCAGACGATGCCGCAACCACATTATCATGTTCAGCCGTATCATCAGAAGAAAGTGCGCTATCCTGATGAACATCCGCCGTATCCTGATCTGTCACAGGCTGCCCATCCGTATCATTTGCCGGAACAGGTTCTGCCACCTCTACAGTCAAATCTTCGGCCAAAGACGCCACCTCATCTTTTCCTTCCGTAATAATATCTTCATCATCCTTCAAATCGTCCTGATTCGCATTTTCATCATCGGGTCCTGCGTCCGTAACCTCTTCTTGAACATCAGAAGTATAATTCGAATCCTCATCTTCTTCTTCAGAAATATCCGAAGGCAAATCTTCCGTATTATCCGCATCCGCATTTTCAGACAGCTCGACTTCAGTTTGCGCATCCTCATCCGTTTCATTCTGAATCAACGCACTGTCATTTTCCTGCGAATCCACTTTTTCCATCTCCGAAAGATCAGTACTCTCATACAATATCACCGTTTCGAACTGTGCAAAAGGCTTATTGATTTCATCACGCAATGTAGTATCCGGCGTAAATGTCACCTTCGTATAACCATTGATGACTATACGCTCACCAGTGTTCACATCTACGCTCTCCCGGCTTTCCACACGCACCAGCTTAAAGGTACCAAACCCCTTTATCTTGACCAGTTTGTCTGTCTGAAGATATTCCTGAACAATTTCAAAAACAGACCTGACAAACATTTCGGCATCTTTCAAGGGGATATCCTTGCGCTGTGCCAAACCTTCCGACAACTCTTGAATTAATATTTTTCTGTTCATTATCCGGTTTTATTGTACCTTCTCTTTCAATAAAGCACTTGGTTTGAAATTAATCACCAGTTTCGGGGGAACCAACATCCTTTGCTGGGTAGCCGGATTGACCACAACCCGTTCGAGTTTCTTCTTGACCTCAAACGATCCGAAGCCTTGTATGGAAACGGTATCATCCTCTTCCAGATGATCAACCATTTCAGCCACAAAAGCATTCATCACAGAAGAGGTATCTCTTGTGGTATACCCCATCCGGCTTGCCAGTTCTGAAATAAACTCCTTATTATTCATATTTACTCTTTTTCAATATGACCATACAAGTCAAAATCATCAGAATCGGTAACCTTCACCTGATAGAATTCTCCTATACGCAATTTTCCATCCGTAAGAGGTATCAACACCTCCGGATCCACTTCGGGTGAATCAAATTCTGTCCGGCCGATATAATAGTCCCCTTCTATACGATCTATAATAACCTTAAAGGTCTGTCCTACCTTTTGAGCAGTCAGTTCTGCTGAAATCCGCTGCTGCACTGCCATCAGTTTATCCAAACGGCTTTGTTTGACTTCTTCCGGCACATCATCGTCGTAATGCTCGGCGGAATATGTACCTTCCTCTTCCGAATATGCAAAAGCGCCTAACCGATCAAATTTTGCAAATTTGACAAACTCGATCAATTCCTTGAAATCTTCATCCGTCTCGCCGGGGAATCCGACCATCATCGTGGTACGTAAATGAATGCCGGGCACACGTTCACGCATCATTCTGATCAGATCATAAGTCTGCTGTTTGGTCACGTGACGTTGCATACGGCGCAAAACCGGATCACTGATATGTTGCAAGGCTATATCCAGATAGCGGCAGACATTGTCATGACGCGCCATCACATCCAGAAGTTCCTCAGGGAATGCTGCCGGATAAGCGTAATGCAAACGGATCCATTCCACACCGGGTATTGTAGCCAAACGGTCAATAAGCTCTGGCAGGCACTGTTTCTTATACAGATCTACACCGTAATAGGTCAGTTCCTGAGCTATCACCTGAAATTCCTTCACGCCCTGTCCAACCAGATAGCGCACTTCAGCCTCTATCTCTTCAATCGGTCGGGAAACATGACGCCCTGTAATGATAGGAATGGCACAATAGGCACAACGGCGGTCACAACCTTCTGATATTTTCAGATAAGCATAATGGGACGGTGTAGTCAACTTACGCTCCAGCGCAAGTTCATCATGATATTCATGTCCCAGATCTTCCACCAGTTTACCCCAATCAAACTTACCATAATAGCGGTCTACCTGCGGAATCTCCTGAGCCAATTCGCTGAGATAACGTTCTGACAGACATCCCATCACATACAGTTTCCTGATCTTACCCTGCGCCTTGGCTTCACAAAATTCCAATATCGTATTGATACTTTCTTCTTTTGCATCGCCTATAAAACCACATGTATTGATCACCGCAATCTCGCCTTTTGGCGAAGGGCTGTCGTGAGTGACCTTATATCCACAAGCCTCTAACTGACGAAGAAGCTTTTCCGAATCAACCAAATTTTTCGAGCACCCTAAAGTGACGATATCTACTGTTTTTTTCTGCAATTTAAGTTCGTTTTAAAAAGGTTCATAAACTAATCAGGATTTTCCAAACAGGGATTTCACGAATTCCGTCCTGTTAAAAGGCTGCAGGTCTTCCATACCCTCACCTAATCCGATGTAACGGACCGGTATCTTAAACTGATCGGATATGCCTATCACCACACCTCCCTTGGCCGTACCATCCAGTTTGGTAATCGCCATACTGGTCACTTCCGTTGCCAAAGTAAACTGCTTGGCCTGTTCAAAAGCATTCTGACCTGTACTGCCATCCAGCACCAGCATCACGTCATGAGGCGCATCGGGCACTACTTTCTGCATAACACGCTTGATCTTGGTCAGCTCATCCATCAATCCTTTCTTATTGTGCAATCTGCCGGCCGTATCAATCAGCACGACATCTGCCTGATTGGCTACTGCAGAGCTCAACGTATCGAAAGCCACGGAGGCAGGATCGCTTCCCATATGCTGTTTGATAACCGGTACACCAACTTTCTCTCCCCATATAACGAGCTGCTCCACTGCAGCAGCACGGAAAGTATCCGCAGCTCCGAGATATACGCTCTTACCAGCCTTTTTAAACTGATAGGCCAGCTTTCCGATTGTAGTGGTCTTACCTACTCCGTTTACTCCCACCACCATGATGACATAAGGTTTTTTGCCTTCAGGCACAACAAAGCCCTCTGTATCTTCTGTGTTGTTTTCAGTCAGGAGAGAAGCAATTTCTTCACGAAGTATATTATTAAGTTCATTTGTCGTTACATACTTGTCTCTCGCCACACGGGTCTCAATGCGTTTGATAATATTCAGCGTTGTCTCCACACCGACATCAGAAGTCACCAGCACTTCCTCGAGATTATCCAGAACCTCATCATCCACTTTTGACTTTCCGGCTACAGCACGCGTAATCTTTCCAAAGAAGCTTTCCTTTGTCTTTTCCAATCCCTTGTCAAGGGTTTCTTTCTTTTCTTTTGAAAAAAAACTAAATATTCCCATGTGAAACAGTAGTTTATATTAATGTACAAAGATAACATAAGTTTTTTAAAAGTGCGCAGTTATATAAACAAAAAAATCCCCGCCTTGTCTGCAGGCGAGGATTTTTCTATAAAGTTGATTAAAAATCTGCTTCAAATTAGTTCTTAAAGAAATCCTTAACGGCTTCATTAGGAACCATCTGCTCATCAAAGATATATGCACCCGTCTTCGGGCTCTTTACCATCTTGATAACCTTTGTGTAGGAACGTCCATCTGTTTTACCAGTCTGGAGGGTTGCCACTGTCTTTTTTGCCATGGTACTTCTCTATTATTTAATTTCTTTATGTACTGTCATTCTCTTCAAAATCGGATTGTACTTCTTAAGTTCCAATCTTTCCGGAGTGTTTTTCCTGTTCTTGGTAGTCACGTAACGTGATGTTCCAGGAAGGCCACTCTCCTTCATTTCGGTGCATTCCAAAATAACCTGCACTCTGTTACCTTTAGCTTTCTTTGCCATAAGTCTTACTCTCCTCTAATTAAGCAATTACTTTAATGCTTTTCCAATCACAATAGCCTTTCTGTACCGCATTGTTCAACGCAGCATCAAGTCCTACCTTGTTGATATAACGCAAACCGGCAGCACTGATATTCAGGCTAATCCAGCAGTCCTGCTCAACATAGTAAAACTTCTTTGTAAACAAGTTTATATCAAAGCTTCTCTTAGTACGACGCTTTGAATGAGAAACATTGTTACCAATCATGGCTTTTTTTCCGGTAATTTGACAAATCTTAGACATTTCGATCTTCCTTTCTGTTAATTTCTATTAGCTTTCTCCAAACAGAGTGCAAAATTAATACTTAAAATTCAAACTTACAAGTATTTTAAGTAAAAAATCACTCTTCTTCCGCCGGATGACGCTTTTTAAGCAGATCAAGCAACATCTGAAGTGCTACAAGTGTCGCTTTTGCCAAGTTCATGTCACGACCCTCGTCTCCTTCCAATTTCTCTACTACCATTTCGTTAAGATCACCTACTGCGATCCAGATTGTACCCACGGGAGCCTCAGGACCTCCGCCAGGACCGGCATAACCGGTAATTGCTACAGCATAAGTAGTTTCCATCTGTTTCAAAGCACCCTGCAACATAGCTTTCACCACTTCTTCACTGACAGGACCTTTTTCATCCAACAACTCTTGAGATACACCCAAAAGCTTTGTCTTGATTTCATTTGTATAACAGATTATTCCACCTTTGAAATAAGTTGAACTACCCGGAACACTGGTAATGGCAGCAGATATCTGACCGGAAGTACAACTTTCTGCCGTACACAAAGTTTCACCGGCCTTCCACAATATCGGGCTAATCTCTCTGCTTATGATTTTTGACTCTACGTTACTCATTGTATATTATTTAATCGTTATATTGCTACTTATTTTAACGTCACCCTTGAATACGCCGGCAGATCTATACCGCAAAAATCCTGATCCAAATATTTGAAATACCCTGTAATACCGATCATCGCGGCATTATCCGTCGTATAACTGAATTTGGGAATGAATATATGCCAGCCATACTTTTCAGCATGTTCTCTAAACGCATTTCTAAGACCGTTATTGGCCGAAACGCCTCCAGCCACAGCCACTTCCTTCACCCCCGTATCCTTTACAGCCTTACGCAGTTTGGCCATCAGTATATCCACAATAGTATGTTCCAGAGAAGCCGCCAGGTCTTCCTTGTGATGTTCAATAAAATCCGGATCTTCCTTCAACCAGTCACGAAGCGAATACAGGAAGGATGTTTTCAACCCGCTGAAACTATAGTCATACCCTTCAATATGCGGACGGGCAAAAGTATACGCCTTAGGATTGCCCTGACGAGCCAGTTTGTCTATTATCGGACCTCCGGGATATCCCAATCCCATCACCTTTGAACATTTGTCTATAGCCTCACCGGCTGCATCATCTATAGTCTGACCCAACACTTCCATGTCGTTGTAAGCCTTCACAAGAATGATCTGCGAATTTCCTCCACTGACCAGCAAACAAAGGAACGGGAAATGCGGTTGATCATGATCATCCTCATTTTCCTTGATAAAATGAGCCAGTACATGTCCCTGCAGATGATTGACATCAATCAACGGAATACCCAAGGAACGGGCAAATCCCTTGGCAAAGGACACACCCACAAGAAGCGAACCCATCAAACCGGGACCTCTGGTAAATGCCACAGCGGACAAATCGCTACGGGTTACTCCAGCGCGTTTCAAAGCCTGATCCACGACCGGTACAATATTCTGCTGATGGGCACGAGACGCCAGTTCCGGAACAACGCCACCGTATGCTTCATGCACAGCCTGACTGGCCGTTACATTACTTAACAGCACACCGTTGCGAAGCACCGCTGCCGATGTATCATCACAGCTAGACTCAATACCCAAAATTACTATATCTTTTTTTGTTTCCATATCCATCACCATATTAAATATGTAAACCTACCTTAATACGTCAAAATTTCAAGGCCGTTATCTGTCATGACAAACGTATGTTCCCACTGTGCACTCGGCAACTCATCCTCCGTCACCACAGTCCAACCGTCGGCTTCATCCACAAATACCCGCCAGTCGCCCATATTAATCATAGGTTCTATTGTAAATACCATACCAGGAACCAGCAGCATACCCGTATTTTTCTTACCGAAATGCTCCACATCAGGTTCCTCGTGAAATTCCAGTCCCACACCATGACCGCACAAATCACGCACAACACTGAAACCGTTTTTCTTCGCATGCTTCTCTATGGCATGTCCGATATCACCGACAAACCCGAAAGGTTTAGCTGCCTGCATACCTATTTCCAGACATTCACGTGCCACATCCACCAGTTTTTGCTTTTGAGGCGTTGTCTGACCTATTACAAACATTCTGGAAGCGTCACTGTAATATCCGTCCAGGATAGTAGATACATCCACATTGATAATATCTCCTTCTTCCAGTATTTCATCCTCACTTGGAATACCATGACAAACCACTTCATTAATGGAAGTGCACACACTTTTAGGAAAGCCCTCATAATTTAAAGGAGCCGGAATGGCACCATGACTCACGGTATAATCATAAACCATTTCATCAATCTCCTGAGTGCTCATCCCCGCCTTGATTTCACTGGCTACCAGATCCAGCACTCCGGTATTGACTACACCGCTTCTGCGTATTCCTTCAATCTGCTCAGGAGTCTTGATCAGACGACGTGTCGGCACAAGACATCCCTGATTCTGAAACGCAAGGATCTTCTTGTCCAGTTCCGTCAGTTCGGCCCCCTTGGGAACGACCCAGTTCCTTTTAATCCTTCTGCTAAACATTTTCCTCTCTTTTTATCCTACAAAATTACGATAAAAAAATCAGTTTTATACTGAAAGCTGCATAAATTATTCAAACCTAAATAATATTTATCCTAAAATAACAATCCCACACGATTCCACACTGGTCTCAGCCAACTCAAATTCTGCCAAGCAGAAAATTTCACGTCATTGAAACCTTTATGTAAATAAAAATGTGACATATTTCTTTAATAATAGTTATAAAATACCATTTCTCATGCCAAAGTAAAATATTCATTCAACAAAAAAATTATATTTGCACACGAAAAGTTTACACTTAAACCATATTATCATGAATAAACAAACTATCGGAACCAATGCCGGCATCATCTGGCAACTACTCAGCAACAACAAGCGCTGGGAATACAACGAACTGCTCAACGCATCCCAATTGGAAAAAGACCAATTCAATGCAGCTATAGGCTGGCTTGCAAGAGAAGATAAAATCATGTTCGAAGAAACACCTGAACATCTATATCTGGGCCTTCAAATCAATTTTTATTATTAACAGGCCCTACCTTATTATAATAGACCAAGAGACCGCTCCGATTATTTACAAACAGCCGGAACGGCCTTTTTTTTTATATTGGCCAGTCCACGCCTACCCACCCTCACTTCAGACACATTACTATCCAACATATCCAGGCTTCGAAAAAGATTTCACCATAAATCTTATAAATATCTAAAAAACAAATATTTAATAGTAAACAAGCAAAAACATGCTTTTTACGAGATATCAAAAAGTCAGCAAATAGCACAAAACAAAAGACATTATTATAATAAAAAACCTATTATATTGAACAAAAGCTTTTTGAAAAACAAAACATAAAGTTCGAAATATAACCAAAACAAAAGAAAAAACATCATTTTAAAATAAAATTAGTATTTTTTTGCCATATTTTTTGGCGAAAAGATATCTTTTATATATCTTTGCAATGCAAACAAGAAAAAACAAAACCAATAAATAGACAAACTTATGAACGCAAGTAAAGTTTTAGAAGATTTGAAGAAAAGATTTCCTGGTGAAAACGAATACCATCAGGCAGTAGAGGAAGTATTGAGCACTATCGAGGAAGAATACAACAAGCACCCCGAATTTGAGAAAGCTAATTTGGTTGAGCGTCTTTGCATTCCTGATAGAATATACTCTTTCCGCGTGACTTGGGTTGACGACAATGGTAATGTGCAGACCAATATGGGTTACCGCGTTCAGCACAACAATGCTATTGGCCCGTACAAAGGTGGTTTGCGTTTCCATCCCTCTGTAAATCTTTCAATTCTGAAATTCCTTGCTTTCGAGCAGACTTTCAAGAACTCACTTACTACTCTTCCGATGGGTGGTGGTAAAGGTGGTTCCGACTTCAACCCTGCTGGCAAGTCTGACGGTGAAATCATGCGCTTCTGCCAGGCCTTCATGACTGAATTGTGGCGTTATATTGGTCCCGAAACCGATGTTCCTGCCGGTGATATAGGTGTTGGAGGACGTGAAGTTGGCTTCCTCTTCGGTATGTATAAGAAGTTGGCTAAAGAATTCACTGGTACACTTACCGGTAAGGCTATGGAATTCGGTGGTTCTCTGATCCGTCCTGAAGCTACAGGTTACGGTAACATCTACTTCTTGCAGGAAATGCTGGCAACCCGCGGATTGGACATCAAGGACAAGGTATGTGTCGTATCTGGTTCAGGAAATGTAGCACAGTATACTATCGAAAAGGCTATCGAATTGGGCGCAAAGGTTGTAACTTGCTCAGACAGTAACGGTTATGTTTACGATCCGGATGGTATCACAACTGAAAAGCTGCAGTTCATCTTTGAATTGAAGAATGTACGCCACGGCCGTATCAAGGAATATGCTGAGAAGTTCGGCTGCCAGTACTTCGAAGGACAGCGTCCTTGGGGTGTTAAGTGTGACATCGCTCTGCCTAGCGCTACACAAAACGAAATCAACGGCGAAGATGCTCAGAAACTGGTTGACAATGGCTGTATTGCAGTTTCAGAAGGTGCAAACATGCCTTCAACTCCTGAAGCTATCCACATCTTCCAGAAGGCAGGACTTCTTTATGCTCCTGGAAAGGCTTCTAATGCTGGTGGTGTATCAGTATCAGGTCTTGAAATGTCACAGAACTCACTCAAGTTGAGCTGGACTCGCGAAGAAGTTGATGCTCGTCTGCACCAGATCATGAAGAGCATTCACGAATCATGCGTGAAGTATGGTACACAGGCTGACGGTTACATCAACTATGTCAAGGGTGCCAACGTTGCCGGATTCATGAAGGTAGCTAACGCCATGATGGCTCAGGGTATTCTCTAATAGACAAAGAATCATCTCTATAATGGGAAACAGGAAGAAATCAATGATTTCTTCCTGTTTTTTTATATAAAAAATATCATGGTCGTCTATCTTGCAAGATTATATTTCCATGCAACTTTCATGACATCCGTCATCCAGACGCTTGTCATGAAACATACAGAATAACTTCAACCCTCCCCCCATATTGAATAAACATACAAAAGTCCTTCACCTCTTCACCTTCCTTTATTTATGCGGGTTGCAAGGTGAAGGAGCTCCTTCACCACCCCTTCACCGGATCCATACAGGTTTTTTTCAGGCCTTCAAGTACGAATTAATCAAAATATTTAACAATACAGTTTCAAAAAAGTAAAGCTTACTTTTTAAAAAGTAAAGCTTACTTTTTTGAAAGTAAGCTTTACTTTTCCAGAGAGATACCGAAGTACAAAAAAGACCTGAATTTTAGATTATATTTACAAAATCAAGAAAATTCAAAATCACATTCTACAACAACGGTGAAGGATAAACGTTCATCTATAAATAAATGATTATCAATATATTAAATACACAAATGAAGAAGTGAAGCATTTTTGGAGGATTCATACTGTAGGGAGGAGAATTATTTCCCAAAATACAATGTCAATATTTCAGACTATAATATCTTTTCTCCTTTAGAAGAACCATCTTTCGGAAAAACACAGGGACCCAACCTGATTAACAAATTCCGGATTTACCATTCTCCATGACAATGGTAATCCGGAACCCCCTTACACATCAGTAAAAAAAAGAAAGCTACAAAAATATATATATCATCACACATTAAGCTTTTCTGAAGATTCGAGCCAAAACAAAAGTCCGGTGAAGCGCCACACGGGTACAAAAAAACGAGCATACCGAACAAATCAGAAATGCCAAACCGGCCGACGACATGACATTTCCCAATCCTACAAGCGGAGAAACTACTCCTCCAAAAGCAAATCCCAATGCTCCCAAAAGAGCAGATGCCATACCGGCATTTGCCCGTTCACTATCCATCGCCAATGTATTGGATGCCGTAAAGGTAAGCCCGAGCATAAGCAACAATCCTACCAGCAAGATCTCATAAACCGGAAAACTGCAATCCAACATCATAGCCACACACAACAGAAAAGACATGAGCACCATACCCGAACTGCCACAATACAAGGCATATTCAGGGTGTGAAAACTTAGCGGAACAGGCAGCAGAAACCACTATAGCCAACGCATTGACTCCAAAACAAACGCTGAACATGAATGGAGAAAAACCATAATGCTGCTGCATGATAAATGGAGCCGAAGCAATATTGGCAAACAGCACTCCCTGCGCAAAACCATATTGAAGGATATAACAAACATAACGCTGATTACCTGTCACTGCCTTGAAACTTCTGTATACATCCAGCCATGCCATATCCTGACGACGTTCCTTAGGATGAGACTCGCAGAAACGGATACTCCCCATCAACAAAACAACACCCAGACCAAACAAGACCCAGAAAATACCATACCATCCTACCGTATCAGCCATACTTCCTCCCACTATTGGCGCCGTCACAGGAGCGACCCCGTTTATAGCACCGATAAGAGCCAGCATTTTGGCCAACTCCTTGCCGGAAAACAGGTCAGCTGCCACGGAACGCGATATGACAATACCGCCTGCTCCGGAAACACCCTGCACCAACCGCCATACAACAAACTGCATGATATTGGCCGAAAAAAGACATCCCAAAGTTGACACAAGAAACAACAACATGGCCATAATAAGAGGTACACGCCGACCGTATTTATCGCTAATCGGTCCGAAAAAAAGCTGACCGACAGCCAGACCGATCATGCTCGCCGTCAATCCGAGCTGCACCATAGAGGATGTCGTTCCAAAAGATACAGCCATGGCAGGCAAAGTCGGTAAATACATGTCTGTCACAAACGGACCGAATGCAGTCAGCATACCTAAAAAACACAAGATAAACAATTGTGAATTACATTTTATCATAAACAAAAGCTTTTTGAAAACGGTTGCAAAATTAACAACATCGCGAAGGATTCGCCATAGCTTTAATTGCACAAAACTTTTCAAAAACAGAACCAAACATATAAAAAAGCCCTAAAATAACCGTATATTTGTTCAATAAATGATATTATATGAACAAGACATCAGATATTGCCAGAATAATCTACAAGGAAAGCAATCTGGATTTTCTACAAAGAAGACCGCTTTACTTCAACTGCAGTATACAGATGATATGCATCAGCGGAGAAGGCATCATATCAACCGGTGCACAGCAATATCATCTCAAACCCATGTCAGAACTGATATTCTGGAACGGCAGCCTTTTGCAACTCATCAATCCGACCGATCATTTTGCCGTAAGGCTGATCCTTTATCCTCAGCGAATCTTTCTGCAGGCAGCCATTCCTCTTGATCATACCTATTTCAGATACATGAAGGAATTTCCCCTGTATGACCATAGCCAGAACAGGAATCATCCGCAAAACTGGAATGATATCAATACATGGATGGATTTGGCCAAAATGCTTTTCACCAAAGAAATACAACCATTCAGAGAAAGAATGGAACAGAATTATCTGCAAAGCATGCTGATGTGGATATTCAGTTCCATTCCATACGCAGACATCTCACCAGAACAATCTTTCACCAGAAAGCAGCTCCTGTTCCATAAATTCATGCATCTGATACATGAATATGCGTCACAGGAACACCAGACCAGCTTCTATGCAGAAAAGCTCTGTATATCACCGCGCTATCTTCACGAAATAACAACTGCATACTCCAACGGGAAAACGCCCAAAAGCATTATCGACGAACAACTGACCGCTGAAGTAAAAGCCAGCCTGAACAATCCGGACCTGTCTGTAGCAGAAATAGCGGAAATGTACCGTTTTCCCGACCCGTCCTATCTCAGCAGATTTTTCAAGAAAAACACCGGCATGACACCAAAAGAATACCGTAATAAGGAAAACACACTGAACGATATACTGAACGGTACTGTACATGACAAGAAGACGAAATATCCACAAAGCTGACTCTTACGTCAAGAAAAAACATTATCTTTATATCTAGAATCGATTAATTCATCATTAACAACTAAAAATATGATCATACACCCTAATGCCAAAATCAATCTCGGCCTCAACATTGTTGAGAAACGTCCTGACGGTTACCATAATCTGGAAACCATATTCTACCCGATTCCCCTGAAGGACACCATTGAAATCACGCCATCAGATTCCTCCTGTGACTATACGTTGATCTCGGAAGGTATCACCATTGCCGGAAATCAGGAAGACAACCTGGTTGTCAAAGCTCTTAAAAACCTTAAAAAAGATCATGCAATCCCTCCGATAGAAATCCGGATGCAGAAAAGGATTCCTACAGGAGCCGGACTTGGCGGTGGTTCTTCTGACGCAGCTTACATGATCAGAGCGCTTAACGATATGTTTCAATTAAAACTCGATAACGAGGAAATGGAAAAACGGGCTTCAGAATTGGGAGCCGATTGTGCTTTCTTCATCTGCAACCAACCAACATTCGCCCGTGGCACAGGCAATATTTTCACTCCCATTTCCCTGTCGTTAAACCGTTTCTGGCTGGTTTTGGTCAAACCGGACACTTTTATCTCCACTAAAGAGGCTTTTTCGAATATTACACCTCAAAAACCGGCATATTCCCTCCTCGACATCGCCGCATCTCCCATTGAAACATGGAAAGAGAAAATGGTCAATGACTTTGAAAAAAACATCTTTAAGAATCATCCGGAAATAGCCCGGATAAAAACAGTATTGTATCAACTAGGAGCTGTTTACGCTTCGATGAGCGGTTCCGGCTCCAGCGTATTCGGTCTGTTCAGAAACAAGCCGGAAATAGATTCTGCCGAATTCGGTTCATCATTCGTTTTCCAGGCCCAATTGGAATAACCACCCCGCAAGAATAGGGATTATCCTATTGCCAAATAGGATAATCCTCTCCTCATCCTCGCAGGAAACAGCGATATTTGCATTAATAAAATACGACGGATATGAAAAGGATGTTAGCATTGTACTCAATACTATTCGTTTGGCTCATGAACGTCGGTGCGTTACCTTATGAGGAAGCCCGGGACAGAGCCAGATTTCTCACAGACAAGATGGCGTATGAACTGAATCTCAACGATGCGCAATACAACGATGCCTATGAAATCAATCTGGATTATTTCATGAAAATCAATACGGCATCTGATGCTGGCGGGATTTACTGGGAATGCAGAAATGCTGATCTGAGATATATTCTCCACGAATGGCAATATGCCATATTCAGAGCTGCCGACTATTTCTTCCGCCCAATCGTATGGAAAACGTCAGGCTGGTTCTACCCTATCTGCGTAAGATACAGAATCAACCATTTCTATTACAAACCGCCACATGTGTACTACATTTACCATGGCGGACATGGCAGACCTCACTTGTACGCCAAAAGCTTCTATCTGCACAGAAGACCTGATTGGAGGGGTGGTTTCAGAGGAAACAGCAGACACCCGATTACCCATATACCCGCGGCTCCACCAAAACCCGATCACAGGCCGGCAAAGCCGGGTTCACATCATAAAGTGGAAAGACCGGACATGGGAAGAGGCAACGGATTCAGACTGGAGACTGTCAAACCTGCCAGAACCCCACAAAGAGGAACACCGCCTCCCGCACGCCGCAAGGATCCTCCCAAACGCCAAGAGATCCCCAGCAGGTATAACAGACCAAGTTCCACCCGGACTACAGTCAAAAAGGGTCCTTCTTCACGCAACCCCGGAAGAAATACCGCAAGCAGAGGAAGAGGACATCAGAACAGAGACAATCGAAGATAAACAGATATCTTATAAAAACCTTAACTACGAAAGTTCTAATCAATTCAAATGTAAAGGGCATGCTGAAATCATTTTCAACATGTCCTTTCTTAATTCCACTATATTTAGCGTCTGATACGAATGACTCTCACACCGAGATTACTCGGATGTTTTTTCATATATTCATATAATGTCATTGGTTCTGAAACGACCTTTTTGTGTAAACTGGAAGCATTGATCAAATGTAACTTTCCATCCTTACCCCAAACGGCAAATCCTACATGAGAAATGTCCAGTCCGGACTTTTTAGTCACCAACGCCAGAATATCACCGTCATGTACCATATTCAATTCTGACTTTCCGGCATTAAGTTTGGAATTCGGAATGTAAGCAACCACACGCTGGCTGACAGCCCGCTCATTTTGACGTATCTTTTTAATATCTGCCTCATTTCCCTTAAGCATAGGATATTTGTCAGGATGACTGCTCATATAATTCACATTGACTGTCTGCTTTCCCGTAAACGGTTTTCCTCCAATTTCTTCTACAAGACCTAACCTGACATTACTCTCAATCCATTCGCTGAAATAATGATTACGGGAGGGATAACCATTACAGCGTCCATCCCTGTAGCGGATCTTCTCCAGATAAGATTTGAATGTAGCAAAATCCTTTTTCCCATTTTGGACAGTCAGAGTCATTGCCACGACATTTTCTACAAATGTTGTACAATCCAACTCACGGACATTGACAACCAACTGTTCCCGCCTGTTAACCTCCAATGTGGAAGCCACATAAGGCCTTCCCAACAGTTTGGAAGAAAAAAACAAAGGATAGTTATCAGCAGCCTTCTCAGACCTTAATGCTTCAGACAACCATTTTTCTACCTCTACAGAATCTGCAGATATGTTATTTCCGGCAATACCAGACTTCAAGCCCAACAAAATCAAGACACACAATAAAAAGTAACGTTTCATTTTTCTGTAGTTTTTATGATTCATACCCGAAATTACGCTTTTCACGGCATTTTCGCAAATACCCTCTCCCGAAAATTCATTTTATGACAATGCGGTTTGATAATTTTCCGAAAACGTCAGGCAAATCTTGTCCAAAATTTCATAAATTTGCATTATGAAAAAGAACTGCCTATTACTCCTTATCCTCATGTGGAACTTCCTGACACCGGTTTCAGGACAACAGAACGTCATCAAAGACAAACAGATACATACACTCAAAGTCACTGTTGACGATGATCCCCTGATGCCACCCATCGTCAATTTGGGAGGAAACCACCACATTGAAATCGGTTTCGATGACTTTTCACACGAATATCATCGGTACATCTACCACATCACACACTGCGATGCCCAATGGCAACCTTCCAAGGAAATATTCGAATCGGATTTTCTTGAAGGATTCAATGACCGCCCCATTGAAGATTACGAAAAGAGTTTTAATACCACCGTACTTTATACCCACTATAAAGTAAGAATACCTAATGAAGACGTGTCGCTCAAACTTTCCGGTAACTACAAAGTCGTTATCCTCAATGACGATGGTGACGAGCCTGTTCCTGTTGCCGAAGTGTGTTTTTCAATAGTAGAACCGGGAGTCAGCATCAATGCACAAGTATCATCCAATACGGACATTGATTTTAACAAAACACATCAGCAACTCAGTTTTACGGTCAACTATACAACCACCAATGTAGTGGATCCGATAAGAGAACTCAAAACCGTAGTCATGCAAAACAGACGAACAGACAATATGGTGTTTAATCCCAAACCCAATATTCAAAGTTCCAAACAGATAGAATTCTCACATAACAGGCAGCTGATATTTCCGGCCGGCAATGAATATCATAAATTTGAAATACTGGACGTACACCAGCCCGGATTGAACGTAGACAGGATAGAATGGCATGACCCGCATTACCATGCCGTGCTGTTTGCCGACAAAGCAGCCAAAAATTACGTTTATGATGAAGACCAGAACGGAGCATTCATCGTCAGAAACACAGACGACTGGGAAATCAACACTACCAGCGAATATCTTTTCGTACATTTCATGCTGTCCAGCCCACGTCTGACTGGCGGAGATGTCTACATAAATGGGGAATGGACGGGTAATCAGTTCTCACCGGAATATAAAATGACTTACAACGAAACTTTGCAAGCCTACGAAACCGCCATTCTACTGAAACAGGGTTACTATAATTATAACTATCTCTTTTTACCGGACGGCAAAAACATCGGCAACAGCGACAAAACCGACGGCAATTTTTATGAAACCGAAAATGAATATATCATTCTGGTTTATCAACGTCCTGTCGGAGGAAGATATGACAAACTGGTAGGTTACAGAAAAATGAATTTCAAGAACTAAAAAAACATTCAGAAATGAAAATAAAAGTTTTAGATGGATATACGCTCAATCCGGGCGACCTCTCATGGGAGATGATTGAACAATTTGGCGAACTGACCGTTTACCCGCGTACAAGTCCGAACGAAATTCTTGAACATGCTGCTGAAGCAGATATCCTGCTCACCAACAAAGTTCCTCTGACAGCTGACACCATAGAAAAACTGCCTCAATTGAAATATATCGGTGTATTGGCTACTGGATACAATATTGTCGACACAGAAGCTGCTTCCAGAAAAGGCATACCGGTATGCAATATTCCGGCATACAGTACGCAATCTGTAGCACAAATGGTCTTTGCCCATATTCTGGCCATTACCAACAGAGTAGAACATTATACACAGGAAAACCGAAACGGCAAATGGAGCAATAATACGGATTTCTGCTATTGGGACACACCTCTCAACGAACTTTACGGCAAAACCATGGGTATCATCGGATTAGGACATATTGGCAAATCTGTAGCACAAATCGCCAATGCATTTGAAATGAATGTATGTGCATTCACATCCAAAAGCGCGGAAGACTGCAAAAAAATGCAGATCACCAAAAAAGGACTTAACGAACTTTTCTCTGAAAGTGACATCATCACCTTGCACTGCCCACTGACTCCTGATACCCGTCAGATCATCAATACGGAAAGTCTTTCGGTCATGAAGCATTCAGCCATTCTGATCAATACCGGACGTGGCCCTCTCATAGACGAACAGGCCGTAGCTGACGCACTTCAAACCGGCAGGCTGGCAGCATACGGTGCCGATGTTCTGACTGTTGAACCGGCTGAAAAAAACAATCCATTGCTGCATGCTCCCAACATATACCTTACCCCGCATATCGCATGGGCTACTAAAGAAGCACGCACAAGACTGATGAAAATCTGTACAGAAAATATTGCTGCTTTCCTTAACGGACAACCTCAAAATACGGTCAACCTATGCTAGATCATATTTTTGAAATCCTCAGAGTAATGGGTGCCACTTTGCGCATTCCGGCATCCTTTGTGGTCATAGAGTTTATCGGTACTATGGCTTTTGCCATATCGGGCATACGATTAGCTTCTGCCAAAAAGTTCGACTGGTTCGGTGCATACATTGTCGGAATGGCTACAGCCATAGGCGGAGGAACACTGCGTGATGTCATGCTTGGCATACCACCTTTCTGAATGACAAACTCCATCTATGTCATCTGTTGCGGTCTGGCACTGCTATGGGTGATTCTTTTCGGGAAAAGGATTATCCGCCAACAAAGCACCTGGTTTATATTCGATACGATCGGACTTGCCTTATTCAACATCATCGGCATAGAGAAAACCATCAATATGCATTATCCATTGTGGATGGCTGTCATTATGGGAAGTGTTACAGGCGCCGCCGGTGGAGTCATCCGCGATATTCTCATCAACGAGATCCCACTTATATTCAGAAAAGACATCTATGCCGTAGCCTGCATTCTGGGAGGAATCATATATATTATTGCCTACAAAATTGACATGCCTGCGGAGATCAGTGCAATTTTGTCTGCTTTTACCGTAATTATCATACGCATCCTGGCTGTCAAATACCACTGGCAGTTGCCTATTCTTAAAGGAGACGACAACAATCCGGAACAGGAGAATAAATAGAATAAAAATCAAATCAGCTGGTTTCTCTGCTTTTTGGAGAGTTTCTTTATTACTTCGTCATAAGAATGATCTATAAGATGCCGAACCATTTCATCGGACAAATCCGTTCCGGAAGCCAGCTGATTCCAATATTTCTTATTCCAATGCCAGGCACCTGTAATACTGGGATACTTTTCCCTTAGTTCTATTGCATAATCAGGATCACATTTCAGACAGAACCAATCCGGATTATTCAAATTGATACAAGCGAAGATCTTGTTCATCACACGGAATGCCAGAACCTCCTCGTCAAAAGGAAAATCTTCTGTAGCAAAAGGCTTTGACAAACAATATTCACGTATTTCTTCAATATTCATACTCAACGGAACAAAAGACAAGCCAGATCAGTCTAAAAGCCCTATTTCCTTCCATTTGGACACCACATTAGCCACGTCGCGACGTGCCGTCTCATCATCAACCTCATACTCTTCCAACAAAGCCTTTACCAGCATATCCTCCGTAAATTCCTGCTCTATAGCTACCGTCCATAGAAATGCAGCGGTTTCGTTCAAGCTGATGATCTTGCTGAAATCAATATTATTCATGCCGCAGGCCAATATGACTTTCTCTCCACAGACCTCACGTAATTCAAAACCATCTTTTATCTTCATAAGTCTATCCTTTCATTAACTTTAAATTCAATTTATACAGAAAAAGCAAATAACGGCGAACCGGCCTCATCTTCATCCACAAGGCTATCCATCTTTTTAACGAAGGCGAATCGGCATCAATGCGTTTACCATTCCGCCAATAAACAGCAACTTCGCCAATAATATCAGATGTACGACACATCTCTATACCCTTCAGATTACCATCACCCATCAAAGTCAGCAAATTACCTCTCTTACTGATCACCCTGTGCAAAACATATTTCTGTGGAGCAATCTCTGCCAATACGGCAGTACCGACCCGGGGATCTGCACATGCTTTCAACATCACCTTATCACGATTGTTTTCCAAAAAAGGACGCATGCTGAAACCTTTGACATTTATTGTAGCAGTATGCCCTTCATTTATAGCCTTCCGGACTTCTTCCAGCAAAATGGCATTTGGAATTTCTATACGATGCACTTCTCCACTCATATCAGTTCCTTTCTATTACACCTGTCTTTTAAGGGTAGAATAACTCAAACGAGCAGCCTCCTCGTCAGGAAGACATCCTAAATGATAAACCGGCACCAGACGAATAATGTCTGAAATAGTATCACAGATAGCCATATAAATCGGTTTATCCCATTTCATTGAAGATACAGACGGAAGCAAGGACGCAAAACTTTCCAGCACACTCTCACGGCGTATCGTATTCTCCGGACGCTGTTCCAACTGTACAAAGCCTCCTGCAGGCGCTACAACATTTCTGTAACATGGGGTTTTACCACTCCAAGGTGATCCGTAGACCTTAACTGTCCCGTCAACGACTCTTACGACTGGATTATCATCATTCATCAATTCGGTTGAAGGAATATGTTTAAGCCACAATCTGGAATGCGTGCTTTTACCAGTCCCGCTCCGTCCGAGGAACAAATATCCATAACCATCATGCCGCACTACAGAAGCATGCATCAGGACAGTACGATACGGTGCTGAAGCAAAAGCATAGGTAATCATTAATGCATTATTCAATGCAAACTGACATTCCTCAGAAACCGTTCCGACAAATGACAACAAACAGTTCCTGAAATCCGGACTGGCATACAATAATCCACACAGCACACCACGTTCATTGCTTATTTCAAACTGATATGCTCCATCCTGGCTTCTGTACACCCCAAAATTATGCCCTCCACAGTCAAACTGACCAATTTCAGCTCCTTTTTCTGTAAAAGCCTGCTGACTCGTCACCGTCATTTTCAGAAGAGGCTCATCATCCTTCTGGGTTTTAAAGGGAAAATAAGAAGCAAGCCATTCATCCTCACAGCCGTTTGTCACCTCAAAACAGATCTGTACAAGATGATCACCGATTAAAAACTTATTATCCATTATTTTTTATCTTTGTCATTGTCCACATAACGGGGTGACTGAAAATAAAATTCCCCTAAAGGCAATGTCTTTACGACCAGCGTAGAATCCTGATCATAACGTTTTTTTATCTTTGCATATTCTTCAGACAGCTTACTTTTCTTGGTGTCGAAAAATACGACGCAAGTACAATCCGGCATACCTGTCGTCGCCTCCAGAAAAGTCTGCAACTGATCACTATAGACCGGACGGTCCATCAAAAAGTCTGTTTTCGTATCTATATAAGCACTATCCAAACGCTGGATGTCTGTAATATAAACTAACGAATCCGTAAATGAAGCTGAAAAGCCGAACATGTAAACCGTGCTCTTTTTAACCTTCGCATTCATCACGAGACTTACACCCAACAGACTAAAAGCCAAAAAAATATACGATAATTTTCTTAATTTCATATCACATTTAAATTTTTGCAAAGATAGGAATTTATATGAGACAGAGAAAATAATAAAATAAAAAAAAATGGAACGAATCTGCTCGTTCCATTTTTTTAATTTATTTATCCTAAATAAGATTTCAATAACTTGCTTTTTGTATCCTGACGCAAACGTCTTATGGCTTTTTCCTTAATCTGACGTACACGCTCACGGGTCAGATTGAACTTGTCACCGATTTCCTCCAACGTCATTTCCTGATGGTTAATACCGAAAAACATCTGAATGATATCTTTTTCACGGTCTGACAGTGTAGACAATGCACGGTCGATCTCACGGGCTAAAGACTCATTGACAAGCGAACGGTCAGCCATTGGGGAATCATCATTTACCAGCACATCCAACAAGCTGTTATCCTCACCTTCTACAAAAGGCGCATCAACTGAAACATGACGTCCGATACCGGCCTTCAATGTATCTGAGATCTTGTCTACCGGCACAGACAGCGTATCAGCGAGCTCTTCCGCACTCGGTCTTCTCTCGTTTTCCTGCTCAAACTTACTGAACGCCTTGCTGATCTTATTTAAAGAACCTACCTGATTCAGCGGCAGACGCACTATACGACTTTGCTCGGCCAAAGCCTGCAGAATAGACTGACGAATCCACCATACTGCATAACTGATAAACTTAAAGCCTCGCGTCTCATCAAATTTCTCTGCAGCCTTGATCAGTCCCAAGTTTCCTTCATTAATCAAATCAGGCAAACTCAAACCCTGATTCTGATATTGTTTTGCCACAGATACAACGAAACGCAAATTGGCACGTGTCAGTTTTTCCAGTGCAACACGGTCGCCCTTTCTGATTCTTTGCGCCAATTCCACTTCCTCTTCAACAGTAATCAAGTCTTCACGGCCAATTTCCTGTAAATACTTGTCCAAAGACGCACTCTCGCGGTTGGTGATACTTTTGGTAATCTTTAACTGTCTCATTCTATTATCGTATATTAAACGTACAAAGTTAATAAAAAACCTCCGTAATCTTGTTTGTTTTGTATAAAAACAGAGTATTTTATATATTTTTAACCCTCTTCCAGTCTATTTCCGGAAGAGGGTTGTAATGCGCAGTCCTGTAATCGAGGACAAACTTATCTTAATATTGGATTATTTACTTCTTTTTATTGTCGTTATCATCCAATTCAATAACCATGCTCTTGTAAATTCCACTCTGCGTGATGGCTTTCAACCAGAGTATACGATCTGAAGACTTGTTTGCTTCACGAACAGCATCTTCAAAGTCACTTACATTCCGCATAGGTTTATCATTCACCATTAAAATAATAAGACCTTTTGTCACTCCGGCATCACTCATCTTGCCTTTCTTCACGGCTGCCACTTCCAGACCGTATGGCAATCTAAGCTGCTCCATTGTTGTTTTATCCAAAGGTTTCAGTACAGCACCGAAGATGTCCATATCCATTTCTTTCATCACATTTGTTGTGCCTTGCTGATTGCGAAGAACGGCTGTACTCTCGTGTTTTTTCTTATTTCTCAAATAAGTAATCTTCACTTTCTCACCCGGCCGTTTCTTGAATACGATCTCTTGCAACTCAGCCATCTTAGACACTTCCTTACCGTCTATCGCCACAATCACATCACCTTTCTTAAGACCAGCCTCTTCACCTGTACTATTCTGATCTACATCAGCGATGTACACACCTGAAACTGTACCCAAATCGACTTCATTTCCCTTGCTCTTCTCACTGTCAATATAATTCAGAACATCGGTTCCGCGCACTCCCAGCAATGCACGCTGAACAACACCAAACTCTTTCAGGTCGCTGACTACCTTATTCATCAAGGTTGTCGGAATGGCAAACCCATAACCGGAATAAGAACCGGTCTGTGAATACAACATGGCATTAATACCAACCAATTCACCCTTCTGGTTGACCAACGCCCCTCCGGAATTACCACGGTTAATGGCAGCATCGGTCTGAATAAAACTTTCAACGGTATTGGCACCCAACGACCGTGCCTTTGCACTCACGATTCCGGCAGTCACAGTAGAAGTCAGGTTGAACGGATTACCTACTGCAAGTACCCACTCTCCGATCTTCAACTCATCGGAATTTCCAATCGGCAGCGTCGGAAAATCCTTACCCTCTATCTTGATCAAAGCCAAGTCTGTCTGCTCATCCGTACCTATGATACGAGCTTTGAATTCGCGATTATCATTCAATTTCACCAACAATTCATCAGCTCCATTTACGACATGATTATTGGTCACAATATAACCATCTGACGAAATAATAACACCAGAACCGGATCCTTCACGCTTCGGAGTCTGAATTTGCCTCTGCTGAGGACCGAAACCAAAGAAATCACCGAAAAAGTCTGAAAACGGATCTTGCACCTCGACTGTTTTAGTTTTGCTGTTTGTAGTCACACGAATATAAACAACTGCATTGACAGACGTTTCAGCTGCCTTTGTCAGATCCACCAACCCTGATGCTCCATTAATCACCTGAGGAGCAGAAGCAGCAGACGCACTTTGATCTGCATTTGGAGCCTCGACAAATCCCATCACACCAGCACCGGCCAGGAACAAAAGCACAGCGCCCGAAATTGTTTTTGCTAACTGTTTCATAATATCATCAATATTTGTTTTTTTATTTGTTCATGTAATAAACTATCACAAATTTAAGGGCAAAGAGTTTGCTATTGTTCACCTAAGGCTGTTTTTTTGCTTTCTTTTAACATAGCACGAACGGGATTAACAGCGGTTAAAATCCCGAACTGACATTTTTACATTCCTTGACCTGCATTTTGTCAGCTAAAAAAAAAATTGTACTTTTGCACAGAAAAGCAGCCGACCGGCTTGCCGCTGCCGTTTCATACGGGAGAGGAAAGTCCGGGCAACACAGGGCATTCCGCTTCTTAATGGGAAGTAGTCCGCAAGGGTTAGATCATGCAGAAGAAAACAACCGCCTTGTCCGACAAGGTAAGGGTGAGAAGGTGGGGTAAGAGCCCACCAGCCGGATGGTGACATCTCGGGCTGTGCATTCCGGAAGTTGAAAGTTCGCGTATACCGGCGCCACAAGAAGAGCTGCCCGCTCAAGCCGGAGGGTAGAACGATTGAGCCTTTTGGTGACAAAAGGTCTGGATAAATGGCAAGCATCCTTTTTCATTAAGGATACAGAACCCGGCTTACAGGCCGACTGCTTTTTCTTTTTAATCTTAGATGCCTATGATAAGCATTCGTCAGCTGAATTTCTTTTTTACTCAAAAGATCTGGTACGTCAACGATGAAAAATATTCACCGCTTAAACGTTATTTATTCAATTCTCTCAAGAAATTAGTCATCACAATAGAATGTTTTATCAACAAAAACATTAATAGTCATGCGTCCGCCCTGACTTATTCAACAATTCTGGCAACAGTTCCTATTCTGGCTATTATTTTCGCAATAGGCAGAGGATTCGGGTACGGAAGCATCATTGAAAATGAGATCAGGAAAAACCTCAGTGTCAATCCCGAATTTGCAGATCTGATCTTTGATTTCATTGGATCTTACCTGGATCATACCAAAAGCGGAATATTCATCGGATTCGGTCTGTTATTGCTGCTCTACACCATCATACAGCTGACCAGCAACATCGAACTAGCACTCAATACAATATGGCAAGTCAAGAACCAACGCTCAATCTACCGCCAGATAACAGATTATATCAGTGTCTTTCTTCTGCTTCCTATACTGATCATCATCAGCAGCGGCCTCTCCATTTTCATGGCTACCATTGCAGAACATTTTCCTGACTTCATGGTTCTCAGCACCACTGTCAAACTGCTTATCAGCCTCTCTCCTTATTTTTTAAGCAGTCTTCTCTTTACAGGGCTTTATGTATACATGCCGAATACGAATGTAGAACTCCGACATGCCCTGATACCGGGAATCATCGCAGGTATAGCATTTCAATTCCTGCAATACTTCTATATTCATTCACAAATTTGGGTATCATCCTATAATGCCATTTACGGTTCTTTTGCAGCCCTTCCGATGTTTATGCTGTGGGTGAATTTTTCATGGATTATCTGTTTGCTGGGCGCCCAGCTCTGCTATGCCAACCAGAATCTGAGAAGTTACTATTATATTAAGGATGTAAACAAGATAAGCAGAAGCTATCACGACTTACTGACCATACTGATCATGTCTAAAATATGCAAACGTTTCGAAAAAGGCATGCGTCCATACACGGTTTACGGCCTTTCTGTCGAAACAGCCTTGCCACTTGGCATAGTGAGCAAAATCACGCACGAACTTAACAGAATGCACCTGGTTATCATTGAAAACAATGATGAAAACGCCCCTAAGCGCTTCTCGCCGGCTGAAGACATCAACAAACTTTCCGTTAGCTTCCTTATGGATCGAATTGACAAGTTCGGCAATATCTACACCCCTTCCATCTATCATGCTGATAAAAACAAATGGGAGGAACTTATTAAAGTTCGCTCCCAATATATCAATACCGACCAGACAATCCTGCTCAAGGATCTTTAAACCGGCAAAACTTATTCCGCAGCTGAAGTAAGAGACATCATACGGCTTAAATACTTGCCAATGATATCAAATTCAATATTAACCTTTGAGCCACACTTGATAGCATGAAAATTAGTGTGTTCATAAGTATAAGGAATAATATTGACCTGAAAACTGTCTTTGGTCGGACAACACACCGTCAGACTGACTCCATTGACCGTAACAGACCCTTTGTCAACAGTAAAATATCCACGCCGCACCATTTCCTCATCATAAACATGGCTAAAGGTATAAACATAGCTTCCGCCGGCTTCCTGTATATCTGTACACTCTGCCGTCATGTCAACATGCCCCTGAACTATATGCCCGTCAAGACGGCCATTCATTAACATGGAACGTTCAACATTAACTTCGTCACCCACATTCAACAACCCTAAATTAGAACGATCCAGCGTTTCTTTCATCGCCGTCACCGTATAAGTGCCATCCTGAATGCGAACAACAGTCAGACACACGCCATTGTGAGCTACACTTTGATCTATTTTCAGCTCATCCACGAAAGAACAAGTCAATGTAAAATGCACATTTTCATTATCTTTCTCAATCTTTACAACTCGAGCTATTTCTTCTACTATTCCTGAGAACATATTTTTATATTTAATCAAATTCCGATTTCAAATATAGGGATTTTTATAGATAATATCTGCATTTCAGTCGAAAAAAAATATATGTCCGTACATTTTGTTTTTTATTCTAAATCAGAGTTCATAAATTTGCTTTGTAAAAAACAGAAACATTATGAACCGTAAACACTATCTGACGGCCGCATTCTTACTATGCGCAAATTTGACATTCGGTCAGGAACAGGCCAATAAGACCTGGTCTCTTCAGGATTGCATGGATTATGCTGCCGAACACAACATCCAACTGCAGAAAAGCAAACTGACAGAACAACAGGGGGAACTGGATCTGATACAGAAAAAAGCAGAACTTTTTCCAAGTTTATCATTCAGTACGACACAGACTCTCACCTATCGCCCGCTCCAGGAATCAGCCAGCAATATTGTCACGGACGGCATTGCAAACAGTTCAACCAACAAACTGACTGAAAACGGCAGTTACGGATTAAACGCATCATGGAACGTATGGGATGGAGGCATTAACAGAAAGAATATCAAAAACCAAAGAATCCAAAACCAGATCAATCAACTCAATACGCAGACGACTGCCAACAGCATACAAGAACAGATAGCCCAACTCTACATTCAGATTCTGTATTCAATTGAAGCAAAGAAAGTCAACGAGGAGCTCCTCCAGACAGCAGAAAGTCAATTTAAAAGAGGACAGGAAATGTATAATGAAGGGCAAATATCAAAAGCAGATCTGGCCCAACTGGAAGCACAAGTCAGCAGTAATCAGTATGACATCGTCGCCACACAATCACAAATCAGCAATTATACCCGTCAACTCAAAGAACTACTGGAAATAGACGGTACACAGGATTTTCAAATCAGCGACCTGTCACTGGACGAATCGTCTGCTCTGGCTCCCATTCCAAACGAAGCAGAAGTCTACGAAAGCGCACTGGCCAGCAGACCGGAAATTCAGGCCAGCAAACTGAACATTGAAACCGCAAACCTGAATATCGATATTGCAAAAGCCGGTTATTATCCTTCAATATCCATCAATGCCGGCATTGGCGACAGTCACTATTCCGGAAGTCGTGAATCTGGTGCTGAACAACTCAAACAAAACCTGAACGCTTCATTAGGTTTAACTCTGTCTGTACCTATTTTCGACAACAAGAGAAATCAGACTAACGTTAAAAAAGCCAAGTTAAACAAGTTAGATAGCGAACTTGACCTGAAAAACCAGCAAAAGGAACTTTACAGTACTATCGATGAATATTGGGTCAATGCCAACAGCAGCCAGCAAAGCTTTATTGCGGCAACAGCCAAAGTCAAAAGTTCAGAAGCCAGTTACGAACTGCTGAACGAACAATTCAAAAACGGACTGAAAAACATTGTAGAACTGATGACCGGCCGTGACCAGCTGCTAACTGCCAAACAAGATCAGCTACAAAGCAAATACACCACAATTCTGAATATTCAATTATTAAAATTCTACAAAGGAGAGCCCATCAACCTATAAAACATCTCTAAATATGAAAAAGAAAATAATTATCATTGTTGCCATACTGGCTATAGCCGGACTGATCATTTATCTCGCTACCGGCAAAAAAGGCGCACAGATCCAATTCGAAATGACCACCGTTGATCTCGACACTATCCAGAACAGTGTGACTGCCACCGGAACAATCGAACCGGTCACAGAAGTAGAAGTGGGTACTCAGGTCTCCGGCATTATCAGTAAGATTTTTGTAGATTATAACAGTATTGTCAAAAAAGGACAAGTCATCGCCGAACTGGACAAAACGAACCTGACAAGCGAACTGAACAGTGCAAAAGCCAATCTGGCCAGTGCCAAAAGTGAACTGGAATATCAAAAGACCAATTACGAACGCTACAAAAACCTTAATGAAAAAGGACTGGTCAGTAAAGATGAATACGAAAATGCTTACCTTAGCTATCGCAAAGCCCTTGAATCCTATCACACCAGCGTAGAAAACGTCAACAAAGCTGAAACCAATATTGGTTATGCCACCATCACTTCCCCAATCGATGGCGTCGTATTGAGCAAAGATGTAGAAGAAGGACAGACCGTGGCTTCAAGCTTCAGCACTCCTACCCTCTTCACCATCGCTCAGGACCTGACTGACATGCGGGTTATTGCTGATATCGACGAAGCTGATATAGGTAGCGTAAAAGAAGGACAGAATGTCACTTTTACTGTAGATGCCTTCCCTAACGACGTGTTTCACGGCAATGTAACCCAAGTCAGACAGGAAGCCACAGAAGAAAACAATGTCGTCACTTATGAAGTTGTCATTTCTGCCCCCAATAAAGATTTGAAACTTAAACCGGGACTGACAGCCAATGTGACAGTCAACACACTGGAACGCACAGATGTGCTGAGCGTACGTTCCAAAGCCTTGCGTTTCACTCCTGCTGAAGACATATTGGGCAAAAGCTACAAAATCGTAGACTGTAATGGCAAGAACAAGTTATGGACACTGGAAGGTAACACACTGAAAGCCCACAATGTCAACATAGGTGCTACAGACGGATCACGTACCGAAATCATTTCCGGCTTGTCCAAAGGAACAAAAGTAGTATTGTCCATGACGGAACTGAAAGACGAAACCGAAGAAGCGCCACAGGAGGAAAGCAATCCGTTCATGCCACATCCAGGAAAGAAAAAAGATAACAAGAATGATTCCAAATAACCACAAGCATAATGGAAGCAAAAGAAAACAAGAAAGTAGTCATTGAATTGCAGAACGTCAAACGAAGTTTCATTGTGGGAGATGAAGTCGTTCATGCATTACGTGGCATTTCATTCAAAATATACGAAGGTGAATTTGTAACCATCATGGGAACATCAGGTTCAGGAAAATCAACCCTGCTTAACCAGCTGGGTTGCCTTGACACCCCGACAGAAGGAGAATATATTCTGGACGGGACACCTGTCCGCTCCATGAAAAGATGGCAACGTGCAGTATTACGAAACAGAAAAATCGGTTTTGTATTCCAAAATTATAATCTGTTGGCCAAGACTACTGCCGTAGAAAACGTAGAATTACCATTAATGTACAATTCACAAGTATCTGCCAAAGAAAGACGCGAACGGGCCATTGCGGCTCTGGAAATGGTCGGTCTGGGTAGCAGACTATATCACAAGTCCAACCAGATGTCAGGAGGACAAATGCAACGTGTAGCCATAGCCCGTGCTCTGGTCAATAATCCAGCAGTCATATTGGCAGACGAGGCAACCGGAAACCTGGATACCAGAACCTCATTTGAGATTCTGGTTCTATTTCAGAAACTTCATGCTGAAGGCCGCACGATCATATTCGTTACACACAACCCCGAAATAGCCCAATACAGTAGCCGGAACATCATGTTGCGCGACGGACAGATCAAAGAAGACAAATACAATACAAATATTCTGTCTGCAGCAGAAACACTGTCCAAAATTCCCATACCTCAAGATGACTGACAACGGCATTTTGTTCAACTGATTTTGATAACATAACAGAAATGAATACTACCAATTTATTTAAAATAGCCCTTAAAGCCATAGCCGCAAATAAGCTGCGCTCATTCCTGACCGCATTAGGCATCATCATCGGTGTAGCTTCTGTCATTGCCATGCTGGCCATAGGACAAGGATCTAAACGGAGCATCAGGAAACAGATCTCTGAAATGGGTTCCAATATGATAATGATCCACCCGGGAGCTGATATGCGCGGCGGTGTGAGGCAAGATGCCAGCGACATGCAAACTCTCAAGCTTGAAGATTACGAAAGTATAAGAAACGAAGCAAAATATCTGGCAGCAATCAGTCCTTCCGTCAACAGCAGTGGACAATTCATCTATGGTAACAACAACACACCTTCTACCATTTACGGTGTCAATGAAGACTACCTCACCATTCGTCAGCTTCAGGTGGAAGACGGCGAACTGTTTACTGATCAGGATATCAAGACTGCAGCAAAAGTATGCATACTGGGCAAGACTGTCGTTGACAATCTGTTCCCCGATGGAGGAGACCCCATAGGCAAAGTAGTCCGTTTCAATTCCATCCCATTCAGAGTCATTGGCGTACTGAAATCAAAAGGATACAACTCCATGGGAATGGACCAGGACGATTTGGCGCTGGTCCCATACACTACTGTCATGAAGCGTATCTTGGCAATCACCTATCTTCAAGGCATCAATTGCTCTGCCATAACGGAAGATGCGACGGACAAAGCTATCAGTGAAATTACAGACATCCTGCGTAAAAACCACAAACTGAAGGAAGCAACCGAAACAACTCCGGCAGATGAGGATGACTTTACCATCCGAAGCCAGGAAGAGATGGCATCCATGATGAATTCCACAATGAACCTCCTGACAATTCTGCTTGGCAGCGTAGCCGGAATCTCTCTTCTTGTAGGCGGTATCGGTATCATGAACATCATGTATGTATCCGTCACGGAACGCACGAAAGAAATCGGTTTGCGTATGTCTGTAGGTGCACGTGGAGTTGATATTCTGAGCCAATTCCTGATTGAAGCTGCCCTCTTAAGCGTAGCAGGTGGTATTATTGGTGTACTGATGGGAATAGGAGCAGCCTACATTATAAAAGTTGCCGCCCACATGCCCATCTACATTCAGATGTGGAGCATAATCATGAGTTTTGGAGTTTGTACATTTATCGGTATATTCTTTGGCTGGTATCCTGCCAAAAAAGCCGCCAACATGGACCCGATTGAAGCCATCAGATACGAATAACATGAAAAAAAACTTCAGACAACAATTTTCACAGGAGATATTCGTTCATACCTTCGCATGGATTTTCTTATTTTGCGTCACCCCCATGCTGATAGGTCGTATCAACGAACAGCCGAACGCAGGAGAACTCATCCGTATGATGAGTACTCCTACTGTTCTCGGCATTATTTTTTATACAAACTATCTCCACCTCGTTCCCCACTATCTGTTCCGGAAGAAATACAAATCATATATTGCCATTAATATTATTCTTTGCCTGAGCATGCTATTTGTCATACATGCCTGGTTTGAAATATGCAATCACTATTATCCCATTCCCAACCCCAAGCGTCACCATGATCCTCTTGGTATTTGGGGATTTATACTTTTCCGTATAAGAGACTTTATCATTTACGGATTCACAGCAGCCCTTGCTGCGACCATCCGCATGAGCAAAAAATGGAGAGCAGCAGAAGAAGCGAGACAGCAAGCCGAGCTGAAAAGAACGGAAGCAGAACTGAAAAACCTCAGAAATCAGATAAATCCTCACTTCCTGCTCAACACGCTAAACAATATTTATGCCCTGATAGCTTTCGATACAGAAAAAGCGCAACAGGCCGTACAAGACCTCAGCAGACTGTTACGACATATTTTATATGATAATAATCAGGAATTCATACCGGTTAACAGAGAACTGGAATTCCTGAAAAACTATGTCGCCTTAATGAAAATACGTATATCAGACAATGTTGATGTACAATTCAATATAGATCTGCCATCTGACAACAACATTCAGATTGCCCCTCTCATTTTCATATCTCTCGTAGAAAATGCCTTTAAACACGGTATCAGTCCGACACAAAAGAGCTTTATACACATCCATATCTATGCAGAAAAAGACACAGATACCCTGACCCTATCCATCAAGAATTCCAATTTCCCCAAAAAACGGAATGACATCAGCGGAAGCGGAATCGGTTTGGAACAGGTCAAACGAAGACTCGAACTCATTTACCCCAACAAATATCATTGGGAAAAAGGAACCAACAAAGAACAGACTATCTATACTTCATTACTAACTATTCAAAACTACAACAATGAAACTTAAATGTGCGATTGTCGATGACGAGCCACTTGCGCTCAACCTCATGGAAAGCTATGTCAAAAAGACACCGTTTCTTGAACTGAACGGTAAATACCATAGTGCCGTAACAGCCATCAACGGATTAAAAGAAAATCCTGTAGAACTATTGTTTCTGGATATTCAAATGCCAGATCTCAACGGACTGGAATTCTCAAAAATGCTACCCAAGGAAGTACGCGTCATATTCACGACTGCGTTCAACCAATATGCAATAGACGGTTTTAAAGTCAATGCCTTGGATTATCTTCTTAAACCCATCAACTACAACGAATTTCTTTCAGCTGCCAACAAGGCACTCGAATGGTTTACACTTACCCGCCAGAACGAAACGAACGCGTCTACCTCATCGGGTAACGAAGACTTCATCTATGTCAAGTCTGATTACAAACTAAAACAAATCAGGCTGGATGATATTCTCTATATAGAAGGTTTGAAAGATTATCTGAAAATCTATGTTGAAAATGAACCCAAACCCATTTTGTCATTAATCAGCATGAAAAACATGGAAGAACGCCTGCCGTCCCCCAGATTCATGCGGGTACACCGTTCTTATATCGTCCAGATGAATAAAATAAGAACCATCGACAAGGGACAAATCATATTCGGTAAAAACAGAATCCCCATTTCAGATACATATAAAAATGAAATATCAGACTATTTAAACAAATATATCCTATAAAAGAATCAAAAAAGGATAAAAACGGCTGACCAAGTA
>URDY01000012.1 GCA_900546665.1 uncultured Paraprevotella sp. | reverse complement strand
CAGGTGTTCACCATCGCCGTTGACGGCGACTGTATGGAAAGTGCGATGGAAACTTATATGACTGTCAACGGAAAAAGACAGCAGACCAATACCATCAACCTGCTTTATGGAAGTGAAATCACTCTGGAAGTGAATGCCAAAATGGGTTGGGGAGAATTTGTTTGGGAAAACGGTACGGCCGGCTCAATTATCACCCTGCCCAATGTCACTACCAGCAGAGAAATATCCTGTATGTTTACCGGTCAGGGTGGCCGCAGACAACTTGCCACTTTCCATATCAATGTACAGGCTGCGCGCCCGAACATGACCGTCAATGAAAGAACTTATTCGGATACAACCATAGTGATTGTGGAAGAAGGCGACAGTGTTATCCTTTCAATCACACCCGCTGATGCCATGAAGGGAGGAACTTACCTGTGGAGCGACGGATCTACCGACGAAAGACTGGTCCTCAAAGACATGCAGACCTCTGCTACATATAATCTCGAATATGAAAGCATAGGCGGAAAAACACTGTTCAGTTTCCAAGTCTATGTGAAGGATCCGGAACGTAAGATCATACCAAGCGGTAACTATTACATCCGTCATATACCTAGCGACACTTATATGACAAACAACGGAAATGGTATCAGTCCCGTATTCCGTGCAAAAGATGATCTCGATCCTCTCACCCAGCAATGGAAGGTAAACAACTCATCTACTCTCCATTCCTTCATGTCACTCTCAGACAGTATGTATGTCAACAAAGACGGAGATTATTCAGAACGTGAAATCAAAGGATTCCGTTTTTCAGGTGCAAAAGGCAGTGAATGGCTGGCTATCCAGAAGAGCGCTACATCAGGTAACACCTATTGGGGAGTAGAGGCTGACGGAAACATCAATTTCGCATTCAGCAAGGATCCGGTAAATTATGAATTTGAATTTATTCCGGTAAATGGTGAAAGCGATATCCAGGCTGCCGAATATGATCATCTCAAAGTGGTGAAGACGGTCTACTATTCACCTGAAGGTATCGGCTCACCCACTCCTCACCGCGGTATCAACATCCAGATGACCACATACGAAAACGGAACTGTCAGAAAAGACAAGATAATCATCAAGTAAATGAAGTAGTCAATTCACAGAACGGCAAGTCAGAACATAGTGATAATTTGTCTAACCTGATACTTTCATCATTATGTCCTGCCCCCACTAAAAAGAACTCAAACTCTCTAATAATACAAACAATCAGATTACTAACTCAATTTGATATCAAAATGAAAAACAACTTACTATCTTTGATGGCATTGTGCACAGCGACAATGTCTTCCCTGCCCATATTGGCCGCAACAGAATGGGACGATCCCACAGTAGAAACAACAGTGGTTGATCTGGAAACCGGAGGTACTTATTTCGTTTATCATCCGGCTACCAACATGTTTATGATTAACGGCAATGCTTCCAACACGCAATTGTCATTAGGCAAAACCGGTCTTAAAGTCCGAATCAAGCCTGCTACTGACGAACGCTTTTCCGTGTCAGGATGGACATTGGAAATGCCGGATGCAGCAGCCAATAACGGTGGAAAGCCCAAATATATCTGGTTGACAGGTGACGGTGCAAGTGCATACGTAGATTTTAATCTGCAGACAGATGGTCATTACATCTGGAAAATAACCAAGAATGCGGATTCCGACACTTATCGCATCAAAATGCCCGACGAGGATCCTATTTTCGGACTTGAAGCACAGGAAGGCATGTATGCCAATGCTTATATGGGTTGGGACGGTTTGCTGAATGAAGATGGCACGATGAACAATACGGTAGTCATGCCGACAATCAACAAGAACAGTGCCGGATATGAAAATGCAGAAATAGACTGGGCCTTTGTCACAGAAGATAATTATGCTGCATACGAAGCCAAATTCAGTCTGAAAGATGCCTTGGAATACGCCGTTGAAAACAATTACACCGACTATGCCGATTATGAAGCACTTTATAACGGTACTGCTTCTGCAGAAGAAATTCTGGCTGCAGCCAAAGAACTGATCAGTAAAGTAGATGAATCTCTTATTGCCAATGCAGACGAAGACCATCCGGTAGATTTGACTCACCGAATCAGCCAACCTTCATTTGAAGACGGAACAGGAGACTGGGTTACGGAAAGAGAACCACAAGCCGGCAGAGACAATTTCGGCATCCAGGCATCTTCACAACCTACTACTGACGGTACGGAATTTGCCGGTTTCTTTGAAAGATGGGTATCCAATCCCCCGATACAGTCAGACTGGTCTATCCTTCAAATGGTAAACGACCTACCACAAGGTAAATACAAGCTGTCCGCCTATTGCATTATCAATCATGATACTCCCGAAGGAGCTTATCTGGTAGCCAATGGAGGATTAGGCGAAGAGCGTACTCCTATGGACCAACCCGGTAATGTAGACGGTGTAGCTACTGCCAGACCATACAGTGTTGAGTTCATCGTAGCCAATAATTCGGCAGAAATAGGTATGCGCGTCATCAATGCAAACTTCCAATGGCTGGGAATAGACAATTTCAAACTGACCTACTACGGAAAAAGTGACAATTTCGCAAGAGACGGATTACAAAGCACCATAGAAGAAGCAGAATCTTATTTGGCCCAACTGGAAGAAGAAGCCGTAAAATACAGTGCAAAAGGCCAGGCTCAACTTGAAGCTGACCTTAAGGTAGCCAAAGAAGGTCTCGCCAACTCCGAGCTGAAAGATGACAGCCTTGTAAGCCTGCGTCTGATTCTCAACCGGCAGATTGAAGCCGTAGAACAGGATGTAAACGCTTACAGCAGACTCCTGCCTCTGATCGACGAGAAGTTAGCCCAACTGATTGACAGTTATGAACCGTATACGGAATTATCCAACAATCCGGATGCTTTTATCAATATATACAACTATACCGATAATCTTGAAGCATCTTATGATGCCAGGACATTCGACCCTAACGAGATTGACAGCGTATCCACAAAGATGGATGAGATGTTCCGTACAGACATCTTTGAAATGGTTCAAAGCGGATTGACCACCGATCTGTATGGTCTGATACAGTCTCCTGACTTCACGGATGGTGCTACCGGATGGAACGGAGGTCCGACAGCAAACAGCCATGTGGCAGAAGTATTCAACAAGCAATTTGATGTATACCAGGAACTGGAAGGATTACCTGAAGGCGCGTATAAAATCACGGCCAAAGGTTATTATCGTCCAGGTGACAACTCTGTCATCGACGAAGGCTGGAATGACGGCATCACCAATAACGTATATGCTTATCTGTATGGTAACGACAATACTACCCTCCTTCACCACATCTGTGACGAACTTTCAGACGTACCGTACATAACCAAGGAGGACAACTCTACCAACGATTATTCATTTGCTTCTCTTGGAGGCAAATACATACCCAATGACTTGTCAAGTGCAGAAGTTGCCTTCGGTCAGGACAAATACCTTAATGAAGTAACCTGCGTGGTCATGGACGGCAAGTTGCGTTTTGGAATAAAAATGCAAAACGACCAGTCTCTTGTCGGCAACTGGACTGCTTTCGATGAATTCCGCGTGGTATATGTAGGTAACAG
Organism: uncultured Paraprevotella sp.; assembly: GCA_900546665.1. Lineage (GTDB taxonomy): Bacteria > Bacteroidota > Bacteroidia > Bacteroidales > Bacteroidaceae > Paraprevotella > Paraprevotella stercorigallinarum. The sequence continues at coordinate 70,982 of URDY01000012.1, read as the reverse complement.
CGTTGAATATTACTTGCCTACGATCCAAACGTTATCGGAAGAAGCTTCCGCTTTGTATGACAAGATCATGGGATTTGAAGCCTTTGCTACGAAAGATGCCATTTCTATGCTCGAAACAGCTATCGCAAATGCCGCATCTGTAACAGAAGCATCTGAAATAGAAGAAGCCAAATCTGTCATTAACGAACTTACAGAAGCCATGTCGTATGCCAACAAATCCATAGCAACCGTTGAATCACTGTTCGCTCTGGTCAATGATATCAATGGAAAACGAGGTGACGATCTGCAAAACGCCGGTTATGACCTGAGTCCTGTTTATGAAGTCGTTGATGAAAATTCCGTAATTATGGAAAACAACGAGGTAGAAAGTATTGAAAAGGCTGAAGAATATATTATTCAAATCAATACACTGATTACCCAGACCATACAGACAGGACAAATTACAGGTGCTTCAAAAGACAATCCGGTAGAATTGAAGGATTTGATTGTCAATCCGGGCTTTTCAGTATATGATAACGAATCCGGCCTGACTACGGATAGTGGAGAAGGATGGACTCATGAACGTGACGGTGGAGATGTCAACTTCCGTATTTCAGCCGGTGAATTCTACAACAACAACAGTTTTGACATTCATCAGACACTGTATGGCTTGTCTGCCGGATTCTATAAGGTTTCCTGCAATGCTTTCTACCGTGAAGGCTGGCCTATGGATGCCGCAGCCAAATACCGCGACAATAAAGAACTTCTGAATGCCATGCTGTATGCCGGACCTGAAGATTCATGGGTTTACAGTCACATTATGTCTATCATCGAAGACGGACAGCCGGAAGCTACGGCCTCACAAAATACCAACGTAGCCGACTCTCTCACAACAGCAGAGAACCCCATCGATTACTGGTTCATCCCCAACGCCATGGAAGATGCCGGCCCGGCATTCGATCAGGGACTGTATTATAACGAACTCTATTTTGAAGTCAAGGAAGGCCAGACCTATGCCAATATAGGTATCCGTAAGGATAACAATGCCGAAGGTGACTGGACCATATTCGATAACTTCAAATTATATTACTACGGTAAGGGAGAAGAAAACCGTCCTGACGGTATACAGAATACGACCGGAGAGACTTGCAGCATTGTACGTACGACTTATTTCACCATCGACGGAACACAGATTACACAACCGACCAGACGGGGTATCCACATTCGCAAGGATGAAATGAGTGACGGCTCTGTAAAAACCTACAAGTTTATACTCCAAAAATAAGATACAGTTCCGTACAAAGAAAGAACTCATAACAACAACATTATAAACCGAAACGGGCGAAGATGATTTTGCCCTAATACTTAAGGATTAATGCAAAAAAGATCCGGGCTTGTGAAAGTCCGGATCTTTAATATTTCAAATGCCTGTTACTTTTTGATTATCTTGACTGACTTTTGAACGGAACCATTATCCATTACCAGGATATATATTCCCTTGCTTAATCCGTCAACGGAAATCGTCGCAACACCCTTTCCGATACGATAATTGGCCACATTGGTTCCATCTATAGCTACCAGTCGGACATTCCAGTCGGTATCAGTATTGTTATCCATTTCCAATGAACCGTCAACGATCTTGTTAAGGATTCTGAGGTCACCGGTATTCACCGCACTGATATCACTTCCACCATTATCCTCTTCAAGCACTACTGTGACATAAGTGCTTCCGACATATTGCATAATACCACTTATTGACAGGGTCTTCTCATAAGTTTTATATCCGGCTGCCTCAATCTTCAGATTGTATTCATTACCAGGAAGTTCAAACACTATAAGCTCACCTCTGTCGTCTGCCTTATAGACTTTTCCGTTAATGGTAACAACGGCACCGGCCAGCACACCTCCTTTAACATTTTCTATTTCCAAAGACAGCATTGTGCCTTCATGCTTCTGATCAATATTAAGATCCACATCAACAACCTTGCCTGACTGAAGATTGACTGTCTGATCTGCAGAAATATGAGCATTCATTTCATTGTAATCTGTGGCAAATCCCCGAATACTGTATTCACCCGGGTAACCTATGAAGTAACATTCTTCATCTACATCCACTTCTCCTCCAAGCATCTGTTTGTCACCCTGCATGACTACCAGATAATCCAATGACATACGTTCCGGTACAACTGACTTAATATGAGCCATACCCATCTGATTGAAATCCATAATAAGATCGGAACGACTGCCGGTCAGCTTCACTTTGTCCACACAGTTCATAACGGCAGCTCCGTCGTACATGTTATATTTCCATCTTACGTTGTATTCACCTTCTGCAATAGCAACAGTTTGGGATTCTGAAGAATAAAAATAATTTTCTATCAGTTCTGCCCCGTCATTAGTTTCGATGCTGCAATAAAGCGTCGCCCCATCCAATATTGACGGTCTGTTTTTTATTCCGTTATTGACTTCAACCAGATTGATTTTGCTAAGATCTATTGTTTCGGTCATATTACCATTCACCTGAATCTGAGCTGCAGCCCATATTGTAGTATTGGAATGAATATCGCTATTATTCTTAACCACGTATGTATATTCTCCCGGAGTCAGATTCATCTGACAATCCAATGCTCCCCGCACATTCGGATTGGATTCCGAGGAGAAGAATGTATTATTAATGATCTCTCCATCCCGATATACGTATAACTCAAATCCGACTTGATCTTCAGGAACATTCACCAAATCCCATTTTACACCATATACATCTTCACTATTGATATTTATCAATTGAGTTTCGGCTGTATTGAACAATCCTTTAATGGAATTGGACTGCTCACCGCTGTTGGTCCTGAATGAATAATGATATTCTCCTTCCGGCATGTAAATCTCAAAATACGCCTCATCGGATTCTGCGTCAAATTCCGTATACTCAGTTCCTACCGGGAATATAAACAAGGATGATGAAGAATATTGATCGAAATCAGGAGCCGTAAATACGATTTTCTTCCAGCCGGCATCTTTATATGAATATGGTACAGTCACGGCCTTGCCTGAAGCCGTAAACATATAATTGGTTTTGTCAATCATATCCATATAGTTTTCTCTGGAGATATAAAAGAAATAATCACCCGGTCTCACATAAACCTTAGCCTTACCATCTGCTCCCACCAACACTGTGGTTTCTGCATCTGCCGGATAGATATTTACATCTGAATCCACAGCCGGATTACCATCTGCATCTTCTACCTGGAATGTAACCAATGTCATATTATCCAGTTTTTCTCCTACCTCTACGAGAAGGTCTTTATCCTTAACCTCAATAGGGTCATTACTCAACACAACAGGAATACCATCGGATGTGACAATGTTCAAATCATAACGATAACTACCGTTTCTCTTATACATTCCATCAGGCATTGTATTCGTTCTTACCCCAGGAGACTCACTTACCTCATCATCATTATCCGCATTATACATGTATTTCAGCTCTACCGTATACTCACTCGGACTTGCTGAAACCACATTGACAAAATGATAAGGTGAAAAGTCTGCAGTTACTTCCACTTTATCCGCTTCAGGAGATATGAATACCGGACCCTCATAACTAATAGAACCGTCCGGCATACCCAGTGATATAAAGCTCTGGTAAGAATAGTAAGACACATTACCCTTAAAACTGCTCGTTTCGCTATCCCACACGAATCCATTTTCCGACATGCCTACTCCATTCCACATCAACTGAAGTTGGCTGACATCAAAATGTGAAGAAGATGAAGGAATTACCTTGATCTCGGTAGGAAGAACCTTCACATCCTCCTGAGCCATTATTTGCATAACAAATAATGCGCACAAAAAAGATAAAATTTTTCTCATAAATCCAATATTTTTTGTTCAACTTTTAATTAAAAAACACTTAAATATATAATATTAATTATTCTAATACAGTATTATACCTTGAAATTAATATTTTTTAAGCATTGAATTTCCAAAAATATATTCCTACGACAAAATATCATCTGGTAATACATTTATAATGTCTCATATATACATTTTCACAATCCTAAAAATATACTATAGTATTACCACAAACAGTCCTGAAATCATCAAAACACCCCTTCGTTATCTCTGTCCCCGAAAATCCGAAGGTTTAAGTCCCGTACGTTTCTTAAACAAGGTGGAAAAATACTCCGGATTGACAAAATGAAGATTATACGAAATCTCCTTAATGGACAAGTCGGTTCCTCTGAGAAGTTCTTTGGCACGATGAAGACGAAGATTGATAAAATACTGTACCGGGGACAATCCGGTATACCGTTTGAAAGTATGGCGGAAATTGGCATAACTCATCCCCACATAAGAGGCCACATCAGGCATACTGATATTCTCTTCCACCATTTGTTGCATGTAATCCCTGGCGTTCGCAATGACACCCGGCAATTCAGAGGCGACATTCAGCGTCAGAGTCTGGTTTGTCATAAACATCAGTCCCAAAAGATGATTAACCAGACCTGCCAGTAATTGCTGAAAGAAGGCTTCCTGACGGGACGCAATCTGTATGGCCTCATCATAAAGCCTGGTCACATCTCTGTTAACTCCGATATGATAAACCGGATTTTCCACTGAAAAAAAGCCGGCACGTACTCGTTGGTCTATGTTTGTTCCTTTAAAACCGATCCAATATTCTTCCCATCCTATTGTCTTTTCCGGATAATAAGTATGCCATTCTCCCGGAAAGAGTAAAAACATATCACCCGCACCTATCTCATGTATTCCGCCATGATCCGTACGTAAATGCCCCTTTCCGCTAATGATATAAAGAAGCTGGTATTCCTGCAGTATCCTTCCTTTATTGGGATTAAATAAATACTCCCTGTGATGCACTGTGGGCGGATAAAGTTCCCCAGACTGGATTTTCTGATAACCTACAGAGCAGACTGAAAGTCCCCATTGTGCGTCACGACGAGTTTCTGTAATATATTGTATCGGTTTCATATTACAAGTTTACAGATATTTTTTGAATTATTCATGCGTAAAAGACAGATAATATAGTTTTTTTGCCAAAAAACATAAGCAGCCCTTCAACATGATCATATATCTTTGCTACACACTTTTGAAAACCTGATAATTATGTCCAATTCTGAGAAAAACACCTATTACCTCGCTGTCGATCTCGGTGCGACCAGCGGACGTACGGTTCTCGGTTCATTCGATGGCAACCGACTGCTCATGCGGGAACTGACCCGTTTCAAGAATCCGATTATCCCCATGAACAACCACCTGTTTTGGAATCTGCCATCCTTATATTATGAAATATTACTCAGTTTACGGAAAGTAGCTGAAGAAGATATCACCTTGACAGCCATCGGCATTGACACCTGGGGATGCGATTTTGCACTTTTTGATAAAGACGGTATGCTGTCTGGCCTGCCCTACTGCTATCGTGACAGTCATACTGAAAATGCAATGGACGAGCTGTTCAAACGCATTCCGGCCAAAGAAGTTTATCAGCTCACAGGCATTCAATTCATGCCTTTCAACTCCATCTTCCAGCTTGATACACTCAAACGCCAACATTGCCAGGCTCTTCAGAATGCCCGACAGATTCTGTTTATTCCTGACGCACTGACATACATGCTGACAGGACATGCCGTCACGGAATACACCATAGCCTCAACTTCACAATTGATCAATCCCTCCACCGGTCTGCTGGAAACCAAGTTATTGGAGGCTATCGGTCTTACGTCTGACCAGTTTGGCCGGATTGTCTATCCGGGCGAAACTGTAGGCACACTAAACAAACAAGCCCGCCAGTTTTCCGGACTGCCTGAGATACCCGTAATAGCCGTAGCCGGCCACGATACGGCATCAGCCGTAGCTGCCGTACCGGCAAAAGATAAGAATTTTGCTTATCTGAGTTGTGGTACCTGGTCACTCCTTGGCATAGAAACACCCCACCCGATCATTACCGAAGACAGTTTCCTTCATAATTTCACCAATGAAGGCGGACTGGACGGTACGACCAGATTCCTGAAGAATATCTGTGGTTTATGGTTGTTGGAACGTTGCCGTGAAGAATTCAAGGATGCTCCTCAAGACATAGCGGAACTGACCGCACTATGTGAAACGACAGCATTCGACAGCCTCATTAACCCTGATGCGCCCTGTTTCGCCCATCCCGAAAGCATGACCGGAAGTATCCGCCTTTATTGCCGTCAGACAGGACAAGACGAGCCTCAGACTCCGGCTGAATTTTGCCGTTGCATATTCAGAAGCCTGGCTCTCCGATATCGGCAGGTTTTAAATCTGCTCATCGAAATGGCTCCTTTCAGTATAGAACGCCTGCATGTCATTGGAGGCGGTTCACAAAACCGTTACCTGATGCAGTATACCGCCAATGCGACCGGTCTTCCGGTTATCTGCGGTCCGGTAGAAGGCACTGCTATCGGTAACCTGCTTGTCCAGATCAAAGCATGCGGACAAGTCCGTTCATTGAACGACATGCGACAAATCTCAGCCAACTCCGTAACCTTAAAGACATACAGTCCTCAAGACATGGAGACATGGGAAAAGGCTTACAATCAATTCATCGAAATACAAGAAAAGGAAAAACATATTAACCTCATTTAAAATTAACCATTCATGAAAGACGCATTAATTCAACAGGCATATGCCATCGCACGCGAACGTTATGCCGCTATCGGTATCGATACAGACCAGGTTCTTGAAACCCTGCAACACATTTCACTGTCACTACATTGCTGGCAAGCTGATGATGTGACCGGATTTGAAACTCCTGACGGACAATTAAGCGGCGGTATACAGGCTACCGGCAATTATCCCGGAAAAGCACGCAACATAGATGAATTACGGGCTGATATTCTGAAAGCAGCATCATACATACCTGGCAAACACCGGTTAAACCTGCACGAAATATACGGTGAGTTTGGCGGACAGTTTGTAGACAGAGACCAAGTGGAAATTTCGCATTTTGAAGGATGGATGCAATGGGCTGAAGAAAACGGCATGAAACTGGATTTCAATTCCACTTCATTCTCCCATCCCAAATCAGGCAACCTTTCCTTGTCCAATCCTGATGAGCAAATCCGTCAATTCTGGATTGAACATACACGCCGCTGCCGGGCTATTGCGGAAGAAATGGGAAAACGCCAGGGCGACCCTTGTATTATGAATATATGGGTGCATGACGGCAGTAAGGATATTACCGTCAACCGGATGGCTTACCGTGCCCTGCTGAAGGATTCACTCGACCAGATCTTCGCCACCCGCTATACGCACATGAAAGACTGCATCGAATCAAAAGTATTCGGAATCGGACTGGAAAGCTATACCGTAGGCTCAAATGACTTCTATATCGGGTATGGCGTACAGAACCAGAAAATCATCACACTCGACACCGGACACTTCCATCCTACCGAAAGCGTAGCAGACAAGGTATCCTCACTTCTGCTATATGTTCCGGAACTCATGCTCCATGTCAGCCGCCCCGTACGCTGGGATTCCGACCATGTGACCATCATGAATGACGAAACCCTCGATCTCTGCAAGGAAATCGTACGTTGCAACGCAATCGACCGCGTACATATCGGTTTGGATTACTTCGATGCCTCCATCAACCGTATCGGTGCTTATGTCATTGGCAGCCGCGCCACACAGAAATGTCTGCTCCAGGCTCTGCTCGAACCCATCGACACGCTACGCCGCTATGAAGCCAATGAACGTGGATTCGAACGTCTGGCACTGCTTGAAGAGGCCAAATCATTGCCATGGGGAGCCGTATGGGATATGTTCTGCATGAAGAACAATGTACCGGTAGGTGAAGAATTCATTCCTGCAATTCTTGAATACGAAAAAGACGTACTGTCCAAAAGATCCTGATTATGGAAATCATCATAGCCTTGATCATTATCGCCATCGGCAGTTTCGGACAGTCCAGCTCTTACGTTCCCATCAATAAGGTCAAACAATGGAGCTGGGAAAGTTTCTGGCTGATCCAGGGGGTATTTGCCTGGCTGGTATTTCCCTTTCTGGGTGCCTTGCTAGGATTACCGGAGGGAATGAGTCTCTGCGAACTGCTGTCGAAAGGAAACATAGCTCTTATCATGGGATATGGCATTCTGTGGGGACTTGGAGGCCTGACATTCGGCCTGAGCATGCGTTATCTCGGTGTAGCGCTTGGACAAAGTATCGCACTTGGTACCTGTTCCGGTTTCGGTACACTGCTTCCTGCCCTGATGGCAGGTACTGACCTGTGGCACGGTGACGGTCTGCTACTGCTCATCGGGGTTGCTGTGACCCTGGCAGGAATCGCGGTGATCGGATATGCCGGCAGCCTTAGAGCCCAGCAGATGAGTGAAGCCGAACGAAAGGCAGCTGTCAAAGACTTTGCCCTGACCAAAGGACTTATCGTAGCCTTATTGTGCGGAGTCATGAGCGCCTGCTTTGCTCTCGGACTTGAAGCTGGAAATGACATTAAAATGGCATCGTTGAATTCAGGCGTCAACAGTCTGTTTGCCGGTCTTCCGGTCATTCTACTGGTCACATCCGGCGGATTCCTCACCAATGCAGCATACTGCCTGCAACAGAACTGCAAGAATCACACATTCAGTGACTACGCAGTCAGGAACGTATGGACAAACAACCTGTTTTTCTGTGCATTGGCCGGTATTCTGTGGTATTCACAATTCTTTGGGCTGGAAGTCGGAAAGAGTTTTCTGAAAAGCAATCCTACCCTTCTGGCTTTTTCATGGAGTATTCTGATGGCGCTTAATGTCACATTCAGCAATGTATGGGGCATCGTCCTTAAAGAATGGAAAGGCTGCAACGGAAAAACCATCGGTGTATTGGTAAGCGGTCTCGTCATATTGACAGGAAGCATCATACTGGTTGCATCCGTGCAACAATAACAATATTCAATTGGTCATTTTTAAAAACAAGATATCAAATGAAATCAATTTTGGAAAATCGGCCTCATCTTGAAGCGGAAATCAATAAAGTGGCAGAAGTAGCCGGTTATCTCTGGCAGAAAGGATGGGCAGAACGCAACGGCGGTAACATCACTGTAAATATCACCGAGTGGGTAGACGACGAAATCCGGAAGATGCCGGCCATCAGCGAAGTAAAACCTATCGGTGTAGAACTTCCCCAACTCAAGGGATGTTATTTCTATTGTAAAGGCACCCAGAAAAGAATGCGCGACCTGGCACGCCACCCCATGGCTAACGGTTCTGTCATCCGTATTTGTGAAGACTGTGCCAGTTATGTGATCATTGCGGACGAGCCTGTCATGCCTACATCCGAACTCCCCTCTCATCTGAGTGTACACAATTATCTCATTGAAAAGGGATCGGACTATAAGGCCTCACTCCATACCCATCCAATAGAACTGATTGCCATGAGCCACCACAAAAAATATCTGGAAAAGGATGTGGCTTCCAATCTGCTCTGGAGCATGATACCGGAAACAAAAGCATTCTGCCCGCGCGGTCTGGGTATCATCCCATACAAATTGCCCAGTTCCGTAGAATTGGCTGAAGCCACCATACATGAATTGGATGACTACGACGTTGTCATGTGGGAAAAACATGGTGTTTTCGCAGTTGACACCGACATCATGGCTGCTTTCGACCAGGTGGATGTACTCAACAAGTCGGCACAAATCTATATCGCAGCCAAAAATATGGGCTTTGAACCTGACGGCATGAGCCAGGAACAAATGAAGGAAATGTCCGTAGCATTCAACCTGCCTAAATAACAACAAACCCTAATACAGAAAAGACATGAAAAGATTTGCATTTAAAATGTATCTCAAGCCAGGATATGAAGAGGAATATGAACGCCGGCATGCAGCGCTTTGGCCTGAACTGAAAAAACAAATTTCCGAAGCCGGAGTTTCGGACTATTCTATCTATTGGGACAAAGATACTAACATCCTCTTCGGCATACAGAAAATAGAAGGGGAAACTTCATCACAGGATATGGGAGCGGATGAAATAACCAAAAAGTGGTGGGATTATATGGCTGACATTATGGAAGTCAATCCTGACAATTCACCGGTAACCGTTCCTTTGAAAGAAGTCTTTCATTTGGACTGATTATTTACCAGTACCACAATCTAAATTTCCAGATATAAGTCGGTAATGACTTATTTCCTTCAAGTCCCGGAACCTCAATCAAGGAACTGGGACTTGTTTTTCCGTCTATTTTTCATATCAGAAAATGCACTGGCATCTTACTGACATTAGCGTTCATAAAGTTCAATAGGCAATCCGTCCGGATCATTAAAGAAGACAAAACGTTTACCGGTATATTCATCTTTCCGCACATTTTCATGAGAATATCCCAGCCCGTCCAGCTCTGCCACCGCTTCATCAAGATCATCTGTCTCAAAAGCCAGATGACGGAGTCCCCTGGCCTCGGGATATGACAAACGTTCCGGTGGATCAGGAAAAGAGAACAACTCGATCAGATAGTCTCCGTTTAGCGCCAGGTCTGTTTTATAAGATTGTCGTTCTGCCCTGTAATATTCGTGAAGGACTTCAAATCCCAGACTACGGTAAAAAGACAACGAACGATTATAATCAGAACAGATTATGGCAATATGATGTACTTTGTTTAATTTCATAATAATCAGTTTTTCTTTGATTTTATGACATTTCTGATCCGCTCACGCAAGTCCGGTGTCTTCAGATCAGTTTGGTTCAAAAAGGCAAAAACAAAATTTTCAGCAAGGATTTCTTCAGGATTAATCACATAATCCGTGTTTTCACCGACCTTCTCCTGAAAATTTTCAATGCGCTCCATTGGATATATCACCGTACATCCGTCCTCTGACATGGGTTTCAGGTCTCCATCCAATGCCACAAAACCTATCTTCAGATAATCAAAAAGCGAACCACCCGCATAAGGACGCGCAGCATAAATCACCATGGCGCAACGCTGATCCTTGCCATCAACCTTAAACGTAGCATAACTGTCAAAACGGTCTACATCTGGGTTGGTCACATGCACTGGTCTCAGATCCTCCGGAAAATCCAGTTCCTCGTTCTCAACCGTAAACCCGATCGTTGCATACATATTCCTTTTAAAATCCAGATTATTGCGGGTCAACACATGAAAAAGCTCATGCAACATTACCGCCATCAGTTTCTCATCCGAAGCCTGAGACGGCATACCGGTATGCAGGGCTATCCATTTGCTACGCGTATAGCCGCCAGCCCCACCTTCTTCTTTCATGTCCGACTTCACAATAACAACGGAATCCGGCAACGGCAAAATGTAGTTTTCTTCGCGTATTCTGGCATTCAGTTTCATCATCAGCCTGTCCATACGCTGTTTTTCAGCCACGGTCCAGTCACGGAATCCCTCAAGGGCGATCTGCTTCAATGCAGCTTTTCCGGCATCAGCCTTTCCGGTTCTTACCTCAATATCAAAAGGACTGAGATGACGCATATACGCGTCTTCCACTCCCCATAGAGCCTGGGCTTCAGTACGTGTAGCATAATGGAACTTCAAGGTATCCGCACACATTTTCTCTTCAGATGAAGCTGCCCGCACAGCCAATCCTGCCATCATCAGGCACCCCAGCAGAACCTTCCTCAAACAATTAATTCTATACATAAAAAACACTTAATACGATAATCCATGCAAAGATAACATAAAAATTGCGATCAGTATTCTGAATAACCACATTAAATCTTCCTTCCGCCATAAGTGTCAGCATTACCGGCACATTCAGAAAAGTCCATCGAAAATACCTTTTTTCATTATCCGAATCAGACAGTGCAAGGTCACTTGTCGGAAAAAAATACGTAACTTTGCATTGGGAAACCTATAAGCAAGAATAAAATCAATCCATATATCTGCACCATGATCCATACGGGCAAAGATTCCATAGTCAAAATCATCACACATCAGGTCGGAAACAAATTCTATAACGAAAAACTGTATCTCTCGAAATCCGAACTTCATATCCACGAACAGTTATCAGACCTGCTGATCAAATATTTCATTCCCCCATTTAACAAAAACGAGGGCTTCTACCGCTTTACCCATACCAATGAACTTACATTCAATGAGGTATACAATTACGTTTCGGATATTTTCAGGAATCCGGAACATTTCTACGAACAATCTGTCAATATAGCCAAACACCTCTATGCTCAAAGTACACATCCTAAAATAAAAAACGGCGAATTCTATGTGGTTTATTTCAGGGACTGTATCGTCAACGGAAAAAGCTATGATGCGGTAGGGCTGTTCAAGTCTGAAAACAAAGAAACATATCTTAAAGTGTACCGGAAAGGAGAAAGTCTGGAAATAGAAAGCGAACAAGGCATCAATACCAACAAACTCGACAAAGGCTGTCTGATATTCAATACCGAATATGAAGAAGGATACCTGGTAGCAGTTGTCGACAATACCAACAAAGGAGCTGACGCCAAATACTGGACGGACGATTTCCTGAAGATCCGCCCACATAAGAACGAATTCAGCCAGACACACGATCTGTTCTCCATGTGCAAGGATTTCATTACGGAACTTCCACAAGAACACGACAAACTGGATAAAGCCATCATGATCAACAAGAGCATGAAAGCACTTCAGGAAGATTCAGTTTCCGTAGAACAATTTGCAGAAGACGTATTCAAGACTCCCGAACTCGTAGACAAGTTCAAACGTTATAAAAAGAATTATGAAGAAACCAAAGACATCAGCATAGATGACACTTTCCATACAGACCCTCTTGCCTTACGCCATAAAGGAACGGGAAAAATGACGACCATCAAGCTGGACCGGCATTTCGACATCGCCATACATGGCGGAGAGGAATTCATAGAAAGAGGATATGACGAGAAAAGAGGAATGTATTATTACAAGCTTTTTTTCAAAAAGGAAAAATAAGAACCGGAATTTTACCGCAAATAATTAAGGGATTCCCCGATGAGAGAAATCCCTTAATGGCTTTCATATTATCAACGTCTGAATATGACCATCTTTCAGTAAACCGGTTTTCAAAGCGGATAATCATCAAACGCATACAGAAGTGTTGAAAGATAACGTTCTCCCGTATCAGGCAACAACACGACAATGGTCTTTCCTGCATATTCATCCTGCCTGGCCAGTTCAAATGCGGCATAAGCAGCTGCTCCGGAAGAGATACCGACCAGTAAACCTTCTTTTTGCGACAGCATCCGTCCCATACGCAAGGCGTCATCATCTGCCACCGGAATAATCCGGTCTACTACTCCCGCATCATAATTACCGGGAACGAATCCGGCTCCGATACCTTGTATTTTATGCATTCCAGCCTTTTGACCTGACAAAACGGCCGAAGAAGCAGGCTCAACACCTACGATTTCTATTTCCGGCTTATGCCCTTTCAGGCCTTTGCCTGTACCGGACACCGTGCCTCCGGTTCCCACTCCGGCCACAAACACATCAACCTGACCTTCCGAATCTTCCCAAATCTCTTCTGCCGTAGTCTCCACATGCGCCTGAGGATTTGCCGGATTCTCAAATTGCTGAAGAATAACAGCTCCCGGGATTTCATCTCGCAGACTTTCAGCTTTTCTGATAGCTCCGGACATACCTTCCGTTCCAGGAGTCAATACTAGCTCCGCTCCCAACGCTTTCAGCAACATCTGCCTTTCCTTGCTCATGGTTTCGGGCATCGTCAGAATCGTGCGGTATCCTTTGATCTTCCCTACCCAAGCCAGACCAACTCCCGTATTTCCGCTGGTCGGTTCGATAATGACCGCGCCTTCTTTCAAAACGCCCCGTTTCTCAGCATCTTCTATCATCGACAAGGCTGCCCGGTCCTTTACACTGCCTCCCGGATTAAAGAATTCCAGTTTGGCTACCAGCCTGGCTTTCAGGTTATATTCATTCTCCAGATGTGTAAGTTCCAACATCGGAGTATGACCGATCAGATCAGTCAGTTGTGTATATATCTTTGCCATTTGTTTTTCCGTTTAGTTTATAATTTATTTCAAGACACTGTCTGCCTGAAGAGAATCCGTCCCAAACCCCATCTGCTGCATATTCTCATGCGCAGCCTGCATATAGCGCTGTACGTAAGCGTTATTCTTGAAATAAGGCGTTGCTTTCGACATAATCTCTTCAATCTGAGGCGTCAGTATCGGATACGGATAACCACTCGTAAGAATCATGAAAACCCCGCTTCCCAACACATTGTCAAAATTAGAAGTAATAAACCGGGTTATCAACCGGTCCTGCTCTGCTGCCAGTCTTTGCGCTTCATCATTCAGACGCAACATAATGACATCTTCCGAAACGCCATCCATGATCATCCGGCTTTCCTTATGCGGAAGTTCTGCCATCAGATTGTCAAGCCGGCTTTTTTCACGTATGAAGTTATATAACGTATCGTTCAACGGACTTCCTGTTACGTACTGCTGGGCCTTGTCTATATGGACTTGAATCTCATTTTCCTCAAGCACCAAAGGCATCAGTCCTTCATCATCCATAAACAGATTGACCATTACAGCTGAATCCAACTGACCGGTAAACTGGAACATGCCATGAATCACTTCACATGAATCAATATCCTTCAGATCGCCATCTGCATATACTTTAAGATAAAGTTTCTTGCCGTCCATACTCTGTACAGTTGATTTTCCTTCCACATAATACTGGGTGCTGCATGATACTAAGATCAAAAAGGACAACAGGGCGTAACACAATTTTCTCATTTAGTTCTTACTTACTGGTTTCGTAATGCAAAGATAGGAACTTCTCTTTATCAGGTAAAATGATTTATCACTATTTAAGTCAGAATTCTAGCTTTTTAAACTATGACCGGACTTGTTCTTTTCCTTATCCAATTCTGACGGAATCCGGAACGCGGTATACAATTCCAACACACAGGCTATGGTCAGAGCAACCAGCCATTCGTTACGCCGTGCAAACCCGAACTGAAAAGTCTGCATGGCCATCAGCGCAGCTGTCACCAGAAGACATAATCCTCCGATAACCTGCTGTACACGCAATCTGCGGACAATCAGGTTATGGCCTTCATACTGGTCGGCAAACTGCATAAACGAAAATGCACAAGCCCCCACAGTATAGACGTAAAAGCCGGGCTCAGGCTTTAAAGGAAACATAACGGCACCCAAAAGCAACAATACGGCTCCTGTCATCAGGATCCAGTTATTCAATGAACTATTCTGCTTCTTCTTCATTGTTTCCTTCTTCAAATATAAAAATATCTTCATCATCAGTCTTCATATAATAACGCTCTCGCGCTATCTTCGTCATGATCTTCGGATTTGTATGCATCTCTTCCAGATATTTGGTATCATGTTCATACATTTCCTTGTATTTCCTGATGCTGGCCCTGAGACTGTTTAATTCCACTCTATGCTGATAACGCTCCCACAGACTGTTCTCATCCAGAAAACCCATCAGCAAAACAAAAAAGATAATCACTATTCCATATTTATGCTTACGGATATAGTTCCAAACGGTTGAAAGTTTACCCATGATTTCGTGTGTTTCTTCCGGCAAAGATACGACAAATTATACTAAAAAAGAGAATGACAGCATATTTTTTACTAAATTTGCATTTCAGGAATATTAAATCTCATCTCTCAATATGGAGCAATATATTGTTTCAGCACGAAAATACCGGCCATCAGCCTTTGATGCCGTTGTAGGGCAGGAAGCGCTTACAACTACATTGAAAAAAGCCATTGCAACCGGCAAGCTTGCTCATGCCTACCTGTTCTGCGGTCCGCGCGGAGTAGGAAAAACCACGTGTGCACGTATCTTTGCCAAAACCATCAATTGCCTTCATCCTCTAGACAATGGTGAAGCCTGCAACGAATGCGAATCGTGCAAGGCCTTCAACGAACAACGTTCCATGAACATCCATGAACTGGATGCGGCCTCAAACAATTCGATAGAAGAAATACGTGCTCTCATAGAAAAGGTGCGCATACCACCGCAAATCGGCAAGTACAAGGTCTTCATCATTGATGAGGTACACATGCTGTCATCAGCCGCATTCAACGCATTCCTCAAAACACTTGAGGAACCGCCTTCATACGTCATCTTCATTCTGGCCACAACAGAGAAAAACAAGATTCTTCCTACAATTCTGAGCCGCTGCCAGGTATACGACTTCAACCGGATGAGCGTGCAGACCATTGTCAACCACCTGCAATATGTAGCTGAGAAAGAAGGTTACACCTACGAACCCGAAGCACTGAACATCATTGCACAGAAAGCCGACGGCGGAATGCGCGACGCTCTTTCCATCTTCGACCAGGCAGCCAATTACGCAGACGGCAATCTGACTTATCAGAAAATCATAGAAAACCTGAACGTACTGGATTATGAATACTATTTCAAACTGACGGATCATTTTCTGAAGAACGAAGTGCCGCAATGCCTGCTTATCTTTAATGAAATCACAGAAAAGGGATTCGCAGCCAGACCATTCATTTCCGGACTGGCTTCACACCTGCGTAATCTGCTGGTCAGCAAAGACGCCGTCACACTGCCTTTACTGGAAGTCAGCGATGGTATCAGAGCCCGCTACCAGGAACAGGCCCAACGCTGCAGTCCAAGATTCCTTTATCAGGCCATCAAACTGTGCAGCGACTGCGACTTGAACTTTCAGGCCAGCCAAAACAAAAGGCTCTGCATTGAACTGACACTGATCCAGCTGGCACAACTGACTTTGGAGGATGATGGAGAAAGCTCGGGGCTTCGGCCCGCCAAAGTTCTTAAACCGTTATTCAATCAGACTGCCGGATCTGAAAACCAGACCGGCACACAACCGTCGGCTCCATCCGCTGTTAGCGGGCAGGCTACTACTGACAATCAGCCAGTCAAGGCTCATCATTCCCCATTGCCACAGAACACGCAGGAAAAGACCATTCCCAAACTGAAGGTCAGCACATTCGGTCCATCCATACGTCGGTTAAACAACAATACGGAAACCGCATCGGCCAACAACGTACCGACTTCGGGTACACCTTCTACAGACCGCCTGTCCGAACCAATAGAAGAAGACTATCTTGTTACGGAAAAAGACATCAGCTTTTATTGGCACGAATTTGCCAATCTGCTGCCCAAGGAGGAAACCGCCATGGCTCAACGGATGAAAATCATGCAGCCCAAAGTGATCAAGGATGAACATTTCGAAGTGGTGGTCGACAATGAACAGGTCAAAGTCTATATGATGCAGATTGCACCGCGTATCGTGGCGCACATGCAAAAGCAACTTCATAACCGGAAAATCCAGATGTCCGTGCGTATCGCCGCACCCAATGAAACACATCGGATATACAGCAAGCCAGAACAATTCCAGGCCATGAGCAAAAAGAACCCGGCCTTGCTCAAACTCAAGGAAACATTTGGTCTAGAACTGACATAAAAAAATTGATCCGCAACTGTCAAGTCTGAATTCAATCTTCACACTTAATCAGTTGCGGATCATGTTTCTTTATAAGCTGCAATCCTTATTTCAAATCATGGTTCATCATACGGTATTCCGCCATTTTCTCAAACTGTGTTCCTTTTCGTCCGTAATTGGCATAAGGATAAATGGAAATACCGCCACGGGGGGTGAACAATCCGGTCACCTCAATATACTTAGGATCCATCAGACGTATAAGGTCCTTCATGATCTTGTTTACACAGTCTTCATGAAAATCACCGTGATTGCGGAAACTGAACAGATAAAGTTTCAGACTCTTGCTTTCCACCATCTTACGATCAGGTATGTAGCTGATACGGATCTCAGCAAAATCCGGCTGGCCTGTGATCGGACACAAGCTTGTGAATTCCGGACAATTAAACCGTACCCAATAATCATTCTCGGGGTGCTTGTTCTCAAAAGCCTCCAATACTTCCGGTGCATAATCCTGACGATACTCAGTCTTACGTCCCAAGGCCTGCAATCCTTCTTGTTCTCTTTCTTTATTCATAAATTTTTTCGTCAATATGATTATCTTGTCCCTGTTTCATGGCCAGATACTTTTCAAGTCCTTCTCTCCGGAGTGTGCATGCCGGACAATGTCCGCATCCGTCACCCTGAATGCCATTATAACAAGTCATTGTCTCATTGCGTATCAGATCCAATACCCCAAGTTCGTCAGCCAAAGCCCAAGTCTGGCATTTGTCTATCCACATCAGCGGGGTATGTATCACAAACTGCTCCTCCATCGCGAGATTGAGCGTCACATTCAAACTTTTGATGAATGCATCCCGGCAATCGGGATAACCGCTAAAATCGGTCTGTGACACACCTGTCACCAGATGGTTGATTCCACGTTCCCTTGCATAGACAGCCGCTATGCTCAGGAAAAACAGATTCCGGCCCGGCACAAATGTATTGGGGCAGTGACCTTCCGGTTTTTCCTCATCCATCTCGATTGAAGTGTCAGTCAACGAATTACGACCAAGTGAACCGATAAAAGACACATCCATGCAATCCCATTTCACATTGGCCTTCTCTGCTATACTTCTGGCCAATTCCACCTCCTTGACGTGTTTCTGTCCGTAAATAAAGCTGAGTGCCACCACTTCCTTGAAATGCTTTTTAGCCCAAAACAGACAGGTAGTAGAATCCTGGCCTCCACTGAACACGACCAGTGCTGTTTCCTTATTCATTGTCATACTTCAGAAACCTTTAAGACATTATACGAAATATTCTTGTCGTAAACATCAACTCCTTCCACGCGTTTAACATAATTCACGACCTTGATGGTCACAGGAAGAATAATAATTTCATACGCCGTTTTCAACAGAATCTGCCAGCACATCATCAACAGCAGATTTTCGAACGGGACGATACCGCCTAAAGCGATCGGAAAGAAAATCAACGAATCCGCCGTTTCTCCTACTATCGTCGACAAAATGGCTCTTAATGAAAACCGTTTGCCGTTTGAAGCAACCTTCATTACGCTCATGATATAGGCATTGAGAAATGATCCTACAAGGAAAGCCAGAAAAGAAGCGGATACGACCCGGGGAGCCAGTCCGAATAGATTATGAAAGCCCTCCTGATTATTCCAATAAGGCGCTCCGGGAATCAGATCGGCCACAAAACCGAAAAGGGCAAAAAGGAAATTCATAAAGAATCCTACCCAGATAATCAGTTTCGCCTTATTGAATCCCCACACTTCTGCTATACAGTCATTGACAATATAAGAAATGGGAAATACAATAACACCGGCCGTAATATTAAACGGTCCCCACATAATTTGTTTTGTTGCCAACAGGTTTGCCGAAATCAGGCAAACACAGAACAGTATCCCTAGCAACATATAGGATACACTTACAGTTTTTCCTTTCATATTTCTTGTTTTTTACGAGGTTACCAAGCACTCTTACATCCA
Source organism: uncultured Paraprevotella sp. (assembly GCA_900546665.1). GTDB lineage: Bacteria > Bacteroidota > Bacteroidia > Bacteroidales > Bacteroidaceae > Paraprevotella > Paraprevotella stercorigallinarum. Next base: position 51,618 of record URDY01000012.1, on the reverse strand, counting down.
CCTTTGTGGTTTCAGGCCGCAAAGATACGTATATTATCCGGAAAAATAAAATGCAAATTCACTTTTTTCTTTCTCCTGACTGAATCAGACAAAAAAAACAGAACGGATTACCCTAACCTTTCAGATGGGTTGTCCGTTCTGTCTTGAGTTATAAAAAATGTGCCTTAAAGCCTACAAGGTAATATCCAGTCCCAGACCAAACACCTTATTGGTTCGGGTAAACGAATCACTGCCTTTCAGAGCGCCTGCATTCAACAAGGCATCGGCAGTGGGCTGACCTACAGCCTGGGCTACAGTAGAGCTGACTCCGTTATAATCGTTCGTCACCTTATCATAATCCTTATAGAATGTATGGAAATATGCCACATTCAGCTTCATCCGTTCTGTCAGTTTGACCCCGAGTCCTACACCAAGTGAAGTTGAACTGACATTAAAACTCATATCTTTCATATAAGCGTCAGTCAAGCCATAATTGGTACTTTGCATACCTGCACTAACCTGCCAGCGGTTATTGATGTCATATTCCACACCTGCCAGGTATTCATTGGTTCCCTTGTCGAGCAATTTATTAGTCTCACCTTCCTGAGTAGCCTGTTTGTCGAAGAAATGATGATAACCGACCATCACACGCAAACTCGGCAAAATCTCATACTGGGCACCTAAAGTCAGCAACGCCGGTATATCTTCTTTCACCGTACGGCCGTCACGGTATTTATCCAACATGGTCAGACGTTCTGCCGATTCACTGTTGGCTGATCTGTTTTCCAGACGGATCTTGGTCTTAAATTCATATTTGGCACCAAAATTGAATTTACCTATTTTATAATCCAATCCGAGAATCGGTGTAAAGCCCCACCCCGTCTGGTCGCAATTCAGTGTCACATCCTGAGTTGCAACTGCCAACGTACCCATCTGACGGGCTGCATCTGACGCTGCCTGGGCTTTTGCCGCATACTCCTGAGCCAAAGCAAGATTTCCGGCCGCTGAAGCCTGTTCAGCTGCTACCGTCAGCTGTCCGGCTGCCTCAAGATACTGTGCCATCTGACCGGAAAACAAAGCAGGCGCACTGGTCATATTCTCCGTACCGGGCATATTGACAGAGATATTGCGGACATAACCATAATAATTACATGTAGCATAAATGACACGACCTCCCACAAAAGCAGACAGATTGTCTGTTATCTTATACCCCGCTCCCAGCTGGAAACCGTAATAATACTGACGGCCACGCATATAGCTTTCGAGATCATAAGAAGTAATACCCAGACTCTGGCCCAACAACGGCAACAGTGCAGCCTGACTCTCGAATGATCCCAAACCGTCATCGAAAGCACATTTACCGCCACCACCGCCAATAGCGAAATTGAAGGAAAACGACCATCTTCCGGTATTATAGGCAGCCTGCAATGAAGGCACAACAGGAGCTGATGCCTCACCTTTAAAAAGTTTCTCTGACTGACCGTTGTTACGGGCACCGTATTTGAACGGGCCAAACACAGAAGTCACCTCACGGGTTTGGTACGCGCTCTGGAAATTCAAGGAAAGATGGAAACCCTGATTCAAAAAAGCCACACCTGCCGGATTGCTGTACACACCGTCAATACCTATTGCTCCATCACGAGCCGGATTACGCAGAAAGGCTATATTCTGATTGGTATTAGTCAGCAAACCACCTGCAAAAGTTAAATCTGAAACAATTAGCCCAAAAGCTAAAAATAATGCTTTCTTATTCATAAAACGCCTATTTCTCTTATAAAATCGACCGCAAAGTTAATCATTATTTAATTATTTTACAAATTTTAATTCATTTTATTTCAAATAAAATTATTCTAAAACCAACTATTATATAAATATACCCCACAAGCACAAATATGGGGAACTTATCCGATGCTATTATAAAATCTCACTTTCCGCCCCGACCATTCTGCATTCCCGGTCATGTATTAAATACCGCCATTCCCCTAATTACACCAATCAGAGCATATCGTTTGACTTTCTTTTACTGTTTTGTCCGCTTTCTCATTTAAATATTGTATCTTTGCACCTCAGAAAATTCAAAATTAAAGAAATCCTTATATGTTTGATAATTTAAGCGAAAGACTTGAACGGTCGTTCAAGATACTTAAAGGTGAAGGTAAGATCACCGAAATTAACGTTGCTGAAACCTTAAAAGACGTACGTCGCGCCTTGCTCGACGCCGATGTAAACTACAAAGTGGCCAAAAGCTTCACTGACACCGTCAAGGAAAAAGCCCTCGGACAAAATGTGCTGACAGCAGTCAAGCCGAGCCAGTTGATGGTAAAGATCGTCCATGACGAGCTAGCCAAACTGATGGGTGGCGAAGCAACAGAACTCAATCTGAAAGGTCATCCTGCCATCATCCTTATGGCCGGTCTGAACGGTGCCGGTAAAACCACTTTCTCAGGCAAGCTGGCCCTGATGCTGAAAAACAAAAAGAGCAAGAAGCCGTTAATGGCTGCCTGTGACGTTTACCGTCCTGCCGCCATCGAACAGTTGAAGGTTCTGGGTGAACAAATGCAGATTCCTGTTTACAGCGAACCGGAAAGCAAAGATCCTGTACAGATCGCGCTCAATGCCATACATGAGGCCAAAGCCAAAGGTTATGATGTAGTGGTAGTCGATACAGCCGGACGTCTGGCAGTGGATGAAGAAATGATGCAGGAAATCGCAGCCATCAAAAATGCCATCAATCCGGACGAAACTTTGTTCGTTGTAGACGCCATGACCGGACAGGACGCTGTCAATACAGCCAAGGAATTCAATGACAGACTGGATTTCGACGGTGTCATACTGACCAAGCTCGACGGTGATACCCGTGGTGGTGCCGCGCTCTCCATCCGCACCGTAGTGAACAAGCCCATCAAATTTATCGGAACAGGTGAAAAGATGGAAGCCATCGACGTATTCCACCCTTCACGTATGGCCGACCGTATCCTGGGTATGGGTGATATCGTGTCATTGGTAGAAAAGGCACAGGAACAATATGACGAAGAAGAAGCGCGCCGCCTGCAGAAGAAGATCGCCAAGAACCAGTTCGACTTCAACGACTTCATGGCGCAGATCCAGCAGATCAAGAAAATGGGCAACCTGAAAGATCTGGCCAGCATGATCCCCGGCGTAGGCAAAGCCATCAAGGACATCGACATCGACGACAACGCATTCAAAGGCATTGAAGCCATCATACAGAGTATGACGCCGCGCGAACGTACCAATCCCGAAATCCTTAATTCCAGCCGCCGTCAGCGCATCGCCAAAGGATCAGGCGTCAGCATTCAGGAAGTCAACCGCCTGATCAAACAGTTCGACCAGACACGCAAGATGATGAAGATGGTCACCGGCAGCAAAATGGGCAAGATGATGGCCAATATGCCAAAGATGCCCAACATGCCCGGTATGCCGAAAATGCCCAAATTAAAATAAGAACCTTTAAACATCAGAATCCATGGAATTGATTGACGGAAAAGCAACAGCCGCACAAATCAAAGCGGAAATCGCTGAAGAAGTACAGCAGATCGTATCTGCCGGCGGCAAACGTCCTCACCTGGCCGCCATACTGGTAGGCCACGACGGAGGCAGCGAAACCTACGTACGCAACAAAGTTCTGGCATGTGAAGCCTGCGGATTCAAATCCACCCTCTTGAGATTTGAAGACACTATCAGCGAAAGCGAACTGTTGGCAGAAGTAGACAAACTCAATAAAGACGAGGATGTAGACGGCTTTATCGTACAGCTACCACTTCCCAAGCATATCTCCGAACAGAAAGTCATTGAAGCAATCGATTATCGTAAGGACGTGGATGGTTTTCATCCCATTAATGTCGGACGCATGGCAATCGGACTTCCCTGCTATATTTCAGCTACCCCGAAAGGTATTCTGGAACTGCTTCGCCGTTACCATATAGAAACAAGCGGAAAGAAGTGCGTCATTTTGGGACGCAGCAATATCGTAGGAAAACCGATGGCACAACTGATGATGCAAAAACAATATGGCGACGCAACCGTCACCGTATGCCATAGCCACAGCCACGACCTGAAGAAGGAATGTCGTGAGGCTGATATCATCATCGCCGCAATCGGCCAGCCAAACTTCGTGACTGCTGATATGGTAAAAGAAGGTGCCACCGTAATCGATGTAGGTACAACACGCGTACCTGACGCCACAAAGAAAAGCGGTTTCCGCCTGAATGGTGACGTCAAATTCGATGAAGTAGCCCCCAAATGCGCTTACATCACTCCCGTGCCGGGCGGTGTCGGCCCAATGACCATCTGCATGCTGATGAAGAACACACTTTCAGCCGGCAAAAAAGAATTCTTCGAATAAACAAGAAATTGACTCAACAGGATAAAAACGGGCGTAACCAGATTACTGCCCGTTTTTTTATTATTATCCCCATCATCATTCAACATAACGACTCTCCTGCCACACACCTAATACAGTTTTCAGATTACCATATTACGATATACTATATTTATTTCGTCACTGACATAAAAATCCTTTTTACCCGCCAAAATCACAACATACTAATAACCAATTAATTAATAAATACAGATCAATTTTACACAAAAAAATCGCAAAAAAACACCATAAAAATTTGCAGATTAAAATAAAATGCGTACCTTTGCATCGCTTTCGGGAAGAAACACTGATAAAGACCCAAAGCAAGTAGTCATGGTGACTATAGTTCAGTTGGTTAGAGCGTCAGATTGTGGTTCTGAATGTCGTGGGTTCGAGTCCCACTAGTCACCCAACAAAAGGAGGAGATCTTAACAAAGATTTTCCTCTTTTTTTGTTATCAATCAGCAGATTACGTGTTAATCATTAAATGATATGTCATAATGAACCATTTTACAAGTAAGGTTTTTAGGCTAAAAGTAACTCAAAAATGTTTTAGCAATGTTTTAGCAAGAAATTATGGCAACGTTTAAAGCAACAATCTTCAAAGAAAGAAAGCGTGAAGACAACACATGGAACGTAATGATCCGCTTCACCCACAACCGAAAAGTAAGGTACATATCAACGACCATGTACGTAACAAAGAAAGACCTTACATCAAGTTACAAAATCAAAAACCAGAAAATCATCGACAGATGCGATGACATCATACGCATATACCGCGATAAAGTCAACAGGCTAAACCTCGAAATCAACGACATCGACATCGACACAGTCATAGATTACCTCAAAACAAAAGAAGAAAAAGCCGGAATAGACTTCATCGCATTCGCAAGGAAATGGTGCGCATCACATCCCGAAATCAAAGGAATCAAAAACTACATCACAGCCATCAACTCATTATGCCAGTTCTTCGGGCGCGAACACATACTCTGCAGCGAGATCACAGTCAAGATGCTCAGAGAATTCGAAGAATACCTGTCTGACAAACGCCGCGCACAGTCACTATACCCCACATCCATCATCCGGCTCTTCACAGAAGCAAAAGAATATTATAACGACGAAGACAACGACATAATCAGAATAAAGCAAAGCATAACCAAATACAAACCAAGACAACAGAACGTAGCAACCAAACGCGCACTCACAGCACAGCAGATACGCGCCATATTCCACATGCCATATTCCGGACTTACAGTACGCGGATACCAATGCCGTCGCGACCTGGCACGCGACTGCTTCATCCTCTCATTCTGCCTAATGGGAATGAACTCAGCCGACCTGTATAACGCAACGGAAATAAAAGGAGAATATATCACATACAACCGGACCAAAACAAAAGACCGTCGAAACGACAACGCCCGTATGGAAGTACGCATCCATCCCGCAATTAAACACCTCGTCGAGAAATACCGCGGAAAAGACCACGTTTTCAACTTCTCCGAACACTTCTCCAACATGGCCGACCTCAACCGCTCAATCAATATCGGCCTAAAGGAAATAGGAGCAGCCATAGGCATACCACATCTCCAGTTCTATTCCGCACGACACTCCATGGCCACAATAGCCATAAACGACCTTCGCATAAACAAATACATCGTCAACGACATGTTATGCCACGTCGACCAGTCCATGAAAATCACAGACCTCTACATCAAGAAAGACTACACACAAGTCAACGAAGCAAATTTTCAGCTTATAGATTATATTATCGGATAAAGATCAATAATATCCAAACTGGAAAATTTAAAATAAAAAGAGGTGCGTCCATTCAGGACACACCTCAAAATATTACATTAATATGTAATATGTTCAAACATCAGATGAAAATGTAATTAAATCATATCAGCAGCTTTACGGATACGGTCAGCCAGATCACATAAAGCGCCTTTTAACTGTTCTGCTTCTTCAGGACTAAACGAAGTCGGTTTACCGTTACCATCACGTCCATCCATCTTATGGTATAACCACGAATTTGATTTACCAAAATACTTTCGTGATAAATCTGACCATGATATAGATACTAAGATGTCTGACATCTTAGATTTCATAGTAACTGTCTCTTTTACGATTTCAACTGCCATAATAATTTGTTTTAAATGCCCCCGAAGGGGGCTTGTTAAATTTCTTCGTCCATTAACTCATTGAACAACTTTTCGATGTACCATCTCATCTCAGGTTCTCCGTTAGGATAGGACTTTTTGAAGTTTCTGATCATTTCTATCAGATCAGCTTCCTTTTGAGTTAGAATTACTTTCATATCATCTGATTTATTTGAACACTACAAAGATAGTACGAATTTTCGTACTATGCAAATATTTAGTACGAAAAATCGTACTGACTGATAAAAAAAGATAAAATTACTTATTTACAGATATTTATGACTTTATATATGATATAGGAAATAAGTGCAATTGCCATTATTATTAATATGATTATTGCAAATCCGCCTATTTCCAGACGGATTTGCTGCCACTTGGACAGTTCTTTTTCAATCGGATAAGGTACTTTTTCCTTTTTGGAAACAACCACTTCTTTGGATGGAAGATACACCGTATCAGGCTGAGTCTTCATCTTAGCCAACAGGTTGCCCAAGCTGTCAATGGTCAGCTGTGCCTGTGCATTCTTGCTGTTGGCAATGTCTAGCCATCTTAACACGATACGCCCATGCTCGTCACACTCCAGTAACGCCCGTACAGTGGCGCTGTCTGGCGGTAATGGAACCTCTACAACTTTCTCCACAATTATGCTGTCCGTGCTGGATTCCACAGGAACATACTCCACGCTCCTGCACGAACACATCACACACAACACCACAACCACGATCCAGAACAAAGGAGCCATCAGCCACGGCCACACAAAACCAAAAAACCTTCTCATAATACACCCCATTTAAACCAAACCAAAAAACCTGTCAGCCTCCCACTTTCTCCGCTTGACAAGTCCGTCAAGCTTACGTTTCCTTCCACCTACAGTCGCGTAAACCCACCTCATGAACTCATCCCGTATCTCGTCATCCGGACGGCACTGCCTGATCTTCTTCAGCAACGTACTGCCCTCCAAAGCTGCACAACCCAAATTAAAACAAAAATCCACAAGCGCGTCAAACTTATGCTGAAGACTCGTCACATTCAGCTTCTCTACATAAGCCTCATACGTCCTCAAGTCACGCATCAGCAACCTCTCAGCCTCCTCCTCAGTCACCTTCTGGCCCTTCACAACTCCAGAAGTGTGCCCGTAGCCAACGGTCAATACACCGGCCGGACACCTGTAAGCCGTCCCCCTGAACCCCTCGAACTCCTTTATCTTGTCAATTAGAATTTTACTTGCTTTCATGATCGTTGTTTTTTTCGTTTGTCATTTCTTCGATTATTTCGCCTGCAGTGCTGTACTTCTTCTTAATATATCCAACCAAAAGACGTTTGATAGATATTTTATTTTTGATACCATGAATAGCACATATATGATCCTTAATACTATCAGCCTCGAATATGATAGCCAGCAGCAAACCTCCGATGCTGCTTATTATGTAATTACAAATACCTGCAGGTTGCAGAATAGCTATACCCATCATAAATCCAAGAACCAAATAACTATTATACTCAATAAACTTACACATCGTCCGCCGTCCGGCCCTGCTGAAACGGAAATCTTCACCACGCTTGACTACACTGTCAATGATACCCAGAACAAAATCAGCAATAATCATAGCAATAATAAACAGTAACATCCACCTTAACTCGAAAACCACCCCCTTGATCTCACCGATAAAAGTGTATGCGCCGGCAACCACCAGCTGAGGAACAATGTAATTCATCATATTCATCATAAATTCTATTTTTAGTCTGGTCACGAAATTTGTTTCGTGACCAAAAGTTTATAAAAAATCTACAAACGTAAAAGAATCAGTATCAAAAACAGGGTTGTCATAATAGATCCTTTTCCATAGCCACGGAATCGGCAAATACGTATGCCATGAGCTCCCGTCCAGATGAAGGAAATATTCTTTGTATGGAAGTTGATGTATCACATCAATACACCTCCATTGGGGTTCCTTCACGTTGATCCTGCAAAAAGAAATATTGCAGAATCTACTCACCCATGTGTTCACAGTTACGCGATAATCAGAAATTTCAATTCCTTCATACGTAATATTAACATAACAATTGCATAAGCTATTTAATTCGGCCAGTCCCTACAAACATTACAGATAGAAAATACAATTGCTGAACCCCTCACAAACCACACAGCCAGTTGTCTCCGCAATGAGCCTGTCATCACGCATATCTGCACCCATAAAGCGACAATAATCCTGCAAATCCATGTATTGAATATTTTCATCTTCCTTTTATTTATGTTATTACAAAGATAAGCAATGAGCAACCCTACATGATCATTGCTGGTCATATCCGGTCACTTTGAGGCACTAATGGTCATTTACTTACTTTTCATTTCCTTTGGGTCTGAGAAGTCAATTTTCAACCAGACAGAACAAAACATATTTTTTCATACTCTCCCGACACCTTCAATCTACAGACACAAATTTTTCCACAGATCCGTTCATTATCCCTTCCTTACTTTGAATCTGCAATTTTTGTGCCCAGGAAATACCCTAAAGTTGATTTTTTCCGACTTTGCTTTCACCTATTCACAGCATGTCATAACCAACTGAACCCTAATCACCTAACTGGTGACAAATCATATTTCACCTCATTCACACCATGTCTCACGCTTTTTCAGACCTTCTGCTGACTTATCGGGTTATTTTCCGATCCAAAAAGGTCCTGGAAAAGCCTCCGTCTAACAGTCCGAAAATACTCCTACGCCGTCTTCAGTTACTCATTTTTTCCAAAAAGAAAATCCGAACAGCAACTCATTTTTTTCCTGGGAGATCTTTCCAAAAACTCGGTTTACTTTAAAAAAAGTAAGCTTTACTTTTTAAAAAGTAAGCCTTACTTTTTTCAGATTGTAATTAATTCAGAAAATCTCATCCAAATGACCGTGTTTAATAAAAAAACGGAATTAAGAAAGTGAAGCACCTCGTGAAGGATCAGTGAAGGAGCTCCTTCACCCTGAATCCCGTATAAACAAAGGAAGGTGAAGGGGTGAAGGATAAAAAGAGAAAAAAACTAGTGTATCTATAAAAACAGTAAACTTGCAGACCATACATCACCAACAAAGTAATAAATAAATACCTGTTCCATAAAACAGGAAAACTACATTATCCATTATGCCAATCAGATCAAACACCTCTCCAACAAAAATCCAATACAACTATCAGCTGGTATCCTAAACAATAATAACAACTGATATACTTTTATATCTATAACTGGAAAATAGATTATATTAAAAAGAGCAAAAAAGCATCTCAGATAAAACAAAAACATACACATAAAAAGTACAGAATCCGGTACACATTTTTAAGAAAAGAGTTCAGTATCAAAGCTTATCCATCTTATTATCAACAAATAGAAACAAAAAAACAAATATAAGTTTTAAATGAGCAAATAATCAACAATCATTATTTCTTGAAAAACACCGGTTAAAAATCCATACTAATTAAATTATTTTATATATTTACAAGGCATTTAATTTATTTACATTATCAATAATACCGACTACCATGATCAAGAAATTACTCGTTTGCTCAGCTCTGCTCACATTATGCTCCAATATGGAAGCACAAAATCCGGAAAGTATTTTTCTAAGATCTTACAAACAAGATCTCCGGACAGAATTAAATACAACCCGGAAAACCATATTCCCAAACAAAACAGTCCGTCTTTCTGAAAATGACATGCTGCTAGGTTACTGCCATGAAAACGACCTGCTCACGGGATTAGGAAACAACAAGGCATCTACGTTCAATTGTTCCATTTTCCTGCCAGAAGAACTGATCAACAACCTGAAAGGTTGCCATATCACAAATATACGTATTGGCATGAACAGCAGCACCAATCTTGAATCATCATCTGTATGGATCTCCAGAGATTTGCAAAACGCCCCTGCCTACACCCAGGAAATTACATTCCAACAAGGCTGGAATGAATTGACGCTTGACATCCCATTTGAAATTGACGGTTCAGGACTCTATATCGGCTATACCACCACTTTATCTTCATTAGACGGACTCCAACCTTATGAAGTATTCCCTATCGGCCTCAACCATACGCCTACAGAAAACGGTCTGTTCATCAAACAAAACGACGGAGCATGGGAGAATCTTTATGCCGGCGGATATGGTTCACTGATGCTACAGTGCACTGTCACAGGCCAAATACCCCAAAATGACATACTCATCAAAGACGTTACCGAAAGAACCGGTATACACGGAGAAAAGACGACCCTGGAAACGACTGTCATCAATAAAGCCAAAACTGCTGTCAGCTCGATTGACCTGACTTACACCCTGAACGGCCACACCAACCAAATAAACGACATCAGATTTGAACCGGTACTGCAAACGGCGGAAAGTGAAACACTTTCATTCGAAATCATTTGCCCGAAAGAAACCGGATACCACGATATACAAGTGAGCATAGACCAAATCAACGGACAAGAGGATGAATATCCTGCAGACAACACGGCTACCGGAAAAATCATCTCATTAAGCCAGACTGCACACAAAAAAGTTGTCATGGAAGAGTTTACTGGTACCTGGTGCGGTTACTGTCCGCGAGGTGCCGTCGCCATGGACAAACTGACCCGGGAAATGCCCGAAAACTATATCGGTATTGCCGTACACAGTGATGAAATGGAGACAGCATCCTATTATCCGCTGCTTGATGGAGTGTACAGTTTTCCTTCAGCAACCATCAACCGCATTGTCAGCTGCGACCCATATTACGGTACGAACAATAACAACTATGGCATCAAAAACGATATTCTGAATATGCTGGATTATCCTTCAGCGGCCGACATCAAGATTAAAGCAACATATACCGACCAGACACAGACGCGACTGGACGTCACTTCACTTGTGACCTTCTACCTCAACAGTTCCACCAATCCCTATCAGCTGGCTTATGTGCTGACTGAAGACGGAGTGACCGGCCTGCAAAGCAACTATTACTCCGGAGCGACCAATCTGCCGGACGATCTGGCTCATCTGGGAGAAAAAGGAACATATATCACTGATTTCGAATTCAACGATGTGGCGAGGGGTATATACGACTGCATGGGCATAGAAGGTTCCCTCGAAGAAACCCTTCAGGAAAATGTTGAAATGAGCCACCATTATACCATCAGTATTCCGGAAACGGTCATCAACAAAAACAACCTGAAACTGACCGCCCTGCTGCTCAACACCGAAACCGGTGAAATCATCAATGCCAACCAAATTGCATTAAAGAATATCCCCACAACCGGATTTGACCAGATCTCCATTCCTTTAAAGGCTACCATAAAAGCCACCAATGACCGGCTGATTATCCACACGCCCGTTCATGAGCCATTGACTGCAGAAATCTATTCCTGCAACGGAACTCTCCTGAACAGCATCGTTTTCGAAGAACAGACGGTATTGCCGACCGACGGACTCAAAGGACCGCACATCATCCGTGTTACAGATGGCCAAAATGTGATCGTCAGAAAACTGAGTTTCTAATTCATAACTATCTTTCAGACAGTCCGGCGATCACCGGATCAAAATCTACCCTATCAGGCAGGAAGACCAGCAATATGGCGGTCTTCCTGCCTTTATTTATACGCCTTGCTTTACCGTATACCGGATCTGACTATAATATAAAGGTCCGTTACCTTATATGAAAAGAGAATAAAAATTACCGTAAATAATGCCGTAACAGGTTTTACAAAACAATTTCACAATATCTTATTTTTATTGTAACATGGTTGAAATATAAAATGCAGAACTTTGCAACGTCAAAACAAACAACAGTTTACGATATGAAGAAACCACTCTTTATTACCTGTATGCTCACTTGCATGACATTGCCTGCTCTCGCTCAGAGCGGACAAAAAGAAACCCAATCTGATAAAAATAAAGGTAAGTTTATCCTGACCACATTCGGAAATGTATATTCAGGATTCGGCAGCCAGAATGACGAACGCGGCTTTGAAATAGAAAGAGCTTATCTGGGTTATCAGTACAATTTCTCTAATGGCATTGAATTGAAAACAGTTGCCGATTTCGGTCAGTCCAAGGATGTCACAGACATGAACCGCATCGGTTTTCTTAAAAACGCCTATGTGGGATGGAAGAAAAACAACTGGCAGCTTTACGGTGGTCTGATCTCAACCACACAGTTCAAAACTCAGGAGGATTTTTGGGGAAAACGTTATGTCATGAAGTCCTTCCAGGATGAATACAAGATGGGAAGCAGCGCCGACGTCGGAATCAGCGTAGCCTACAAATTCAACGACAAGATCTCTGCAGACGTCATTGTTGTCAATGGTGAAGGATACAAGAAACTGCAATTCGGCGACGGTCTTCAGTATGGTGCCGGTGTAACTTTCAAACCGGTCAAAGGTCTGATCATAAGAGCTTACGGTTCTTATAAAGAAACCACTGAAAAAGAATTGGACGGTACAACCAACCTGAATGGTTTCGCCGGATACAAACATGAAAAATTCGCCATAGGCGCAGAATACAATTACCAGCTCAACACAGATCACATCAAAAACCAGCACCAGGGCGGAACTTCAGTCTATGCCATGGTACCGCTAGGATCGAAAGTCAATCTGTTCGGCCGTTATGACTATCTCAACTCCAATCACGGATGGAATAAAGACAAAGACGGACAGGCTGCCGTGGGAGGTGTGGAAATCAAACTCTGCAAGCAAGTCAAGCTGGCTCCGACCTTCCGTTACTGGTCGCCGGATACAAATGACCAGCCCAAAAAATACTACGCCTATATCAACGCTTCATTCTCTTTGTAAAACGAACATAAGTCATATCAATTTAAAAAACTGAAACAACATGAAAAAGATTTATTTGCCTTTTTTGGCCGTTTTCGTAGCCTTGGCTATCACTGCATGTGGAGGTAATAAAACAGCCAATAATGAAAATGGTCGTGAATCAGTAGAAATGAGTGGTGCCGGAGCCACATTCCCGCTTCCGTTCTATACCATGTCATTCGAAGGTTATGGTGCACAAAGCGGTGACAAGGTTTCATACGGAGGTATCGGTAGTGGCGGTGGTGTCCGCAACCTGAAGGACCAGATCGTTGACTTTGCCGGAAGCGACGCTTTCCTTAGCGACGACGAAATGAAGGAAATGGATCCTGTCGTACATATCCCGACCTGTATGGGTGCAGTGGTGATTGCCTACAACCTTCCTGAAACCAAGACTCTGAACCTTTCCGGAGACGTAATTGCCGACATCTTTGCCGGAAACATCACCAAATGGGACGATGCCCGCATCAAGGCTCTGAATGCCGGAGTCACTCTCCCTTCAAAAGACATCATTGCCGTATACCGTTCTGACGGCAGCGGTACAACCTTCGTCTTCACCGACTATCTTTCAAAAGTAAGCGAGAACTGGAAGAACAAGTTCGGAGCCGGAAAGACAGTTGACTTCCCTGTAGGACAGGCAGCCAAAGGCAACCCGGGCGTAGCCGGCATTGTAGCTCAGACTCCTTATTCAATCGGTTATATCGGTTCTGAATATGCTTTTGCACAGAAGATCCCGTATGCCAGCGTACAAAATGCCAACGGCGAAATGGTGACTCCGTCTACAGAAAGTATTTCTGCCGCAGCATCTGGCGAAATGCCTCAGGACACCCGTTGCTCTATCACGAACTCTACTGCCAAGGGTGCTTATCCTATCAGCTGCTTCACATGGCTGATCATCTACAAGGAACAGCATTATGCCGACCGCAGTCTGGCACAGGCTCAAGCTACACTTGATTTGATGGAATACATGCTGAGCGACTCTATCCAACAGACTACAGCTACCGTACACTACGCTCCGCTGCCAGCCAAAGCCGTAGAACTGAGCAAGCAGAACCTCAAGACAGTCACTTACGACGGACAGCCTATCCTGAAATAAAAACGAACTGATATGCAAGACAAAATTTTCAGATTTCTGCTCATATTGTCTGCAGTACTTATACCAATCATCGGTGGGGGGATCATCTTTTCCCTCACTCTTGATGCATCGGATGCTTTCGGCCATTTCGGATTCTGGCACTTCGTCTTCTCCGACGACTGGGTCACTACCGCAGGAAAAGAAAGCTACGGCGCACTGCCTTTCATCACGGGTACACTGCTGACAACGGCTCTGGCTTTGCTGATGTGCATCCCCTTTTCACTCCCGGTTGCTCTCTTTACAGGAGAATATTTCCGCGGTAAGAAAATCGCCACCGTACTCAGCACTATCACGGACCTGCTGGCCGGTATTCCTTCCATCATTTATGGTTTGTGGGGATTCTATGCCCTGCGTACGGTATTCATGCACCTGAATCTGTCGCCACAGGGATCCGGTATTCTGACTGCCGCATTTGTACTGGCCATCATGATCGTGCCTTACGCTGCATCACTGAGTTCCGAATTTATCAAAATGGTACCTTCCGACCTGAAAGAGGGCGCTTACGGCATGGGAGCAACACGTGCAGAAGTCATCCGAAGAGTTATTTTCCCTACTGCCGGTTCGGGTA
Source organism: uncultured Paraprevotella sp. (assembly GCA_900546665.1). Taxonomy (GTDB): domain Bacteria; phylum Bacteroidota; class Bacteroidia; order Bacteroidales; family Bacteroidaceae; genus Paraprevotella; species Paraprevotella stercorigallinarum. The sequence goes on along the minus strand of URDY01000012.1, from coordinate 36,588 downwards.
TTTTCTCCGCCTACATTCTGGCAATCGGACGTGCGTTGGGTGAAACGATGACTGTCACCATGCTTATCGGTAACACCAACCAGATGCCGGATACGCTCCGGACCACAGGTAACACCATGGCCAGTATCATTGCCAACCAGTTTGGAGAGGCCGACGGACTGAAACTGTCATCACTGATCGCCATAGGCTTGCTGTTGTTTCTCATCACAGCCATCATCAATATGATTGGCAAGATTCTGATCAGACGTGCCCAACATGTTTAAGTAGAACGATATGAAAATACAAGATAACAACTTAAAAATCCGCATACTGAAGAACAAGCTGCTCTACATAGTCATCTGTGTCTTCTCTGCCCTCACGGCCATTCCGCTTATTGCTATCCTTGGCGAAGTCCTGATCAAAGGATGGGATCAGCTGGGCTGGTCCTTCATCACGGAAGCTACCCCCAATGCCTACAAGGCCATGACAGCCATGGCTAACGGCGAAAGCGTACCGGGAGGTATAGCCAACGGTATTGTAGGTACGTTCCTGATGCTGACACTGGCTTCCGTACTGGCTATTCCTATCGGCATACTTTGCGGTATCTGTCTTTCGGAATACCGTGGCAACTGGTTTGCCACCATCGTCAGCTACATCACCGACCTTCTGCAGGGTACTCCGTCCATCATTATCGGTATCATCACGTATATATGGGTGGTTGTTCCGATGAAAGGCTATTCCGCCTTTGCAGGAAGCGTGGCTTTGTTCATCATGATGCTGCCGCTTATTATCCGTTCAACGGAAGAGACCATGAAAATCCTTCCAGAAACGCTCAAGGAAGCCGGACTCGGACTGGGTGGCAATTATTGGCGCGTCATGCTGAAAGTCATGTTGCCCGCATCGTTCGGCAGTATTTTCACCGGTATTTTGCTGGCTATCTCACGTGTGGTCGGAGAGACAGCCCCTCTGATGTTTACCGCACTGGGAGGTGCAGCCATCAGCTGGAACATGAGCAAACCGATGTCTGCCGTTCCATTGCTTATCTGGGAATTCTTCAATGATCCTAATCTTCAGAGTCTCATCTGGGGAGCCTCATTATTCTTACTGACATTTGTACTTTGTCTTAATTTATTAGCTAAAAGAATCGCAAAAAAATGGAAAATATAATTGATCCAATCCTGGAGATCAAAGGCGTAAGCATCGCCTACGACCAGAAGGTTACCGCTGTAAAGAATGTGTCTGCCAACGTCCAGCGTAACAGTATCACTGCCATCATGGGACCTTCAGGATGCGGCAAGAGTACCTTGTTGCGCGCCGTAAACCGCATGCATGAGCTTTACAAGAACATCACGGTGACAGGAAAGATCCTGCTTAACGGCGAAAACATCATGGAAAAACATCCTACTGAGGTTCGCAGAAAAATAGGAATGGTATTCCAACGCCCAAACCCCTTCCCGACCATGAACATCTACGACAATGTACTTGCAGGATATATTCTCAACGGCATTCATCTCAGCAAAAGCAAAAAGGACGAAATCGTAGAACGCAATCTGCGCAATGTATCCCTGTGGGATGAAGTCAAGAACTCACTGACCAAACGAGGCACTTTCCTGTCCGGCGGACAACAGCAGCGTCTGTGCATCGCCCGCTCTCTGGCCTTGCAACCGGACATCCTGCTTCTTGACGAACCGACCTCCGCACTGGACCCTATCGCAACCAAACACATCGAAGAACTGCTTGTACAATTAAAGAAAGAGGTCACCATCATGATTGTCACACACAACATGTCACAGGCCAAACGTATTTCCGACACCTCCATGTTCATGTACATGGGTGAACTGATTGAATACGACAAATCCGAAATCATGTTTACCAACCCTCGTGATGAACGCACACGTTCATACCTGACCGGTAAAATGGGTTAATATATTATACAACACTTAAAATTCCTGTAAAGGCTGTCCCGACGTGATGTCGCGCAGCCTTTTTCGGTTTATCCAGGCATAACATGTCACCATAATGGTTTCATTGCATCCTAATTTTGATTCAACGAATCATTTTTAGGGTTACAAGAATCATTTTTTCTATATTTCGCTGTCATGAAATATTATATTTGCAAGTGATATTCTGAATCATTAATCTTAATACTTAGATAACCCGACCATGAAAAAGACATTAATTACAATGGCATCCTGCATCACACTTGCAAACGGTATCATGTCATGCCATTCCAACCAGAGCAGTCTCAATATGGAACACCAGAATGACTCGCTCACTCTTATCCATATTTCACATCCCAAGAAATATCTTCTCCTGCCCATACAGGAATCCAGCGACGAGGCAAAAGTCAAGTTGAATACAGGAAAGGCAGACGACATGGCCTTCGACATCAGGCTTGCCACGGACAGTGTGGAATATTATGTTCCGTTCGAACTTCCTGAAAATGCCGACATAGCCACAGTTACTGTTGAAAAAGTAAACCGCCAGGCGGTCTGCTGGGCGCACATTCAACAGTCTGACACTTTTGACACGAGCAACAAAGACTATTACCGTCCTGTTTACCATCATACGCCTTTATACGGATGGATGAACGATGCCAACGGACTGGTCTATAAAGACGGCGAATACCACCTGTATTATCAATATAATCCCTACGGTTCACGCTGGGGCAACATGCATTGGGGGCATTCCGTAAGTCGGGATCTCATTCATTGGGAACACCTTAAACCGGCAATCGCCCGCGACACGTTGGGACATATTTTTTCCGGAAGTACTATCGTAGACAAGTTCAACAGCGCCGGCTTCGGAAAAGATGCCTTGATCGCCTTTTACACTTCAGCCAGCGATGAACACGGGCAATTGCAATGCCTCGCATACAGTACAGACAACGGCCGCACTTATACCAAATATGACCAGAATCCTATCCTGACCCCGTTCGACGGATTAAAGGATTTCCGTGACCCCAAGGTTTTCTGGTACGAGCCGATGAAGAAATGGTATATGATCGTCTCAGCAGACAAGGAAATGCGTTTCTACAGCTCATCTGATCTGAAAGACTGGGAATACCTGAGTGCATTCGGTGAAGGTTACGGAATCCAACCCAACCAGTTCGAATGCCCTGATTTTGTACAATTGCCCGTAGACGGGGATTCAACCAGAATGAAATGGGCCATGATCGTCAACATCAACCCCGGATGTCTTTTCGGAGGAAGCGCCACAGAATATTTCATCGGTGAGTTTGACGGCAAATCTTTCACCTGCGACACCAAACCCGAAATAACCAAATTCCTGGATTACGGCAAGGACCATTATGCAACAGTCTGCTTCTCCAATACCGGAAACCGCACTATCGCCGTACCCTGGATGAGCAACTGGCAATATGCCAACGTAACGCCTATCAAACAATACAGAGGTGCCAATGCCCTGCCAAGGGAACTCTCACTCTTTACTCAGGACGGGGAAATTTATATGGCTTCAGACGTCGTCAAGGAATCCGGTCTTCTGCGAAAGAACACCCGTAACCTGAATGACTTCAGCATCGAAAATGAATATGTTATTGGTGATGCGTTTGCCAATTGCAAGGAAGGTGCATTTCAAATTGAAATGGATTTCACACCGGGCAACACGCAAACAGCCGGATTCGAAATGCTTAACAGCAAAGGAGAGAAAACGAAAATCTACTTTGATATGGCCAAGAACAGGCTGGTCATGGACCGGACGGAAAGCGGTCTGATTCCTTTCGGCGAACAGTCGGAACCTCATGCCAAGGAAAACCACGACAGACGTAAAACGGAATCGGTCAACTATATCAATGATTTTGCTCTCGGCACATGGGCTCCTCTGTCACTCTGCAAAGGCAAGACATATCATCTTAACATATTCGTAGACAAATGTTCGGTTGAAATTTTCGTGGACAACGGCCGCATAGCCATGACTAACCTTATTTTCCCGACTGTGCCCTACGACGGCCTTCAATTCTATTCAGAAAAAGGCAAAGCCGAAGTGAAAAATCTCAGAATATCCGAACTAGGACTCTAAAACCATCAAGAAAATACCATTTAATACCATAACCAAAGCTATTATTCAAAATGAACAATCAAGTCTCCACTTCCAGTCATTACAAACAGCTGATCCCTGTCATGCTGTGCTTTTTCGTCATGGGATTTGTCGATTTGGTCGGCATTGCATCAAATTATGTAAAAGCAGACTTGTCCCTGTCTGATGCAGAAGCCAATATATTCCCGTCTCTGGTGTTTTTCTGGTTTCTCATTTTCTCTGTTCCCACTGGTATCCTGATGAACCGCATCGGACGCCGCAAGACTGTCCTGCTCAGCCTGTTTATTACATTCATTTCTCTGCTGTTGCCCATATTCAATGACAGCTACGGACTGATGCTTTGTGCATTCTCCCTGCTCGGCATCGGCAACGCACTGATGCAGACTTCACTCAATCCGCTATTAAGCAATATCATCAGCGGCAACAAACTGGCCAGTTCACTTACCTTCGGCCAGTTCATCAAAGCCATCGCTTCGTTTCTGGCTCCCTATCTGGCCATGTGGGGAGCAACCCAGACCATCCCTTCTTTCGGACTGGGCTGGCGTGTTCTCTTCCCTATCTACATGGTCATTGCCGTCATAGCCACAATCTGGCTGAACGCCACATCCATAAAAGAAGAAGCTCCTGATCAGGCCTCTGGCTTCAAAGCCTGTCTCAGCCTGCTCGGCCGTCCGTTTATCCTGCTTTGCTTCATTGGCATTATCTGTCATGTCGGCATAGACGTGGGTACAAACACCACAGCCCCCAAGATCCTGATGGAACGGCTTGGCATTACACTTGAAGAAGCCGGTTTCGCCACTAGCCTTTATTTCATATTCCGTACGGCCGGCTGTCTGTCGGGTGCTCTTATCCTGCAAAAGATAAAAGCCCGCAGTTTCTTCCTGCTTAGCGTATGCTGTATGCTGGCTGCCATGATCCTGCTATTGTCGTCCAATCAGCCTGCCATCATTTATGCTGCCATCGCCCTGATAGGTTTTGGCAACTCCAATGTCTTTTCCATCATATTCTCCCAGGCCCTTCTGGCAGTTCCTGAGAAAAAGAACGAAATTTCAGGTCTGATGATCATGGGCCTGTTCGGCGGAACCATTTTCCCGTTGCTGATGGGCGTAGCCAGTGATGCTGTCGGACAGAACGGTGCTGTAGCTGTCATGACGCTGGGTGTGATTTATCTCTTATTCTATACATTAAAAATTAAACATTAACTTTGTCATGAACCACAATCATATTATCGTCGGAATGGGCGAAGCATTATGGGATATGCTTCCGGAAGGTAAAAAACTGGGCGGAGCACCGGCCAACTTTGCCTATCATGTGTCACAGTTCGGACTGAAAAGTATCGTAGTCAGCGCTGTTGGAAAGGATGAACTTGGAGACGAAATATTGGATAACTTCCAGAAAAAGGATTTGAAAGGACTGATAGAAACAGTTCCCTATCCCACTGGAACCGTTCAGGTGACACTGGACAAGGCCGGTATTCCCTGTTACGAAATCAAGGAAGGGGTTGCCTGGGACAATATTCCCTATACCGGACAACTGGATGAACTGGCTCATCAGGCCATAGCGGTTTGCTTCGGATCGTTGGCACAACGCAACCCTGTCAGCCGGGAGACCATCAACCGTTTTCTGGATACGATGCCCGATACGCCTGAAACACTGAAAATATTCGACATCAACCTGAGACAAAACTTCTTCACAAAGGAAATACTCTGTCATTCTTTCCAAAAATGCAATGTATTAAAGATCAACGATGAAGAGCTTGTCACAGTCAGCCGTCTGCTTGATTTTCCGGACATGACAACTGAAAGCCAATGCCAAATATTACTGGAAAGATATAACCTGAAAATGCTGATCCTGACATGTGGTACCAAAGGCAGTTATGTCTTTACACTTGATGAAACATCATTCTTAGAGACACCTTCCGTTGAAGTGGCAGATACGGTCGGAGCCGGCGACTCTTTTACCGCTGCATTCGTATCAGCCATTCTGAAAGGCTGCCCTGTGAAAGAAGCTCATAAACTGGCTGTTGACGTATCTGCGTATGTTTGTACACAGAACGGAGCCATGCCTGTCCTGCCGACAACACTCACAAACAGAATATAAATTCTTTATCAGTCTGCTCCTGCCGGTCTGAAGTCAAATATCACACTCCAGACCGGCCTGACAGGCATTCCGATACGCTGTTTTTTTTCTTCTTATTAGAAGGAAAAAAGAAAAATACGCCCTGAAACGGCGTCACCCACCCTGCCCGGAAGAAGATTTTCACTCTCCCACAAAAAATCAGATTAGGCTCTAACATTCAGGCCAATAGTCACCAATTCCCGTCTTCCCGATTATCCATAGGAATGGCAGATTTTTAAACAAATACGTCACAAATTTTTCTATATTCATAATTTGTGCTTATATTTGTGTATATATTGATTAACTATGAAACGCTTTTCCTATTCTATCACTATACTGATTATAGCTGTTTTTTGTCTGATTTGCGGATGCTCATCTCCCCAAAAGAAATACCATATCGGAGTCTCACAGTGCAGCGACGATGAATGGCGCACACAAATGAATAATGAAATTCTCAGAGAAGGACTGTTCTATCAGGATGTGCAGATTGACATCACGAGTGCCAATGACCAGAACCAGAAACAGATTGAAGATATCCAATCGTTTATCAATCAAGGTGTAGACCTGCTTATCGTTTCGCCTAATGAAGCTGAAGCCATTACCCCTATAATAGAAGAGGCTTATGACCATGGTATTCCGGTCATATTGGTTGACCGTAAGGTAAACACCGAAAAATATACCGCTTTTGTAGGCGCAGACAACTACAAAATCGGAGAAGAAATCGGCCATTATATTCAGCACTGTCTCCCGAAAGGCGGAAAGATGGTTGAAATAAGAGGCCTGAAAGGATCAACTCCAGCAGCAGAGCGGCATAACGGCCTTATCAGCGTATTGAAGACCAATCCTCATATACAAATTGTAGCTACCGCAGAAGCCGACTGGCAAACAGCAGAAGCCCGTAAGGCATTTGACTCCATATTAACCGTTACGCCCAAAATAGACATTGTCTTTGCCCATAACGACCGGATGGCTTCCGGAGCCTATGAAGCGGCCCGTAAGCACCACAGGGAAAAAAACATACGCTTTATCGGTATAGATGCCCTCACGGGAAATGACTATGGAGTGGAACAGGTCATGAAAGGCAAACTGGAAGCGACATTCATCTATCCTACAGGAGGAGACCTTGTGCTCCGGACAGCCATGAAGATACTGAATGGACAACCATTCGAAAGAAACAATATCCTGTCTACCGATCTGGTCAACCAGTCAAATGCCCGCATCATGCAGATGCAGACATCACATATCCAGACTTTGGACGAAAAGATCGAAACTCTCAACCAGAAACTGAACAATTCGCTCAGCCGCTACATGTCGCAACGCATGCTGCTTTATGCCTGCATTGCCATACTGGCTCTTACGATAGCTCTCATGATCTTCCTGATAAGGGCATACCGGACTAAAAACAAGATGAATGCCGAACTGTCACAACAAAAGGACCAGCTGGAAACACAACGTGACCAACTCATCGAACTGTCGTCAGAGGTAGAAAAAGCCACACGGGACAAACTGTCCTTTTTCACCAGCGTATCACATGATCTGCGTACACCACTCACCCTGATTTCAGACCCCGTGGAACAACTGCTAAGCAGACCGAATCTGCAGCAGGAGGAACGCAGTCTGCTACAGATCATACAGAAAAATGCCACAGTACTGCTGCGACTGATCAATCAGATCCTTGATTTCCGTAAATTTGAAGAAGGCAAACTGTCACTTACGCTGAGCCAGTTCAATATTGCCGACGAGATCAAGGAATGGACTGAAGCATTCCGTACACTTTCATACCGCAAGCATATCCATTTTCAGCTGAACATGGATGAGGCTACCACAGAATATGTCATGGTTGCTGATATTGAGAAAATAGAACGTATCGTCTATAATCTGCTGTCAAACGCATTCAAGTTCACATCAGAAAACGGCTCCATCACTGTAGAATTAACTCATTACGAAGAAAACGGCCCGCACATCAGACTGATTGTCAGAGACACCGGTATAGGCATTTCAGCCCGCCATGTAGATCATATTTTCGAAAGTTTCTATCAGGCTGACACCCGTCAGGCCGGTTCCGGCATAGGACTGGCTCTGGCAAAGGCTTTCGTGGAAATGCACAACGGTACGATAAACGTCACCAATACAGAAAACAAGGGAACATCTTTTACCATCGACCTGCCGGCCAAACAGGAAGGAAACGTCAATCCGGACAGAGAAAAGAATGCTTATATGACCAGTTTCAAGGACGGTGCCATTCTCGATGCCGACCAGGAAAGCCTGCAATCCGGCAATGAGGAGATCGTTCAGCAAAACAAGGAAACCGTACTGGTCATCGATGACAACCAGGACATACGTGACTATCTGAAAATATTGCTCCGCAAACAATATACTGTCATTTTGGCAGCCAACGGCAGGGAGGGCATACATATGGCCATGAAATACATACCGGATGCGATCATCTGCGATGTCATGATGCCCGTCATGGACGGTATAGCCTGCTGTAAAAGACTGAAATCGGAAGTTCAGACTTCGCATATTCCTGTATTGATGCTGACTGCTTACAGCCTTGACGAACAAAAAGTCAAGGGATATGAAAGCGGTGCAGACTCGTACATTCTCAAACCCTTCAGCTCGGAACTGCTGCTCACACGACTCAAGAATCTTATAGACAACCGCAAACGCCTGCAAAATTTCTTTACAGACAAAACAAATATCCAGAAAGAACCGATTGCCGCAATCGACCAGACTTTCCTGGAGAAGCTACGTTCCGTCATCGAACGAAACCTGAGCAATCCCAACCTGAGCGTAGAAGAACTGGGAGATAAAATAGGCATGAGCCGCGTCCAGCTTTACAGAAAGACCAAAGCGCTGACCGGTTATTCACCCAATGAACTTATACGTATCACCCGCCTGAAGAAAGCGGCCACCCTTCTGGCCTCAACCGGAAAGACTATTGCAGAAATCACTTATGAAGTAGGATTCAGTACGCCGTCCTACTTTACGAAATGCTACAAGGAGTTTTTCGGAGAAAACCCGACAGACTTCCTGAAACGAAAAGAAAAATCCGATTAGAAATCCGACAAGGCTCGTTGTTCAAATCAATACTTTCATACCGACAGACAGGCTCAGAATATCCTTGAACTTGACAAACCGGTTTCCCACAAATGTGACGATATCGGTATCACAGGCACCCAGCTCATAATAAAAGGCGATGCTTTGTGACCGCCGCCGGTCTCTTTCCGGTATTTTATACAGAATGCGTTGTCCGAAGGAGATATTGGCACGAATCCTTGTAGAGAATCCGTAATATCCTTTAGGATAACGGCTTGGTTCATCTACCCAGAAGCTTTCATCAAGAACTGATGAAAGAAAAAGACTGCAGGACAAAGGCTGGATATACCATCTGCTTTTCGATATGGCAAAGGACCATGGAATATAGGATTCCTTCAAAGTCAGTGTGACCTTTGTTCTTTCACTATGGTATTTGGGAATAAAACCGATCATTATATCGGTTTCCCACTGGTCTGATTGTCCATAACTCCATCCGAAACCCATAGAACACAAACCGATACTGCCCGCGAACTGCAGCTTCGTGTGGTCCGGAATCAGTTTTTGCCAACGTATCATGCGTTTCATCATCCGTTGGTCATATTTGGACATCAGCGAATCCTGTCCGGCACCAAATCCTTTTGCCTGGACCCCTAAACACATTGCCAGCAGAACCAACCTAAAAAGTACATTTTTCAACCTCATATCCTTCCTCATTTATGGTAATGACAAAATAGCCGCGCTTACCGACAGTCGTACATCCATAATACATTACGCCATCATCGAACAGTTCACTCTCGTTCCAGTTATGCACGTGTCCGTAAAGGCAGAACTGCAGACCCGCATAACTTTTCACATAGTGCTCAAAAGCCTTGGATACGTTATTGTTGAATTCCATGTCTCCAGGCGGCACATGCATTGCCACTACGGTTTTCTCTACACCATCTGGAACCGTATTCAGAGCATTTTCCATGAAATTGAAATCCGGAACCGGATGACTGTAATCATACTCAAGTGCATTGGTATTCAAGCAGATAAATCGCACATTGCCTGCAACGAAAGAAAAATTCTCCTCACCGAAAACCGTTCTGAACACATCCCTTCCCGTTCCCAGACAATCGTGATTCCCCAACAGACAAACATAAGGAACCTGTAATTTATCCATCACATCCCTTGCCCAAAGAAACTCCTTGGTCTCTCCGAAATCGGCCAGATCCCCACCGTGTAAAACAAAATCAATATCCCCACGGCTGTTAATAAGATTCACGACATCCTCCGTTTCATCATATCTTCTTTGCGTATCGCTGATCATTGCAAAACGGATGCTTTTCCGTCCTGACATGCTATTTTCAATACGAAGGATATTACGGGCATTCACATCAGTATCACCTGTAATGCGGGTATCATAGGGATGATATTCTATCACATTACAGGCTGTAAAAAGCATCATGGCTATGCCTGATATCCACACAGAGTTTATTCTCATAAAAAAAACATTTACTTTGGCAGACAAAGTTATTAAAGTTTACTTCGACAAAAAATACCAAAATAAATGTATTTATGTTCTATATGTCCTTTTTTCTCACTGCCTTTTTATTCCCAATGTTGTTCTCTTGAAAACCGGCAGTCAGAATAAACCCGAGTATTTTCAGGATATCCTACCTTTCATTACGAGCTACAGGAAAACAATCCTTATAACGCAGTTTGATCTCATCTATACGTGCCTTGGAAAGGGGCGGCACACCTTCAAGCGGATAAGTCAGTCCCAAATCCTTGTATTTGAACACACCCATTGTGTGATAAGGCAACCATTCTATTTTCTGCACCACCGTATACGACTTCAGATAGTCCACCAGTTCGTCCAGTTTCTCATCGCAGTCAGTCAGTCCGGGCACAACGACATGACGGATCCACACGGCCGTACCTCTACGCTGCAGTTCATCCAGAAAACGAAGTGTATTACGTCCGTCATTGCCACAGACCTTGCGACAGTCATCCGGCCGCAGAGCCTTGATATCCAAAAGAACAAGATCGGTATAATCCAACACGGAAAGAGTCTTTTCCGAATATATCGAACCGGCCGTATCCAATGCCGTATGAAGTCCGGCATCCTTGCACAAACGGAAATATTCCCTGCAGAAGTCAGCCTGCAACAAAGGTTCTCCTCCGGTCAGAGTCACCCCACCCTTGGCTATAAAATTCCGATATCTCAGGACTTCTTCCAGAAGCTGTTCCGGCGTATAGGTATACTGGACAGCACGGCCTGCGTCCCAGGTATCAGGATTATGACAATAAAGACAACGTAAAGGACATCCCTGAAGGAAGGTCACAAAACGAATTCCGGGACCGTCAACGGTCCCGAAACTCTCTAATGAATGTATTCTACCAAAAATCTGTTCTGTCATACTGGAATCACCAATACTTATTATAATGAATGGTTGATCGTACGTGAAATCACGTCGAGCTGCTGCTCGCGGGTCAGCTTCACGAAGTTAACGGCATAACCGGATACACGGATAGTCAGCTGAGGATATTTCTCGGGATGATCCATGGCATCCAGCAACAGTTCCTTATCAAACACGTTGACATTAAGATGCTGTCCTCCCGTCGGTGTGAAGTAACCGTCAAGCAAAGAAACCAGATTGTCAACCTGTATGTCGGTCTCCTTACCCAAGGTTGCCGGAGAAATGGCAAAGGTATAGGAGATACCGTCGTGAGCATGCTGGAACGGCAGTTTGGCTACAGATGCCAATGCAGCTACAGCACCCTTGACATCACGTCCGTTCATCGGATTGGCTCCCGGTGCAAACGGTGTTCCTCCCTTACGGCCGTCAGGTGTAGTTCCGGTCTTCTTACCGTATACCACGTTACTGGTTATGGTCAGAATTGACTGTGTAGGAGTTGCATTGCGATAAGTCTCGTGCTGGCGCAGGTAATTCATGAATTTCTCGGTGATGTCTACTGCAATCTGATCCGTGCGGTCATCATTGTTGCCAAACGGCACGTACTCACCTTCGCGCACGAAGTCAACGGCCAGACCACGCTCATCGCGGATCACCTTGACCTTACAGTCACGAATGGCTGCCAGAGAGTCGGCTACGATAGACAGACCTGCAATTCCGGTTGCGCGGATACGCTGTACATCACCATCGTGCAAAGCCATTTCGTAAGCTTCGTAGTCGTACTTGTCGTGCATGTAATGAATGATCTTCAAGGCATTGACATAAACCTTGGCCAACCAGCGCATCATCTGCTCGTATTTCTCCATCACCTCGTTATAATCAAGATACTCGCTGGTGATTGGCTCGAACTTGGGAGCTACCTGCAAACCGGTGCGCTCGTCACGTCCGCCGTTGATGGCGTAAAGCAAACACTTGGCCAGATTGGCACGGGCACCGAAGAACTGCATCTGCTTACCGATCTTCATCGGAGACACACAACATGCAATACCGTAATCGTCTCCATAATCCACACGCATCAGATCGTCATTCTCATACTGGATGGCAGAAGTGTTAATAGACACCTTGGCACAGAAACGCTTCCAGTTTTCAGGCAGATTGGCTGCCCAAAGCACGGTAAGATTAGGTTCCGGTGCAGGACCCAGGTTATACAAGGTGTGCAAATAACGGAAACAGGTTTTGGTTACCAGAGTACGTCCGTCTACACCCATACCTCCCAATGATTCAGTCACCCAAACCGGATCACCTGAGAACAAGTCATTATATTCCGGTGTTCTGAGGAAACGCACAATACGCAACTTGATGATCATCTGGTCAACAAGTTCCTGAGCTTCTTCTTCAGTCAACAGTCCGGCCTGTATATCTCTTTCAATATAAATATCTAGGAATGTAGCCGTACGACCGATTGACATGGCTGCTCCGTCCTGATCCTTTACCGCAGCCAGATAAGCCAGATAAACGAACTGTACAGCCTCCCGTGCATCCTTGGCCGGACGAGTCACATCAAATCCGTAGCAGGCACACATTTTCTCAAAATCCTGCAAAGCACGGATCTGTTCTGTCACTTCTTCTCTGTTACGGATAATCTCATCATTGAGTTCCTGAATATCAAGACGTTTCTTATACTGTTTCTTGTCCTCAATCAGACAAGTGGTTCCGTACAGAGCCACACGACGGTAATCACCGATGATTCGGCCACGTCCATAGGCATCGGGCAATCCGGTAATGATAGCCGAATGGCGCGCAGCCAGCATTTCCTCCGTATAAGCTGAGAACACACCTTCATTATGCGTCTTACGGTATTTGGTGAAAATCTCCTTGGTCATCGGATCAAGATGATAGCCATAAGCCTCCAGACTGTTCTCTACCATACGGATACCGCCTTTCGGGAAAATAGCCCGTTTGAGCGGTGCATCAGTCTGCAATCCGACAATCACCTCATTATCTTTGTCAATATAGCCGGCTCCGTATGTGGTAATGCTTTGCGGAAGTTTCGTTTCAGTATCATATACTCCTTTTTCACGTTCAACCTTAAACATCTCTGTGAGTTTGTCCCACACCTTACGGGTTCTTTCCGATGAAGGTTTCAAGAAGCTGTCATCACCCAGATACGGTGTATAGTTGTTCTGGATAAAGTCACGCACGTTGATTTCCTTCTTCCAAAGGTTGCCCTTAAAGCCGGTCCAGCTTTCGTTATTCATTTCCATAATTTATAGAATAGATTAGAAATTAAAGAGTTTTTGAATTATTTGCTCTCGGAACGCAAAGGTACACATAATTTGTGAAATTTGTAATACCTACAAACAAGTATTTTGAATCAATCCGTAATGAAATAAAGATTATGATCCGATAAAATTAAAGATTCAGCCAATGCCTTAATGTTTCCATCGGAGCATAAAATATCATGCGCGGACCGATTGTCCGCATCACCAGCCGCATTTTTTCACGCATCGCCGGTTTATAGCAATGCACAGGACAACGCCGGCAAGCTTTTTTCTCTTCACCGAAAGAACACCGTTCCAACCTTTGACAGGCATATTCCATCAGTGAACGGCAAGAGTCACATAACTGTGCATGATGTTCTACATGCCGGCAATACAAACGGATCATCAGACTCACGATCTTCTTCTCCCGTTCTATTCTGCTTACATTTTTTTTCATGATGCAAAGATAATGCATGATGACGAAGAACAACTAATGCAACCCGACTTTTATCCGTTTTGATAATCTAAATAATGCAACAAAGACTTTATTTATTGATCAAAAAAAACTACCTTTGTCAAGCAACAACTTAATCTAATTATATGAAAACAAAAGCCATTGGTCTGTATATGTGCATGTTATTCTGCCAGCACATATACGCGGAAGACTACACATTCCAGCTGCATGTTGGAAATGCCATTGCAGACAAGACTGAAACCCTGGATAATGGGGCTGTTTACATGACATTCCCCGCAGGAACTGACTTGAACAACCTGGGATTGAGCTGCACGGTTCCTGAAGGAGCGGCTGTTTCACCCGATCCGTCAAAAGCACGCATCCGCGATAATGAAGTAGAGATCTTTACGGTTACCTATGCTGACGGAACCAAGCGTGCATTTCCGTATTACTTTTCATCCGGCCGCTGGTTCACCGTCATTCTCTTCGGTGACCCGGAAGTTAACATGACAGGACGCTACGGCAACAATGCGACAGAAGAAAACTTAAGCAAATGGGCCAATGGCATCATCAATATGAAAAATAGCGGCCGCTATGCTTTCAAGTCCAACACACATATCAAGCCGTCACCGGATCTTGTCATCTGTATGGGAGATATGGACAAAGACAGCGAAAAAACAGGAGATGATTTCAAAAGCATTTTCGATATATTCGAAAATAACAACATTCCATTTATTACAATGGTCGGCAATCACGATGTAGTACCAGACTATTGGTCAGGAGCAAACGGCGATAAAGGGCTTACATGGGGACTTAACGACGGAGGTTCTTATTGCAATAAGATTGCATTCGATATCGTTAGCAAATATCTCTTATCTGCACAGAATTACGGAATAGAAAACGTTCAACGTTTTTCACAATCTAACGGCGAGACCCAACCTGAACCATTTACTTTTACATTCAAGGGAATACGTTTCTACATTGGACAAACATATTGGTTTCAAAAGCCATATGACAACCCCACGATGTTCTCATCAGCCACTTATTATGCTCCTAACAGCATTATAGAATCACTTTCGACTTTTGTTGAAGAAAACAAAGAAACGCCCTCAGTTTGGATACAACATTATCCCATCAGCTGCGAAGATCGCTGGTGGCTGGATCAGAACGATGTTGGCCGTTCAATCCTCCCATCCGACACCCCTACTTACGCCACAGCTACTGAAAAGCGCAACAAATACATGGATCTGATCACAAAAACCCAAAACCCGTATCACTTCTCTGGGCATAATCATGCACAGGCCACGGTAAACCATAACTACAACGGCACTGCATTCAAGGATTACATTGCTCCTTACTTTGCTACCGAAGGTGGTGCCTGGATGGTGCTTTGCCATGAAGGCGAAGGCGTTGTTGAAGTACAGTCAGTTAACTTTAATTATTGATGCCATGAAAAAAGAAACTTACATATACCGTTTGTTTACAGCGGCCATACTGGCTGGTACCATGCCGTTGCATGCAGCCGTAGAAGAAGTGACAGCCCAATATGTCACGAACTACAACTTTACAGGCGACAAATCAGTCTGGAACATAGAACAAAACAGTTGCAACACCGCACAAAATGAAAACTGCCAGGAATTCTGGACCGGCGACACCAGCAATGCATGGTTCAAGATGAGCCAGACTGTCACCGACCTTCCAGAAGGAATATACAGATTGACTGTCAATGCCTTTACCCGTGCAGGGAACCGCGATATTTCGCAAACGGCCATCTATGCCACTACGACGGAAAAAGAATACATGTCCCCCATACTGCTTCGCCATCAGGACACATCATACGGCAGCATGCCCGATGCCATGAACACGGCTTCCGCTGCATTCTACAGTACGGCCGGATCATACTGGCTGAACACCATTGATTATATCATGGTAAATGATGGTACACTGACTATCGGTGCCCGCAACGTTGGCCAGCTCAACAATGGAGGCGACAACGGTTCCTGGACCATTCTGGGTAATGTCAAACTTTACCGTCTCACGGGCAGTGACCTCCGCCCTCTCCTTTCTCAAGTCATCAGTGAAGCACAAGCTCTGGCATCAGAAGGCAACTTCAGTGGAAAATCCGATCTTGAAAGTGCCATTACCGCCGCGCAGAATCTTGACGACGAAGCACTCACCTCCGAACAGATCAGAACGCTGCAAGCAGCAATGGAATCATACCGTCAGACCCGTCTGGCAGATGCCACCGAATCTACCGGAATTGACGCCAGCCACCTGATCAAAAATGCTGGATTCGAGAACGGAGCCGTTTTCAGGACCGGAACAGCCAACGGCAATTACTGCGAACCGAAAGGCTGGACAATGACATACGGTGAGATGCATGTGAACAACAATGCAGGCATGGCCTCTTCATTCATCGAACAAGCCGGTCCGAATATCCGGCTGACTCCTACCGAAGGCGATTGGGCCTATTCTGCACGTATGCGCTGGAGCAACGGAAGCCATATCAGTCTGACACAAGACATCACTCTGCCGGCCGGAACTTACGAACTGACTGCCGACATGGCCAATCTGACCAATGACAATCCTCCGGTCCTGACCTGCACGACAGCTGAAGGAACGGAAGTAACCAGACTGACAGCTTCATCCACATCACTGGCAACCTGTCACGGTGATAAATTCACACTCGACTTTCCTCAAACCGTAACCATCCAAATCGCCCTGACTCAAAACGGACAAAGCAACACGGCCATGGCCATTGACAACCTGCGCCTGACTTATTACGGCACATCTGACATCAATGAAGATGCCATAGTCAACCAGAAGATAAAGGAACTTAACGCCATCCTCGAAGAGTTTGTCAACGACTACAACAACAGTGAATGCCAGCAGAACAGCGGATGGAACAACCTGATCGACAAAGTCAACGAAGCAGAGTTGGTAAAGGACAACACTTCTTCTACCGAAGCTGACGTACAGACTGCCATCGACAATCTGAAGCAAGCCATGTACATGGCCGCCATCGACACGGAAAATGGCGAAGCCACAAAGCTTATCAAGAATCCTGATGCTGACGGTAACCTCAACGGTTGGACACAAACACTCACCAACATCCGCAATGAAGAATCGTGGAAAGGCGTAACCGACAATTATTTCGACGGTGGCAACTGGGGATCTGCCAGCGGATGGACAGCCGGCATACAGCAGGAACTCTATCTTCCGGCAGGTTACTACTCACTGTCTGCCATCGGCCGATGCAGCCACGACGTCACTCTCTCAATGCACATCAACGGCCTCAGCTGTACCTTCCCCGCAGAAGACAATACCGGCGGAAACATCTGGACTTATGCCTCTGAAGGATCTCCTGAAGCAGCAACCAACAACGGCAAAGGCCTCGGCTGGAACAAAAGGCACATCGGATTCTATCTCAGCGAAGATACGCCATGCACACTCGAAGTCAAGGCTACGGCACAGGCTGTTGAACACCAATGGTATTCCATAGACGACTTCAAACTGGCTTATGCAGCCGAGAAAGGTCTGATTGTATGTGAAGACAACCACATCACAGCCAGCGGAGCCATCTATGCTTCCGAACTGACAGAAGCCATCACCGAGGAAACCCGCTATATCGACCTTACCGCTGTCAGCATTCTGATCGGTGAACCGCAATGGCCTTCATCCATGAATCCCAACTGCCTTATATTTGCACCTGTGGGAATGATCGAGAAAACGACGAACACGGTTTGCAACAACATTTGCAGCCAACTGACATTGGCTGACCGTCAACCGTTCCATTCACCGGCAGGATTCACAGCCAAAGAAGCCACTTACAGCCGCGACGCCTACCGCGACGGACTCTACGAAACCATTGTTCTGCCGTTCGACTGTGAAAAACCGGCTGGTGCATTCGTATGGGAAGAAATCACCGGCGAAGATGCAGATCACCTCACAACCGACCTCACTGAAGACGAAACCCTGCAGGCCGGCAAAGCCTATTTGATGAGATATACCGATGAACCTGAAGAGAACGGCATGACTCAGATTTACCAGACCACAAACGCCGGCATTCCGGTATTCAGCCAGCCTGTTCCCGACGGCCTGTTCGGTTCTACGGATACCTATGTAGTCGAAAGCGAAGCTGACGGCATCTATATGCTGTCCGCCAAGGACGGCAGCTTCCGACTGGCAACAGCCGGTTCGTATTCAGCACCGTTCAGAGCCTGTTATAAATCAGGACAGGACAACCTGCAAGCCAACCTTCACATTGACAATGAAGCCACAGCCATCCATGAAATTTCAGATCAGGCTGACGACCACCTGAGGATCTACACCCTGGACGGCCGCTACATTGGGGATACAGACAGTCAGGGCACCGGTCTGAAACAGCTTCCGAAAGGCATCTACATCATCAACCACAAGAAAATCATCATTAAATAACCGCACATGAAAAAATACCAGCATCCGTCCATTCGGACTTTAAATATGACGGCAAGCGAAACGCTTCTCAGCGGTAGCAACAGCGTCAGCATCAATCATGATGAATACGAAGATTTCGACGGTGACAACCGTTGCAACATCCAGACCGGATTTCAAACCGGCATTTGGGAGTAATCCCACCGCTCACTGATTCGTCCCCGCACAAGATTCCGAGTTGTGCGGGGACATTTTTTTCCAACCGCTTAAGGCAATTTATCGGTCTACCTGCCAATAATCCTGGTTTTCATTGGTAAATTCCGGAAAACTTTTGTAAATTTGTCCCCAAATATTGTAATTATTATAAGAAATGAATATTCTAGAGTTAAGTGAACAGGAAATCGTCAGAAGAAACAATCTGAATGAACTTCGTGCCATGGGGATAGATCCATACCCGGCAGCCGCATACCCTACCAACACGTTTTCAACCGATATCAAAGCAGAATATCAGGACTCGGAAGAAAAACGTCAGGTCTGCATTGCCGGCCGTATGATGAGCCGCCGTATCATGGGCAAGGCTTCATTTGTTGAATTGCAGGATTCAAAGGGACGTATCCAGGTTTACATCACCCGTGATGACATCTGCCCGGAGGAGAACAAGGACATGTACAATGTCGTTTTCAAGAAATTGCTCGATTTGGGTGACTTCATCGGCATCAAGGGTTTTGTATTCAAGACTCAGACTGGCGAAATCAGTGTACATGCCCAGGAACTGACCGTATTGGCCAAGAGCATCAAGCCGCTTCCTATCGTCAAGATGAAAGACGGCGAAGTATACGACTCTTTCGATGATCCCGAGCTCCGTTACCGCCAGAGATATGTGGACCTGGTAGTCAATAACGGTGTCAAGGAAACCTTCCTGAAACGTGCTCAGATCTATAAGTCCATGCGTGCCTTCTTCGACAAGGACGGCTATACGGAAGTGGAAACTCCTATTCTGCAATCCATTCCAGGTGGTGCTTCTGCCCGTCCGTTCATCACCCATCATAATGCGCTGGACATCGACCTTTATATGCGTATTGCCTGTGAGCTGTACCTCAAGAAACTGATTGTCGGCGGCTTCGAAGGCGTATACGAATTCTCCAAGAACTTCCGCAACGAAGGTATGGACCGCAACCACAATCCGGAATTCACCTGTATGGAGCTTTATGTTTCCTACAAGGACCTCTACTGGATGATGGAATATACCGAACAGATGCTGGAAAAAATCGCCATGGACGTGAACGGTACGACCCAGGTGAAAGTGGGCGACAACATTATCGACTTCAAGGCTCCTTACAGAAGAATCACTATTCTGGATGCCATCAAGGAAAAAACCGGTTATGACCTGAACGGCAAGACCGAAGAGGAAATCCGTGAAATCTGCAAGGCACTCCACATGGACGAAATAGACGAAACATTCGGAAAAGGCAAGATGATCGACGAGATCTTCGGTGAATTCTGCGAAGGTACGTTCATCCAGCCTACATTCGTCACAGACTATCCTATTGAGATGTCACCTCTGACGAAAAAACACCGTAACAATCCGGAACTGACCGAACGTTTCGAGCTGATGGTCAACGGTAAGGAGCTGGCCAACGCCTACTCTGAGCTCAACGACCCGATCGATCAGGAAGAGCGTTTCCAGGAGCAGCTGCGTCTGAGCGAGAAAGGTGACGACGAAGCCATGTTTATCGACCAGGACTTCCTGCGTGCCCTCCAATACGGTATGCCTAACCTGGCCGGTATCGGTATCGGTATGGACCGTCTGACCATGTTGCTGACCGGACAGACTACCATCCAGGAAGTACTCTTCTTCCCGCAAATGCGTCCTGAAAAGAAGATCCCCAAGGACCAGCCTGCCAAATTCATGGAAATAGGTATACCGGAAGCCATTGTTCCCGTACTTCAGAAAGCCGGCTATAATCTGGTCAGCGACCTGCAGGGAGTCAACCCGCAAAAAGTACAGCAGCAAATCGGCGAGATCCTCAAAAAATATAAATTAGAAATAGAGAAGCCCTCCGTCAACGACGTAGCGGCATGGATTGAGAAGCTTAACTAGGTATCATGGGAAATTGTGGAACCATAGCCATCATGGGTGGCGGTAGCTGGGCTACCGCCATTGCCAAAATGATGCTGGAACAGAATGATTCCATTTACTGGTATATGCGTCGGGATGACCGTATCGAAGAATTCTGCCGTCTGGGACACAACCCCGCTTATCTGACAAGCGTCCATTTTGACGTCAACCGCATTCATTTCTCTTCGGATATCAACAAAATCGTGGAGAATGCGGATACACTGATTTTTGTCACGCCATCACCCTATCTGAAAAGCCACCTGAAGAAACTGAAGACCAGGATCAGGGATAAATTCATCGTCACGGCAATCAAAGGTATTGTCCCCGACGAAAATCTGGTCTGCTCAGAATTTTTCCATCAGGTATATGGTGTCCCCGATGAGAATCTGGCCGTATTGGGCGGCCCGAGCCATGCGGAAGAAGTCGCATTAGGCCGCCTGACTTATCTGACCATCGGCTGCGCCGACCTGAACAAAGCGCAGAACTTTGCAGACATGATGGCCAGTGAATACGTCAAGACCAAGATCAGTGATGATGTCATCGGCATAGAATACGCTTCCGTACTCAAAAACGTATATGCCATAGCTGCAGGCATCTGCAACGGACTCAAATACGGAGATAACTTCCAGTCCGTACTCATGTCGAACGCGGCACAGGAAATGAACCGTTTCCTGAAAACAGTCCATCCTATCGAACGCAGCATTATCGACTCCGTCTATCTGGGCGACCTGCTGGTGACCGGCTATTCCAACTTCAGCCGCAACCGCGTGTTCGGCACCATGATAGGCAAAGGATACAGTGTCAAAAGCGCTCAGATAGAAATGGAAATGATCGCTGAAGGATTTTACGGCACCAAGTGCATGAAAGACATCAACAAGCACCTGCATGTCAACATGCCGATTCTGGATGCAGTATACAACATCCTCTACGAACGGATCTCTCCCAGCATTGAAATCAAACTGCTGACTGATTCGTTCCGCTAACGGTCTCCCCATTGTATATAAAGACAGATAATACTTTTTAATGTGTAAAAAGATGAAGAATATTCAATTAGACATCACTAAAGCTGCTCAGTTTCTGAGCGCTGACGCAATCGCGGCTTATGAACCACAGGTAAAGGCCGCCCAGGAAGCATTGGAAAACGGCACCTGTCCGGGAAATGATTTCTTAGGATGGTTACACTTGCCTTCTTCCATCACTTCTGATTTTATTGCTGAACTTAACGCCACTGCACAGGTGTTGCGCGAAAATTGCGAAGTAGTCGTAGTAGCCGGTATCGGCGGAAGCTACCTCGGCGCACGCACCGTCATCGAAGCTCTGAGCAATACATTCAGCTGGCTGATCAACGACAAGAAAAATCCGGTCATTCTTTTTGCCGGAAACAATATCGGTGAAGATTACCTCGCCGAAATGTGCGATTATCTGAAAGACAAGAAATTCGGTGTCATCAACATCTCAAAGAGCGGAACCACCACTGAAACAGCGCTTGCATTCCGTCTGCTCAAAAAGCAGTGCGAAGACCAGCGTGGCAAGGAAATGGCTCAAAAGGTAATCGTTGCCGTAACCGATGCCAAGAAAGGCGCAGCACGCACTACTGCCGACAAGGAAGGTTACAAGAGCTTCATTATCCCTGACAATGTGGGCGGACGTTTCTCTGTCCTGACTCCGGTAGGATTGCTGCCTATCGCAGTAGCCGGTTTCGACATTGCCAAGTTGGTAGAAGGTGCAGCTGACATGGAAAAGGCCACTGCCATTGACGTTCCTTTCGCAGAGAACCCGTCTGCCGTTTACGCCGCATGCCGTAATGCTTTGTACCAGAGCGGAAAGAAGATTGAGATTCTCGTCAACTACCAGCCCAAGCTGCACTACCTCAACGAATGGTGGAAACAGCTTTACGGAGAGTCTGAAGGTAAGGAAGGCAAGGGCATCTTCCCTGCAGCCGTAGATTTCACTACCGACCTTCACTCTATGGGTCAGTGGATTCAGGAAGGTGAACGTACCATCTTCGAAACTGTCATCAGCATCGAGGAACCGAATCACAAGGTATTGTTCCCGTCTGATGAAGAAAACCTCGACGGTCTGAACTTCCTCGCTGGCAAGCGTGTAGACGAAGTCAACAAGATGGCTGAGCTCGGAACACAGCTGGCTCATGTTGACGGCGGTGTGCCCAACATGCGTCTGAGCGTACCGGTACTCAACGAATACTACCTCGGACAGATCATCTATTTCTTCGAGAAAGCCTGCGGTATCAGCGGTAACCTGTTGGGTGTAAACACCTTCAACCAGCCTGGTGTAGAAGCTTACAAGAAGAACATGTTCGCCCTTCTCAACAAGCCCGGATATGAAAAGGAAAGTGAAGCCATCCGTGCTAAACTCAACAAATAATCATGATGTTTGAGAACGAAAGAAACAAATATCTGGAAAGAAACGGCTTTGAGCGCACTTGCCTCAAAGCCGTACTTTTTGATATGGACGGTGTCCTTTTCGACTCCATGCCCAATCATGCCTATGCCTGGAGTCACTCCATGACACAGTTCGGCTTGCAGATGACGCCGGAAGAAGCTTATCTGCACGAAGGCCGTACAGGAGCGGGCACGATCAATATTCTGGCACAGCGCTATTGGGGACGTGATGCCACGGAAGAAGAGAAACAGACCATCTACAAGGCCAAGTCCGAAGCATTCAGCCAATGCCCCGAAGCCCGTAAGATGCCAGGCGCACACGAGCTTCTGAACAAGGTAAAGGCCAGCGGACGCACGCCAATGGTCGTCACCGGATCCGGACAATTGTCTCTGCTCGACCGTCTGGAGAAAAACTTCCCGGGCATTTTCAGGAAAGAACTGATGGTAACCAGTTTCGACGTCAAGCATGGCAAACCCGATCCGGAACCTTACCTGATGGGACTGTCGAAAGCGCACATACAGCCATGGGAAGGCCTCGTCATTGAGAATGCGCCATTGGGCGTAAAGGCTGGCTCATCAGCCCACATCTTCACCATTGCAGTCAATACCGGACCACTCCCCGATCAGGTGCTTTGGGATGCAGGAGCCGATCTGCTGTTCCCGTCCATGCAAGCCTTGTGCGATGCCTGGCAGGATGTGCTCGACATGCTGGCCTGACAAAACATCAAAACATGACCACCACAGACCGGACATACAGTCCGTCTGTCGGCTACTGATATATTCCCAATCCGTGACCTCATAAAAACGGATTGGGATTTTTTTATAAAACAAGCCATCAATCTTTCAACCATCAAGACATAAAAATATCCCGCTCTGTTCTTCCTGTCAGAAAAGAACAGAGCGGAACAATAAAAATTACAGTATATCAAACCCTACAGCAGAGCGGCATATTTGCGCACCTGTTTAAGCCGCTCCATAAAGGAAGGGTCTGCAGCGGCCTGTCGCATATTATATTTCAACTGCAAACGCATCAGCGAATCAGCCGGAACATCAAGAGCCGCTTCAAACAACATGGCCGTCTGCGTAGTGACCGGTCGGCGGCAGTCAAGAATATCGTTCAAAACCTTATAAGAGATACCCATCTGCTCGGCCAACTTGCGCTGCGAGAGTTTGCGGTACTCTATCTCATCTTTCAACACTTCACCAGGATGAGTAGGTGTATATCCTTGTTTAATTGCTCCCATACCCCTTGTTTATTTATAATGATTGGACAATTCTATGATATTACACACTGTGATTACTGTCTCCGAAGATATCTTTTCCGTTTTCATCTCTATGCGGTATTGATCATTAACACGAACAGATTCCAACCCTGCCTTATCGCCTACCAAAGCCTCATAATGCAACAAATGATAACGATAAAGATCCTCAACACAACTCAAGGACTCCTGCAAATCTAACGTTTTCCTATATTTAGCCACAATATGCGGCTGGAAACGATGTTTCTTATCCGTGGTCTTCCCCTTTTCATATAATTGACGTAAATAGCCTTTCTCTAGGCTGATTACTGTAATCTTTCGTATTGCTCACAAGGCAAAGATAACATATATTTCCCCATATATCCACTAATAAAGTGGATTTTTATACTGTTTTTCTTTATCCTTTCTGAACAGTCATGTGTAATATAAGGCAGCATCAGCCCCACTTGAGACACCCCGAATCACAGCAGCTAACACATTACTCCGCAGTAAAACATTTCAACTAATCCATATCTGTTTATTTCTGTTTCTTCGGGTTCCTGTTCCAATGATATACCAGATGAAACATCACATAATGCGGCAGGGAACGGTACCATGTCTCCGTACGCCCTTGCGCATTGACGACATATTGGGTAGATGACAACCGGTGCAAAATATCAAAAGCCTCGATACGGCCTATCAGCTTGCCTTTAAGGAATGGCTCGCTAATCGATGCGTTCAGCACAAAATCGTCGGTATTCAAATCCGGGCTGCCGTAACCTCGACGAGAATACATATTGCCATCGGCTGAAAAAGTGGTCTTCAAACGGGGCAAGGTGTAACGGGCTGAAAGACCGTAACGGTAATCGAAAGCGTTGAGTGTGGAAAAATCGTACATCTTTCCTTCGCTGTTCCGCCATTTGATGTCGCCCGTGGCACGGACATTGAGCGCACCTTTATTGTATTGTATATACAGATTGTCGTGCAAAGTCAGTGTATTCACAGCGTTCAGATGGCTTTCTGTCTCACCCGCGAGCATGATATGATCAAGCCAATGAATAAAGTTGCCATCAAAGTTGTTCTCCACCGTCCAATGCCTGTCTGCTCCTAAAATATGCATGATACCGGCTTTAGCCTTGATGTCGTAAATGCCACTTGTATTTTCAGGACGATAGGTATAAACTCCAGTAACCGGATTGAAACTGACAGCCTCTGAAACAGCATTGTGATTATAGCCACAGCGCGCAAAGAAATTATAATGACGTCTGGCTGTGCGGTTATCTTTATATTCCGCTTGCAGATAAGTGACAGAATGCCATGGCTTCAAATCCGGATTACCAAGACGGACTACAAGTGGAGTGGCATCATCCTGGAAAGGAATCTGATTGATCAGAGACACGTTGTATTCATAATGGCCAATCCTGATATTAACCGGACGGCAAGCATCTTTCTTCACATAGAAATCTACACCGAGCGATGGTTCAAAGCGCACCGTCTTACGTACGGCCAACGTATCTAAAGAACCACGCTGATAGTTCAACTTCTCATAATTGGAACCTATCTTTAAATTAAAGTCAAAGAACTTAACAAGTAATTCCGGTATCTTATCAGTGGCAGGAAGCACACGGTTACGAGTAAAACCAAGTGTAATATCACCTCCGAATTTCTCCAGCTCACTGCTATATGAATTAGCACGATCGGTAACAGCCTGTAACATATCCAACTGTGACGAAAGCATCAGCGTGTCTGGATGATATAGCCAGTCATGGGTGTTGTTCCGTGTATACGACGGCACCACATCAATATCAAAATTGTTCATGCTATACAGCCCATAGTGAATGGGAACGCTTACCGAAAGCTCACGCTTGGAATAATCATTAGAATTGTATGAGTCTGTAAAGGAAGAACTGACAAAATCCTCTACACGGAAACGCTGCACCTGCTGATTCTCATCATAATTATAGCCTAAATTTGTAGAAAAAAGAAAATACTGTTTCATATTTCCCAGCTTTTTCAGATTCGGCTGTATCTTAGCTTGAAAATTCGCATTCCAAATCCTACCATCGTTGAATCCTTCATTGCGTTGACCGGTTATGAGACTGTCGGCAAACTGCTCCATCAGTGTATAGGAATTTCCACTATAGGAATTATAATTCAAAGAAGCATCTGTTTGAAACAAGAATCCTTTGGGCTTGATATACACAAATTTATTATTTACTTTCAAATTATCTGCCTTTGCCTGTGAAGTCTGACGGGTAGTCTGCCATGGATTGAGAGGAAGAAAGAGCTCACTGCGCTTAATCATCTCTCCATCATTATTGGCGGAAGCAAAATCCAAAGTCAGAGTTTCCTGCACATTCTTGTCGAGTGTCTGATAATCTATCTCACCGGCTACACTATGTGTAGTCAGCAACGAATTGGGTATAGCATCGGGGGTCCAATGCCCCGAACTTCCTATGTGCCTGCTCTCGTTCACATTATTGGAATTAGCCAATAATGTATAGCGGGTCAATGGAGTAAACCCTAACAGGAAAGCACGTCCCAACCAGCGTTTCTGTGTACCACCGGCTACTTCGACATTTGCTACATACCCTTTCTGGTATTCCGGTTTCATATTCACATCCATAACATATTTCTTTTTCTCTATCTGCGCATCGAGGGCACGGTTGAGGTCGGTATTCTGTTCATAGACCTTAATATCCTTCACAGTATAATAAGGCAGGTTTTCCATCAGAACCTTAGCATTACCGCGCATAAACGAACGTGAGTTGAGTTGAAGCTCGTCTATCTTCGGGCTATTTACAAATATCTCGCCAAATTCATTCATCGTCACACCCGGCATCTGGCGTATAAGGTCATCAAGCATTGACCCTTCGGGTAACTGAAAAGCCGTGGCGTCATAAACAAGCGTATCACCCTTCAAATACATTTTTATCTTCGTTGCTTTTACGACCACCTCATCCAAATTCATCTGGCGGACCCGTCGCAATTCGAGCGGATCATCAAGCATCCAGGCTCCTTCATCGTTGCCGTTAATCGATAGAGCCTGATACCCGTCCTCGTAACCTTTAAGACTGCCACGCAGCAGATATTTACAGCTCTTCTTCTCCGGCTGAAACGAGAACTCCGCTTTCGCCACCGTACCGTCCGATCTCTTTATTTTCCGAATAGGGATAGAGTCGATAACAACCGTACTGTCGGCTGCCAGAAGCAGTGACACTTTTGCTTCAGGCAAGGGCGTTTTCAGAAAAGCATCCTGCACCTGACCAAATATAAGGCTTTGAGAATAAGCGCTCAAAGTAAAAATAAGAAGCAGCAATAGGGTGATAATTTTTCGCATAGTTATAACTGACCTCCACTTGGAATAATCATACCCTACAATGCCTTTATTAAAGTAAAGGCATTGAGTTGGTCTGTTTTATAAAAAGTAAAGGATTTTTATTTTAATGATAAATTACAGGTTAACAAATAAAAATACGGGCTGAGGATTGTAATCCAATCTTCCCCAGCCCTGAAAATAAAAATGAAAAACAGCTATTTATTGCAATCCGCATCCTTCAAGGACCTGCTTTACAACGTCCGGCATCTTCACGCAAACGTAAGTAAGGGTCTTCCCGTCCTTGGTTTGATAACTAAAGGTCTTTTTGTTCTTCCAGTTCAGGTTATAGGATTGCTGGCCTTCAATGATCATCGTGTCGTTGACATAAGCAAAGTCTCCGGCGGAACCACTGAACGTGTAGAACAGGTTTTCCCGTTCGTATGGACGAAGATTGACGGAGAAAAAGCGGTCCTTTCCGAAAAACTTATAGCTTTCGACTTTAGGATCAGATGTCACAAGTTTCCACACTCCCTTCAGTTTGTCTTTCCGTTCCTGACATTGCTTATAAGCATCAGCCGTACGTTTCACTAGTTCCGGCACAGCGCACCGTTCCCAGCATTCAGTTTTCCACAAGGAAGGAATAAACGAGGATATATTATAAACGTCTTTCCACGTGTCATCTATGTGGTTGGCATCAATCCACTGACGTGGACGAACCTGTCCGCCTTCCCGTACGGTCGTTTCCGAGAAAGGATCATAATCTCCCGTTGCCCCTCCAATGGCCATGGCTCCGTCCGGAGTTTTCCAGTTGACGGTAAGGGTAAGCGAAGCCTTGTCACCGAAAAATTTATAATGCTTGACAAACGGAGGTTTCTTATGATGCTGATAAGCAGAGTCACCGATGAAAAGCATTGTCCAGCATCCCCGGCTGTCATATTCTTTTTCTGATGGTTTTTCCGTTTTTTCCATAGCCTGTGTCTTGACAGTATCTGCAAATCCGACAAGACAGAATCCGGTAGCTAGAATGGCTAACAAGTTTTTAATATTCAACAAATTTCGTTTCATAAATTATTTATTATTTAAGGGTAAATAATGATAATTTGATCAGGCCCGATCTTTTTTAAAATTTCTTATGATGATTTTAAGGAAAATTATTTATTGCAGTCCGCAACCTTCAAGCACCTGCTTTACAACGTCCGGCATCTTCACTCGAACGTAAGTAAGGATTTTCCCGTTTAGGGTTTGATAACTGAAGGTTTCTTTATTCCTCCAGTTCAGGTTATAGGACTGCTGGCCTTCAATGACTGTAGTGTCATTGATGTAAGCAAAGTCTCCGGCAGAACCGCTGAACGTGTAGAACAGGTTTTCCCGTTCGTATGGACGAAGATTGACGGAGAAAAAACGATTCTTTCCGAAAAACTTATAGCTTTCGACTTTAGGATCAGATATCACAAGTTTCCACACCCCCTTCAGTCTGTCTTTCCGTTCCTGACATTGTTTATAAGCGTCAGCAGTACGTTTCACCTCTTCAGGCACGGCACACCGTTCCCAGCATTCAGTTTTCCACAAGGAAGGAATAAATGAGGATATATTATAAACGTCTTTCCACGTGTCATCTATATGGTTGGAATCAATCCACTGACGCGGACGAACTTGTCCGCCTTCCCGTACGAGCGTTTCCGAGAAAGGATCATAATCTCCCGTTGCCCCTCCAATGGCCATGGCTCCGTCCGGAGTTTTCCAGCTGACGGTAAGGGTAAGCGAAGCCTTGTCACCGAAAAATTTATAATGCTTGACAAACGGAGGTTTCTTATGATGCTGATAAGCAGAGTCACCGATGAAAAGCATTGTCCAGCATCCCCGGCTGTCATATTCTTTTTTCCGGCTTGGACGTGCTGTAGATTCCGATGAAGCGGAATCCGTTTCTGAAACTTGCTTGTCCGTTTCGGTTACAGACGCCTGCAAGGTCTGTCCGGTTGAAGACTCAGGTCTTTCCAATGCAAAATCCACAGTGTTTTCCGTATCTTCAGCCTGTCTTTCCACTTCCTGAACGGTTATCATACTGGTGAACCCCAGAAAACCAAACCCGCTTACCAGGACAAGCAACCAGCTTTTCGAATTCCGGATATGCCGGTTCATAAACAGGATCCTTTCTTTCAACGATGAGTAGTTATAGTTTGAACGTGCCCAAACCCATTCTTGATGCGCCGTGCAGGTCAGTACCAGATTGAGCTGGTATTGTTCACGGTCGAAACCGTTGTTGAGGACATCACGATCCACTTCCATCTCCTGCAACTCCTTGATGGCACGAAAAAGCAGATAAGCGAAAGGATTGAACCAATTGACAATGGTCAGACACTGCAGGAAAAGCAACTTATGGAAATGGCGGTGCCAGATGTGGTTTTCCTCATGAGCCAGCACGAAGTCCTGTTGTCCGTCTTTCATATTGTAAGGCAGGAATATATTATAGCCATAAGAGAAAGGAGCTGTGCAAGGACTCCGATAAATACGGATGCACCCCCTGTAACCCTGAAGCATGGATTTCCGCCGGATATAATACAATTGACCGATCTGTACCATCATATAAAAGAACAGCAAAACGATGCCTGCTCCATAGATTACAAACAGATGGGATTGCACATAGTCCCATGCGGCAGTAAGCACACCCAGTATCTTTTCGGCCGGACGGAAACGGTCTTCTGAAACTGTGGCCGGCAAGGCCTGTTCTTGTAATGTAGCTTCAGCATTTTCCAAAAACCGCGTGCCCCCATCAGTAATGAACTCCCCGGCAGACAAAGAGTGCGCATCAGTCGCCACTGAAGAAACGGCCTGTCGTATAACAGATACAGTTGCCGGTGTCTCAACCCATACCGTCAGACGAAAGAACAGCGTAGCGGTCATCAGACACATACCAAGCGTCAGAAGCATCTGCGCCTGCCTGCTTTGGCAATGCATACGGATGAAAAGCCGATAAAGGAAATACAGGACTGCACCGGCCAGCAACGAAGCGACCGGATAGAATCCCGGAATGATCTGCAAGTTATCGAGGAACGTGAAATTCATGGTTTAGAAAAGATTGGTTACTGTTTGCCCTTTTTGATAATCTGGATAATCTGGTCTATTTCTTCCTGTCCCAGATTTTCTTCCTTAGCAAAGAAACTGACGAATGACAGGAGCGACCCGCCGAAGAAAGTGTTCTTGATGTCTTTCATAAAGGAACGGGTATATTCATCCCGTTTTACCACAGCCGTGTAACGCAGCATCTTTCCGACATTTTCCGATTGCACAAAACCTTTTTCCTTCAGGATCTTCAGGAATGTGGCCAAAGTCGTATAAGCCGGTTTGGGTTCGGGATAAGCGTACAGAATGTCATTTGTGAAGCCGCTTTGTTCCGGCAAATTCCATAATATATCCATTACCTGGAATTCAGCTTTTGTCAGAGATTTGTTATTTTTCATATCATGATCATTTTTACTGCCACAAATATACTTCTAAAAACATAGAACACAAACTTAATAATTAGTAGTTTTTATATTTTTAAACTATTTAACTATTCAAATAAGGTTAACAGCTATTCAGCCTACAGAAGACAATACAGACCATCATCCGCCTGACTTTACCTGTAAGTGGAAACAAGGAACTTGAAAAAGATCAGAATCCATGAGGGTAATCCCAAATTTCGGTTTAGATTGGGTATGATTCTCCCAAAACGGCCTCTCCCCATAAAAACCATGCAGGAAACAGCCTTATTCTAAATATTTTGTTTAACTTTGTGTGTGTATTCATAATCGAACAGCTTCAAAAACAATGTTTAACAAAATCGAAATAGAGCGATTCAGGGGCATTAAACACGCCTCAATAGAGGGCTTAAAGCAGATTAATCTTTTCTTTGGAAAGAATAATTGTGGAAAGTCTTCATTGTTGGAATCTTTGTTTTTAGCCAGCGGCATATCAAATCCTTTGCTACCTATCCATGTAAATTTTATGCGTGGTTACAGCAAGGTCCGTTTGAATGATCTTAAACTCGATTTCTATAAATTAGATTCAAGCTACCCTATTCACATCCGGGTAGAAAATGAAGAAACACGTGATTTGAAGATAAGCCTCTTCGAACAAGATCAAAGTAATATATCTCTAAATGCTGATGATACGAATATTCTTTCGAATGTTGAAGAGGAAAAATATGGATTAAAATTTAATTTTAAGATCAATGGGAACTGTTTTGAATCACAGTTACGTTTTGACCCGGAAAATTCAACCGATGCCACCCGTATTGTATCGAAACAGTATGTTGAATCATTGAGATGTACATATTTAAGTCCTAAATATGATTTCAACACATCAATACAAGGTTTACAAAACATTCTTCAAAATAAAGACGAGCATTTTATTGTGGAAGGTCTTAAATTGATAGAACCACTTGTAAAAGACTTTATTTTTACAGACAAGGAAATGCTTGTGGATATCGGGCTTACAAAACGTATACCTGTGAATATGATGGGCGATGGAGCCAGAAAAATAGTTTCCCTTCTAACCGCTGTATATGATTGCAAGGACGGTGCGTTGCTCGTTGATGAAATCAGCAACGGTTTCCACTATTCCGTCATGTGCAATTTATGGAAAGTTCTTATAAATGCTGCAATAAGAAACAACACCCAGCTATTTATAACTACGCATGATACTGATTCCATTAAAGGACTTCGGGACGCTGCATTTGGCAAGTTTGACGATATCGTGGCTGCTTTTAAATTACTGAAAACTTCTGATGATGAATTAAAAGCGTATCACTATTCTTTAGAAAGTTTGGATTATTCTATCAACCAGGAAATTGAAATAAGGTAATATGGCCAGAATATTCATTGAGGCTAAAAATGACAAGAAATCAGAATACTACTTCCTTAAAACGATTATAAGACCTTCTGTCTGAAATAAAGAAAACGAATGAACCTTACATATTGATATGTGCTGTCAGGGTTACTGACAATGGACGCAGGTGATACTCCTCGTAATGCTCTTCCAAGTTACCAATATTACGGACGATGAAAGTCCGTATGTTTGTGAAATTATCACCATCGAGGTTGAATTCCAACTTTTTAGACACTTTCCACTGTAATCCCGCACCCAGGAAGACAAAGTTTTTGCGAGAGGATGGCAGGCTGGAGTTGTACGAGTGGCTTGCATTCACGTTGAAAAAGAGACGGGAAGGCACAAGGCGCATTGTGAGACGACCGCGCTGCGACAAATCGCGTAAAATCGTAGTGTAGACCGTCGAAACGGAACGGCTTCGCTGCCATCTGACAGAATAGTCGAGACGATAACCCGTAACGATGTCGAAGGCCAATGTGCCGCTGAGCGCATAGCCTTGCCTCTTGTATTCCATGAGCACCGACTGGCGCAATATTTGGCTCCAGTCAGTCGTGGCGGAGGCCTTGAGATCGAGTTGCATCGTATGCCAGTCAATGTCCTTCCGACCATAAAGCGTGAAGCCATAGCCCGTGCCGTGGTTGGGCGCGTACGTTGCCTCAAGGATGGTATGAGCCTGCTCATCGAGAGTTGTGCCATAGGTGATGTCGCTCCACGAACGACGCCAGTTGCCTTCAGCATAGGCGAAAAAGCCGTTGAAGATGTCCTTGAACGAGATCTTGAGACGGGCAGAAACGGCGTGACTGTCTGAGAGCAAGGCGCGATAACGCGAAAGGCTGCGATAGTTCTGCATGAGATAGGTGGTGTAAAGCTGCGGCCAGGATGTTTCGGAGGACGAGTAGTCGACATTACCGTTGAAAGTGAAGTTGTCGGTCGCCTTCCAAAGCAACGAGAATGAGGGCTGGAAACGCAGATGGATGCGTTGGGCATCGGTAGTCTCGCCGGGTATGTCGGTGTTGTCAAGGCGCGTGCTGGTCAGAGCCAAGGGTAATCGCAGCGTAGTGCGGAACGAGCCTTTGACATAACGGATCAAGGGACCGACGCCAAGGTAACCGTTGAAGTGGTACAGATGTCCGTCAGCCAGCATATTGGGATGGAAAAGTGCCGTAGCAAGCGTGGTATAGGTGGCATTGGCCTGTGCCGAGAGAGACAAGGTCCAGGAGTGGGCGCGAAGGTCACGGAGTGTCTCAAAGTCATTGGCCGTAGAGATGGTGGTGATACCGACATCCTGCCGGGCTGTCATGTCGCCGCCAATGACGAGCGACTGCGGCGAAGAGGCTACGCTGTTGTTCGATGTCCATTTAAAGCCGCCACCCCGTGCAGTACGATGCACCCAACGTGTACGGTTATTCAGTGCAAGCGATCTGTAATGCAAGGTCTGCGCTGTGGCACTGACCATCCCCTGCCCCACGTTCCATTTTCCGGATAGAGAAAAGGTGTTGTTCAGGAATTGCTGACTGGCATTCTTCTCGTATGTGAGTGTCAGGTCGGCAACATTGGTATGGATACGGTCGGAAATGTCTTCCGTGAGCAGGACGTCAGTACCGTCGGGCAGAACATAGGTGGTACGGGCATACGATGAACCGCGCGACAGGTTATGGCTGTAGTTGAGATTGTAGTGGAGTGTGACATCCTCCGACAGCTTTGCCAGATTGTTGAGGTTTACGCCGTGACGGTAACCAAACAAACTGTTGCCAACGGGTGATGAGCCGTGACCCACAATGCCCACCATGTTCGGGACATCTTTTGTATCCATGCCATAATGCACCGTTGCCGCTCCGCTGCTGCGCCCCATGTTGTCGCCGCTGTACCTAAGCTGGTGCTGTTCGCCACTGCCGAAGTACATGGCCTGCAGCGTGGCATCCCACAGCGGACCATCGGCATAGCCTCCTGCGCCCAAATCCATGCTCCTTGTCCAGACGCCTTTTGCCTTATCCTTGAGTTTCAGGTTGATTGCAGCGCTTTCCGGCGGCACCTGATCCTGAAGGGCCTTGACGTGCTCGTGGTTCTCCATCACCTGCACGGTGGCCACATCTTCGGCCCTGATACCCTCTGTGGCGAGATTATAACGACCTTGCAGCATGTCGAGGTTCTCAATGTAAAAACGGTTGATGGGCGTACCCTGATAACTGATCGTACCATCGTCCGTGATCGTGATTCCCGGCAACTGGCGCAGCACGTCGGCAATGGTGCGGTCGTGCTCGCGTGTATAGGCAGACACGAGGTAGTTCAACGTGTCGCGGTTCCCCCACAACTTCTGCGCCTTTATCAGGACCTCGCGCAATTTCATGTTTTCCTCTTCCACCGTAATGGTGCACGTCTGCGAACGGCTTTTTATGCGCATCACCCTGGGTTTTATGTTAAATCCGTTTACCTTTATCAGCATTTCATCAGATGTGGCTGTCGCACTCAGCGAATAGCGTCCCTGCCCGTCAGTGACAGCATAAGCGACAATGCTGGAGTCGGAAGGCTGAAGCATGGTGACAATCACTTCTTTTGCCGGTTCTGTGCCACAACGCACTTGCCCGCTCACGTTTATCGTGTCGGTTTGGGCGCTGGAGACCATATAGCCCCACGTCAAACAAACTATCATCAATATTAGTCTTCCCATGCCGCAACATGTCAGTAATCCAGCGGTTGGAACTTGTCCGGTTTAATGTTAATCGGAACTTGCCCCACTATCATCGTACCCGTACGTTCAAATACCGTAACGCTATGTTCTGCCCATTTGATATAATATGCGGGATTAGACACATAATTAGGATTGCCGAACAGGCGATTGCGCAGTTTTACGAATTGGGATCGTGAACATTTTATGATTTCTTCGGGCACACTATAGGTTACTGTTTCTTTAACCGCCTCCACATGACGACATTCAAAACAATGGATGCCGTCATCAGATACCGCCCGCATGATAAGACCGGGCAGCCCATTCAATCGCCATGGCCCCCAGCGGGTAGGCAAGCTCCCTGCAAACCATACTGTCCATAATCTGCCGCCATATCGGCCTGTGGCTTTCTGACACGGATGACCGCATATCGTATCGTATTCTGCCTGCAAGGTCCAGTTTATCTTTTCCATTTTTTCAGATGTAAGATACCGGTAAGGCGGTACGGTCTCCACCGAGGTGATCTTTCCTTGCGGATAGTTCAACCATGTGGTCGGCACATACAACAGTTGTTCTGTCATGTCATCTTCACCATCATGCCGCTTTTGCCCCATTGTACATGCCATGTCCCCGGCCACCTGTAACGTAAGACCGTAGTTCACATCCACGTCTTCATCTTGTGCATTTGAGGTATGGCACGTATAGTCATAATCCGCCACCAAAAGAGTAGATGCGATGCTGTCTTCCGTTTGCCCGTAAGCTACAAAAGAGAAAATACATAATATGGCAGGAACCAGCTTTGTCTTCATAGTATATCATTTAATTGCAAATATTCTGTAATAATGATCTATAATCCCTTTACAGACCAAAATAATCTTTTCTGCCACAAATTTACTTTTAAAAACACAGAATGCAAACTAAATAATTAGTAGTTTCTATATTTTCAAACCATTTGACTATTCAAGTAAAGTTATCCCCAAATCGGCCGTTAGAGATTTTTATCAGGAAATCAAAAGCAAACAATTGTTCCTGCGAACTAATCGTCCTGTATGTTACCTCATTTTTACTGTAAAAACAGCATGTCTCCAACAAAAAGAAAGCCTATTTTTCTAACGACCGATTTGGTTTTAACTGATACATATCTGCTTATTTCTGTTTCTTCGGATTCTTGTTCCAATGATAAACCAGATGGAACATCACATAATTGGGCAGTGAGCGATACCATGTCTCGGTACGGCCCTGGGCATCTACCGCGTATTG
>URDY01000011.1 GCA_900546665.1 uncultured Paraprevotella sp. | reverse complement strand
TCCTTCAGATTCCACTTCGCAATGGACACCATTGCCCTTGGCTATACACTTCCCGCTATCGGGCGTGTTACGGACTTACACCGATTAGAGAATGTTCGTGCTGGGCGAACTATAAAGAGAAGGGTACATCTTTTCGATGCACCCTTCTGCGTATAATCCTTTTATATTGGTAACACTCGTTTAAAGTAGCATTTCCCCCATAAACTATAAACTAAGTCATATAACCAATATTAAGGATCAGTTATTCACTAATCTGTATTTTTTCAACTATACTGCCATTTGTTGTTTTCATTCTTATCATATATGTACCTGTCCCTAGTCCTTGTTTCTTGATTTCATTTACAAGTTCTTCACGATGACATGTAACTACGCCTAATTTGACTCCACTTACAGTAAACAGTTCGAAATTGCTTACCACATCATTTTCCAGCA
This sequence comes from uncultured Paraprevotella sp., assembly GCA_900546665.1. Taxonomy (GTDB): domain Bacteria; phylum Bacteroidota; class Bacteroidia; order Bacteroidales; family Bacteroidaceae; genus Paraprevotella; species Paraprevotella stercorigallinarum. The sequence continues at coordinate 85,103 of URDY01000011.1, read as the reverse complement.
TGCCAATTCCCGTACCTGCCTGTACTCGAAGAATACCATTTTCTATGGAACTGGTATCCCACTCCAATCCATTACCCGGACTTGCCAAATCATACTCGACAGTTCCACCTATCGTTGTTGAGTTAGCATCCCATAGTTTGATTTCATCACCTGCAGATAAACTGATATTTTCATTAACCAGAACTTTAAGTGTGCCACGTAATGTCAGATTACTGATACCTGTCAGTTTAGTATACATGGTTTTACTGTTAATATAAAATTGAAGAGTTGAACCAGCACTTAAAGAAACACGCTTGGATGAAAAATCTATTTCTCCTGTAATAGAGTTTTCTGAAACTCCTGGTCTCAGAACTGCACCTCGAGACACATTTACAGTTGAGTTTGACAATTTACCCTGCCCTGAAAGGGTTGCTCCTGAAGAAACGGTCAAAACTCCTGTTCCCAACATTGATGACGTCGCATTAAGCTTATTCAAACAAAGCGTACCTTCTAATACATTACAGTTACCTGTAAAATTACTATAGCTGTTTACACGCATTAAACCTGTGCCGACTTTTTCAAAACATGTACCATTTCCTGTGACTGTAGCCGTGAAGGTAAAATCCTCATTCAAGGAACCTACTTTCCATGTATTCGCACCGGAACCACCAAACGGAGGCAATTCTCCAAGTGTACCGCTTCCGGTAACCTTTCCTATAGTAAACTCCTTACCTGTATTTGTCACAGTTGCTCCTGCAGGCAAATTAAGTGTAGCTTTCGGCAAACCATACGAATTGTTAAATGTCAATCCATAATTAGTATTAACCGGTTCTAACGTTCCTTCGAACGCAGACCAGTTACCTTGTAATTCTGTTCGTACATAATGAATATCTACCTTAAATGTTCCTTTTCCATACAAACGTCCTGTATAGGCACAACGAGAGTCTGTATAGAAAGTCGCTGTTTTACGTTCCCTTACACAGAAATTATTGGCATTGGAACTATATGAGTACATATTGTCACAATCGCGGTAAGTTCCTCCCTCAAAAATCAAAGTATCACCAAAACTTACTCCATCTACACCAGCTGATAATGTTCCAGATTTCAGAACAGTATACTTCAATTGATTATTACCCAGCATGGTTAATGTCCCATTACCTGATTTTACCAAGCTTTCCCCTATGAAACCGCCTTTCATTTCAAAATCAGCTCCACAATTCAATTCGCCACCTCCTTCACCTAACATTATCGGAGTAGAATTAGATACGGATGAAGTGTTTTTAAGTATTGCACCATTCCTTAATTCCAATTTATCCTTTTCGGTTGTATAAGCGCCAAATGCTCCATAGGGATTGATGTCATTAGCCAAAGTAGTCACGACTGTCGTTCCCGACTCCAACAGTGTTTTTCCTGTATATTTATTTTGATTTTCAATAGTAAGTACTCCTTTTCCCTGCTTGTTTAATGTCATTTCACCAGACATGGATCCACTGCCCGTCAACGTATAGTCCTTATCTGCCTTAAACACTACTTCAGAAGGCATGACGTCTTCTTTTATATTGACCGTCTGATTCTGAGCAGCATCATCAAAAATCACTTTATCACCAGTTACGAACATCTCTGCTTCACCATCCATATTAAAGTTTTCCGTTGAGGCTAGATCCCATACATTACTATCTGAACTTCCATTCCAATATATAGTAGAAGCTGCACGCAAATCTTCAATAACCAAATAAACATGTTGTCCATCAGACTCCAAATGACATCTCAACCCCTCTAGTCCTTCAATATCGACCTTCTCAAGATCACCGTCAATCTCGGTTACATCCATAAGAAGATATTTTCCTGCAGGCATAAGATCTTTGCCATCAGAAATATGAGAAACAAAACGGAACACCGGATTTTTATATTGCGGTGCATCTGATTTATTTGTTGAATTCAAGACTAGCGAATGTGACAATACAATACGATCTGCGGCAAACTCATCGGCATAAATGTCAAATTCTACAATAGCACCAAAATTCATTATCAGACTGTCTGCCTTAATTTGCCCTTTTGTATTATTACCACCAGCACGTAATACAGCTCCGTATTCCATTTCTATCGCCTTTCCGAAATCTGCAGAGGCATTAAGTTCCGCAAAACGATTCATCCAAACACGACTCTCAGGAAGTTTTCCATCGAAATTAGTTGTTCCTCCCCAAAGCATAGTCTCACCCTTGTAATTCTGTGTACCACCAAAAGTCAAGATACCTTCGCCTTGTTTTACCAATCTCATATCTCCGGAAAAGCTACCACCAGTCAACGTATAAGTAGCATAACTGGTTGTAATCTGGTCGTTATTGTCATGACCCTCCGTATGAGAAAAAGCATTAACCGTCAATATATATGGAGACACCCCATCAGTTACATTCACTGTACCTCCATCTGTATTAGCCAAAAGAACATGCTGACCATTATGCGCTGTTGTAATGGCATCAGTCACTTCTACACGTCCATTCGTCATCAAAGGAGGAGGAGCAACAGTTATCCCTTCTGCTTTTCCCAGAAAATAACTGGTATGAGGCGGCTGATTATATCCACACATCTGCCATACTACTGCCTGCCTATACTGCATATCATGCAATAAAGTATAATTCCACCACGGAGTGACATCCGTTGTTGTATAAATTCTCAAAGACTGATTGTCTTCTGCTCTTACTACGATTTCCTCTCGCCAGTCCCCTAAAATATCAGCCTGCAAGGCTGGAGTATTTTTGGTCCAGTTATTCATTTTTGTTCCTGTTGCAGTAAAGATAGCCTCTGATTTTCCATATTTGTATATGGCTGCCGGTCCTTCTGTTCCTGCTCCATCGACACTTTCCTCACAGAGATCACCATCCCAATATATACGATAATTCTGAGTTATACCAGACCAGCCTGTGGATACAATATCAGAAGTAACAGAGCTAAGCAATCCCATTCCGACAGCAACCATCTGGCTCCCCATATACTGATCGGTAAAATTACCGGCCATAGCCCGGCCGCAATCACGTCCCAGATGGTGCATATAATAGATCTGGCTGGTTGTAGCATCTCTGTAATTGGCACCCTTCGCGTTTTCGTTACATGCAAATATTTCCTGCCCTTTACGATAGGGATCAAAATCACTGCAATGCTGTGCATCACCATGTCCAAGTCCTGTAGTGGAAAGTCCCTTACCGTTGTCATCTATAACCATTGAACCATAGACTATTTCATCACGTCCATCCCAATCAACATCAGCTATACCAAAGTTATGATATCCTTGTCCATACCAGGCTCCTCCGGTATTGCAATCCCATCTCCAACGTTCTGTCAATTCATGAGTCTGAGGATTAACATCATAAGCTATCATTTTATGACGAGTGTAAATACCACGTCCTAAATAGATACTCGGTTTGCGACCATCCAAATAAGGTGCACCAAAAAAGAATTTGTTTGCTCTATGTCCATAGCCATCACCCCATGCTTTATTCAGATCTGTTTCTCCTGCTTCAAGACGTTTAAGCGGAAATTCACGCTGATTATAAAGTTTTGCAGTTGCACCCTCCATGTAAAGAAGGAATTCATCACCAGCTGTGGCATAAGTCATATTTGCTGAATGAGAAATCTGATTACGATAATTCTTATTCAAATCACCTATGACCTGATCACCATTGGCACCATGAATAATCGTACCATCTGCTGCTCTCATCAAAAGTTCAGCCTTTCCATCACCATCCCAGTCATAAGCAACTATGTTGGTTTCAACATGTCCAGAACTAATTATATTCGGACCGCAATCGATGGTCCATAATTTTGTTCCATCCAGTTTATAAGCTTCAAACAAACAGAATGCACTATCATTAGCCACATCGAACAGACCGTCTGGTCCATAAATACGCTTAACAATAATTTCAAATTGACCATCACCATCCAAATCCGCGGCAGAAGCATCATTTAATTGATAATCGGATGTAATATCTGTCCCTTTACGTGAAAGAACCTTATCCATCGGAATCGACAAATATTGCTGATTCCATACGCTGACAGGCTCACAAGCCTCCTGCTCGACACCACGAACTATCGCTTTAACTGTATATTTGGAATTGACATCTCCTTCCTTGTCCAGAAAATTAGATACAGTTAAGGGTAATTCATTTACCTTTACTCCATCTCTGTAAAGATTATATTGAGTATCATAATACTCAGATCCATCAATTCGCCATCCTGTATAGATTCCTGAATTAGTCTTCACGGCCACCAAACCACGTCCTAAAGCATCCATCTGACGCTGTGCATGTGCAGCTGCCATTCCACACAGCAACAATGCTGAGAAAAGTAGATTTCTTTTCATAGATTAGATTTTCTTGTTAATAAAATCGGTATTTCAAACAAAGTTAAGAAACCACCATTAAAATACACCTATGTTTTTTGTCTTTTATCCTATAATAAATGACATACATTTCTTTTTTAACCATTCATAACGATAAAACATTATCAAAAAAACAAGTAAGCTACCAGTCATCCAATATTTTTTTAAAGCTACTTTTTATAAACGACAATGTCTTTCTGTTGAAAGTCCTTGAATTCTATTCTGCATTTCAACTGAAAGACATTGCATCTGCTATATATACTAATACCTGTTTCCGATCTTTAGAGAACACCCTTACTTGACGGTAGCTGATAATGATAAATATCACGTTTGACTGCCATTTTCAGACTACGCGCAAGTGCTTTGAAAATTCCTTCTATTTTGTGATGTTCATTCTGTCCCTCTGCCTTGATATTAAGATTCATTTTTGCAGCATCACTCAAACTTTTGAAAAAGTGGAGAAACATCTCTGTTGGCATATCTCCCACTTTCTCACGCTTAAATTCTGCATCCCAAACCAACCATGGGCGACCACCAAAATCCAAAACGACCTGACACATACAGTCATCCATTGGCAAACAGTAACCATAACGTTCTATTCCCCGCTTATCGCCAAGAGCTTTTCCTAAACATTCACCCAATGCAAGAGCTGTATCCTCAATGGTATGATGCTCATCCACCTGCAAATCGCCGTCCACATGAATATAAAGATCCATTCCACCATGTTTACCTATTTGCTCCAACATGTGATCAAAAAATCCGAGTCCTGTATGAATATCACAAGCTCCGTTTCCATCCAAATTTATTCTGACCTCTATATCCGTCTCTTTCGTTGTACGCTTAACTTCTGATTTTCGCTCTCCGGCAAATACCAATTCCGCAATTTTATCCCATGAATCCACATAAGTAATCCGTTCGTCCTTATAAGAATTCTCATCCGGCGACTTAAGTATCAAAGCCTTGCAACCTATGTTCAAAGCTAATTGAGCATCGGTTTCCCTGTCACCGATCACATAACAGCGAGAAAGATCATAACTTCCTTCCAGATATTTCCCCAACATACCTGTACCAGGTTTTCTGGTTGGCAAATGTTCATCAGGAAAGCTACAGTCAATTAACACATCATCAAAAGTAATACCCTCTCCTGCCAACGTTTTCATCATAAGATTATGAGCTGGCCAAAAAGTATTTTCGGGAAAAGAATCAGTTCCCAACCCGTCCTGATTGGACACCATCACAAATTCATGATCTAAATGACGACGGATAAATCCCAGATTGCGCATTACTCCCGGTACAAACTCCAGTTTTTCATACGCATCAATCTGCTCATCATCCGGTTCTTTGATCAGCGTACCGTCACGATCTATAAATAAAGCAACCTTCATCATCTTTCCTCCTTTTTATAAGATCGCAATGCTGCCAGAAGTTGATTATTTTCCTGTGTCGTACCAATTGTAACCCGCAGACAATTTCCACAACGTACCACGCGATTACGGTTTCTGACAATAATCCCTTTACTGACCAGATAAGCATAAATTTTGTCAGCATCGGTCACCTGAGCTAAAAAGAAGTTTGCATCAGTAGGATACATTTTCACACATATATCCAACTCACCGAAAGCCTTTACCATCTGTTCACGTTCTCTCAATATGGTTTTTACCCATCGATCCACATCAAAACGTTTCCGTAAAACCTCTAAAGCTTCTTTTTGCGTTAATTCATTTACATTATACGGATACTTGACTTTATTGAAAAGATCTATGATACTCTTTTGTGCAAAAGCCATTCCCAAACGAATGCCCGCACACCCCCAAGCTTTTGAAAAGGTATTTAATACCACCAGATTAGGATATTTATTCAAATCCTCCCGCAAGGGCTTCTGTGAAGAAAAATCAGAATAAGCCTCATCCACCACAACTATTCCCGAAAAATGCTGGATGACCTTAATAATCTCCTCACGTTCCAGATTATTCCCAGAAGGATTATTGGGCGAACAAATAAATATCAGTTTTGTCGAATCATCTACAGCTGAAAGAAGCTGATCTGCATCCAACTGAAATTGTGAATCCAACAGAACATAACGATATACCACATTGTTAATATCTGCACAGACCTCATACATCCCATAAGTCGGCGCTATAGCAACCACATTATCCTTTTGAGGTTCGCAGAATATACGGAACAACAAATCGATAGCTTCATCACTTCCGTTTCCTAAAAAAATCTGCTCAGACTTAACTCCTTTAATTGGAGCCAACAACTCTTTCACTTCCTGCTGTAAAGGATCAGGATAACGATTATACGGACTATTATAAGGATTTTCATTTGCATCCAGAAATACAGACGCTTCAACCCCTTTATATTCATCACGTGCAGAACTGTATGGCTTCAAAGACCAGATATTGGGTCTTACCAGTTGTTGTAACGCTTTCATTGTCATAATATTCTATGAATTAAGGGTTTCTAATCTCATTGTCATTGCCCTGCGGTGAGCATCCAGGGATTCACCTGCAGCCATAATTTCCACAGCAGACCCTATTGCCTGAATTCCTTCGGATGTAAGTTCCTGGAACGTAATTTTACGATGATAGCTATCCAGATTGACTCCACTATATGCGGTAGCATAACCGTTTGTAGGCAGTGTATGGTTGGTTCCCGATGCATAATCTCCTGCACTTTCAGGAGTCAGATGTCCTAAAAAGACACTTCCTGCATTAACCACATTTTCTGCCAAATCCATATAGTTTGCTGCTTCTATAATAAGATGTTCCGGTGCATAAAGATTGGTCAAGTCCATCGCTTCTGCCATATCATGTACCAAAATTAATTTACTGTTCTCCAAAGCCCGTGAAGCAATTTCTTTACGCGGCAATGTTTCCAGTTGTTTGCTGACTTCCTGACAAACCTGTTCAATCAGATTCTCGTCTGTGGTCACCAACAAAACCTGACTATCCACACCGTGTTCAGCTTGGGACAGCAAATCTGCTGCAACAAAAGCCGGATTTGCCGTAGCATCCGCCAATACCTCTACTTCTGACGGACCTGCAGGCATATCAATAGCAACATCATGCAAGGAAACCTGCTGCTTTGCGGCCATAACATACTGGTTACCAGGACCAAATATTTTAAACACTTTAGGTACGCTTTCCGTACCATAAGCCATGGCACCAATAGCCTGCACACCACCAGCCTTAAAAATTTTACTGACGCCAGCAACCTTGGCTGCATACAAAATAGCCGGATTAACCTTACCAGACTTGTCTGGTGGCGTACATAACACGATTTCACGACATCCTGCTATTTTGGCTGGTGTAGCTAACATCAGTACAGTAGAAAACAAGGGAGCCGTTCCTCCTGGTATATATAAACCCACTTTTTCAATAGGAACAGCTTTCTGCCAACATGTTACACCCGGTCGAACTTCAACCTTTTTCGGACAGAAAATTTGTGCTGCATGAAATTTCAGAATATTGTCATGCGCCAGCTGTAAAGCTGACTTCAGGTCAGCAGAGACCAGATTCTCAGCCTCATTCATTTCAGCTTCACTCACGGCAAGATCCTCCAGCTCAACTTTATCAAACTGCTTTTCATAAGCCTTGACAGCCGCATCTCCATTGGCCTTGACATCTTCCAACACTTTCTGTACCGTATCTCGCAAGGTTTCCACATTCATAACAGGACGCTTTAAAAGTGCGCCCCATTCACTGTTATCCGGATATTTTATAACTTTCATTTTTATCCTCCTTCATATTTGCGTTAACTGTATTCCCTGTTTACAAATTAAAGAATCATTTTCTCTATCGGAATTACCAAAATACCCTGTGCCCCCAGATCCTTCAATTTAGAAATGATTTCCCAAAAGCATTTCTCATCAATCACGGTATGCACGCTACTCCACCCTTCCTGAGCCAAAGGCATCACAGTCGGACTTTTAGCACCTGGCAATACAGCCACTACATCATTTACATTCTGTGTAGGAACATTCATCAATACATACTTCTTATCTTCGGCACTTTTAACAGCCTCAATGCGGAATAACAATTCATCCAAAATAGCTTTCTTTTCCTCCGTCATTCCCTTATAGCCGATAAGCAGCGCCTCACTCTTCATCACCACTTCTACCTCATTCAGGTTATTACTTACCAATGTAGATCCTGAACTGACTATATCTAATATACCGTCTGCCAAGCCGATACCCGGTGCAATCTCCACAGATCCTGTAATCACATGTATATCTGTATTGACATGGTTATCGGCCATGAAACGTTTTAATATATTGGGATAAGAAGTTGCTATCTTCTTTCCTTCAAACCAACTCAAACCAGGATAATCCACTCGTTTGGGAATAGCCAAAGACAATCTGCATTTACTGAAACCAAGACGACGAATTATATCTGCATCCTCACCTCGTTCCACAAACTCGTTTTCTCCTACTATACCGATATCCGCAACCCCACTGGCTACAGACTGGGGAATATCATCATCACGCAAATAAAGTACTTCTAACGGGAAATTGGAAGCCTGAACCAATAAGGTGCGCTTACTTGAACTGATTTTAATGTCCGCTTCGGCCAGCAACGCCATTGTATCTTCAAAAAGCCGGCCCTTTGATTGTACTGCAATTCTTAGCATTTCTTTATCTTTTTATATTTATAATTCGTTTATATTCAATAAAAAAGGCTTGCCGCATATATCGGCAAGCCTTCTAATATTTTTCCTATTACAGATCAAACACATACATCTATCGCTTACCGAAGTTTATACGCCGGAATGATGATGGTGGTGAAGATTAATCTGAATAGTCATTTTTCTGTTTATTTTCGTTTAACGCTACAAATATAAATAAAATATGTCTATCAAGCAACAAATCGTGCAAAAAACAATATAAAAAAATTCATTCTGCTGTTTTAAGCTTTGTTTATCTTACAAATTTATTGCACTGATTCTCCTCTCAAAGCTGCAGCCAACACGTTTTCATCAATCTCTTCTTCTTCCAGTTCAACGTTTCCCAGTCCCATATTACGGGCTTTTTCAGATGTAAACGTAAAGTAAGTACAAACAGCTTCTGTGCAACAAACACCATTACTGTCTGACAATGTGGCCTGAATGGAAACCAAGTTCCGCTTTATCTCAGTAACATGAGCACGCAGAACAAGATAAGCTTCATTTGTGGACACTTCACGTTTGAAACGTGTCTCCATTTTTACCGTCACACCCGAAGTATGCAATTCATTAAGTACCGCCCATGCACAAATTTCATCAAGCAGAACAGACTGAATGCCACCATGAAGCGTATTTACCCATCCTTGAAAACGTGATTCAGGCTTCCAATAACTTACCACTTCGTGCTCGTTTGCATAAAACGTCATTTTTACCCCTGATTCATTATCAGGGGAGCATCCGAAACAATAATATCCAGATTGATTAAGCCAAGGGTTCTTTATTCTGCGCATGATGTTTTACATTCATAGTCCACACATGAGCGACTCTTCTTGCAATCCCTAAGTAAAGCAGCGACAGCCAAATGCGCAGGATGTTTTGCATACTCCTTCACATCTTCCAACGTATCAAACTCACTATATAAAGCAATATCAAATGTTTCTTCTGAATTAATATTAAGACCTACTTCAATTTTTCGTATACAGGCAATTTTCTCCGGCAATGCTTCTATGCCTTCTTTAAAGGCCTGCATTACTTTCAAACGGGCATTTGACTCCATTTCAGGATCTAGTTGAAATAATACAATATGTTTTACCATACAATTCCTTTGTTTTTAAAGATTATTACTTATCTTTGCAAAGATAGATTATTTTTGTGGAAGACCGCAAAATTCATCGAATTTAATCAGATAGAATCATGTATATCATCGGAATTGCCGGCGGAACCGGCTCAGGAAAAACAACAGTAGTGAAACGTATAATCGAATCATTACCTCAGAATGAAGTAACACTCATTCCGCAAGATTCTTACTATAACGATACGACGCCACTCACCATGGCAGAACGCCGCAAGATCAATTTCGACCATCCCTCTGCCTTTGATTGGGATCTTCTTATCCAACAAATCAAAGAAATCAAAGCAGGACATGCCATTGAACAACCGACCTATTCTTATTTAGAGTGCAACCGTAAAAAAGAAACCATTCACGTAGAACCCAAGAAAGTCGTTATCATTGAAGGTATTCTGGCCTTATGCAAGAAGGAATTGCGAGACCTGATGGATTTGAAAATATTTGTAGATGCTGATCCCGATGAAAGACTCATTCGTGTCATTGAGCGGGATGTGCTCGAAAGAGGACGTACGGCAGAAATGGTCATGGACAGGTATCGAAAGGTACTTAAACCCATGCACCTGGAATTTATTGAACCTACCAAACAATACGCGGATCTCATTATTCCACAAGGTGGCAATAACGAAAAAGCTATCCAGATCATGCGTACATACATACTTCACCACATTTACGACATTAATTCCACCACAATTTAAACGACGAAACTGCATTAATGAAAAAAAACGTTTTCTTCTTTATACTCCTTTGCACATTGCTGGGGAGTATATCTTGTCATGAACAAGAAGAAAAGCGAATATCACCCTTGGGCATTACCAGTGATAATGATGATGAACTACAGGAACAGCAATCAGCCTTCGATTTAGAAGAAATTCAGGAAGCAGGTGAGCTCATAGCCATTACACTTTCCGGACCTGAAACTTATTTTGAATACCGTGGTAAAGGATTCGGCCTCCAATTTGAACTGGCAGAAAAATTTGCCGTTTCAGTCGGTGCCCGTTTGCGAATGGAAACCGCTCGTGATACTGCAGAAATGTTCAGACGTCTGAAACAAAACGAGGTAGACCTCATTGCTTTGGAAATTCCTCAAAAATCATTAAAGGATCAAGAATTGACTCAAGCCGGTGTTTGGTTTGGAACAGACTCTACAGCCAACGGGAAAAAACAATGGGTCATCCGAAAAGAAGCCCAATTTCTGGCCAAGGCTCTCAATAATTGGTATAAACCGGAGATCCGAACTGTTTTGGCAGAAAATGATCGGTTGCGTTATTCCAACGGAGGAGGCGTAAAACGTCACGTTCGGGCTCCTTTCATGAATCGTCAGAAAGGAATTATCTCACCATACGACCAGCATTTCATCCGGCATAGTAAGGCAATCGGATGGGATTGGCGGCTGATGGCAGCTCAGTGTTATCAGGAATCCGGATTCGATCCGGAAGCATTGTCATGGGCTGGCGCTCGCGGATTGATGCAGATCATGCCCGAAACAGCCGCTCATCTTGGTTTACCGGCCAGCCAGATGCATAATCCTGAACGTAATATTCAGGCAGCAGCCCAATATCTCCGGGAACTTAACAGTCTTTTCAGTGACATCCCCGGACGTGCTGACCGTCTGCAATTCGTACTGGCTGCCTACAACGGAGGCCCGGGGCATGTACGTGACGCCATGACGCTTGCACGGAAACATGGAAAGGACGAACGTTCCTGGCAAAACGTAGCTCCATTCATTCTAAAGCTCAGTCAACCGGCTTTCTATAATGATCCAGATGTCCGTTTTGGCTATTTGCGAGGATCGGAAACCTACAATTACGTCATATCCATTCTTCAAAGATGGGAGCGCTACAGACGCGGAACAGGTGGAGGCGGCACACCACTTTCACCCTACAGTGTCAAACCCAACACACCACATAATTTCAAGAGCAAAGTACTGAGTGCAGAAGAACTGGAAGAGAAATACAAACAAAAGAAAGAGACAGAGTAAACATCATTCCGGAATATCATGACAATGACAGAATCACCTGACGAACTTTTCAGCCAGATCTGGCATATACACACCCAAACAGGACATTTATCAGAACGTTATCATCTACTGGATCAGCTTATCGTTCGGACAGTCAAGAACCACACGGCCGGATTCAGTGCAGATTTCACCAATTTTTCATCTCGTTTGCACACACTTTGCCGAACTACGGGATGTCCGTCAAGACCATTGGAAATATTCCGCGCCCACGTACACCGTATTGAAACCAAACAATACGATGCAAACGAAAAGGACTACCTTTACGATCTCAAAGCCGTATGCGACAGTATTGCCCGGTTTTGTCAAGCACAGATTCCTGCCAATCTGCAAACTATTCTTCCCACACATTGGCGTAGTCCGGCCAAATCTGACCGAGCATCAAGTATCATCAAGAGACTCCGTCTTACAGTCTACGAATGGGATTCCTCATTTATTTACGGACAATCACCAGAACAGCCAGAGCTACAAGACTTAAAGGTTTGCTACGCTTCACAAGAAGATGCACCGTTCGCCAATCTGAAAACACAACTCTACAAAGGTGCACAAGTCAATCTTCTAAACGTCAAGACCAAAGAAAAAAACAATGAGCTTATTCTTAATCCGGAGATGATCATCCTCAATCCGGATTTTCTTATTGATATCACAGCCTTGTGTGCCTGTATAAAACCATACGGCAGAAGCTGTTATACACACCTGATCAATAAATTCGCTCCTGCGGCACGTTCGGCAGCCATTCAACTAGGAAACGTTGCCAATCTGTTCCTCGATGAATGTATTTATGAAAACACAGAAGATTGTTCCATCTCAGAACGGGAGCTCTATCTGCGTGCCATCCGAAAAAGTTTTCAGGATAATCCGCTGGAATATGCAACACTATCCGATATAGACAAAGAATTCTTCACGCAATGTGAAACCCAATTTCATTCCATACGTGAAACCATTCATCATAAATTCAGTGCTGCCGATATTGATATAGAATCAACCAACGTACAGCTTGAACCTTCCTTTCTTTGCGAATCCCTGGGGTTACAAGGACGTATGGACTTATTGACCAATGCACTGGACAAACTCATCGAACTGAAAAGTGGCAAGGCAGAAGAATTTCCTTCTGTTCGCCCACGTGAAGAACACCAGCTGCAAATGGCTCTTTATAAGGAAATACTTTATTTCAACATGGGACGTAATCTGCATGATGTCCAGTCGTATCTGTTCTACTCCCGTTATCCACGCTTCTATGCCATAGATGTCACACGTCACAATATCCAACAAGCCATGGCATTACGTAATGAGATTGTGACATTGGAACATCAGATCTGCAACGGCCATTCCCGAGATATTTTCAATGAACTCGATGAAACCCACCTGAATGTATCAGGAAGGGCTGACCGTTTTTACTTCGAATATCTCAGACCACAGATCATGCAGACACTGATTCCTTTCAAAAACATGACTCCACTGGAATCGGCCTATTTTCATACATTCCTTACCTTTATGGAACGTGAACAGTTCTTGGCTAAAATCGGAGATGACCGGCCAGATTCCTCACATGGTTTTGCTGAAGCATGGAATGCAGATACCTCCACAAAACAGGAAAACGGTAATATCCTGACTGACCTTACTCTTCATCCTATCACAGACGAATATGGGGTTGTCGTACAGTTGCTCATGGAATTGCCGGAATATAAAGAAGACTTTTTGCCTAATTTCCGTTTAGGAGACATGGTTATGCTATATGAGCGGCAACATGAAACCGATCATGTCTGTAACCGGCAATTCTTCAGATGTCTTATAGAAGAAATCACGCCCGAACATTTTCTGCTTCGTCTCACATACAAACAACGGCATGCTGATATTTTCCACACAGACTGCCGTTATGCAATTGAACCGTCCTATTCAGACGGTCCATTCCGTCAGGCTTATGCCGGACTGCTCAGTTTGCTGAAGGCACCTAAAGAACGAAAAGAACTCATATTGGGACAACGTAAGCCTGAAACTGATAACACCATCCACCTCAACAACCATTATCTCAATGAAGAAATTGACCGGATCGTTCTTCAGGCCAAACAGGCTAAAGATTATTTCCTGCTTATCGGCCCTCCCGGTACCGGAAAGACATCGGTAGCCTTAAAATCCATGGTACAGGAATTTATGTCAGACCAGCCAGCCAAAACCATCCTCTTAATGGCTTATACAAACAGAGCTGTAGATGAAATATGCGAGATGCTTTCCACTATCAGTCCACAGCCTAAATACGTCCGGATAGGCCAAGAACTCAACTGCGACAAATCATTCCGGCCACATTTACTAAAAAATGTCATTCAAGGAGCTGCCAATAGAAATGAGATTTACGAAAGACTGGCTCCCATACGCTTATTTGTAGGTACGATCAACAGTCTGTGCGGCCGTATGGAACTGTTTAATCTTAAGCCTATAGACGTTGCCATAATAGATGAAGCTTCACAAGTTCTTGAGCCTCAACTTCTCCCATTGCTTTGTGCTACGACCAATGCCCATAGCGGTGACTATAGACTAAGACGCAGTGCCATCAGTAAGTTTATCCTGATAGGTGATCATAAACAACTTCCAGCCGTAGTAACCCAACCGACAGAATATTCCAGAGTAACAAATGACCTGCTCAATGAAATCGGACTGACAGACTGTCGCAACTCTTTCTTCGAACGTCTTCATAATCTACAGAAAAAGTGGAATTTGGAATATACTACGGCCATGCTGCACAAACAGGGACGCATGCATCCGGCTCTAAGCGACTTTGTCAATCAGCATTTCTACGGTGGACATCTGGATATTGTACCAGTACCTCATCAACTGGAAGAACTTGAATTTACAATATGTCAAAATGATCCTTGGCAACAATACATTGCACATACCAGAACAGGATTTCTGAACATTACCGGTATACCTACATCCGGCCACGACAAATGTAACCGTCGTGAAGCTGATATAGTTGTGAAACTGATCAAAGCCATAGCAGAACTTTGCCGGCTTAACGATATGGCATACGATTTCGAACACAGGATTGGCGTCATTGTTCCTTTCAGAAGCCAGATTGCCATGATCAACCGTCTGCTTGCAGAACAACAGATTCCAGAATACGATCATATCACTGTAGATACTGTAGAACGCTACCAGGGCAGCCAACGGGATATTATCCTATTCAGTACCACTATCAACCAGACATATCAGTTAAGTATGTTATCCGAACCTACATTTACCGACAATCAATGGATTGACCGTAAACTCAATGTAGCTCTTACACGTGCTAAAAAACAATTCTTCCTTATCGGTAATGGTGAGTTACTTGCACGCAGCCAGGCCTACAAAGAATTGCTGGATTATATGAATCATTAAAAAACATATTAAACTTATATCATCACTGCCATCATCTTCCACAATATAAACCCGGAAGACGATGGCAGCAAATATCATACAATTGAAAGCGTTTTTGCTTTATAATTGAGAACCAGTATTCCCTATCTCTTCACAAAACCGACCTTCAGATTCAACTTCAGATAATACTGTCTGTTTTCACGTTCCAGCAGGCCATATTTATCTTTTTCCGGATCGCCTTTTTCCAAACGCGTATTGGCATAAAGAAAATCAGCAAAGACCTCACGATCCATACTTTGGTAACAGACCGGACAACCTTCTGCGTCGACCATTAAAAAGCCTTGCACAGCAGAAGATTTTCCGTTATATTGTTTGGCCGGCCGCATACCGAAAGCCAGTGCCAACAGAAATTCCTTCATCTTATAACGATAGAAACCATGTTTACGAATCAACTCTTCCTTTATCTTTAACGGATTACGTTCTTCTATCAGTTCTGTCAGCTCTGAAATTTTAGAAATATTATCAAGATGAAGCAAACGGACCATCTCTGCCAAAACACGCGGGAAATGGAGATCTATCATACTCAGATTACTTCTGAAGATCTTATCGGCTACGTCATTATATTTCAGGATTCCGCCCAAACTCTCAATGTACAGCATTCTCCGTGCCACTTCATTGGCGTTTGAAGGATCGTCTGTGTAATTAATCTTATTGACAGCCGGTTGCGAAAAACGGACTCCAGACTGTTCATATTTCAAATTAGCCGTACGACCACCGTCCAACAATGGAAACATCGCACAGAAACGGGAATAAATACGGAATCCCATGGGTGGAAAACTTTCATCATAAAAGACCAAATGCAAGTCCGTACGATCATCTGTAAAAGCCTCAAAATCATCAATCTGCAATGCTTCTAGAAACAGTTCAATCTCTTCCGGTGATTCCAAGACATCCAGATTCTGTCCTTTGAGCATACCCAGAATCTTATCGGCAGCCACGGCAAAATCTTCTCGCGGGAAAGCCTGATCCAGTCCATTCCCCAAAAGACGGACTTCAGAATCTCCGATAACATAACTGCGCCGTCCATCATGCTCCTCCCGTTCGACACGAGATACCGGCAACATCCGTTCTGTCGGTCTACCAGACGCATCACCACAAGCCAATTTACCATCAGCCAATATTCTGAACAATGTATATATCTCACTCCATTCTCTGCGCGTAGCGGTCAGCATATCCTAAATCTTTTAATTGTTATACTACTGCAAAAATAAACAAATTATCGCAGTTTCAATATGTCCGGTAATAAAAAACTCGGAATCCGACATTTGGCCGGTTCCGAGTTCTTAAAAACAATTCTTTATATTCAATCTTTTGAGAAGGTTTCCAAACTACCTGTCATAATGACTTTTATTGTTTATCGGAGTTCCTTGTCATATTCCGGACAAACATATTAAAAGAAGAATCTATATGTCAATTATCCGAAACGGAATTACACAAATCCTTGTTAATTCGTCTGATCCGTTCCTCATCAATTTTGATCACCTTACGGTCGTATGTAATCAGACCATTAACCTCAACTTCCACATCTGTGGTTTGGGTATAAACTGCAGCAGAAAAGCCTTTGGCCACCAGATTCTTCAGCACCTTTGCATACTCTTCATATTGGTCTGTGACTTCTTTGGAAGAATTAAACTGAACATAGCCCCAGTTTCGGTCGGGTTCCCAAATATGATCTTTCAATACCAATCCGATACCACCATATTCTCCCAAAACAGTCACGCGGTCAGGATCATACAAATAGAGGTCAGGTCCCGGATAGTTGTGCAGATCCAACATATCACCACATTTATAATGATTTCCGCCACTGGCCGGATTCACAAGACGTGTAGGATCATAAGCTTTGGTCCAGGCTACAATCTCCGGTGTTTTAAACTGTCCCCACGCTTCATTAAAGGGTACCCAGGTACCTATACACGGATATGAATACAACTCATCCATAATCTCCTTCCATTCTTTACGGTAACAAGCCTCGGACTCCGGACTACGCTCCATTTCCGTCCCATTGAAATAATTTCTGTTCTGCCACTGTGGTCCTCTGTCACCACTTGGCATATCCTGCCATACGATAATACCCATCTTATCACAATAAGTATACCATCTCGCCGGTTCTACCTTGATATGTTTACGGATCATGTTAAATCCGAAATCCTTGGTTTTCTGAATGTCATAAACCAAAGCCTCATCCGTAGGAGCTGTATAAAGTCCGTCTGGCCACCATCCCTGATCCAAGGGACCGAACTGGAATAGAGGCTTGTTGTTAAGCGCCATTCGCATTATACCTGACTTGTCACGCATACTTGAAAATTTACGCATGGCGGCATAACTGCTTACTTCATCTCTGACCTTACCTCCACGCCATACCGTTACGCGCAAGTCATACAGGAACGGACTTTCAGGACTCCAGAGCTTGACGTCTGCCGGCATGACAATTTCAACAGGCTGACTGTTGGTTGACTTTTCAGTCCCTACAAGCTTGTCCTTGTCATATACCTTGACCTCGATAATATCAGATTCCTGCATGCCTTCTACCAGTGGATCTACCGTCAGAATCCTGCGGTCTATGTCTGGAGTAATCCTCAAATGACTGATATGGAGTTGGTCAACAGGTTCCAGCCAAACTGTCTGCCATATTCCCGTCACTGGTGTATACCAGATACCATCCGGATTGGCCACCTGCTTTCCACGCGGTTGATAACCCGCATCTGTCGGATCCCATACCTTGACCTTAAGCGTATTTTCTCCCTTACGGTTAAGTGCATGAGTAATATTAAATGAGAAAGGTGTAAATCCACCTGTATGGGAACCTACTTTGATATCGTTTACCCATACATCGGTTTTCCAGTCTACCGCACCGAAATGTAAGATAACCTGCTCGTTTTTATCTGCACAGTTCACCTTAAACGAACGTTGGTAAACCAGTTCCTCGTCAGCACCGACGCGACGGGCAACTCCCGAAAGCGATGATTCTATAGCAAAAGGCACCAATATCTGCCCTTCTGATACCACGGTCTGAGGCTGTGCGCGCTTTATCACCCGGTAATCCCACAACCCGTTAAGATTCTGCCAACGTTCGCGAACCATAATCGGTCTCGGATATTCCGGTAATACATTCTCCGGATCCACCTTAAATGCCCAGTCTGTCTTGATGCGGTCTCCAGCAGGTTTCCACTGTCCGAAAACAGTTGTCACACCCATGAAACACGCTAACATCATCAATGAAATTTTTCTCATAATTTAATTTATTAGGTTAATGTTTTAATATCTTACAGTCAAACAAAGGACCGGCTACACTTTTGGCATCCAACGCTCTGAAAGTCACTTTTACTTTATTTTTTCCACGCGTCACCTCTGCCGGTATATGATAGGTCTTATCAATAAACTGATTGCCCCACCAATGAATAATAACAGTTGAGACAGGCGTACCATCTACTTCAACCACAAATTTATAAATATCACCCAGATTTCCCCAGTAAGTGCACATCAAATCCATCGGCACATCAGGAATTACATCCATTTGGAATGAAAAGCTGCCACCATCCACGGCTTTCCGGTATTTGCGCCCCTGAATCTCACCTAATTCCAGATTGACTCCATCAAACAAATGATCTCTTTCCGGCTGCATTTCTCCCGGTTGAAAATGTGAAACGGTCTGTTGCCTGATCCACTCTTCTTTATTGCGCTGCTTCAGAACCTGCTCCTTTCTTTGGTTCCACAACTCCGGTGTATAATGCTCAAAATAAACTACTGTTCGATCACCAGTAGACAAATAATAGGGTTTCATTTGAACTGTCTGTGGCCATACTTTCTCCATTTCAAAATTATGACCTGATACTTTCTTCACAATACCTCCGGCATCTTTCAAGTCTTCAGTCACAACTACAGGAACATCATTATTCCCATCCTCTAAAGCTGCAGCCAGTACAATCGGTCCATTCAGATAAGCTCTAAGTGTCGAATCACCCAAAGCTTCTTCAGATGATATTGACTGAGGAATTACCAGTTCTATCCGGTCACCGTTTTTCCATTTCCGTTTCAACGGAATATAATGTCCCGGACGTGCCTTTCCCAATGACTGTAGTTTACCGTTTATCTTCAAAACGCATTCTTCCTTACACCACCCCGGATAACGAAGATTTAACGTAAAACGCTGACTGTCATCCATAGACATTTCATATCTTATGGTATCAGATTCCGGAAAATCTGTAATCTGCCTCAACGTCACTTTCCGTTTTTCCCAATTTAATTCAGAAGGTATAAACAAATTGACATACAGATTATCCAACTTATCCGTCGCATAAATAAATTCTCCATAACGGGCATGGTTTTCCAATCCTGTCCCGACACAGCACCAGAACGAATCAAACGGAGAAGAAAATTCCTTCCTGCAACCGGAAGCCAATGGCGACATGTAGCAAATCATACCGTTGTCCGGATTCTGAGAAGCCAGAATATGATTATAAAGCACCCGTTCATAAAAGTCCGCCATCTCCATATCCTGCGTAAAAGCAAACAAATGCTTGGTCAACTTCAACATGTTGTAAGAGTTACAAGTCTCACAGGTCTTATCCGTTATACGGTCATAAGTCCGGCCAGATGCTCCGAAATGCTCAGCTTCACTGTTACCGCCAATCACATAAGTGTGATGTCCTACTACTGTATGCCAGAAAAAAGAAGCTATATTCCAATAATCCTTATTTCCGGTCAGCTCATACTCTCTCGCCACTCCTACTATTTTAGGAATCTGAGTGTTGGCATGTTTACTGGCCAATTCATCCTTACGGTCCAGCAAAGGTTTTACCAAATCCTGATGATTAAGCCTTTCAGACAAAGTCAGAAAACGTTTATCTCCCGTAAGCGCATATACTTCTGCCAAAGACTCATTGATACCACCATGTTCAGCCTGAAGAATCGTCTGTATTTGTGCATCAGACAAAGGACTGAGTATCTGATTCATGAAAGTAGCCAATTTGACCAAGACGTCCTTTGCGGTCTCATTTCCGGTATGATAGTAAGCATCTGACAATCCTGCACACAACTTATGCATATTATAAAACGGTACATAATATCCATTCAAATCAAAGCCTTTAGAATAGATCTTACCTTCTGACAACTCATCAAAAAGCCGTGATGCATCCGGAAATCCTGCCAACATACCAGTCCCCACATTCTGTTGACAAGTATTCAACTGATCAACACAATAATCTGCAATAGCCTTAAAACGTTCATCCCCGGATGAAGCATACATCATGGAACACGCTGACAGGAAATGACCGAATGTCTGCCCGGCAAGCCCACCAGCTTCCCAACCACCATATTTGGGTGCTTTGGGTTCCAGACCGGCATTAACCAGAAAACCGTTCAACAGTCTGTCTGGTTCCAGACTCAACAGCCATTCTGCATCTTTCTGCTCTGCATGAAGAAACGGACCGGATATCAACCGGACATCAGCCAAAGGCAGATAAGTCAGTTGGGGCTGAGGGGTTTTTATGACGTCATCTGCCATACCTCTCAGACCCAACATTGAAAAACACAATAAATATACCAAACGTCTCATCTATTTTATCTGTTATTTGAATATTCCGATTTAATCCTGGGAAATTTATCACAAACTTCCCAGGATACCTTAACTAACCATTAATTATACCTAAATCCTATCACTTTATTATTTCAACATACACTTACCTCTATAATTAAAATCTTCACCAGTTATTTTATACAAGAACGTACGTTCTCCTTTCAGCTGATTCTTAATAGTATCTTTTGATACGTCCTGTCCTTTACATGTTAGCAGGCAAGTACCCGAAAAAGAATAAATCTTCACTTCAGAATTCGCCAAAGGGCTTTTGTCAAACGGCATGTCAAAGAAATATTCCTCGCGATCTCCCTCAGTCACCTGACCTACATGATCAGGATTTGGAACAGATACCATTCTCAACCCGAAAAGACCGCCTATATACTTATTAGGACCGGTTATAAACTTCACTTCCACTTCCTTCTTTCCGACAGTCAGATTTTCCGGTATATCATGACTGACAAAATAGAATCTCTTGGGAAGATAACCATGCTGAACTATTTCAGTTGCTATCTTTTCTCCGTCAATCATTATGTCAAATTCTCTTGTACCATAATTCTCCCCACCATAATATTCACAAACCAACTGGTTCTTGTGATCTGGAGACACCTTCATTCTGTAAGTTATCCATTTCTCTGACTCACCAGATGCATCCCTATAATATTTATTGACAAAAAATCCCGAATGAGTACCTTCTGAACCTTTATATTGATGTTTATTTTCACTTTGCTCATTTCCCGGTTTGATTTCATCAATCGTATTGGCATAAATGAACTGATCCTTCTCACTTCTCTTTATCAACCGACATCCTAATGTACCACCTGCAGAACATGACTGATGCGCCTGGAATTTAACGGTAATTTTATCTTTACATTTTAACAATGCTACTGGAATATCATAAATAGCCTCATATTCCTCATTAGGGAACCATGGTGTGGACAGTGTTTGTGTCATAATGGTAATTCCATCTACCATAATGTCAAATTTGCGCCAACTGTCACCGTCACTACCCCAATACTTGACATAAAGTTGCACTGTTGTATCACGCTGCGTAGAAAGATCAAATGAATACCATCCACCGTCCACAGCATCCCGCCACAAGATTCCATTATTGTTTCCAGAACGTGAATTCATGCTTTTAAGATTGTGATCTCGTTCCGACTGCATTTCGTGGCGAAGTTCATCCGTAGTTCTGGCTTTTAATTCCTGTTCACGATTCAACTCTTCGTAATATCTGTCTTTTTCCTCTTCCCAGCGTTGCTGCGTAAAGAAATCCATGTATAAAGCATACGGTGAATTATTAGCTTCAAAGAATGGAATAAGTTTGGCCTCTTCCAACTGTCCGATTCCAGAGGTAACAAAATGCAAAGAATCATTTTCTGCAACAAAATCACCTTCACCCAAATCACCATCTTTCACGATAACAGGTATATCTGTGAAAGTAACCGACTGTTTGGCCATATTGGCGGCAAGAGCCACAGGACCATAGAAAATAGTACGGCAGTTTTCATTATCAGGAGTCGCCATGGTATGGAATGAAAATGGCATTTTGACTTCAATAACATCTCCTGTCTTCCATTCTCGGCTAATTTCTACATAACTACCCGGATTTTCCGAAGTCTGGACTTTTTCTCCATTAACAGTAATATCAAAACCACTTACGGCCCACGACGGATGACGTAACCACAATGAAAAACGTCCGGCTCCTTCTGCCAGTTCAAGTCGGGTCCCCTGCTCATAAGGATAACCTGTTGTTTGGATCAGTCTAAGACCTTTCTCTTTCCAGTTCAATTCAGAAGGGATAAACAAACTCACATACAAATTATCAGACTTATCATGCATGTATATGGTTTCAGTATATTTGGTATGGTTCTCCAGACCCGAAGCCACACAACACCAGAAGCTGTCAAACGGTGTACTGAAAGCCTTACCAAGACCATTCTGAAGATTGACGTAATAGCAAACCATACCTGTAGCCGGATTCTGTGATGCCAGAATATGATTATATAAAGCCCGTTCATAATAATCCATCATCTCTGCATCGGCATCTATCTGGAAGAGTTTTTTGGTAAGTTTAAGCATATTATAGGTATTGCAAGTTTCGGCAGAGCCGCTTGTCCTGCGATGATACAGATGGTCAGGTTCACCGAAATGCTCGCTGTCACTGTTTCCACCCATTGAATAAGTATGATGATGCACTACTCTGTCCCAAAAGAACGCAGCCAATTTATACCGGTCTTCCTCACCTGTTGCCAGATACTCCGTAAGACATCCCAACACCTTTGGTATTTGAGTATTGGCATGCAATCCGTTTAACTGATCCAGTCCTTCAACCATAGGATCCAAAACTGCTTTATGATAGAATTTTTTGGCAATATCCAGATATTTCTGTTCTCCGGTCAAAATATAAATCGCATCCAGAACTTCATTCATTCCGCCGATTTCACAACTAATCATCTGCTGGAACTTCGCCTCGTCCAAATTGGAAGTGATATTAATCAGCCAATCTGCACATTTCGTAACCACATCCTTGGCTTCTTCATTATTACAATATAAATAAGCATCAACCAATCCGGCATACAACTTATGCAAAGTGTAAATGGGCACCCATCCGCCATTAAGATCAAATCCGGACGAATAGACCTTACCTTCGTATATTTCAGTAAATATTCTTTCTTGTTCTGGTATACCGCCGACATACCCTGCCATCAGTCCCTTATACATCTTTTGGCAGCGGGCCAGTTCGCTCACCATATAATCCACTCTCGACTTAAACTCCTCATCCCCGGTAGCCGCATATTGCATGGCACAAGCCGAAAGATAATGTCCCAAAGTATGACCTGAAACTCCCTGGCTTTCCCAACCACCGTAAATAGGAGCTTTAGCAGGCAGACCGGCATATTCATAAAACCTGCACAAGAAACGGTCCGGACTCAAATCGAGCAACCATTTTCTATTGGCCTGCATAGCATTATACAATACACCCTCATGCAATCTTACTTCCGAAAGATCGAAAGACAAAAGCTGTACCTTATCATCAATGTTTTTAACGATTTTGTCTTCTGCCACACCGGGATAAAGCGACTGGGCACCGGCATGTAAAGAGCACATCAACACTAAACCCAAATATAATTTTCTATTTTTCATTTTATTGTTTTAAGATTTAACGATGTGCAAAGTTAAGCACCTTCAAACAGATATTATCAAATAATATTTGCCGATTCTTATATTCTATTTGCACTGTTTGTCAGCCAAGCGCCTAAAATGCTTCAATCTGTGAAATGTCAAATAATTCGCATCATGCTGACGTGGCGGCAATCCGTATTCATCACGCCATGCTGTTCTTGATACAAAAACAATATCCTTACCATCTATCTGCCAATCCACATATTGATAACCATAATAATCAGGACGCTCACAAGTCAGTACCGTATCAACAATCTGCCAGTTATATAAATCAGATGAACAAATCAATACTTGCGTGTTTCTTATCGAACCAAAGTCCGACAACACCAAACGGTCATCAGATAAAGCATAATTCGTCAGAGCCCAATATTTCTTGCTTTTTCGGTCATACCTGATCGTAAATTTTTTGGCAGTTCCCGGCAGATGTATGAAATCCGTAGAAGGATCAAAAGATAAAGTCCTGCCATCGGGCGAAACTGAAGCCATTGCCGCTACATCATCCTGCCGGTCAGCAACCCTTAATATATCCTTTATGTCCCCCTTTTTGTCTGCAACTGCATTACCCTCCAGCCATGCAACAGCCCCTTCCTTCCATGATGGCCGGAACATGAGTTCATTACTTAAAATCCATTCATTGGCATTCAGCAAGTCTCCGTCACATGCAATGGAGGTCATCAAAGCTGCAAACGGCCCCCATCCTCCGTCTTTACCCATATTTTCCATTGCCCTCCAGTATTTACCATCCCTTTTTACCACTGGCACAGGAGCACAATGATAAAAACCTTTTCTTATCAATCCTGTGTTTTCATCCTTCGGAGTTGTCCACGTCTTGTCATTATCATCAGAACGGCAAACAACAAAATCACCATAACCCATTGTACAGCGGGATCTTATTCCTATCAAGTAAAGTTCTTTACCTTTGTTGAATAAAGTAGCCCAAGTCAGAGTTTTCAATGTTGAAATCCGCTCCCATGTCAATCCCTTATCATCAGAACGATAAACAAATGTATCCGACAGAAAATGACCAAAATAATCATGTGAAGCAATATATGTACCATCAGGCATCACAACAATACTTGGGGAACCTACATGTCTGCCTGAATTTGAAGGTGAATGATGTATAACTACCCCTTCACGCAATGAATCTGCTCCCTTTACAGGAGCCCCCATACCAATAAGACAAAATATACCCAGTAAACAACAACGCATAACATCAAGGTTTTTCCAAATAAAAATCAAAAGGTAAATCGCGATCACAAGTCATGACTCCATCCTGATCAATCTTCAATTCTGCGACCTGTATGGAAAAACGACGATAATTATGAGGCAGAATGCTGGCATCATCCAGTTTATCGGCTTCACTCCCCCATCCTCCTTCCTTAATCCATCCCGGATGAGTAAAATAAAAGACAAAAGCCCTTTCTCCCGACACAACCACGCAAGGATGGCTGGCGCGTACACCGTCATCTTTCCGTTTCCCCGGACTTCGGAGTATCACTCCCTGCTTCTCCCAACTGTTGCATCTGCTGAACGATAAACCCCTAAACCACTCACTGATCAGTCAACAACCTATAATAACCTTTAAAGGAGAATACAAAAGGAGCTTCATGCGGACAATCATCTATAGCAATCCCTTCCTTGTTAGTCCAATGCTTCAAATCCTTACTGACCGCCTCCACAGTATATCCGATTCTGGCATTTTTATACCACATTCCCCACAAACCATCCGGTTTTTTATAAACCGTTGCATCCAACAGAGAATCATCTGATAATGGAATTATGCCATTAAACTTCCAATTCCACAAGTCCTTACTGGTATAATGAGCTATTTTTCCTGTTCCAGACCAAGTTTCACGAATACCCCTTATATAAGTTACAAACAAATGGTATTTTCCCTTATCATATACTACATGAGGCGCCCAAAATGTATTCGCACCTTGCTCAAAGGCCAGATCCAGCGCTCCCTTGTAAATCCATGTCTGTCCACCATCTTTACTCACTGCAACTCCTATGTCTGTTCCATAACACCAGCTCACCCCATGCAATGGCACATTGGCTCTTCTGTTTGTATAAAACATATACCATGCTTGTTCTTCATTATGATATATGACCATAGGGTCTGCTGCGCCATCATATACCGGATCACGAAATAACGGAGCCGGAGCTATCCTGCATTTATTGCTTTCCCCCTGACCGTACATAGTCACTGTTTGCAGAACAATGACCAATATTAACAAAAACTTATTTACGAGTGAGTTCATATCAACTAATTTAAGGAATTAAACAACAAAACAAAATTATTCCTTTCCGCCCATATACATTTCAATAATATTTGCAGCTACTTCAATTTTATTTGCCTTACGGCAATTTTGCCATCAATTACTTATTTATTCCTGAATAGTAACCTGATGACGACATTTTTAATCAAAAGATTCAAATTTATCATCATTTATTACTTTTTGGGGTCCCTGTATTTTTGATCAGGGTGCTTTTATGTAAGAAGAAAAATGTTCAAAATCAGGAACTCCAAATCTGTTTTTTATCCTCTAATTACCTGCTCTCCCCAATAGGAATCCTCACAAACTTCATCACCCCTTCACTATACTATTTAATAAATTATCAATCAATTAGTTAACAATGAATATTCACTCTTCACCAGCAATTTTCGAATAATACTTACATTTTCACATTTTTGTAAATAAAAACAACCATTCAAGGTTACACCTCTCAGTAGATTTTGAAAAAAGTAAGGCTTACTTTCAAAAAAGTAAGGTTTACTTTTTAAAAAGTAAGCTTTACTTTTTTGAGGTTGTATATATTTTTTATTTGAATAAAAATATTCCTATTAGACAGACAATTACCGTGAAGGAGATGGTGAAGAGGTTGTGAAGGATCATCTTCACCTCACATCCCTTATATACAAAGGAAGGTGAATAGGTGAAGGGGTTTTACGCATACTATTGTAGAGAGGTTATAGACCTTTCTATTCAAACAGAAACTAGATTACATCTTTAAAATAAGTCAAAAAAAGGGCTATCAATCACAACCACTATCAACTTGTCATATCAGACAAAAAATTTTTGTTTAAAAGCTCTATTATAATATACCATTTCCTATTTTATACCGGCGAATAATTTTTAAACATTTTTCTATATTGAGTAGGTGTATATCCTGTTGTCTTTAAAACTGTAAATTAAATCCTGCCAGATTGTTAAAGCCGCTATCATAAGCAATATGTGAAACAGGCAAATCCGTATATAACAATTGCTTTTTAGGATATATTGCATTTCCTACTGACTTCAGAATGCCAAGCATAGAGGGCTTTAAACCGCGTTCATCAGAACATTATGAATTAGGATGGAAACATTTTCTAGAGAACGGCTATGCAGAAGCATCCGTATTCTACAAGACCAGACATCATGTACTGGCCATTCGCCCTGAAATCTACCCTACAGATAATGAATGGAAACGTTATATCATGTCAGGTGAAGGTTCCAGCTATGGTATAAAAATATATTTCAACAATAAATGGAATCGTCTCTCTACCGAATTATCCTATGCTTACATCAGGAGTAAAGAATGGTTCAATGATCTACCGGAATTGGGAAAAAAGCCTTCACTTTATGACATACTCCATGCACTGGCGGCTGCATTGAGTCTTAAAGTCGGTAAATACTCTTCCGTATCGGTCGGAGGTATTATACATTCCGGAAAAATAAAAGAAATGGATGAGGATATGTATCTTTATCCAAAAGAACATTTTCGTCAGTTCAGAGAACCAGTCAAATACAGATTGGATGCCGGTTACGGATTTCAAAAAATATTCAAGAATTCAGAATTGGCCTTCAGAGCCGGATTATACAGCATTATCGGCAACCCATCAGCGGAAGAGATCCAAGACTATTATTTTATCCATTTTCAGCAAACATGCCTCCCATATTTTACAATCTGTCTTAAATTCTAAAAAGGCCCCTACTCTATTGGTAACTAAATAACAGCTTTGAACATAAGCGTTTCCATCGTCACATAAATTTTATCCTTTACCAAGTAAAATCTTTCTCCGAGCATAATCAAAAGATTTATCTGAAATCTCATTTTTTTATATTATCTTTGAAATAAAAAAATCACGATAGACTTCTATGATCACATTGAAAGAACTATACCGCATCGGATACGGCCCGTCAAGCAGCCACACGATGGGACCACGTAAAGCAGCCATACTGTTTAAAGAAAAACATCCGGAAGCCAACCGGTTTGAAGTAACCCTGTACGGCAGCCTCGCCGCAACAGGCGTAGGTCACATGACAGATAAGGCCATTTTCAGCATATTGGATGAAAATAAGACCAATTTAATATGGAAGCCCAAAACCTTTCTTCCTTACCATCCGAATGGTATGAAATTCAAATCATTCAATATGGATGATGAATGTACCGGAGAATGGGTTGTCTACAGTATAGGCGGAGGAGCATTGGCTGAAGAAGGAGCAACTCCTATTAAATACGAAGATATATATCCATTAAATTCTGCTACGGATATTCTGTCCTGGTGTATGTCTACAGGGAAAAGTTATTGGGAATACGTAGAAGAATATGAAGGTAAGGAAATTTGGGATTACCTGTCCGAAGTCTGGGAAACCATGAAACAAGCCGTACACAACGGGCTGGAACATGAAGGTGTCCTTCCCGGACCACTTTGTCTGCGCAGAAAAGCCGCATCATATTACGTTCGGGCTGAAGGTTATCAACATTCCATGCGTACCCGCGGACTTATTTTTGCCTACGCACTGGCTGTCAGTGAAGAAAATGCAGGTGGTGGCATGATTGTAACGGCACCGACTTGTGGCTCGTGCGGTGTTCTGCCGGCAGTTCTGTATC
Organism: uncultured Paraprevotella sp.; assembly: GCA_900546665.1. Lineage (GTDB taxonomy): Bacteria > Bacteroidota > Bacteroidia > Bacteroidales > Bacteroidaceae > Paraprevotella > Paraprevotella stercorigallinarum. The sequence goes on along the minus strand of URDY01000011.1, from coordinate 55,900 downwards.
ATCTATATACATCACGCCAAATCAGCGACCAACGTATCATCAGAGCATTAGCTACAGCCGGTCTTTTCGGTAACATTGTCAAAACCAACGCATCTATTTCTGGAGCAGAAGTAGGTTGTCAGGGAGAGGTCGGAGTAGCTTGCGCCATGGCTGCTGCTGCCGCTTCACAACTGTTCGGTGGTACACCCGCACAAATTGAATATGCTGCAGAAATGGGACTTGAACATCATCTGGGACTCACATGTGATCCGGTATGCGGTCTGGTACAAATCCCTTGTATAGAACGCAATGCCTATGCTGCTGCACGTGCAATGGATGCCAATTCGTATGCCATGTTGACAGACGGTGTACATCAGGTTTCGTTCGACAAGGTCATTGAAGTCATGAAAAAAACGGGCCATGACCTGCCTTCTCTTTACAAAGAAACGGGAGAAGGAGGTCTGGCAGAAAATTACAAACGGATGTGGGATACCATGCACGGCAAATAATCAACAATTCTCGTGCGTCAACGTATCCAGCAATCCGGAACAGGCATCTTCCAGAATGTCCAGTACATTCTCAAAACCTGAAGCTCCACCATAATAAGGATCTGGAACGTAATCGACAACCTTCAGACGGCAATAATCTGTCATCCTGGCTATCTTACGTTCCTCATCCAAACCTGGTGCCAAAGACTTCAAACGCTCAATGTTCCTGTCATCCATACCCAAAATCATATCGAACTTAAAAAAATCATCATAACAGACCGGACGAGAAAGATGTGTAATATGATAGCCACGACGGGCGGCATGGGCTCTCATTCGTTCATCTGCCGGTTCACCTTCATGATAATTGATCAATCCGGCAGAATCCAATACATATTCAGATTCCAAACCGGCATCTTTTACTTTTTGACGCATAATCTCTTCTGCTGCACTTGAACGGCAAATATTGCCAAGGCAAACAAACAATATTTTTTTCATCACAATTCTTTTAAATAATGAATAACAAACATAGTCTTTTTTTTCCTGCTTTGATTATCATCATGTTCCTGTCTGCGCACTTGCAGGCACAAACAACTGCATTCAACAAAGACTCATTCGAAACACACTGGTTCATAGAAGCAGAGCAAAATCTCTATTCTATCCGATTTATGGATGATACATTGGAAATCACCGCTCCAAAAGGATTAACTCTTTGGCGGAAAGAAAAAATGAAAGGAGACCTGACCATCAGCTATTATGCCAGAGTGATGTCTGAAGGACAACCAAACGACCGACTGAGTGATCTGAACTGTTTTTGGAAAGCATCAGATCCGCATGCCAACCACATTCTCAGTCGTGCAGCATGGCGAAAAGGAATATTCACCCGCTACTACAGTCTGCAACTTTACTACTTAGGCTATGGTGGGAACCACAATACAACAACCCGATTCAGACGCTATGACGGAAACGAATCAGGTATCGACAATCCGTCAAAACGCCCGGCTGTCATCACTGAATATACGGATCCCTCTCATTTACTTCAAGCCAACAAATGGTACCATATCGTATTGCAATGTAAAGGTTCACGGATAAGATATTTTATAGATGACCAATGCATTGTTGATTACACAGACCCACAACCTCTGGAAGAAGGATGGTTCGGCTTCCGTACAACCTGGTCACGTACTCAAATTACCGGATTTACATATAATGAAGAGTAATACAGACTGCAATAAAAATCCATATTCTTTACATAATATCACAGAATTAATTCTTACTCGGCCGGTAAAATAGTCATAGACGCAGAACCTGAGCATTTACCATATAATGTACTGCTTGCAGGACTGCCTATTGATCCGATCAACCCTTCACCACCTGTTGATGCAGTTGGAATTGATGTGGGTGCTGTCGCTGAATAATGATACTCTGCTGTAAAACTGATACTGGCATTTCCAGTAATATTTTGTGGTATTCTAAAGCTGATATTCGGATCTGATTTATCATTATCATATACAACCTGATAAGTTTTACTGAAAGTTGTATCCTGACATGCCACAGTCCAACTGTATTTGGCTTTAAACAATAAATTTCCTTGTGAACGTTGCACCGCTGTCACTGTTACCGAATCACCAGAATGCCAGGTCGTCGGTGTTACCCTAAAACCAGCAAATGCCGGCAATTCTGAAATATGCTTTTCTTCACAAGACACCAACCCCAAAGTCAGCAGAACCAATAACCCAAACGGCAAAATACTCTTTTTTACAATTGCTTTCATTTTTAGAAACACTTTAATTCTTTATACAAACGCTGGACAGGTAATCCCATCACATTAAAATATGATCCCGATAAAGCGGTAACACCCACAAAACCGATCCATTCCTGAATCCCATAAGCACCGGCTTTATCCATCGGATGATAATGAGATATATAATAGTCTATATCCTCTTCATCCAATTCGTCAAAAGTAACTTTACTTTCTACGGCAAATGTCACTGTTTTACCTGTTGTCATTATCGTCACACCAGTTATTACATCGTGCGTTTTACCCGACAACAGTCTAAGCATACGACCAGCCTCTATCTCATCGGCCGGCTTACCCAATACAGTCGTATCATCGACCCATACCACCGTATCTGCCGTAATGATCAAATCATGGTCTGACATCTGGCCGATATAGGCTTCAGCTTTCTTACGTGACAAATATCGAGGAATTTCACTACCTTTCAAATACGCCGGACAATTTTCGTCTATACCCGGTATTACCTTTACTTCGAATGGTATATCCAATCCGGCCAACAGTTCTTTTCTACGAGGTGAATTGCTCGCTAATATAATATTATACTGCTTCAGATTATCCAACATATAGCATCGCTTACATTAATAGACTTTATCTTACCAACCAAAAGCTTTCTCATCCTTCAACCATTTATGCTGAGCTTTCAATACCTGCTCGATAACATCGCGGCCACAACCATATCCTCCTTTCAGATGAGAAACATACAACGAAACGGTTTTAATCTCAGGAGCTGCATCAGAAGGACAACATGGACAACCACAACGCTGCATCACTTCATAATCAGGAATATCATCCCCCATATAAAGTACCTCTTCATCTGTCAACTGATATTTAGCAACAAAACTTTCATAAGTTTTGATCTTAACAGCACATTGCATATAAATGTCTGTCATACCCAATCCTTCATAACGCTTACGGACAGCCTCTGAATTCCCTCCGGTAATAATAGCAACATGCAATCCCATCTTGACTGCCAACTGTATTGCATAACCATCCTTAATATTTACCGTACGCATGGGGCCGCCATCAGGGTGCAGATTGATTGTTTCCGCACTTAATACACCGTCCACATCAAAAACGATTGCCTTTATCTTTTTCAAATCATAATTTATCATTCTGTTTTCCTCCTTTTTGCTGAGCCAGTTCATAAATACTACGACTCATACATTCATAAATCTCTTTCCATTGAGGATGCTGTTCCAACAACGCAGTCTGCTTGTCCATGACATTTCTGTCATAACGCAAAGCCGGCCCCGTCTGAGCTTCTGCAGGTTTCAATTGATGTATTTTACGTGCTGTTTCATCTGTCAAAGGCCACATCACATCAAATGGAATATTTCTGGCAGCCAGAATCTCTGCCGATAATGCGTAACAATGATTGACGAAATTACAAGCGAAGACAGCTGCTAAATGCAGTTGACGACGATCCTCAGTCGACACTTCATACACGCGATCGGACACAGACATGGCCAATTCCTTTACCTTCTGTAATTCTTCCTGACCGGACGCCTCAATGAAACAAGGTATCTCACAGAACTCAACATGTTGCGACTTCGAAAAAGTCTGCATGGGATAAAATACCCCATAATGGCAAGCCTTTGCAAAAACGCTAACCGGCATACTGCCTGCCGTATGCAAAAAAAGAGCTTTCTCCCGACCAGGTATCACTGACTCTGCCAACTGTTCCAGCACGGTATCTTTTACCGCAAAGATATAAACATCTGCATCATAAACGACCTGTTCCAAACTGTCTGTTGCATTACAATTCAACTGTGATGCCAAAGCGGTGGCTGAAACAATGGTTCTGCTATAAACCTGTAAGATTTCATGACCAGCTTCTTTCAAAGACAAGGCCAACCGGGTAGCCAGATTCCCGGCTCCAACAAATACGATTTTCATTCTTCGTCTGCCGTTTCAAAATCGTTAATATGCACTTTTTCCCATTGCAGTTTATCCTCATTAAACGGTTTGCGTTCCATACCCTTATGACCGACAGCAACAATGGAAAGAATACGTAAATGAGACGGAATATGCAACAGGTTGCGAACGATTTCTTCTGCCGGCTTACCATCTGCCATCGAACGGTTACGAATCTGAACCCAACAAGCTCCCAAGCCCAGATCTTCAGCCTGTAACAACATCATCGTCGTTGCAACTGAAGCATCTTCGATCCAAACATCACTAATCATCGGATCAGCCAGAACCACTACAGCCAGCGGGGCACCGGCAATAAGTTCCGCTCCCTTATCCTTACAACAGGAAAGTTGCTGCAATAAGCTTTTATCATCAACAACAACAAATTCCCATGCACGTGTTCCCTTGGAAGAAGGAGACATTAATGCCGCACGTAAAAGCGTTACCACCTCATCCTGCGATAATTCTTCCGGCGTGAACTTACGCATACTGCGACGTATCTTTATCAAATCACTAAACTTTTCCATATCCACAAAACTATTTTTAAAGCTGTTTTTCAGACTTGCAAATCTACATAAATTCAGCGGAAAAAACGAATATTTTTCTCAAGAATGATATAATATGGAGATTCTATCCTCCCAATCCTCCCAATCAAACAAAAACCTGCAAATAGAATTTATTCTAACGTTTAGAAAAATAAAAATAGAAACGACGTACAAAAAAATACTATCTTTGCGTTATTATAAGAAATCAAAGTTTTCAAATTAAAGTGTACAAACATTCATTCCATATCATACTAAGCCTGCTTATCCTTCTGTCCTTCTGCACAGAAGGTTTTGCACAAACCAAAGTAAAACTATCTGGTAAGGTCATTGACGAAGAACAGAATCCAGTCATATTTGCCATCGTAAGAGCTAAAGGACAGGTCGCTGGTACAACTACAGACTTGAACGGACGTTATAATCTGGAATTTGAAACTGCTGATACCGTCACAATCGTTTTCAGTCTGATCGGTTATGAAACCAAAGAAAAAGTTCTCTTCAAACCGAAAGGAGACCTTAGGTTAAACATAACCATGCAAACCCAAACCATCAATATTGGGGAAGTAACCGTCAAAGAAACCAGACGACAGATGAACACGACACAACAGCTTAATACAGAACATCTCAAACGTCTTCCTTCCACCACAGGAAATGCAGTAGAAGAACTGGTTGCAACCCAAGCTGGAGTCAGTACTCACAACGAACTGAGTTCGCAATACAATGTCCGTGGAGGTAGTTTCGACGAGAATAGCGTCTATATTAATGGTGTGGAAGTTTACCGTCCTCTTCTCATTACTTCCGGACAACAGGAAGGATTAAGTATCATCAATAGTGATATGGTCGAAAATATTAAATTTTCGGCTGGCGGATTTGAAGCCAAATACGGCGACAAAATGTCGTCTGTATTGGATATTACTTATAAAAAACCCAAAAAAGCAGAAGCTACAGTCTCAGCCAGCTTACTCGGAGCTAGTGCCTATATGGGATATGCCAAATCTCATTTCAGCATGAGTCACGGTATCCGCTACAAAACAAATCAATATATGTTGGGATCACTGGAAACAAAAGGAGAATACAGTCCAAGATTCCTTGACTACCAAACCTATCTGAGTTGGTCACCCAACAAACGATGGAGTCTTGATTTTATCGGAAACATATCTCAAAACAAATATGATTTTCTTCCTGCTGACCGCCAGACCAATTTTGGAACCATGCAGGATGTCAAATCATTCAAAGTGTATTTTGACGGTAAGGAACAGGATCTTTTCAGGACATTGTTCGGTACCCTCAGCCTCTCTCATCATTTCACAGACCGTACCAGTCTTTCTATTCTGGCCTCTGCCTTTGCCACAAAGGAGCAGGTAACCTACGATATTCAAGGACAATATTGGCTGGATGAAACAAATACGACCGAACAGTTGGGAGTCGGAACCTATATGGAACATGCCAGAAATTATCTGGACGCAAACGTCAAAAGCATGAAAGTATTGTTTTCCCATAAGCCTGATGGGCATGACATTCAGGCTGGACTGACATGGAAACACGAAATTATAGAAGAAAACACCAGAGAATGGGAAATGCGCGATTCTGCAGGATATTCTATCCCCCACACAGGCAACAGGCTGGACTTGATCTACAATCTGAAATCTATCAACAAGCTCAGTAGTGACCGTGTGGAATTGTTCGGACAAGACACCTGGCGGTTCACAAATAATGCCGGAATTTTTTCTTTCAATTACGGACTCCGTCTTAGTTTTTGGAGCTGGAACAAGGAGTGGCTGGCTAGCCCGCGTCTGGCTTTAGGTTATATCCCTGCTTTCAATGAAGATTTTACATTCCGTATTGCCACAGGATTATATTATCAGGCTCCATTCTATAAAGAATTGAGAGATACTGTTACAAAAAACGGTTCAACTTCCGTAATACTCAACAAACAAATCAAATCTCCCCGTTCTTTCCAAATTGTACTCGGAGGTGATTACAAGTTTAAATTGCTTAACAGACCATTTAAGTTTACCACTGAAGTTTACTATAAAGCATTGGCAAATCTCATACCTTACAACGTCAATAACGTCAAAATTGTCTATTACGGAGGTAATGTGGCTTCAGGATATACTACCGGAGTCGATTTCAAACTCTTTGGTGAATTCGTAGAGGGAACTGATTCATGGATCAGCTTAAGTTTGATGAAAGCAGAACAGAAAGTTAACGGAAAAAGTTTCCCCCAACCTACAGACCAACGCTACAATCTAAACTTTTTTTTCAGCGACTTTTTCCCGGGATCGACACGATGGAAAATGACGTTAAAGGCATGTATTGCAGATGGTCTTCCATTTGGTCCTCCCCACACCGGTTTGGAACGTATGGCATTCCGGGCACCAGCCTACAAACGTGTAGATATCGGGATGAGTTATCGTCTTCTGGACAATGAAGACGGACGTAATCAGAAAAAAATAATACGCTATCTGCGTAATATTTGGCTGGGTGTAGATTGTTTCAATCTGTTCGACATCAGCAATGTCAGTTCATATTACTGGGTGACAGATGTGACCAACCAACAATATGCTGTACCCAACTATTTGACTGGACGCCAGATTAATGCAAGAATTTTGATTGAACTTTAAACGAGCAATCTTATAAAATCTAAAAAAACAGAAGATTATTTCCTAATTAAACATAAACTGTGTATATTTGTCATGTTGCAGAAAGACCTGCAGCATATAAACAACCAAAATCAATCACATCATGAAAATTTCACATATTGAACATTTGGGTATAGCCGTTGAAAGCATTGAACAAGCATTACCCTACTTTGAAAATGTATTAGGACTGAAATGTTACAACATAGAAGAGGTAGCAGATCAGAAAGTAAAAACTGCTTTTCTTAAAGTAGGTGAAGTTAAACTTGAACTGTTAGAACCCACAAGTCCAGACAGTCCAATTGCCAAATTCTTGGAAAAAGGAGGACGCGGTGTGCATCATGTCGCATTTTGCATTGAAGATGGTGTTGCCAACGCATTGGCAGAATGTGATGAAAAAGGTATTCGCCTTATTGATAAAGCCCCTCGTCTTGGAGCCGAAAAACTTCAAATTGCATTCCTCCACCCCAAATCTACATGTGGCATTCTGACAGAACTTTGTGAACATTAATCAGGATAAAGTGATCCATCATCACATCTATCTTGCAATTTATATGGGACTCACCCCAATAACATCATTTCCGGCGGGACAGCTTCTTTAAAGAAGCATTCCGCTGGTTTGTTGTTTCATGACAAGTCCCACCAAACATGAAAAATTGATAAACTATGAGTGTCCAAACTGAAAAAATTAAAGAATTAGTTGAGCTTCGTGCCAAAGCCCGCATAGGCGGAGGCGAAAAAGCAATTGAAAAACAACATGCCAAAGGCAAATATACAGCCAGAGAACGTATTGATATGCTTCTCGATCCGGGAAGCTTTGAAGAAATGGATATGTTCAAGTTACACCGTTGTACTAACTTCGGCATGGAAAAAAAGCAATATCTTGGCGATGGTGTAGTAACAGGAAGTGGAACCATTGACGGACGACTTGTTTACGTTTTTGCACAAGATTTTACCGTAAATGGTGGTTCTTTATCTGAAACCATGGCAGAAAAGATTTGCAAAGTTATGGATCAGGCCATGAAAATGGGAGCACCTTGTATTGGATTAAACGACTCCGGCGGCGCACGTATCCAGGAAGGTATCAATGCACTTGGAGGATTCGCAGAAATATTCCAACGTAATATCATGGCATCTGGTGTCGTTCCACAAATTTCAGGAATATTTGGTCCTTGCGCTGGAGGAGCCGTTTACTCTCCCGCTCTCACCGATTTTACACTGATGATGGAAGGTACTTCTTACATGTTCCTTACCGGCCCGAAAGTCGTAAAGACAGTCACCGGGGAAGATGTCTCACAGGAAGATCTAGGTGGTGCAAGTGTTCACTCAACCAAATCAGGTGTTACCCATTTCACAGCACAGACAGAAGAAGAAGGACTTGCAACAATTCGTACTCTACTTAGCTATATTCCTCAAAATAATATGGAAGAAGCTCCCCGTAAAGAGTGTACTGATCCTATCGACCGCATGGAAGACAGCTTGAATGAAATCATTCCGGATAATCCGAACAAGGCCTACGACATGTACCAGGTAATCGGATCTATTGTTGATAATGGAGAATTTTTCGAGATTCAAAAAGACTATGCCCGTAATATCATCATCGGTTTCGCACGTTTCAATGGCCAAAGCGTAGGTATTGTTGCCAACCAACCGAATTGCTATGCCGGCGTACTGGATTGTAATGCCAGCAGAAAAGGTGCACGTTTCGTTAGATTCTGTGATGCATTTAATATTCCATTGGTTACTCTGGTTGACGTACCAGGCTTCTTACCCGGAACGGGACAGGAATACAATGCAGTCATTTTACATGGTGCCAAATTATTGTATGCCTATGGCGAGGCTACTGTCCCCAAAGTGACTGTTACCTTACGAAAAAGTTATGGCGGATCACATATTGTCATGAGTTGCAAACAACTGAGAGGAGATCTTAATTACGCATGGCCTTCGGCTGAAATCGCCGTAATGGGAGCAGAAGGAGCTGTAGCCGTACTCTATGCCAAAGATGCCAAAACTGCAGAAGATCCCAAAAGCTTCCTGGCCGAAAAAGAAGCGGAATATAACAAACTATTTACCAATCCTTATCAAGCAGCCAAATATGGCTACATTGATGATGTCATAGAACCTCGCAATACGCGTTTCCGTATCATACGCGCTCTAGCACAACTCAGAACCAAGTCACTGGCTAATCCGGCTAAGAAACATGGTAATATCCCATTATAAACCCATATTACGATTGCATTATGGAAAATAATAAAATCAATGGTGAAGTACTGGCTGCACTGACTCTGGCTATCTATGAATATCAGGGATATAACACCCATGTCATAGAAAGCGGTAAACTAACAGTAGAAACAGAACCTACGGAATGGAATTCCAAATTACGTACACAACGCCAGACACCGGAAGTTAAATTTTAAACAAACAATCATTCATGAAAGAATATAAATATAATATTAACGGCAATGACTATGAAGTAACCGTTGAAGGTATAGAAAACAATGTAGCAACCGTGATAGTCAATGGTATCACCTACAGTGTCAAATTGCCGGAAGAAAAAAAACCGACCTTACATCCTGTAGTAGTAAAGCCTGCTGGTGTTCCAGCACCTGTTACTCCTAAGAAATACAGCGTAAAAGCGCCTCTTCCTGGAGTTATACTTGACGTAACAGTCAAAGTGGGCGACGAAATCAAGCGTGGCGATACGGTTGCAATACTCGATGCCATGAAAATGGAAAACAACATCACATCCGATCGTGCCGGTAAGATTGAAAAAATCTGCGTCACACCAGGGGAATCAGTAATGGAAGGAACCGATCTTATCATTTTTGAATAAAATAACAGAATCATACACGATATCAAGATCTATGACAGGAAGAGAATATGAACATTTCTCTTCCTTTTTTAAAAGGATCAAAGACAATCGTTTATTTCAATTGATCATATCAATATGATCAACATATTATAAAAGATCCCTCTATATCTTAGACATAAAGGGATCTTCATTATAATTATAAATAATTCAATCACTATTATTTGACAACCTTATTCGTTTCCGTATCTGGAAAAACGACTGTTGGCTGAAAACTCTTCGCTTCTTCAAAATCCATCATAGCATACGAAATGATGATACAGATGTCACCTACTTGCACTTTTCTGGCAGCTGCACCATTAAGACAGATACACCCTGAACCTCGCTCTCCTTTAATAATATATGTTTCGAAGCGTTCTCCATTATTGTTGTTTACGATTTGTACTTTTTCACCTGCTATCATATTAGCAGCGTCCATAAGGTCTTCATCAATGGTAATGCTGCCCATGTAATTCAGATTAGCCTCTGTCACACGTACGCAATGCAACTTTGATTTCAACACTTGAATCATCATAACGTTTATTTTTTTATTAATGATATTGAAGATGTTATCCTTTATACTTGATATGATCTATCAAACGGATAGGCTGATCACCGCAGTATACAGTAATACAACCCACAATATAATCTGAATCAGACCATTTTTGAACGGACTGCAAAGTCAGGCCGTCCACTATTTCATAATATTGTACCTCTAATCCTACTATGGCATTAATAGAGTCAATTACATATTTACGAGTTTCCTCCAACGTATGATTCGTTGCAAAATTCTTACTTTTGAACAATATCTTTGAGATATTGGCTGCAATCTGACGCTCATTCTCTGAAAGGAGCGTATTACGACTGCTCATAGCCAAACCGCTTTCCTCACGCACTACAGGACAAGGTACTATTTCAACTCTGAATTTCAAATCCTTTACCATTGCGCGAATCACAGCTATCTGTTGGAAATCCTTTTCCCCGAAATAAGCACGGTCAGGATCTACTATAGCAAATAGTTTACTTACAATTTGGCATACACCATTAAAATGACCTGGACGAAAAGCCCCTTCCATCACTGTATCTATAGGAGGATAACTAAACTGACGATTGTCGGGTTCCGGATACATTTCCTCCACAGACGGAGCAAACACATAAGTTACACCCAAAGATTCCAATAAAGCACAATCCGCTTCCAACGTACGGGGATACTTCTCCAAATCAGTCTTGTCATTAAACTGAGTAGGATTCAGAAAAACGCTGACGACTGTCACATCATTTTCCTCTACACAACGTCGCACCAAAGAGGCATGTCCATTATGCAAAGCTCCCATGGTAGGTACAAGTCCAACCTTTTTTCCGTCTTTACGAACTGCATACAACGCATTTTTCAATGCATCAATAGTCTGAACTAATTCCATTTACAGTAAATATTAAAGTCCAAATTCCTAAAAAACTTTGCAAAATAACACATAAAATACCACATAACAAAGACATTAGGAGAAAAATAAGTGAAATTAATGTAAAAGAGCCATTCAAAATGGTTGAAAATACAATTAAACCAAGTTTTTTTCGTATATTTGCCTATGCAAAACGAAAATAGAACAAATGAAGGCAAATAAAATTTTATTCATTACCCAAGAAATGACCCCGTACGTAGAGGATTCAGAAATTGCGTCATTGGGCCGGAAACTACCACAAGCCATACAAGAAAAAGGACGTGAAATCAGAACATTTATGCCCAAATGGGGCCATATCAACGAACGGAGAAACCAACTTCATGAAGTAATCCGTCTGTCGGGAATGAATCTGATTATCGATGATACGGATCATCCACTTATTATAAAGGTGGCCTCCATTCCTTCTGCCCGCATGCAGGTATATTTCATCGACAATGATGATTATTTCACCAAACGAATGATGGCCACTGATGAAAACGGAGAAGAATATACCGACAATGGTGAAAGAGCTATTTTTTATGCAAGGGGTGTATTGGAAACCGTCAAAAAGCTCCGGTGGGTACCAGACGTTATTCACTGTCAAGGTTGGATGTCAGCTCTTGTTCCTTTATATATAAAAACAGCTTATAGTGAAGAACCTTCATTCAGAGACAGCAAGGTTATCTATTCTGTTTTTGGTGACGAACTTCAGCATCCAATGGGTGAAAATTTCGGCAAATGTCTTGAGTTCAAAACGGCAAAAAGTGATGTTCTGAAAAATTTTAGTCCGGAATGTACATTCGAGGAACTGCATAAACTGGCAATAGATTTCTCTGACGGATTTATTGTATCCAGCCCAACAGCCAACAAAAATCTTAAAACATACGCTACAGAAAAAAATATTCCAGTTCTCGATGCCGCAGAAGGCATTGATGCGGATGCTTACATTGACTTTTTCGATAAAGCATGGAGCGCCGGTAAAGAGGAATAATAACATTAGCACATTAACAAAAAAAATGAAAAAAATATTATTAGGAAGTTCTTTACTGGCTTTATGTTTGTGTGCCTGTGATGATAATACAGAATCAATTGGTATATATACAGATGAAGACAACATTGAGTCTACATCATCTGTCTTTGAAGCACAAACACGCTCAATTGCAGTAGATTCTGTTCTAAGCCGGACTACAACTTGTTATTTGGGTAGAGTTACCGATCCGGAAACCAACACTCAAATTAAGGCCGAATTTCTGGCTCAATTCAATACGCTGGAAAATTACGAGTTTCCTGATTATGATCTTCTTTATAAAAACGATCAAGGTGAAATTGAAGCGGATTCTATTGAAATAAGGCTTTTCTACAAAAGTTTTTATGGAGATGAGAACAACCCCATGAAACTTGAAGTATATGAACTCGATACAGCTAATGTTATCAGAGAAGATACTTCATATTATAGTAATGCAGATCTGACTTCATTCATTAATCCACACAGACAAAGTCCTATAGCTCAAAAAGTATTTACAGCCAGAGACTTTACACTTGATGATGAAACTATTGAGAGCGACAGTTACACTCCTAATATCAGAATAGTTCTGCCAAAGGAATACGGTACATTCATCATGAAGAAATACTTTGAAAATAAAAATTTCTTCAAGAATTCTTATAATTTCATCAGACATGTCTGTCCCGGATTTTATTTTAAACTTACTGATGGAAATGAAACCATGCTTAATGTTTATGTCGGAACGATCAATCTGTTTTTCAGATATAAAGATTTAGCGCAGGATACGACATACGTAGGTATGACACGTTTTGCTGCAACCCCGGAAGTACTTCAGAATACTACTTTCGAAACAGATGACATGCATGCATTAGCAGAATCAAACAAAGATTGGACCTACCTAAAAACGCCAGCAGGCATTTTTACAGAGATCACTTTGCCTATAGATGAGATCTATACAGAGCATACAAATGACAGTATCAGTCAGACTCAGATCTCATTAACCAGATATAATGCAACAAGTCCTAATAGCCTGGATATTCCACAAGCTCTCCTGATGGTAAGGAAAGACAATATGTACAGTTTCTTTGAAAACAATGAACTACCAGACAACAAGACTTCATATGTAACTTCTTTCAGTTCATCATACAATACGTACACTTTCTCCAATATAGGAAATCTGATTGCTTATTGTAGAAAAGAAAGAAATGAAAAAGCTGCAGAAGCTCACTTGACTCCAGAAGAATGGAGCCTCTTATACCCCAATTGGAATAAGGTTGTTGTTATTCCCGTAGCTGTCACGACAGACGACAATAACAATATTTTAAGCGTTACAAACGATATGGGACTCAATAGTGTCAGACTGGTTGGAGGTAAAAACAATCCAATCAAATTACAAGTGATCTACAGTTCATTCAACAAGAAATAAATAAAAACAACTTAAAAAACAGCAGGAAGGTGATTTTTATCATCTTCCTGCTGTTTTTTATTATCGCCGCATATTATCATTTATTCAAATTTACCTGAATTACTTCTCAATCTCATAAGGACTTTTACTACCAGCAAAACATAAAAAGTATCCATAAAAGATACGCAAAACAATATGAAAAAACTCCGACTGGTACTACTTAATAAACCAATCGGAGCATTAACTTTAGATGCTTAAATTAGAAATTAAAACTTATAATAAAAATTATTGCTTTTTAGATTTACGCGTTGTTTTCTTTTCTGATGTAGGTTGATCTTCGGAAGGAGTCAATTTCTTCAATCTGGTATTCAAACGTGCTATTTCTTTATCCTTCACCTCTAACTCTTCTCCAAGGTTCTTGATAGTTGTTAACAAAGCATTTAATTCTTCATTGTCAATATCACTCGGATACATATTATTCACACGATTGATAAAATCACCGAGAATATTCATATAATTGGTAAAAGCATCGTAAGGAGAATCATAAATACCACGATACATATTCCAGCTACTCGGCTTTGTCGTCATAAAGCGGAAGTTATTGCTAGCCTGCAGATAATCCCAATCCTGCTTGATACGGCGGTCATTACAAATTCTTACACGATCTGCAACACTATACAACTTATTGAAAGCCTCCCTTTGCATACCATTACCTAACCAACAACTGATATCACGTTCCTCATCAACCCATGATAACGGATAAGGCACTTCCAAACTATCAACAGAAGGATAATTAGCTATTACTTCTGATGGCGTAGAGAAAGAAATGCCTCGCTCACGTGCACAAGCCGGCAAGGCTTTCAAGAACTCCAATATATTAGAAGATAGAGGCTGGAACATACCAAGTGCGCATAATTCCATGAAAATATTAATCACCTGCTCCTCTTCCGGCATAGATGCAATCCAATTCATATAAGTATCAGCAAACAACGGATACTCACTCCAAGATGAATTGTTAAAACGAAGAGATATATCATCAGACAATTTATAGTCACGCAATAATAATTTCAAGTCGTGATTCTGAGCGCAATGATATACATAATGAGGACTCTTCCATCCCAATATATGACGTGCTCCTTCTGTAAGCACACCTTTAAATCCCATAGAGGCTACTACGCCACCTATATCGTCTGAATATATTAAGGATGAATTTCTGAATACCTTAGGCTCCTGACCAAAAAGTTCTTTGATCTTACGTGACATACGAAGTGTTTCTTCTTTGAAAGACTCTTCATTTGCCAATGATGACAAACCATGTGAATAAGGTTCAGCCAAGAATTCCACACAGCCTGTTTCATTTAATTCCTGCAGCAGTTCAATGACATTCGGAGCATGATTTTCAAGTTGCTCAACCGCACAACCCGACATGGAAATAGCCACTTTAAAAAAGCCAGGATTCTCATGAGCCATCTGTATTAAAGCCTGCAAAGATGGTATATATGATCTTTCTGCAGTTTCCGTTATACTACGCTCATTTTCATAATCATCATAATAGTAATGATCTGTGCCAATATCAAAGAAACGATAACGCTTCAAATGGATATTCTGATGGATCTCAAAATAAAGACAAATCGTTTTCATATTTATTCTAATTCTTATTTTTAATATTTACATTTCTGAATCGTTTCATCGTAAAGCTTACGAATACGTTGCCCTACTTTTTCCCATGTAATACCGTCAACTTCCTTCTTACCTTCAACCTGCAAATATTCATGCAAACCCGGATAAGTACACAAGGCATACATGGCATCTGCCATCGCATCTATATCCCAATAATCAATTTTTATACATTTATCCAGGATTTCTGCACATCCGGACTGTTTACTGATAATTGACGGCACACCACTCTGCATCGCTTCCAACGGCGAAATACCAAAAGGTTCTGATACGGAAGGCATAACATACACATCACTGTCACGGAAACATTCAAAAACCTGTTTACCCTTCATAAATCCAGGGAAATGGCAACGGTCAGCAATTCCGTATGCTGCAGCCATTTCTATCATTGCTGACATCATGTCACCACTACCAGCGAAGCAAAATCTCACATTATGTGTACGATCCAGCACCCGCTTAGCAGCTTCTATAAAATACTCTGGGCCTTTCTGCATGGTAATACGTCCCAGGAATGTCACTACTTTCTCTTTCCGTTCGCTACTTGGTTTACGTTGATCAACTATAGCCTGAAGCTCAGGAGCCAAAGGATAAACCGCATTATGCATTGCAAAACATTTTGCCGGATCCTGATGATAGTGATTAATGACAGTCTGCCGGGTCAATTCACTTACACACATGATGCAATCAGCATAATCCATTCCATTCTTTTCTATGCCATAAACCGTAGGATTGACATTACCTCTACTCCGGTCAAAATCAGTTGCGTGAACGTGAATGACCAATGGTTTTCCACTTACCTGCTTGGCATGAATTCCTGCAGGATAAGTCAACCAATCATGAGCATGTATGATATCAAACTGTTGCTGGCGTGCAACCACACCTGCCACTATTGAATAATTATTAATCTCCTCATGTAAGTTATCAGGATAACGGCCTGAAAATTCCATACATCCAAGATCATTGACGTACATGTAAGAAAAATCTGCATAAATATGATCACGCAAATCATAGTATAACTGCGGATCCATATAGCTGCCTACCCTGCTTTGAACATAATTCCAATCAACATCACGCCATACTATAGGTACGCTATTCATACCTATTATTTTCATAAAACTCTGATCCTCGTCACCCCAAGGTTTTGGTATACAAAATGTAATATCCATATCCGGCTGAAGAGACAATCCCTTCGTCAGACCATAACTAGCTGTTCCGAGTCCTCCTAAAATATGAGGAGGGAACTCCCATCCAAACATTAATACTTTCATAACTTTCCCTCCGCTATTCCATATTATAGTTATCCAAGATCTTTACTACTCGCAAAATTTCACCTACGTTCATTGCAAATGAAATAGCCCCTCGGGCATTAAATGGAGGATTTCCATCGAAAAGTTCAGGTATAGTTCCCACACAATGCGAGAACATCTCTTCTTCAAAGCCTACCAACAAACGCTCCACAAAACTTATACGACTCCGCTTATAAAGACGCATACAAGCTTCCATATAAAAGCCTCCCAGCCACGGCCAAGCAGTACCCTGATGATAAGCATAATCACGCTGGATCTGCGGTCCTACATACATCGGATTATATCCGCCGCTCTTGGGACTAAGAGAACGCAATCCTTTCGGAGTAAGCAATTCCTTTGTGCAAATATCAAATACTTTTTTCTTTTCCGGTAAATCTAATGGAGAATATTCTAAAGATACAGCAAAGATCATGTTAGGACGAACGCTCCAATCTTGTGTATCATTTGTTTCATCCACATAATCATACAGATAACCATATTGATTCAGGAACACCTGCTTAAATGAGACTCTAACTTTTTCAGCTAATGCAGCAAATTCATCTGCTTCATTAAGCCTTTCCATCTTACGGCATATCTCTTCACTAAATCTCAGTGCATTATACCACAATGCATTAAACTCTACAATATAACCACTTCTCGGCACGATAGGTCTTCCATTTGCAGTAGAGTTCATCCATGTAACAGCCTTATCCTTACCTTTTGAATGCAACAAGCCATTTTCTTTCATTTTCAGATTAGGATGCGAACTACCCTTAATATAATAAACTATATCTTTCAACAGTTTACCATATTTTTCTATACACTTATGGAAAGAAACGATATTAGCATACTGCTGCATACACCAGATAGCCCAAAGCAATACATCTGGCTGCTCCATCTCATGAATTTTCACAGTTAAAGGTTTATTCTCCATAAATTCACGGATAGCTTTCTCAGCAGTAACCATACATTGCTCAAAATGTTCCACCTCATCATTGGGCAAGGTCAGACCAGGCAATGCTATAAACATATCTCTTGCACGACATTTGAACCATGGATACCCTGCTAAAATATAGTTTTCGTTATCAACATGATAATAGAACTGATGTGCCGAATTAACCAGACAATGATAGAAATTATCACGAGGCGTTCTAATACCCACCTCGAAATCAGCGATTTGCTTCAACTGACTTGTCTTAATTTCCGAAAGTCCGGCAGAAAAGACTACACTCTCACCTTTCTTTATGGTAAATTCGAAATAGCCGGGTACATACAAATCTTCAGTAAAAGCATAACCTCTTTCAAGTTCCTTGGGATATTCAACTCCCCGATACCAATCCGGTTGGAAAATGAAGTCATTCTTTTTGTTCAATTGCATGTAAAGGTCCGGGTAGCCCTCATACATTCTTGTTTTGATACCATTATTTATTGGTTGATAATCACGGCTAGCTCCGGCATTTTCGTGTGTATATTCCCTAACGCTACGGAATGCCAGAAATGGTCTTAACCTCAAAATAGTTTCGGAATGTGCATCCAAAAGCGTATAACGGATTATGATTCTGTTTTCATAATGTTGAAATACTTTCTCTTTCTTGAGCAACACTCCGCCTACCCGATAGATTGTAGTCGGCACTTTGTCACAATTGAATTCACGAATGTACTTGTGCCCCAATGGACTGAAATTATTGCCTTGGTATTTATGCAATCCCAGATTAAATTCAGCACCATGCTGAACTACTGTTTCATCCAATGAAGATAATAATACATAGTTTTCATCATTCAAATCTGGAATAGGAACAACCAATAAACCATGGTATTTTCTTGTATTACAATCTACTATTGTAGAACAAGAATAAGCTCCTGAACGATTTGAACGTAAAATCTCTTTTGGCAAAGATTCCTCCAGATTCGTCATCAGAGTCTTATCAAACTGTATATAACTCATAGTTTAGAATTTATTATAAGGTTTCTAATTTCTAAATTTTGTTCATCTATAAATCACCCCAAAAATAATAAATCTTACACAAAAAGAAAAGCTAATTCATAATTTATTTTAATAAAATCATAAAAACATGCCATAAAATATATTTTTTGAATCTGATTACTTTTTCAATTAATACAATTGTATTAATTTTGTGCTCTTGAACATAATTATGCAGCAGATTTTTAGGTTATGGTAAAAAAAGACATCAGTGAAGAAGAAATCTTAGCGAAGATTTCTGATTTATACAATCCGTTAAATGAAGTACAGAAAGAATATCTTATAAAAAATTTAACGGTGCAGACTTACAAAAAAAATGAGCCTATTTACAGTGAAGGAGAATATCCTACACAATTAATGTGCCTGTTGTCTGGAAAGGTTAAGATATTCAAGAACGGCGTCGGAAATCGTAATCAGATTATCCGCGTAATCAAACCCGTGGAATATTTCGCCTACCGGGCCTATTTTGCCAACCAGGCTTATGTCACAGCAGCTGCTGCATTTGAAACTTCCGTAATTGGGCTTATTCCCATGACTACCATTACAGATTTAATAAAAGAAAACAATGATTTGGCATGGTTCTTTATCAGACAATTGTCCATCGATTTAGGTATTGCTGATGAAAGGACAGTCAACCTCACCCAGAAACATATACGCGGAAGATTGGCTGAATCCATACTTTTCCTTAAAGAAAGTTATGGATTGGAGGAAGACAAATGTACACTAAGCATTTATCTGTCACGCGAAGATTTGGCTAACCTTTCCAACATGACAACATCAAATGCCATCAGAACACTGTCTAATTTTGCCACAGAAAAAATAATTGCTATTGACGGTAGAAAAATTAAAATTATTGATGAAGATAAATTAAAAAAAATCTCCAAAATCGGTTAGCCCAGCACTTAACTTGTGTCATTACAACACAAAAAATAATTCTGAACAACTATTCAAAATAACAATATAAAAAAAACCACAGCAAAAACTCCAATACAGAGATATGCTGTGGCTATTTTTTATCAATTTAATGAACCTTTATCAAACAATCAACTTTTATCTTCATTTTACAAAATGGAGATATCAGGATGGTATGATAAAATTCAACCATTCAGGATGAATACCAACTTCCATAGGAGTGGTTGCCTCTGGCCATACCGCTCCATCCAAACTAACCGTAGCCTTGCCATGATTAAAGAAGTTGACTCTTCTGGTTCTGTAAGACTTTACGGCTTTATGATTCAAGAAACGTCCGGAATAAAGCATCCACAAACATTCCATCATTTGCGCCATCTCCGGCCGCTCCACTACTGAAACATCCAGAAGTCCATTATAGGGTACGCCACTTGGTGTCTGTCCATATCCACGAGCACTACCTATACAGACTGTCATCACACTCCGATTGATTTCATCCTGATTGACTTTAAAATGCATTTTATGTTCCATTCGTTGAAACAGCAACAAAAACATTGAAGCTAAATGGGACATCGTCAATGCTCCCCAGAAACGACGGGTTTTATGCTTAATATTCATTATATCAGCAACCAATCCAACATTAACACAATTCAGGAAATAACGTACATACTGTTTGCCCTGCACCTCAGTCAAGCAATATCCTACATCAACCTTACGGATACGCCGGGCAATCAACCAGTCAATAGTCTGCTTGTAATTATCTTCTTCAATACCCCAGAAATGGGCAAAATCATTTCCCCAACCATTTGGAATCACTCCTATAGCAACCCGTTGTCTCACCTCGTCTCCTAACGCAAGAATGCCATTCAAAGCTCTGTTAAGTGCAGCATCTCCTCCCACTATGACAATAGTAGAATATCCATTACCAGCCAACATAGCAGCCAGTCTTTCTACAGAATAACTGGATTCACTCTGCACAAAATCATAAGCCACTTTTTTTTCCGTCAAATAAGCACATATTTCTTCCCATTGCTTATGAATTTGACTTGTTCCTTCTTTGGGACAATAAATAATCCCCCATCTTGCAGCTTCAACAGACATAATTATTTCATTTTAATTAGATTAAAATCAATCGGCTTCAAATCTCACATTACTTTGACAAACGTTGCATAATCGTCTTCAATTTTTCTTCCATAGACCATTTCTCCGGCAACCAATATATAGGTATTCCGCGCTTTTCCATTCCCCTAAACCAAGTCATTTGCCTTTTGGCAAACTGATGTATGGCAATCTCCAGTTTCCTGAACATATCATCATAACTGAGTTCACCAATTATATATTGAGTAAGGAACTTATACTCAAGACCATAATAAATCAAATCATCAGCCGGAATACCCTCTGCCAGCAAACCACGTATTTCATCCAGCATACCATCTTCCAAACGTTGCTTTAATCTGCGTGTAATTCGCTCTCTTCTTGTATCCCTATCTACATCAATTCCTACCACCAAAGCATTCAACTTAGGAAAAGGACGTTCTTCCACCTGATGCGTACGTTTATATTCCTCTATTTCAATAGCTCTTATTGCCCTTTTGGTAGTATCCAGATCCGTCACATTATGTAAATTCTTATAACTGCTTAAAAATTCCGCCAATTCTTGCAATGTTTTATCAGATAACTGCTCACGCAAAGCTTTGTTCTCCGGCACCGGTATCAAATTGAAACCCTTAAGTATGGCCTCCACATACATTCCGGTTCCACCGCACAAAACAGGCAATAGCTCTCTAGATTTCATATCTTCGTAGACTTTCATGAAATCTTGCTGGTATTCAAATACATTATATTTGGTTCCAGGTTCTACAATATCAATCAAATGGTATGGAATATAGCGGTCCCCCTCTACATGATAGTCAGACAAGTCTTTTCCTGTCCCCAGATCCATTCTTCGATAAACCTGACGACTATCTGCACTGATTATTTCAGTATCCAACTCCTTTGCCAGTGCAACAGCCAAACTTGTCTTACCCGAAGCAGTCGGCCCTACCACCGCTATCAAATCATATTTCATCAGCAATAACTATTTATAGAAACTGCAAACATAATAAAAAAAATGGAAAATATAACCAGTTAACTGAAAGAACGACAGAAAAAGATCTATCTTTAGGCTGCAAAAACAAAAAAGGCCACCAATAAGGTGGCCTTAAATACTTTGTACAGTTGAATTAACCGTTAACCTTCTTCATGTGAGCGATCAATTCCAATACTTTGTTAGAGTAACCGATTTCATTGTCATACCAAGAAACGACCTTAACGAAAGTATCAGTCAAAGCGATACCAGCCTTAGCATCGAAGATTGAAGTACGAGTATCACCCAAGAAGTCAGATGAAACAACTGCATCTTCAGTATAACCAAGTACACCCTTCAATTCGCCTTCTGAAGCAGCCTTCATAGCAGCGCAGATCTCTTCGTACTTAGCCGGCTTAGCCAAGTTAACTGTCAAGTCAACTACAGATACATCCAAAGTAGGAACACGCATTGACATACCGGTCAACTTACCGTTCAATTCAGGAATAACCTTACCTACAGCCTTAGCAGCGCCAGTTGAAGACGGGATAATGTTGCCAGAAGCAGCACGACCACCACGCCAATCCTTCATTGAAGGACCGTCAACAGTCTTCTGAGTAGCAGTAGTTGAGTGAACTGTAGTCATCAAACCGTCAGTGATTCCCCAATTGTCGTTCAAAACCTTAGCGATAGGAGCCAAACAGTTAGTAGTACAAGAAGCGTTAGAAACGAACTGAGTACCCTTAACGTATTTGTCGAAGTTTACGCCACATACGAACATAGGAGTAGCATCCTTAGAAGGAGCTGACATCACTACGTACTTAGCACCAGCATCGATGTGAGCCTGAGCCTTCTCCTGAGTCAGGAACAAACCAGTAGACTCAACAACGTATTCAGCTTCAACTTCGTTCCACTTCAAATCAGCAGGATTACGCTCTGCAGTTACACGGATTTCCTTACCGTTTACAATCAGCTTGCTGTTTTCTACATCAGCTTCGATTGTACCTTCGAAAGCACCGTGCATAGTATCATACTTCAGCATGTAAGCCAAGTAATCTACCGGACACAAGTCGTTAATACCTACAATCTGAATGTCGTCTCTGTTCTGAGCGGCACGGAATACGAAACGGCCGATACGACCGAAACCATTAATACCTACTTTAATCATTTTACTTAATCTTTAAAATTAAAGGTTGAAATATAAGTTATTAAACTCAATTCTCTATAATCTGTGCACTCTGAGGAGTGAATAAAACTTCTTTCCTTAGCGCACTGCAAATTTACAAAAATCTTTCGATATATGCTATTTTATGGCAAAAAAACATTCTTATTTTAAAAGTTTTTTTCATTGGGTCGAACTATGTCAAAAGCATGACACCATATTTCTCCAAAAGTTCTGTCAAAAAGAACGAAAGTACAATATTGATGTTTCCGACTGGAGAATCAGATTCTTTCCATCTGCCTTGACGACTTCAAGAACAGCATCTGTAGAAGGAATGCCATATTGAAGCAATTGATTCTCCGTAGCCAGCTTATCCTCATCATATCTGACTCTAAAATCGGAAACTCTCACTGTATTTTCTTCTTCATTATAGACAAAACGCCCTATATAATCACCATATTTATTATCCCCTCGATCCTTTAGTTCAATTACCCACAACTGAATAGCCCAATACAAGCGATGACAGTCTATAGTCTCACCTGTTGCACGATCCTCTATATGCATCAACTGCCACTGTCCGTCAAGATTACCATTTATGGGCGCCTTATCTGTACATGAACTCCATCCTATCAGACAGAAAAGTCCGATAACCAGACTAAAGACCTTTATTCTCATTTGATCCATATTCCTTCTTTTTTTATTGTTATCATTCCTCCTACACTGTTACCCAGATAATCGCCCTGATCCCAGCCAAGAGCAGCAGAAAACGTCCAACCACGAATGGCCTGAGGTGTATAGGTAACTTCATAAAGAGAATTAAACTGGCGGGCGATCTCATCAAGAGGCTGGTCATAGGTACCCCAATGACGCGTAAACGAAGCCATCACCCTATATCCCCATTCCGTAGATGGCTGTCCACTAAACGCCACATGATGTGCCCTAGCCCTGTTACTTCTAAACTTCAAACTGCCATCCTTGTTATATATCGGACCATACAATAAAGGATTACCCATAGCCATTCCCCAATGTTGCCAACTTAAATAGTAATAGTTGTTATAGTAATCATCTCTAGCACTGACCTGATACTCAGGAAACGCTCCAGCATAACCATCATATAAGATCGGACCGGTCTGGTCTTTAGTAGCCAATCCTTCCCATAACAAAGTTTTAATCCATCTGTTTTCAGGAAATGTAACTTCCAAACCAAGATGTCCGTCTTTCCAACGCCCATACTCAAAAAACATTTGAGAATGATCATCAAACAGATGCTCATAATACATTCTGAACTTCCAGTCCTTCAGATAATAAGTTAAGGCACAATTCCAACTGCCAACATGATTTCCGTATACATTGACCTGATCACCTCTTGGAGTATCACTTCCTCCGCTTGAAGGAATAAATACTTTTAAATAATCTTTCAAACCATCCGGCATATCCACATCCATCACATACTGCCCATTTTTAAATACATACTTTTCTCCTCCAAATTGAGCAGACATCAACATGCCGATTTCTGCTTCCAACGGAAATACAGATTTATTTCCGAAACGCAGCATCAGTTCCTTACTGTGATAGAGTATATTATCAAGATAAGGCTGATGATATGGGGAGGCGAAATCACGCTGCCAACGATCATCCGTAAACCGACCATAAGCCACATATCCCTTGAAGGCAAACCAGCCTTTACAACCGGGGACATCCAAATATTCGGGAATTTCTGCACGAACTTGTGGAACGGGACGGGCATTATTACCTTCTACCATACCTCCACTGGTCAGATCAGCGATTTTACCCAACGGTTCCCGTTCTTTACTACCTATGCTCAAATTCAGGAAACGCCATCCTACATCCACGTAAGCCTGCTGGACCACAAAATTAGATGTTTGATTCACTGCACCGGCCAGATCCAATCCGGCCGCCACATGCCATCCGCGTCTGAACGTCTTACGGTAATCAGCGCCTGCCCGCAAATAGGCATTGGGGGATTCTACACCAGACAGTCCGTTCCGGTTGGCTGTCAGCCAAAGAGGCACATAATCACCAGTTCCGGCTGTTATGCCTGTTTCCACGCGATAATGCAACAAAGTATCCTGGGCTTTCAACAAAACCACAGACAATAGGGCAATCACCAGTGTACCTGCTTTTTTTACCATAACTGTTTTTCTATAATTTAGTATTCCAATAAAAAATCCCTCAAAGTCTGAATGCCACCTGTTACTCGATCCTTATTCAATATCTGCAACAAGTCACATACATTCTTTCAGGGATTCTTCTTTTAGAGTGAAAACAAACTGATTATTCCCACTCAATAGTTGAAGGTGGTTTTGAAGAGATATCATAGCATACGCGATTGACTCCCTTCACCTTATTGATAATATCATTACTTACCTTTGCCATAAATTCATAAGGCAGATGAGCCCAGTCTGCAGTCATGGCATCCGTACTGGTTACTGCACGCAAAGCTACTGCACGCTCATAAGTACGTTCGTCTCCCATGACACCCACACTCTTGATCGGCAACAATATCACACCAGCCTGCCATACCTGATCATACAATCCCCAGTCACGAAGTCCCTGGATAAAGATATCATCTGCATCCTGAAGAATACGTACTTTTTCCGGAGTTATATCACCCAAGATACGCACTGCAAGTCCAGGTCCCGGGAACGGATGGCGGGTAATCAAATGTTCCGGCATACCCATTTGGCGACCGACACGACGGACTTCATCCTTAAACAGCCATTTAAGAGGTTCGCACAGCTGCAAATTCATTTCCTCCGGCAGTCCTCCTACATTATGATGACTTTTTATCGTCTTACCGGTAATATTCAGACTTTCGATACGGTCCGGATAGATTGTACCCTGCGCCAACCATTTGGCATCAGTGATCTTACGAGCCTCAGCATCGAACACTTCAACGAAATCACGGCCAATAATCTTACGTTTCTGCTCAGGATCAGTCACTCCTTCAAGATCCTTGAAGAATTTCTCGCTTGCATCAACGCCAATCACATTAAGTCCCAAACACTCGTAATCATGCAGCACATTCTTGAATTCATTCTTACGCAGCATGCCGTGATCCACAAAGATACAGGTCAGGTTCTTTCCAATTGCCTTGTTCAGCAATACTGCAGCAACAGAAGAATCCACACCACCGCTCAAGCCGAGAATCACCCGATCGTTACCTAACTGTTCTTTCAGTTCAGCTACCGTCGTATCTACGAATGAAGCAGCACTCCAATCCTGGCGTCCACCGCATATATCTACCACAAAATTCTTGAGCAAAAGTGTACCCTGAACAGAATGGAACACCTCAGGATGGAACTGTACGCCCCAAAGTTTTTCTCCTTCTGCCTGATATGCCGCATTCTGCACCTTGTCAGTAGAAGCAATAACCTTAAATCCTTCCGGCAACTGAGTTATGGTATCTCCATGACTCATCCATACCTGTGAATTTTCTTCAAAGCCTTTAAAAAGAGGATTCTCTTTATCAAAAGACTTCAGATTGGCCCGTCCGTATTCTCTTGATCCGGCCGGTTCAACCTTACCGCCCAAAGTGTAACTCATAAACTGAGCACCATAACAGATACCCAGAATGGGATATTTACCACGGATCTCACTCAAATCAATCTTGAAAGCTTCCTTATCATAAACACTGAACGGTGAACCACTCAAAATCACTCCGATTACAGAGGGATCATCTTTAGGAAACTTATTATAAGGCAGGATCTCACAGAACGTATCCAACTCTCGGACTCTTCGTCCGATCAGCTGTGTCGTCTGCGAGCCAAAGTCTAAAATAATAATTTTTTGCTGCATATAATAAAGATATTAAGCTAATTTGAGCACAAAAATACAATAAATATTTGATTCTAACAACATTCGTTTATCAAGAAATCTTCGGCAGCAGAAAGCGTATCCAGTTTCCCTACATCCATCAGTTTAAGTTCCGGATACTCATACCCGATTACTGACTCCTTATCACAAACCGATAAATAAAAGTCAATTATGGAAAAACGGTCAGGCCAATCAGTAAAATAAGGGAAAAGCCGGGGCGAAAAAAGATGAATACCCGAAAAAGCCAATTGCCTGCACGACTGCAGATCCAAACCACTATAAGGCGTCTTGATCTCATTGGTCTTTCTGTTATACCATCCCACAAGTCTGTTTTCCTTATCAAACAACAGTTGTCTGGAAGTTTCTCTCTTGTTGACCAGCAAGGTAGCCGCCCTTTCGGAATCTGCAGACTGGCAATTCATAAAAGTCCCGAAATCCAGATTACTCAATATATCCACATTATGAATCATGAAAGGTTCTTCATTCTGTCTGTTACCGTTCAATAAGGGAACAGCCTTTTTGATAGCTCCTCCGGTTTCAAGCAAGCATGCAGTCTCGTCACTGATACGGATATTCAAACCAAATCCCTCATTCTCGTTGACAAAACGGATAATCTGGTCCGCAAAATGATGCACATTAATAACTACTTCATCAAAACCTGATGCTTTCAGTTTACGTATAAGGATTTCCAACAATGGTTTTCCCCCTACAGGCACTAAAGCTTTCGGCATGGTATCGGTAAGAGGTTTCAGTCGCGTTCCCAGACCCGCCGCAAATATCATTGCTTTCATATATGACTTGTTCTAATGTGATTGATTACTTATTTGGCTTTCAATATCTGTTCAATATGCTGCTCACGATGGCACAACCTGACTTCTATGCCAAATTTCTCATGCAGATGCTCTGCCAGATGCTGTGCAGAATATACGCTTCTGTGTTGTCCACCCGTACAACCAAATGAAAACATCAGATTTGTAAAGCCCCGCTGTATATAACGCGCCACATGAGCATCAGCCAGTTTATACACACTCTCCAAAAAAGTAAGGATCTCTCCGTCATCTTCAAGAAAACGGATCACAGGTTCATCCAGTCCGGTCAACTTTTTATAAGGCTCGTAACGCCCGGGATTATGCGTACTTCTGCAATCAAAGACATATCCTCCTCCGTTTCCACTATCATCCTGGGGTATTCCCTTTCGATATGAAAAGCTGAAAATCCGGACCACAAGCGGCCCCTTGCCATCATATTGTGATTCAGTAGCCTTAAGAGTATCTCTGTTTACTGCAACAGACGAGGTGTTATCTGATTTCTTGCACTGAAATTGAGGTAGTTCAGTTAATCTTACAAGAATCTCCCTCAAATAAGGATAGGCCTGACATCCGGTCTGCAATATCTGCCTTAAATTGCCGATGGCTGGAACTATACTGTCCAAAAAATGCTTTTTCCTTTCAAAATATCCCCTGAAACCATAAGCTCCAAGGACTTGCATTGTACGAAACAGTACAAACAGATTTAATCTTTTTCTAAACTGCTCTGCATCCACACTTACATATTGTCCCAATGCATCCAGATAATCATCAATAAGCCTTTCACGCAACTGTGGAGAATAATGCGCTGAAGCTTGCCAAAGGAAACTGGCCACATCATATTCCACAGGCCCTCTTCTTCCTCCTTGATAGTCTATAAAATAAGGATTCCCCGCATTGTCCAACATTACATTTCTGGCCTGAAAATCACGATAAAGGAAACCAGTCAACCCTCCTTCTGTAAGGTCTTTGGCCATACGACGAAAATCTTCTTCAAGTTTCATCTCATGAAAATCTACATACGTAGCTTTCAAGAAGCAATACTTAAAATAATTCAGGTCAAAGGAAACAGTCGTCTCGTCCATTTCCGCCTGAGGATAGCATTGCATAAAATCAAGACCTTCAGCACCTTTAATTTGAATACCCGGCAAGGATCTGATCGTGCGCCTCAACAATACAATCTCATCCTCATTATAAGTTCCTCCACCAGAACGTCCTTCTGACAAGGCATCAAACAACGAACGACCACCCAAATCTGTCTGCAAATAACGCATACCATCTTCAGATACAGCCAAAACTTCCGGCACAGGTTGCTGTTGTGCTCTGAAATGGGCTGAAAGATAAATAAATGCTTTATTCTCATCTACAGAAGTACCGACAACCCCCACTACAGTCTTTCCATCCTCCGAAAAAAAACGGTAATAGGCCCGATTACTGCCGGCTCCTGCCATAAGTTTAACTTCCGCAGGCTCTTTACCTGACCATTGTATATATAACTGTCTTAATTGTTCCATCACGCTTTATTTTTCCATATTGACCATATTTTTTTTCTTATAGCCAAGATATTCAACAAACTGACTCCTATAAAAAGCAGAGAACCTATCAACCAGGAAGGCCACATTCCTCCCGTTGCCATATTGGGAAATAACATTTGTATGATTCCTAAATAATAATGCCGGACGCCCATCACTATAAAAACAGCCAACAGGAATACCAGAAAATTAAGTCCGACAGTCAGACTCTGGTAAGGCAAACCGACCCTCGCCGGAGAATAACCGATTAAAAGCAGGTTCTGTAATTTGACTGTATTTTTTTGAACCAACAGATAAATACTCAACATCAGCATATAAAAAGACAGGACGCTGATCAACACCCCGACACAGAATACGATGACGGATACGAGTTTAAGAAAGAATGTGGTCTTACCGGCATCCAGTTTATTTTCCTCCACATCATACCCCTTATCCTGCAAATAGCGGGCAATCGCATCATTGGCCGGATTGTCCACCTCTACAATCAGACGCACCGGACGAGCTTCTTCATCCGGAGCCAGTTGACTGTTGCTCCATTCCAAAAAGCTCTCCGGCACAAGAATCGTATTCAGCCGATTACTGAAACCGATTACCCTGCCTTTCATCATCAGCATCTTTCCATGACCACTCATTCGAAGATCCATATCCATCAGTCCGACACTATTCTCCGAAAGCTGCGGTAATGAACGGCTTTGTGCAAACCCGAAATTATATATGGCCAGATAACTCCGAGGCAGTATAATCGGAACCACTGCCTCATCCCCTGCACTGAAACGCCATCCGTTCAGATTGGCATCAATATATTGATCCGGCACAGATTCAAAGAACAAGTCTGTAGTCATGGCCGGAAATCCCTCCATCCCCATTCTGGCCGCCACATGATATTGTGTGGAAGAGAAACGGCCTACACTTTTACAGAAATTTTGTTTTCTGATATCTTCGATCTCATTCTCCGTAAAACCGTTGTCACGTCCCATTAACGAACCGACCATACTGATTTTTTTCGAAAGGATCAGATAATCATTCTTAATGAAACTGTCCCCTTGAGTAAAGACCGGAACCACATCCGAATAAAACTGTATGCTCAAAAGTACCACCAGCATTCCCAACAGATTGGCGAAAAAAAATCCCGTAAACTGTGGAACACTGACATGTCGCCGCAATAATTTCCAAACCAGTCTGTTCATAATCTGAAAACCTTATCGTAATTCAAATCCATGTGCTTACCAATACTGGTTACGATCACACCTGCTCCCTGAGCCTGAGCTTCCCTCATCATCATGTCTGCCATAATCCGGCTGTTGGTTTCATCCAAATGACTGATCGGCTCGTCAACTAGCAGAAAATCAAAAGGCTGAACCAGTGCACGCATCATAGCCACACGCTGCTGCTGTCCAAAACTCATACGTCCGACCTGCACGTCCAGTTTATCGGCAATTCCCAATTCCTCAAACCAGGCTACAATCTGTTTCTTTTTCTTAAAGGAAGTCAGATTATTCTTTATGGCCACATTTTCATACGCAGTCAGTTCCGGAAACAATCTGAGTTCCTGAAAAAGAATACTCAACGAGCGTTTTCTTATTGTCACCCAATCTTCTATCCGATTGCTGCGAATATTCTTTCCATCAAAACAAATGATTCCCTGATAATCATCACGATACCCGATAATATAGCTGCAAAGAGACGATTTGCCAGTACCGGATCCTGCTTCAACCAAATAAAGCTGCCCCTTTTCGAAAGAGACATCCTGATGCCAGATATCACTATGAATATCATCACGTATCGCAAAAACCTCGGGCAACGTATTTTTTAATTCTATCGTATTCATTTCAACAGTTCATTCATTAAATTCACACCTTCTTTAGCAGTCAGCTTAAAAGCTATATGACGTGGATCAGTAGAACGTACGGCAAAAGTTTCCAATACATTCAGTTTTTCCTGCCATATTTCATTTCCGGACATCTCCATCCAAGATTTGACATACGGACTGTTTACAACTTCACTCATATTCACCCAAATAAAGAAACGACTCTCCTTCAAATCCTTTTGCCAGGAAGAAAGTACATCCGAATGCTGTTTGAACATGTTTTTAGCCGTTATCTCTGACGAAGCCAGATAAAGCCAGTCATTCCGAACTCCAAAATAACATTGCCAACCCGGCATGGCTGCATAAAAATTATTTTCCGACCATTTATTCAGCGTCCAATCTGACTGTTTAGCCGCACTTTGAATCCAATAGTCAGCTTCATCCAGGAACGAATGATCCGACAACTCAGCAGAAAGAGAATAAGCATAACGCCGACCTGTGCTGATAGAATCTATCCTGACAGCTACATCTCCCGATATACTGCTGATCATCCGGTCTGCATCTACGCCCATGTTCAAGCCTATCAGAAAAGTACGAATGTCGGGATCCTTACGCAACAGGCGCAGCAAAGATTTTCCCTCTACATTGGCACTGGCCCACAATAACGTATTAGGGCGTAAATCCGTAGAAAACACACCACTCAATTTCCCGTTAATGACAGTCATCTTCTCATAATAAGCATTCACTTCCTGTTTATCGGAACCTATTTCACAATTCACGATAAGATCACGTGGTGTAAACCGGAAATCAGCTACCACCCGGATGTCCCCAAGAGTTGCATGCCCTGGCAAGCCCATTTTAAAAGTCTCATTGAATGAATTAGGCAACACATCCAATGTTGATGACATGGTCATAGAAGCGTCCCTGCCACTGATTTCTGCAAACAAGCGTGATGAACAACCGCTTTCATCCTTATCCTGATGAAAACAACGGAGCATTTCAGCACGCATCATGTTAAGATCAGAAGCAATGACCGGCCCCATCAGTAATGCAGCCTCATCATCAAATCCAAGCAACCAGCTTTTCTCATATAAAGCCCATTGATAACCTTGATAATCCCCCAAAAATTCACATTGTCCTTTTTCCTGATGTGCTTTGATACTTTCCACCAGCATATCCTCATCAGAAACAGCCGACAACATACCGACCAACTCCCTTGACGTAACAAAAGCATAGACCGGCTTTGACCAGTCCAATCCCACGCTTTCAAACTGCCCGGACAATACATTCCACTCTCCGGATTTTTTTTCATCCAATCCAGCCTCATCTGCCAGTTTGGTTATATTAATTACTGCCAACGCCTTAGGTTGTGCCGGCAATCTATTTTCATAATCATTGGCCTTGAAAACATTTTGGAACAGCCATATTCCTGCTCCGCAAACCAATAAAGCCAAAACAGGATAAAGCCATTTTATATTTTTCATTGTTATATTCCTTCTTTTTGTATATCTGTTATTCTATTTATTTTGCATGCCCAAGATTCATCAGATGAACGGCCACTAAAGCAGCTGTTTCCGTCCTCAAACGGCTTCTTCCCAAACTGATTGGTTGAAAGCCTTGTGATATGGCTGCGCGCACTTCTTCCACACTGAAATCCCCTTCTGGGCCTATCATAACCAATGCATCTTCATCAGGTCTCAAAACATCAGCCAGAAAAGCCTTTCCTCCATCCATTCTTTTATCAGAATACTCCTTTTCATTACAGCTGCCGTCTATATCCGATTCATCATAGCAATGGGCAATAAATTTCTGTCCCGGAAAATCACGTTTTATAAAATCCTGAAAATCTACCATATCATTCAAAATCGGTTTATAAGCCTTGTGGCTCTGTTTCATGGCTGAAATCAATATTTTCTCAAAACGTTCCGGTTTAACACACTTACGTTCCGAAAAACGACAATGCAGGAAAGTCAGCTCATCGAAACCTATCTCTGTAGCCTTTTCTGCCAACCATTCTGTCCGGTCATTATTCTTTGTAGGAGCCATGGCCAGATGCAGATGTCCACACCAATCCTTTTCCTGTTCTCTTACTGATGTGGTTCTGAACAGACATTGTCGCGGACTTGCCACCGTGATTTCTCCTTCATAGATTTTCCCTTTTCCGTCAGTCAACATGACTGGATCGCCAGCCCCCAACCTGAGTACCCGCACACAATGCAACGCTTCCTCTTCCGGTAAAGTCAGGTCATCCGGTAATCCGGGGGCATAAAAATATCTGAATTCTTTCATTTTCTTCTCTCTATTTCATCTCTGAGTTGTGAAGCCAACTCATAATTTTCCTCTTCAATAGCACGTTCTAGTGCTTCTTTCAATGCTTCGATATTCACTGAATTAACGGGCATAGAATACAAACCACCGTCAAGCTCACGCATATACTGTTGAGCCAGCAAGGATTCCCCTATGGTAATAGGGCTGTTGAAAGTATATGCCAATATCAGTCCGTCTGCAGCCCGGCACCCTCTTATCATACGGTAAAAGCCATGATCCCT
This sequence comes from uncultured Paraprevotella sp., assembly GCA_900546665.1. Classification (GTDB taxonomy): domain Bacteria; phylum Bacteroidota; class Bacteroidia; order Bacteroidales; family Bacteroidaceae; genus Paraprevotella; species Paraprevotella stercorigallinarum. The sequence continues at coordinate 22,240 of URDY01000011.1, read as the reverse complement.
AAACAGAATATGACAATACGTATTACCGGCCTGTACTGCTATAATCCTCACTTCCACCACATCCATCTCCGACTGTGCAAAAACGGCCCGCATCACATCAGCTATACACATCGGAAATCCGTTTGTCCTCCGTCCTTTCATTTTCATCAACAACTGGAGGGCATCACTTCTATCCATGAGCACAGGCATCATGCGTTCTCCCTCCAATTCTCTCAGTATGGCCATATAAGCACCTCCGTCCCGCGTACATTTAGAGACGGACACTATTTTCAGTTCTCTGACAGATTCATTCATGCGTATCCACTCCTTCTCTGTAACTATACCTCACGAACATGTTTATACTTGAACATCACTGCAAAAAGTACGGCTACGACCAAAGCATAAGCTGCAAATACTGCCCATGACATTCTCCACCCTTCCATAATGATATGGGGATCTGTTCCTTCCGGCAAGCCATACACCCAATGATTGATCACAGCCTGCGCCGAAAGCGTACCGATAGTAGCCCCCAGACCGTTGGTCATCATCATGAACAATCCTTGCGCACTGCTTCTTACGCTCAGTTCTGTTTCCTTATCTACAAACAACGAACCGGACACATTGAAGAAATCGAAAGCTACGCCATACACCAGCATGGACAAGACAAACAGCCACACTCCACCGCCGGGATTACCTACGGCAAAGAATCCGAATCTCAACACCCATGCCAGCATTGCCATCAGCATAACCCGCTTAATTCCAAAACGACTCAAAAAATAAGGAATCAGCAAGATACAGCATGTCTCACTGATTTGTGAGATGGAGATCAACATATTGGCATGCTGTACACCGAAAGTTTCCGTATATTCGGGAATGTGCCCGAACGCAAACAGATACGGACTGGCAAATCCGTTGGTAATCTGCAGGCAAATGCCTAAAAACATGGAAAATATAAAGAACAGTGCCATTCTCTTCTGCTTAAACAGGGCAAACGCTTTCAACCCCAAAGCTTCGGACAAGCTTTTACGTTCCCCTTTCTCGCTAACCGGACAAGCCGGTAATGTCAAGGCATAAGCTGCAAGTATCAGACTTAAGATGCCTGAAAAGGCAAACTGCATGGCAGACACCTGCATGCCTCCTAAATCCACAACCCACATGGCACAGATAAAACCGATTGTACCAAACACCCTGATGGGAGGAAAATGCTTTACCGTATCCAGGCCAGCGCCATCAAGCGCCGAATAAGCCACAGAATTAGACAAAGCTATCGTAGGCATAAAAAAGGCAACACTCACTGTATAAAGAGTAAACAAGACAGAAAATTCCACTTCTGAACCGGCCATCCGGCCATAATAGGCAGCAGCCAGCATAAATATACCGGCCAAGGCATGACAAAGGCTCAGCACTTTCTGTCCTTGCATCCAACGGTCAGCCACGATACCGACCAAAGCCGGCATGCATAAGGAAACGAAACCTTGCACAGAATAAAACCAGGCTATATTCTCTGCCATCCCGACATTTACCAGATAACTTCCCATGGAAGTCAAATAAGCTCCCCAGACGGCATACTCAAGGAAGTTCATAATGGTCAAGCGCACTTTCAGGTTCATAGGCTTCTACTTTTAGATTGTTTACACTCCTACTTATTTGCAAATATAAACAACTTTTCCGATTCGACGCACCTGATTCTTCACTTTGTTGGCAAATAGAGAATAAAAATAAGAAAAAAAAGAACCTTCCACACTCCAAAAAAGGATAGTCCATTCATTTATCTGTCCTCTTTCCGGTATGGGAAGGCATAAAAAAAGAAGGTTGTCATCTCGACAACCAATCTTTTATTAACCTTAAATCTAATACCATGAAAAACACGATGCAAAGGTAAGCATTTATTTTAATATACAAGCGTATTTATCATGGAAAATATGTTTTTTAACATATTTTTATCAGATAACCTCTTTTTCAAGGCTTTTATTCCACATAAAGTACCAATCCTTTAAGATATTCTCCTTCCGGATGATAAATATTGATAGGATGATCTGCAGGCTGGTGAAGCTGGTGTAAAATACGAACCCGACGTCCGCTCTGTGCAGCCGCAGTAAAGACAGCCATACGGAAATGTTCCTTGCTGACTACCTGAGAACAACTGAACGTAAACAGGATTCCTCCCGGTTGAATCTTTTCAAAGGCCTTTGCGTTCAGTCTGGTGTATCCTTTCAACGCCTGCCGCAAGGCATCTTTGTGCTTGGCAAATGCCGGTGGATCCAAGATGATCAGATCATACTGTCCTCCCATAGCATCCAGATATTTAAAGGCATCCTCCGCATAGGCCTTATGACGTTCGTCACCGGGAAAATTCAGTTCCATGTTCCTGTTTGTCAGCTCTATGGCCTTAGCCGAACTGTCTACGGAATGAACGAGTTTTGCTCCACCTCTCATAGCATATACACTGAAACCTCCTGTATAACAGAACATATTCAGCACTGACTTTCCATTTGCATAATGCTCCAAGAGCGAACGGTTCTCACGCTGGTCTACGAAAAAACCGGTCTTTTGCCCCTTCAACCAGTCTATATAAAAATTAAGACCGTTTTCAGTAGCCACATTATGATGACTTTCACCTATGATAAACCCGTTTTCCTGTCCCAAATCCGCTTTAAAAGGCAAAGTGGTTTCACTCTTATAATACACGTTTTCCACTGCGCCGTCTGTCACTTTCACAATTGCACGGGCTATATCCATTCTGGACACATGCATTCCCACACTATGAGCCTGCATCACAGCCGTTTTTCCGTAAACGTCCACAACCAGTCCTGGCAGAAAGTCACCTTCGCCATGAACAAGTCTGTAAGTATCATTATCCTTTCTTCCGGCTACGCCTATCACTTGTCTCAAAGTATAAGCCACAGCTATTTTACGTTCCCAGAATGCCGCATCGATCACTTCATCCTCAAAGCTTAAAACCCGGACTGCGATGGAACCGACCTGCCACTGTCCGACTGCTATAAATTCACCGCCATCAGCCAGTACACGAACCACCTCACCTTCCTGAGGTTCTCCTTCAATGTGCTGTATTGCACCCGAAAATATCCAAGGATGATATCTTCTCAAACTTTCTTCTTTTCCTCTTTTAAGATATAAGTTCTTATACATATTTATATATTACCTTATTTTTATTACTTGGTTTCTGTCTCATTGGGAAGTACACCAGGTACAATCTGCAGTTCATAATCATTGGTCACTTTCAGCAGTTCCAGTTCCCGATAGATCTTCACACAGGCCCATGCGTCCGTAGCCGCATAACGCATCTGGTTTTCAGAAAGCACGTCAGCCTCCCAGTTTGTCAGTTGCTGGCCTTTTGATATTTTCTGCCCGAACAAATTGGCATACAGTTTCTGCAGACTCATATCCTCGATTCCGAAATCACGCACATACGTCTGGAGTTCTACAAAAGACTGTGGCTCGAAATCCCCTCTTTTATGCAATGAAGCAATGTCATCTCTCAATGACAGCCCGACCTTTACTGTATCCTTATCCTGAAACAGACTGACTACAGAATCAGGTAATCCTATCCGATTCAGACGAAAAAGGAAACAAGTATCATCTGTAGACACTTGTAAAAGTGCCACCTTGTTGACCTGGCCTTTTCTGAAAGCCGGCCGGGTTTCCGTATCCACACCCAACACAGGAAATCCCTTTAAATAACTGACCGCCTTGTTGGCTTCTGCCTCCGTCTGTATCACAAAAATACGTCCCTCAAAAAGTACGCGGGGCAATTCCTGAATAACTTTTTTGTCTATTTTATTATATAAGATCTTCATCACCGCAATCTCCATTAAAATTCATCATCTTCCACCGGTGTATCTCTTTCTTCATCTTCATCATCAGATTCGGACGGTCTGTATTTGACTCTATGAAGTGCCTTAAGTACATCTGCCACTTCCTGCCCCCAGTACAAACCGAATCTTTCAGCCACAGCCGCAACAGCTTCTGCCATATTATACTCCACACCCAATCTGTAGGTTTCCACAAAATTTTTCAAAGCCTGATAGATATCAGCCAGATCTTCTGAAACTGATCTGACTACCGGCTCATCACTAAAGCGTACATCCTGATTATTCAGGTCCATATAATCATCCTCACCGGCCATGATAGCTGACAACATGGCACGCAAATATTCATAATCCTGTTCCGTAACGAACTCCTCAGGATAAAATTCCTCATCTCCTTCCACATGTGGCACCAGCGATGCCTTCAGATAAAGCAGGGGCAAGAGCTTAAGCATAGTATCCACAAAATCACGTCTTTTCCGGCCTTCCGACTGCTCCAGAAACGCACAGAACTCAGCCGCCACAGTCACAAACTCCACTGTGTTGCGGGAATAGACGATCTCATTTTCTCCTTTACTCATATCCTTTCAAAATCAGTCAATCCTAAAAGTCGCAAAGCTACAAAAAAATATGCAAAAAAATAGAATCTTTGCGCTTTTTCATTTACTTTTGTAGCTGATTTATATAAAACCATCGGAATGAACAAAAAAAAAGCCTCCATACAAACCACTAAATTAGGCAATAAGATTTCTAAAAGCAAAGCACAGAAAAAGAAGCAGGAAAAACAATCTATCCGTTCATTTTTCAATGCAGGCGAAGATCCGGTAGGCCGTACGGAAACCATCCGGTTTATCTCCGGCCTGATTCTTCTGATTCTTTCTCTCTTCATGTTTCTGGCTCTGACGTCTTATCTTTTTACCGGCGCCGAAGATCAGGCTTTGCTGGAAAAAGGCAGTATGGAAGGGTTCATGAATTATGCCGGTGCACTTGGAGCATATTGTGCCGACTACTGGTTCAACAGCGGATTCGGTTTTTCATCTTTTTTCATTCCGGTTTTTCTCATCGTAGCAGCCATGAAACTGACCAAAGCTTATGAAGTACAGCTTTGGAAATGGTTTCTTCACTGCACTATTCTGACCGTATGGTTTTCAGTAGCCAGTTCATTCTTCTTGCAGGATACTTTTGAGAATCTGAGCAACTGGAATTTTATTAATCCGGGCGGTCAGCACGGACAATTCGTCTGTCAATGGCTGGTACAGCGCATTGGTCCTATCAGCACATTCCTGGCATTGGCATTCCTGGCTATCGCCTATCTGGCTTATCTCAGCAACAGAACGGTCAAATGGATACGCAGGCTACTCAATCCGATGGAATATATCAAATCCAAACAGAACAAAAAGAACGATACGGACTCTGAAACAACCGAACCGGAAAATACCATGCCGGACGACGGTCATCCTCTATTGGCATACGATGATGAATCCGATTTTGAGGAGGATGAAGAAATGACTGAAGAAGAAATTCCCGAGCATCAGGAAGCTAATGCACAGACTATTGATTTCGATCTGCCTAACACCCATGAAACAGATCATAAAATCGCTGAAAAAACAGCTTCTGAACAGCCTGAAGACAAAAACGGTACGGATGACAAACCGCTACGGCTGGATATTATCGAACCAACCAAAGAAGAACCTGCCAACCAGAAAAGCCAGGGGGCATTGGAACCTTTCGATCCTAAACTCGATCTCGAAAACTATCATTATCCTACGTTGGAACTTTTGGACAAGCGGACGGACGATAATATTCCCATCGACATGGAGGAACAAAACAAAAATAAAGACCAGATCATCGAAGTGCTCCAAAACTTCGGTGTGGGCATTTCTTCCATAAAGGCCACGGTAGGACCGACTATTACACTTTACGAAATTACGCCGGCCAAAGGCGTCCGGATCTCACGAATCCGAAACCTAGAAGACGACATTGCATTAAGTCTCAGCGCATTAGGAATACGTATCATTGCACCGATACCCGGCAAAGGCACTATCGGTATAGAAGTACCAAACGCCAAACCGCGCATCGTTTCCATGGAAAGTATCCTCAACAGCCGCAAGTTCCGGGAATCCGACTACGAGCTGCCCATAGCCCTTGGCAAGACCATCACCAATGAAGTATTTATGGTAGACCTGGCCAAAATGCCTCACCTGTTAGTGGCCGGAGCCACCGGACAAGGTAAGTCTGTCGGTCTGAATGCCATCATCACTTCTCTTCTCTACAAGAAACATCCGGCCGAGCTCAAATTCGTCATGGTCGACCCTAAAAAAGTGGAATTCAGCATCTATTCTCCCATTGAAAACCATTTCCTGGCCAAAATTGCCGACGACGAAGGTGAAGCCATCATTACAGACGTCAACAAGGTTGTACAGACCCTCAAAAGCCTTTGCTGCGAAATGGACACCCGTTACGATCTGCTGAAAAAAGCCCGTGCCCGCAACATCAAGGAATATAATGCCAAATTCAAAAGCCGCCAGCTCAATCCGGAAAACGGCCACCGTTTCATGCCCTACATCGTAGTGGTCATTGATGAGTTCGGCGACCTGATCATGACGGCAGGCAAGGAAGTGGAACTGCCCATCGCACGTATTGCCCAGTTGGCCCGTGCAGTCGGCATTCACATGATCATTGCAACGCAACGACCTACGACCAACATCATCACCGGTACGATCAAAGCCAACTTCCCGGCCCGTATGGCATTCAAGGTCAGTGCAATGATCGACTCACGTACCATTCTGGACCGTCCGGGAGCCAACCAGCTCATCGGTCGGGGTGATATGCTCTTCCTCAGCGGCAGCGAACCGGTGCGTGTACAGTGTGCCTTTGTCGATACTCCCGAAGTAGAACGCATTGCCGCATACATAGCCAGACAACAGAGCTATCTCGGCCCGTTCGAACTTCCACGTGTGGAAATGGAAGGCGACGAAAGAAGCGGCATAGGTTCTGTAGACATGACTCATCTTGATCCGCTTTTCGAAGATGCCGCACGTATTATAGTAGCCAACCAACAAGGATCTACCTCTATGATACAGCGCAAATTCTCCATCGGCTATAATCGTGCCGGCCGCCTGATGGACCAGCTCGAAAAAGCCGGTATCGTAGGTGCGGCACAGGGCAGCAAACCGCGCGAAGTGCTCTGTGTGGACGAAACCGATCTCGAGATGAAACTCAACAATATGCGTTAATCATCTAATTCAATATCCATCCATGAAAAGAAAACTCATAGGACTGCTCATCCTGATGCTGGGCCTTCTCCCCGCAGGAGCACAAAACAAAAACGACGCTAAAAAAGTCCTCGATGCCACTGCCGCCGCTTTCAAGAAACAAGGCGGCATAGAAGCCACATTCAAGGCCGACCAGTTCGACCACAGCAACCTGAAAGGCAGTGTATCAGGTACCATGCACATACAAGGCCGACAATTCCAACTCACTACGCCAGACATGATCACCTGGTACAACGGCGAAACACAATGGAGTTACGTCAAGGCCAACGAAGAAGTCAACGTCAGTGTACCGACTGCAGAAGAACAGCAAAACATTAATCCGTACGCTTTCCTCGACATCTACAAGAAAGGCTACAATTACAGTATGAAAGAAACTACACTTCGGGGCAAACATTGTTATGAGGTCACCTTGAAAGCACAACGCAAAAACAACAATCTGCGCACACTGATCATCGACATCGAGAAAAGTACTTATGCCCCACTGTGCATCCGCATGCAGCAAAACAACCAGACATGGGTACGCATTTCCGTATTGAGCTATACGGGTAACCGGCATTTCAAACCGGAATATTTCGAATTCAATCATAAAGACTATCCGCAAGCTGAAATCATCGATCTGCGCTAGTCAGAAAATCCAAGATAAACTTCAATTAAAAACTCATTAAAGATATGGAACATATCCGTTGCTTAATCATCGGTTCCGGCCCGGCAGGCTATACAGCAGCCATCTATGCCGGACGTGCCAACTTGTCCCCCGTACTATATGAAGGTCTCCAGCCCGGCGGCCAGCTGACCACCACTACCGAAGTGGAAAACTTTCCGGGATATCCCGAAGGCATCAGTGGTCCAGACCTCATGGATGACCTCAAGAAACAGGCTGAACGCTTCGGCGCAGATATCCGTCAGTCCATCGCAATCAAGACAGATCTGAGCCAGGCACCTTATCAGGTTACTTTCGATAACGGTGAAACAGTGGAAGCCGATACCTTGATCATCGCCACCGGTGCCACAGCCAAATATCTCGGACTGGACGACGAAAAGAAATACGCCGGCATGGGCGTCAGCGCCTGTGCTACCTGCGACGGTTTCTTCTACCGCAAAAAGACTGTAGCCGTAGTCGGTGGAGGTGACACGGCCTGCGAAGAAGCCACCTATCTGGCCGGACTTGCCAGCAAGGTTTACCTTATTGTGCGCAAACCATTCCTCCGTGCTTCAAAGATCATGCAGGAACGCGTATTGAACAATCCGAAAATAGAAGTCCTTTTCGAACACAATACCGTAGGCCTGTTCGGTGAAGACGGCGTAGAAGGCGCCCACGTGGTCAAAAGACTGGGTGAACCGGACGAAGAACGCTATGACATTGCAATCGACGGTTTCTTCCTGGCTATTGGTCATAAGCCCAATTCAGATATTTTCAAGCCATGGATCAAAACGGACGATACGGGCTATATCATCACAGAAGAAGGTACACCACGCACTGGTATTCCCGGTGTTTTTGCAGCCGGCGATGTAGCCGATCCTCATTACCGTCAGGCCATTACCGCAGCCGGTAGCGGCTGTAAGGCAGCCATTGAGGCAGAACGTTACCTCACAGAACACGGTCTGTAATCATTTTCAGACCACATTGTCTACCCCTCTCACCCTACAACCGCATCCGGTGCGGTTGTGCGGTTGTAGGGTATCTTTTTCTTAAAATATATTCTGTAAGATTTGGACATTACGTAAAAAATCAGTAACTTTGCACCCGATTTAGTCCAAAGGGGCTCGGTCAAGCGTTTCCACAATGGAAACCGCCTCCTGGAAAAACCCGTTTAATTAGTTAAAAAATAATGTACGCAATTGTAGAAATTAACGGTCAGCAGTTCAAGGCAGAAGAAGGCAAGAAGCTGTTTGTTCACCACATTCAGAATGCCGAAGCTAACCAGGCTGTTGAATTTGAGAAAGTGTTGTTGGTAGACAACAATGGTAACATTACCGTAGGTGCTCCTACAGTAGAAGGCGCCAAAGTCGTATGCGAGGTTGTATCTCCGCTGGTAAAGGGCGACAAGGTATTGGTATTCCACAAAAAGAGAAGAAAAGGTTATCGTAAACTGAATGGCCACCGCCAGCAGTTCACTGAGTTAACCATCAAACAAGTTATTGCTTAATCATTTAAAATCGTAGAAGAAAATGGCACATAAAAAAGGTGTTGGTAGTTCTAAGAACGGCCGTGAGTCAGCAGCTCAAAGATTAGGCGTAAAGATTTTCGGTGGCCAGAATTGTATTGCCGGTAACATCATTGTTCGCCAGCGCGGTACTGTTCATTACCCCGGTAAGAATGTAGGTATGGGTAAGGATCATACTCTTTACGCATTGGTAGACGGTGTAGTAGCTTTCAAGAAGTGCAGCTACAGAGGACGTCAGGACAGAAGCGTTGTTTCTGTTGAAGCTAAGGCTGAAGCTTAATAACGAGTTTATTGAAGCATCATAAAAAAAGTTGTTCCGTTTTGGAACAACTTTTTTTGTATACCTTCACTTCAGATTATTTATTCAAAGACCTTTGAGACAATCATCACTGTCATACACATTACCCCAGATCCATACAGTCCGCATCAGATCCATTTCATCCGTTTCAGCGCCTAGATCAACCTGTTCCACAAATTCAACCTTATCCGTTTTAAGTTTTCCGGTTTCATAATCAATCACTTCAAACACAGCCTTCACACGGGTAGAAGGCAAACTATATTCATACGATGTTCTTTTTAACACCGTACCATACGGACTGACTGTCTGCTTATATCTTTTCAGACCATCCCGCCATTCTGTCTGATAACTTTGATTATCGCCATCAATCTTACAAGTATAAAGATGGGAGTTTCCTTTATCCTCACGTGTAACGACCATTCTTTTAGAATCGGGATAAGACGGCTCAGGATACATTACGATACGTTCCAATATCCCGTTTCTGAAGTTCTGCTCAATGGCCGGCACAAAATCCGCATAACGCATGATCGTGTATTCCGGCTGATCCGGCTTCACCGGTCTGACAGCCACCTTAAAGACATAGACGCCACCATCCAGATCACTTTCCCAAAAACTATTGCAAGGCTCTGCCGACACGTCAAGCTTGTATCCCTCAGGCGCCTCAATCACCTCAGAAGACAAAGCCTTGGTCACTTTTACCACATCACCGTCATCGTTATAAGTCAAATCATACTGCACATACCTTGCCGTATCCGGGTGTGCATAATCCAACTCATCCATACGCTGCCTGAAAGCCAGATAAGGAGAAACAGCCCCGTTCCCCATCCAATAATCGTTTGTCTCGTCATCATCGACATCAAGGGTTTCATAACCAACCACCAGATGAAGCAGACGCCCCCGATCATCATAACGCCGGATCATCACCTGGCCGTCACATTCCGAAGCCCTTGATATTGTGGCCATCAGTCTTCCATTTTGATCCCGATATTCAGTCAGACTGTTAAGAGGTGCATTTGCCAACCGATAAACAGCTATCGAACCGTCTGAGAATCTCAAAGAATCATATTCCAGCAAATTTGTACCCTGCAAACGGTCTGCATGGTCATGGATATTATAACCTATCGAATCGACTATATCCAAACTCCCTGCTACATTAGCAGCTCTTTTACATGAACCGGCAACAGACAGCACTAAAACGGCAGCAGCCCATAACCCTATTCTCACTCCCTTCATAGCATTCATATTTAGGATGATGTATTTTTACCAATGTAAAGATATGTCTTTTTCAAATATATTCCAACAACTTACTTCTTTTCTCCACCCATACATATTACTTCATCTCAATCCTACACTCCTATTCATTATTCTAAAAAAAATAGTAACGTAAAGATAGAAATCCGCCTGTCATCTCATCTATATCATATAGCTTTTAAGTGAGAATAAAAAAACATTCAAATCTCTTTTATTCTCCATTTTCATCAGGACGGCCTTTGCCGAAAAAAAGGAAATCTTATCCCCCCCTCCAATTTATCCCGAGTTTCCCTTCCTGATGAAAATACGCTATAAATATACGTAAAAAGGATAACTTTGAATTCAAACAGGACAGAAAAACCACGGTAAGCACTCCGGCAGATTCTGGACAAAGTTTATGCTATCGGCAAACACAATCATAATTTATAAAACAATTTAAAATCAACATTTTTCAAAATAGAAAACCAAACAGGTTACATACGTATTCACTATACCTGTCACTCTACCATCCCTTCACCACCCCACCTCATCAGCTTTTTCTCTAAAAGTCCTTCACCCCTTCATCTTCCTTTGCAGATAAGGCTTACAGGGTGAATCACCTCCTTCACTTCTCCTTCACCTTATCCTTCACTTGCGACTTACTTACTTTCAGTATTTATACCTTATTTTATAAATATTAAATCAAAACTACACTTGTTTTGTAAATATTGTTTTCCAAGAAAAAAGTAAAGCTTACTTTTTCAAAAGTAAACCTTACTTTTTTTAAAGTAAGCTTTACTTTTTTCAGGATAAGCCATATCCCCAAAGTCTTCCCCATGAACTTTTTCCATCTTTCCACGAATAGAGGCGAATAGCAGATATTCACCTATAATATATTGATTATCAGTATATTATAACCCGTTTTGAAGAAGTGGATAGGTTTTACAAAAAAGCGACTTGGGGAAAAACACAGGGACCCATTTTCAAGTTCACCCTCCTTCACACGATCCTCCTCCTTCACCAAAACATTCTCTCTTCGCCATTCCGGACGAAACTTCACCATTCTGACGAAATGAAGCATGAATGACATTATACCCAAAAACGACATTCCCAACTTACAATAATGCGATGTGACCTCACGACCACATCGCACCACTTTATGATTATAAAAGACAGAAATGAAATACTGAATTTGATCATTGATTATCATCCAATGCCTTTGCGATTGCGTCATTCAGACTGGCAAAATGAGCTTTTGACGTTGCATCCGCTCCATTTCTGGCACCAGCAGCCGTACGCGTCTTCAAGACTCGCAACGCTGCAAGCACAGGCGGGCGAAGCTCGGACGTGATACGGGCTGACTTGTAATTACCCAGGATTCCGTCGACAAAAGCACTCTGCAAAGCCATACGGTAACGGCTGACAACACGTCCGGAAACAGTTTCGCTGAAAAGCGAAGTAATCAGATCATTCAAATAGGCAGAAGCCGGATATTCCTTGTTCAAACGTCCCAAGACGCCCAATAGTTGGGACATAGCCGTTAGACCTACTGACATGGTATAGGTTTGGGGATCCCAGCTTATACGGTCAAGATAGGGAACATCTGTCAGCCATTCTGGTTCCGCCAGAATCTGACGCTTGACATAATCCATGGCAGCTTTCTGACGGGAAAGCGGAACTGGAGTATAAACGGATCCAGATTCGGTAACAGTCTTGAAATCATTAAAATATCCTCCTATATTGCGAATAACATGACCGTTGTAACGAATCAGTTGCATGCGAACCTGCCCATACATGTTCTTTAAATCCTGATTATACCAATCGGCGGAATCACAAGTCCAGGCCGGCAAATCATGAACCATTCTTTTCAGATTACGGATACCGTATTCACTGGCCTTCACAGCATCGTCTCCCAAATCTTCAGTCTGACAACGGGGATCACTGACGGCATTGGACTCACCATTGCCAAACCACAGACGCGGATGTCCTGCCAAACGTTCCGTCACCAAAGGTTCGAGCGCCCGACGGTCGGACTCGGCATCAACAGCATCCCATACGGGACGATACCCCCACTCTATAGCCCACAGATCGTAATCATTAATGCGGGGAAACAATCCTGCACGCGAAATGCTGTCCTCTGGCTGTGCCACATAATTGAAGCGGGCATAGTCCATAATACTGGGGGTATGTCCGTAACGCTCCACCCAGCGACGATCTCTCAGACTGTCCACAGGCACCGTACTGCTAGCTCCGAAGTTATGACGAAGCCCAAGAGCATGGCCGACTTCGTGGGAAGAAACAAAGCGAACAAGCTGTCCCATCAGTTCATCATCAAAATTCATCTTGCGGGCAGCCTCATCCACATTTCCGGCCTGCACCATGTACCAGTCATGCAGCAAACTCATGATATTGTGATGCCAGAAAATATGGCTTTCCAGTATCTCACCCGAACGGGGATCGCGTACACAAGGACCATAAGCATTGGCTACAGGTGAAGCCAAATAGCGTATGACTGAAAATCGGGCGTCATCCAAGCTCATGACAGAATCATTTTCCGGCCATTCCTTACCGATAATGGCATTCTTGAAACCAGCCTTTTCAAAAGCGACCTGCCAGTCATTGACTCCCTGAATCAGATACTTACGCCACTTGACTGGAGTAGCCGGATCGATATAAAACACAATGGGCTTACGGGGTTCCACCAATTCGCCACGTTTCATTTTCTCTACATCTTCATCCTTAGGTTCCAGTCTCCAACGCACAATCGGACGAACCTGTTCCACATGCTGTTGGGAATCGGACAAATAATTGTATTGCACCGCGAAATAGCCTATACGGGGGTCGTATAGACGCGGACGCATCGGCTGCTCCGGCAACAGAAGAAAAGAGATATTAAGACCGAACGTAGCCTTTCCTGTAGTGGAAGCAGAAGGCACTTTCCCGGCCGATGCATTCCAGGTCTTGACCAGACGGACTTCCGTATTAAGTGGAAAACTCTTGATATCTTCCACATAAGACTGCGAACCGATCTGACCGGCCAGACCAAACTGCTTCTTGACATTAGCCGGCATACCAAAAGCCTGAGAATCCTCATTAAAAAAGCTGGTCACCTTGATTTTATATCGTCCTCCGGCATGGCTTTCCACAGGAAAACTACCAAGAATAGGACTCTCACTGCTTAAAAGCAGAGCACGATTGATCATCTGGGCCGTATCGCTCGTATTAATCAGAAACTCCGCACGCAACAACAATTGTTTGTTTGCCCCCATCTCCCAGAATACAGTCTGCTGATTGATCATTTCACCGCCGTAGGCTCCACAGCCAGCCGGAGTGGCGGTATAGCGTATGGTCGTAAGGAAACGGCGTCCGATCAGAGAATCAGGTATTTCAAAAAACCAGTCAGTCCCTTTCTTCGTCACTGTAAACAAACCAGGGCGAGTCAGATCTGGTTTGGGCGGCTGTACCGCTGCCGGTTTTTCCTCTTTTTTCTTTTTCCTTTTGGCTTCCATCGGTGAAGCGGCAATCAAAACACCACACAACAGAAGCATCCACATCTTATTTTTCATAATCAGAACATCTTAAATTAAATCAAGCCAAAGCTGAAGCTATAATTTGTATAAACACGATCAGAAAAACCATGGCTATGGGATAAACCGTAGCATAAGCTACACTCGGAATATTACTGTCGACCATGGAATCAGCTGCCGCCAGTCCGGGAGTACTGGTCATTCCGCCCGTAATCGTACCTAAAAGGTCAAGAATGGATATCCGGAAAACAAAATAACCTACCACCACTGCTATAAGCATCGGCACAAGCGTAATGGCTGCTCCAACTCCAAAAAGCAACCATCCCGTACTTTGGAAAGTAGCCACCAGTGTTTTTCCAGCAGAAGTTCCCACTTCGGCAAGGAATAGCAACAATCCCAACTGACGCAAAAGATGATTGGACGGACCGGACATAGACCAAAGAATCGGCCCAGTCTTACCTATGGCACTCAAAACCAAAGCCACGATCAGCACGCCACCGGTCAAGCCGGGCGAAAATGAGAATTCACCTCCGAAAGAAATATGGAGCTTGCCAAAAAGAACACCCAATACAATTCCCATGGCAATAGGGAAAAAGTCGGTATCGGACAACAGCTTGGCATTATTGCCCAACATGCAGGCCAAACCGCTCAGGCCTTCTTTCTCACCCACAACCATCAGTTTGTCACCGAACTTCAATTCAAGATCAGGAGACGGTGAAAGATCTATACCACTACGACGCACACGGGTCACCGTACAGCCGAAATTGCGATGCAGATTCAAATCTCCCAACTGCTTGCCAATCATAGTCTTGTTGGTAAGAAGAAGAGACTGAATATCTTGAGTAACATCCAACGGCAGTTCCCCTTCGTGCCGCTCCCCCAAAAGCAGGCCGATCTGATTCAGGGCATACTCGCTGCCGACAGCCTGTACCCAATAGTCTTTTTCCAGCACGGCATCAGCAGACGGCATCCGGATCTGGCCATCTGCCTTAATACGTGAAATCACAGCACCGGTCATCTTACCCAAATTCAGTCCGGACAAGGTCTGACCAAACACTTTCGGATTAGTTACTTTAAAAAGACAGGTTTGTAATTCCGGATATTTGTTTCGCCGCTCCTGTTCCAGCTTGCGGGCTTCCTGTTCCAAGTCTATACGCAATATACGAGGTAACAATTTAACAAACAGAATTACGCCGATCACGCCAAAAGGATAAGCTATACCATAGGCAATGGAGGCCAATGGAGAACCAGTACTGTCAATCGCCACAGCCAGACCGGGAGTACTGGTCAACGCACCGGCAATCAGCCCGACCACGCTGGGGGTATCTATCTGAAACAAATATTTCAGACCCACAGCCGTAAGGGATGCCGAAGCAATGATCAACATGGTAAGTATGATCAAGGTTTTTCCCTTACTCCTGAAGGAAGCAAAAAAACCCGGACCGGCCTGTATGCCGATAGTAAAGATAAACAACACCAATCCGAAATTACCAAGTTCCTTTGGGATAATCACTCCGAAATGTCCAAACAACAATGCAATAAAAATCACAGCCGAGACATCCAGGGATACGCCCTTCACTTTAATACGTCCCAACATAAATCCTAAAGCAACGATCAAAAAAAGAGCGAAGTAGGAGGAATTTAAAAGTTCTGTCCACATATAAAATTATCTCAATGAATCTGTTATGGTGCAAAGATAGGATAAAAAAACAAAAAATCCCTGAAAGTCTGTCCAAAAACTTCCAGGGATCTTCCATATCAATCAAAATCTAATAGATCTACTCTCTTTCTTATTCATTCATAGTCAAATCCGTTCTTACCTTTTTGGCGTTCTCAACCTGTCTCTCTGAGATAGCAATATAATCAGAAGAAGTCTTCACAACAGGCAATTCAGGTGATACTATGGTGATGACCATTTCATCACGATCGTAGAATTCAGGAAGAACCTGATCCTTCGCATTGACACCGTAATAATAAACATCTTTCTTGGCATCGTATTTTGAAGTTCCGGGCTTCAATCCCTGGCCGTAACCAATACGCAGGATACCGTCCTTTACGGAACAACGAATGGCTTTTGCTATCACTGAATCCTTCACTTCTACACTGAAACCGTAATGATCTCCTGACACGAAACGTACCCGAGCAGGAACACTAATACGAGCTTCGTTGAATGCGACTGTCGTTACCTTACTTGCATTTGCGGCTACCGCCATTATCATGGCGCACACCATAGTCATTAACTTTTTCATAAAATACAATCTTTTTACCTTTATTACTTTGCCGGATCCTTAACCGACCTCTCCTAAAAACATTGCAAAGATACAAAGCTTGTGATCAGAAGTCAAGCAAAATGACTTCTTTTAACATGTATCAGCATACAAAATTGATTTATATCAAGAAATCACGTCCATTCATCCGTTTTTTATTACTAAAACGTTACAAATTGTAATTTTCAGGTTTTTCTGGGATTTATAATCACCGCCGTTGAGCTTTCCAACTGTTAAAATGAAAAGGTTCACTCAAATAAATCCTGCGTTTTTTCGGCTATTTTTGCACACGCTACCTTTTTTTTAATTAATTTTGCACCTTTGGAAAGTATAAATTATAAATAATAAGAATATGCTTACACTCAAACTCATTAGCGAACAGACTGAAAAAGTGATCAAGGGTCTGGAGAAAAAACATTTTTCCGGTGCAGCAGAGGCCATCAACAATGTATTGGCTACTGACAAGAAACGCCGCGAGGCTCAAACCCAACTCGACCAGTGCCTGGCTGAAAGCAAAAAACTGGCAGCACAAATCGGCGGGTTGATGAAAGAAGGAAAGAAAGACGAAGCTGAAGCCATCAAAGCTGAAGTGGCACGCCTTAAAGAAAATACCAAGACATTACAAGACAATATGGACGAAGCACAGCGCCAGCTCAACGAAATGCTTTGCGCCATTCCCAATATTCCTTATGATATTGTCCCGGAAGGAACCGGAGCTGAAGACAATCTGGTAGTCAAAACCGGCGGTCTGGAAACCGAGTTGCCGAAAGACGCTCTCCCCCACTGGGAGCTGGCAAAGAAATACAACCTGATTGATTTCGACCTGGGCGTGAAGATTACTGGTGCCGGATTCCCGGTATACCGCGGTAAAGGTGCGCGTCTGCAACGTGCACTCATCAACTTCTTCCTTGACGAGGCACGTAAATCAGGATATGAAGAAATCATGCCACCGACAGTTGTCAATCAGGCATCAGGATACGGCACTGGCCAGTTGCCCGACAAGGAAGGCCAGATGTATCACTGCAACGTGGATGACTTCTATCTCATCCCGACTGCCGAAGTTCCTGTCACTAACATCTATCGTGATGTCATTCTCAATGAAAAGGATCTGCCTATCAAGAATTGTGCATATACAGAATGCTTCCGTCGCGAAGCCGGATCTTATGGCAAAGATGTACGCGGACTGAACCGTCTTCATGAATTCTCAAAAGTGGAACTGGTCCGAATCGATACGCCGGAACATTCAGAACAGTCACATCAGGAAATGCTTGACCACGTAGAAGGCCTGCTCAAAAAGCTGGAACTCCCTTACCGCATTTTACGTCTTTGTGGTGGCGACATGAGCTTCACTGCCGCTATCTGCTATGACTTTGAGGTATATTCTGAAGCACAGAAACGCTGGCTGGAAGTAAGTTCCGTATCCAATTTCGATACATATCAGGCTAACCGTCTGAAATGCCGTTACCGCCGCGCTGAAGACAAGAAGACCGAACTCTGCCACACATTGAACGGTTCGGCTTTGGCCTTACCGCGTATCGTGGCTGCCATTATGGAAAACAATCAGACTCCGGAAGGTATCCGCGTTCCGAAATGCCTGGTTCCATACTGTGGTTTCGAAATGCTGGATGACAAGCCATACTAATTAACATTATCACGGACGAAAGATATAAAGAAATGAATAAAATCGTATCCAAAAGCCAATTTTCAGAAAAGGTTTTCAAGTTTGAAATAGAAGCCCCGCTCATTGCCAAAGCGAGAAAAGCCGGACACTTCGTCATCGTACGCGTTGGCGAAAAAGGTGAACGTATGCCGCTGACTATCGCCGGTGCAGATCCTGTCAAAGGAACCATTACACTGGTTGTTCAGAAAGTAGGACTCTCTTCAACCAAACTTTGTAACCTTAATGAAGGTGACTATATCACGGACGTAGTAGGTCCTTTGGGAAAAGCCACTCATATCGACCGCTTCGGAACTGTGGTTTGTGCAGGCGGTGGTGTAGGTGTAGCTCCCATGTTACCGATCATAGAAGCACTTAAAGCAGCCGGCAACCGTGTAATCTCCGTATTGGCTGGAAGAAGCAAGGAACTGATCATTCTGGAAGATGAAGTCCGCAAAAGCTCAGACGAAGTCATCATCATGACAGATGACGGCAGCTACGGACAGAAAGGTTTGGTGACAGAAGGTATCGAACAAGTAATCCAACGCGAAAAAGTGGATAAATGCTTTGCCATCGGTCCGGCCATCATGATGAAGTTCTGCTGCCTCTTGACTAAAAAATACAATATTCCGACTGACGTATCACTTAATACAATTATGGTGGACGGCACAGGAATGTGCGGTGCCTGCCGTATCACCGTAGGCGGAAAGACCCGTTTCGTCTGTGTAGACGGTCCGGAATTCGACGGTCACCAGGTGGACTTCGACGAAATGCTCAAAAGAATGGGAGCATTCAAAAAAGAAGAAGCTGAAGAAATGAGTCATCTGGAAGCCGATTTCCAGGCTCATGTCAATGATTCAAGCTGCAAAATTGACCGTCAGTTGGCACTTGATGCCGAACACATGGATACGACCACTCCGCTAAGCGAACTGACCGACCGCAATGCCGAATGGAGACAGGAAATCCGCAAATCAATGAAAGCCAAAGAACGTACGGCTATCAAGCGGGTTATCATGCCTGAATTGGATCCGGTATACCGCGCAACCACCCGCACAGAAGAAGTAAATATCGGCCTCAGCGCCGAACAGGCAATGACCGAAGCCAAACGTTGTCTGGATTGTGCAAACCCGACTTGTATGCAAGGTTGTCCGGTAAGTATCAATATTCCTTCATTTATCAAAAACATCGAACGCGGTGAATTCCTCAATGCTGCCCGGGTCTTGAAAAGCACTTCAGCGCTTCCGGCTGTATGCGGCCGAGTATGTCCGCAGGAAAAACAGTGTGAAAGTCAGTGCATCCATCTGAAGATGAACGAACCGGCTGTAGCTATCGGTTACTTGGAACGCTTTGCTGCAGATTTCGAACGCGAAAGTGGTAAGATGTCTGTGCCGGAATGTGCCCCATCCAATGGCAAGCGTATCGCTGTAATCGGTTCAGGACCTGCCGGTCTGTCATTTGCAGGCGACATGGCAAAATTAGGATACGAAGTCACTGTATTCGAAGCCCTTCATGAAATCGGTGGTGTACTGAAATATGGTATTCCGGAATTCCGTTTGCCTAATAAGATTGTAGATGTGGAAATATGCAATCTGGAAAAAATGGGCGTAAAATTCGAGAAAGACTGTCTGGTAGGCAAGACTATCAGCGTGAAAGAACTCGAAGAAAAGGGTTTCGAAGGCATATTTGTCGGTTCTGGTGCAGGTCTGCCCAATTTTATGGGGATACCGGGTGAAAACAGCATCAATATCATGTCAAGTAACGAATACCTGACCCGCGTCAATCTGATGGACGCCTCTAATCCTGATACGGACACCCCTATCCATTTGGCCAAGAATGTAATGGTAGTCGGTGGTGGTAACACTGCAATGGACTCTTGTCGCACCGCCAAACGTCTCGGAGCGGAACGGGTATTTATCGTATACCGTCGTTCAGAAGCAGAAATGCCTGCCCGTATAGAAGAGGTCAAGCATGCTAAGGAAGAAGGCATTGAGTTCATGACTCTGCATAATCCGATAGAATATCTGGCCGATGAGAAAGGTGCCGTTAAAGCAGTAGTTCTTCAGAAAATGCAATTAGGCGAACCAGACGCCAGCGGACGTAGAAGTCCGGAACCGATACCGGGAGCTACTGAAACTTTGGACATCGATATGGCTATCGTAGCTGTAGGTGTATCCCCCAACCCAATTGTACCGACATCCATCCAGGGTCTGGAATTGGGAAGAAAGAACACCATCGTGGTCAACGAAGGCATGCAAACCAATATTCCATGTATCTTTGCTGGAGGCGACATCGTACGCGGTGGCGCTACTGTTATCCTGGCCATGGGTGACGGACGTAAGGCTGCAGCCAGCATGCATGAATATCTGCAGAAATAATCCGGAAACAAAGTTTTGATATTCCACACAGGAACATCGTCCAACACATTTAATCTATTAACCGAAGGATCTGTAAACACTTTTGCTTACAGATCCTTCATATCATATTATCAACAAACATTATGAACGCACTTTACACTATCCTGCTGTTAATCAGCAGTAATATCTTCATGACACTGGCCTGGTACGGACACCTTAAACTCCAACAGACCGGTATATCCAACAACTGGCCACTTATCGGAGTCATTCTGTTTTCGTGGATTATCGCCTTTGCAGAATATTGTTGCCAGGTACCTGCCAACAGAATAGGCTTTGAAGGTAACGGAGGTCCGTTCAGCCTGATGCAACTAAAAGTTATTCAGGAAGTGATCTCACTGATCGTCTTTACAATCATCGCTACCGTCATGTTTCAGGGACAGGCTTTGCATTGGAATCACATGGTCGCCTTTCTGTGTCTGATTCTGGCTGTTTATTTTGTCTTCCTTTAATCCTTTCCCGTACAATAATGGAACTTAGCAGAGAACAACAGCTCGAACGACGCCTCTGGAGGCATTTTAATAAAGGTATTACCCAATATGGTCTGCTTAATGACGGCGACCATATTTTATTAGGACTGTCTGGAGGCAAAGACTCCCTTGCTCTTCTTGAATTTATGGCCAAACGAGCCAAAATCTATCGTCCGAAAATCAAACTGACCGCTCTTCACGTACGTATGTCGAACATTGCCTACGAAAGCGATACGGCTTATCTGGAACAATTTGCAGCTGCTCACAACGTACCGCTTATGATCCGTGAAACATCATTCGACCCCAGTACAGACACACGTAAGAGCCCTTGCTTTCTCTGCTCATGGAACAGACGAAAAATGCTGTTTACTACCGCACAGGAAATAGGTTGTAATAAAATAGCCCTTGGACATCACCAGGATGACATTCTGCACACGATGCTACTGAATTTGTCTTTTCAGGGACAGTTTTCTACCATGCCCGCACGACTGCAGATGCGTAAATTTGACATGACTATCATTCGTCCTTTCTGTATGGTCAAAGAATCTGATATTAAAGAATGGGCTGAAATTCAAGACTATCAAAAACAAAAAAAACTGTGCCCTTATGAAACAGATTCACACAGATCAGACATCAAACAGATTTTTGAACAAATAGAAGAGCTTAGTGCCGAAGCCAGACATTCCATGTGGAATGCCCTTGAAACAGCTGGCAAACTCATTGAATAGAATATTCTATTTTCATCTATAAAATAGCCGCAAATTCCCAACTCTCTAACTGGGAATCATGCGGCTATTCAGATATAAAGGCTGATCAAAACAAACTATTTTGAAAAGACCAGTCCGTCAGTTACATAGCATTCTCCAAACTCTTCATCTCCCAATCTCTGACAATCACTTACTGTGATTTTCTTTGTTGTAGGATTATAAGCTTGGGGGCATCACATCAATTATCTAATGGTCAAATTAAGAACATTAACACATCTTTCTGTAACATAACCATTCCAAATGTTTCAAAATATCACCTTATTTTTTCCTTAATAGAATATTAACGTAATATTAAATAAAAAAACATACATATCAAACAAACACATAATAAAAATTTATTTTTCTGAAAACAGCTAAACGAATTACA
>URDY01000010.1 GCA_900546665.1 uncultured Paraprevotella sp. | reverse complement strand
TCCTTCAGATTCCACTTCGCAATGGACACCATTGCCCTTGGCTATACACTTCCCGCTATCGGGCGTGTTACGGACTTGCACCGATTAGAGAATGTTCGTGCTGGGCGAACTATAAAAAGAAGTGGAAAATCATTTTCTGACATTTCCACTTCTTTAAATCCTTTTTTAAGGCCATTCCAATATATCCTTATACATCATAGTTATCTGGCCACCATAAATGGCATAGTCTGATTCAGGCATTTTTTAACTGTTTCCAAACCATCCTGAGTCTGATCTACCGTTATTTCTCTACCATCTTGCAAGAAGACGGTCACAGTCTTATCCTGATTCCAACGGAACATCTTGCTTGTTACACCCTCATGTTCGTAACTCCAACACTGCTGGGCTGCATCATAAATCATACGCATTTCATCACCTGTTGTCTTATTAGTGATATGATAACCGTCTTTTTCCGTAACAATCACATAAGAATTACCATCGGATCCTATCACATTCTTTGTCTCCCCCACAGAAGCCAAAACGGAACTTCCTGACCAGAATTCAATTGTGTTCAAAACGACCCAGTCAGCAAAAACACACAAGCCATAAACCGGCGACAATACAAATCCGATAATTGCATTTACGAATTTATTACCAGTCAATCCCCTGTTCCATTCAGAAAAACGATTGAACAACGCAAATGAACCTATACAAGATGTATTTAAGAGACATACGGCCATTACCGCACACGCCCACTTTATCAGTTTTCCTTTTAATGTTTGCATTATTTTAAAATTTTAGAGTTATTTGACATGACAAATATACTTTTAAAATCTCATCATTCTTATAATTTTATGTTAAAATACCTTTCTGGCTTTCATTTTTATTTTCTATCTATAAATCCTGCAAGGAATTCACATTCTCATCCTGTATTTGTTCTTTGGGCCAATTAACAAGATACAAATCACCAGTGGCACGTGTACAAGCCGTATAAAGCCACCGACAATAATCAGAGTAACTGATATCGTCTCCCAAAAAGCCTTGGTCAATAAATACATTTTTCCACTGACCTCCCTGAGCCTTATGACAAGTCACCGCATAAGCATATTTCACCTGTAACGCATTATAATAACGGTCATCCTTTATCTTTTTCAACCTCTCTCTCTTCACTGTTATATCCATATAATCCTCCTCAATAGCCCTAAACAGGCTGTCAGACTGGGCTTGTGACAAAGAAGGAGCTTCGCTTTGCAAAGTATCTATAAGTACGGTCGCTTCCAGTTCCTCATCATTATAATCAGGAAATCTCAGCAAGACATCTGCAAAACGAAATCCATACAATGTCCGCATGTGTCGGTAACGACGCACTTCAACCACATCACCATTTGCAATAAAATCAAAGGCTTCGGTTTTAGCAGAATCTGCCCAGAAATAATTATTTTTAGCAACCATAAGCTGCTCGCCTCCTGACAGTTCATCTTCGTACCCCAAAATTCTGTTTCTAATACCATTATTGTAAATTATGGCCCGTTTATTGGTACGCGTTATCACAATAGTCTGATCAATTCCGTCTCTGTGGTAACAATTTTCCAACTTCTCAATTAAATCAGCCCCGCTCAAATAATGAATATCATGCCATCCATTAAAAACCATTTTCGGCAAACCGCTTGCCGTTGTAGATGCAATAATATTTCTTAACTTCGTGGCGTTCCATAATATTCCACTCCCACTACGCTGACGAACGACTTCCGTCAGCTCACTCTCACGCACAGAAAGACCATAACTTTCCAATTCCGTTACAGATAAAGCCGGACTAAGGCTCTCACCTACAGGAGGGAGCTGTGCAGCATCTCCAACCAGTAACAGCCTGCAATCTTCACCGGAATAAACATAACGAATCAAGTCTGCCAACAGATTGCCTGAATCAAATCCATTAAAACCCCTTCCTGAGATCATTGACACTTCGTCTACCACAAATAAGGTATGTTTATGCAGATTAATTCCTAACTGAAAATTATCTGTTGCATTTGAAAAACTCTTTTGCCTGTATATTTTCTTATGAATGGTATAAGCCGCCATCCCCGTCACACCGGAAAACACTTTAGCTGCCCTTCCGGTTGGTGCAAGCAAAACAACTTTCCGTCCGGTGCCAACCCATGCACTGACCACTGCAGATGCCATAAAGGTCTTTCCGGTTCCGGCGTATCCTCTCAACAAAAAAGCCGCATTCTTAGAGGTATCAAACAAGAATGAAACCACTTCCTTTACAGCGATATCCTGTCCACTTGTCATTGAAAAGGAAAAAACACGCCTTATCATCAGTTCCAATTCGCTATTTATCATAAATCTCCAATAAAAAGTTTGCCAAAATGTCGTATATTAAATTTATTTATTCTATTTTTGCGATGCGAATGTAACAAATAAAATATAAATTATCATGAAAAAAGCTTTTAATATCATTCTAGGCGTATGCGCGCTGGCATTGCTCTACCTTTGTTATGGCAGCATCATGGAGCCTATTGAGTTCAACAAGGAAAAGGCAATTCGAGAAGCTGCTGTCAAAGAGCGTCTGATCCAGATCCGCGATGCCGAAGAACAGTACAGAACTTTGCATCAGGGTGAGTTCTGCGATTCATTCAGCGTACTTATTGACTTCATCAAGAATGCTAAAGTACCGTTTGTCAGCAAGGTTGGAGAATTGAGTGATGAACAGATGGAAAAAGGTCTGACTGAAGCAAAAGCAGCTGCTATCGTAAAAAGTGGCGATGCAGCAGCCATTGCAGCCAATGGTTTGCAGAACTTCCGTCGTGATACAGTATGGATCAACATGGTTGACACTATCTTCGGCAAAGGCTTCAATGCAGATTCTATTCAATATATTCCTTACAGCAATGGAGAGAAATTCGAATTGGAAAAATCTATCCATGTAGGCCGTTCTGGTGTTACACAAAACGTAATGGAATGCCGTGCTCCTTATGCTTCTTACCTGAAAGGTTTGAGCGAGCGTGAAATTTTCAACCTTGAAGATAATGCTGAAAAAAGAAGTGTTTATGGCGGCTTAAAGATTGGCGATCTCTCTACACCAAACAACAATGCAGGAAACTGGGAATAATCTTTCTTACACCAATAATATATCCATCCGCGTCCATGCGGATGGATTTTCTTTTTATTGCTACACCCCACATAGTGTTCCGGCAATAAAAAAAGAGACCTTTAACCTGAGTTCGGAAAAATCAGCAGCGGAAAGTCTGAATGAAGCAATCACACAGTCTTCTATGCTCAAACAGGAAGACAAAGCCGTCTACGGCCTCATCAGCAGTCCGTCCATACAAATACCATTGGAATATTTTAAAAAAGAAGAGGCCAGCGCACTTTTCCATCTCACTTATACTCATCAGCAAGAAAAAAAAATCTACTACAATATCCTACCTCATCTGGAAGTAGTCAAAATATTTGGCATCCCCAAAGAGACAGAAGAAGTGCTCTGCTCTCATTTTCCCACCATTCGTTTTTATCAT
The DNA here is from genome assembly GCA_900546665.1 of uncultured Paraprevotella sp. Lineage (GTDB taxonomy): Bacteria > Bacteroidota > Bacteroidia > Bacteroidales > Bacteroidaceae > Paraprevotella > Paraprevotella stercorigallinarum. Next base: position 94,646 of record URDY01000010.1, on the reverse strand, counting down.
ATCCATACCATGATCATGGAGAAGACGGCATTTCAGAAAGCGACCGACAGGCAGCAACTGTATATCTATCTGCATGATAAAGAAGTATTTTTACTGAAATATAATTCACAGTCGCTTCATTATTCCAACACATTCCCGGCAGATGCTACCGACAATATCATCTATTACATTCTGTCCGTATGGAAACTGCTGAATATGGATGCAGAAACAGATGAATGCGTTTTTCTGGGCGAACATCAGTTGCAGAATGGAGCGATAAGCGCTTTAAACCCATATTTGCGAAATATCAGGACTCTGACAAACGGTGAACTTTACAAACGTTCGGGAGCAGGCAATTTGCCAGACATCCCACTTGATGTCTTATCTTTATTATTAAATACATAAATTTTAACCCGTATTTATTTCCATGCGTATTATTACCGGAAAATACAAAGGACGTCATTTTGACGTTCCCCGTTCATTTAAAGCACGTCCGACAACGGATTTTGCTAAAGAAAATTTATTCAATGTACTCAATGGTTATCTCGATTTCAGCGAACCTGTCAGTGCCCTTGACCTGTTTGCAGGCACGGGCAGTATTACTCTTGAACTCCTTTCACGAGGCTGCGACAAGGTAATCTCCGTAGAACGTGATTCCCAACATTTTGCCTTTATCTTTAAAACACTTCAAAGTTTACAGGATCCACATGCTTTTCCGGTAAGAGCTGATGTCTTCAAATTTATAACCAAATGCAAGGAACAGTTCGATTTTATCTTTGCAGATCCACCCTATGCCCTTACCAATCTGGCGGAAATCCCTGACCTGATCTTTAAGAACGAACTTCTGAAAGAAGAAGGACTCCTGGTCCTGGAACATGGCAAGGACTATAATTTCTCCGAACATCCGCAATTTATCGAACATCGAGCTTACGGCAGCGTGAATTTTTCCTTTTTCAGAGCAAGGGCGACAACAGGCGAATGAAAGATTCGCCTACCCTTCTCCACAATGACCGCCTTCTCCAGTTATTCAGATTAAGCAATCTGCAATGACGCGTATCATTGAGAAACATTTCTTTCATGGCCAATGCTACTTTCTCATCATATATAAATGCATTGACCTCAAAATTATGTTCAAAACTCCGGAAATCCAGATTAGTAGAACCACAAGTACATATTCCATCATCGCACACCATCGTCTTGGCATGCAGGAAACCATCCTGATAGAGATAGACCCTCACTCCCGCTTTCATGACATCCAGAATATAAGAACGTGAAGCCCAGGTCAGCAACCAACTGTCTGCTTTTTCCGGCAACATCAGACGTACGTCCACTCCAGACAAAGCAGCTGTCTGCAATGCAAAAAGCATACGTTCTGTTGGCAAGAAATAAGGACTTTGCAAATAACAATAATTTTTGGCCCGCATAATCGTAAGAATCATTCCTTGCATTATATCAGGCCACGTAGAAGTAGGAATGGCTGTCACGATCTGTATTAAAGCATTCTTGCTTACATACTGTGCCTTATCCGCCATCATCCGGATCCGATGTTCATCTTCATGCGGGAAATAAAGTTGCTCACTTACCATCCCTCCTCCGGCTACATACCAGTCCATAAGAAAGGCCCGCTGCAAACCGGCTACAGCATTACCCATCACCCGGCAATGAGTGTCACGCCAAGGCTGGCGTCCGTCAATAGAATAGCAATATCTCTCCGCCAGGTTCATCCCACCGACGTAACCTATAAATCCATCAATTACTACAATCTTACGGTGATTCCGATAATTGACCTTACTTGTAAATTTAGGGAAACGAACCGGAAGAAAATTTCCCACTTCGATTCCGGCATCCTGCATTTTCTTGAAAAAAGCATTTTTTACGTTCCAACATCCTACATCGTCATATACCAACCTGACCTTTACTCCTTCTCTTGCCTTACGGATCAAAGCTTCTGAAACAGCCCGGCCTACCCGATCGTCCTCAATAATATAAAATTCGATATGTATATGGCGTTTGGCTGATTCTATATCGGCCAATAAAGCTTCCAGCATGTCAACACCTCTTGAAAAAAACTGGATCTTATTATCAGGATAGGGAAATGCAGCACTCAAACGTCTGAAAAGCTTGATCAGATGTTGGTACTCATCCGGCAAATCAGGAAATCCACTTTGATAGAAACGTACAGCAGACCGACGTGACAACTGTGCCGTGCATGCTCTACTCATAAAGTATTCACGTTTTCTGTTTTTGCCAAAAAAAAGATAAATAACCAATCCGACAACGGGCAAGAAAAGCAAGACCAGTATCCAGGCTACGGTTTTAACCGGTTGACGGTTTTCCAATACAACAATCAACACAAGGCTTAAAACGAACAAACCATATAATGATGCTATTATGCTATACAATACCATGCCCCATCATCTCTTTATGCTCCAACAAACTTACAAAAAGTATTGATGTAAACCAAATGACAGAACGAAACTTCTTTTATTTTTTCCAAAAACGGAAATGCCCCGGCTGTTTCCACTGAAACAAACCGGGGCATTTGCCTTATAACCGTAAATTTTTATCTCGGACCACCAAATCCTCCACCACGGGGACCATGACCTCTAGGACCCATTCCCGGACCTCCGAAGCCACCCATCTGTCCACGTACTTCCCGATTACCCATCAGGTTCAAACGATAGATGAAATGCACCATCACATAACTGTTAATAGCATTGTTCCATGAATCCTGCCGCTGAACAGCTGTAAGCGATCTGCTGATATTACTGCGTTGCTGGAGTATATCATACCATTGCACTGACACTGTCGCTGCATTGTTTTTCAGGAAGCTTTGAGACAACTGCGCATTCCATATCAATTCATTGGTGTTCATGGCATCATCATCATATCCACGTCTGCTGTTCTCACTGATGTCAGTAGACAGGCTCATGTTCCATGGGAAATTGATTGTTGTATTTGCACCATATGAGAATGAGTATGTATCAAGGTTCGCATTCTCCTGTTGATTGTTACGGGCATGCTGGTAACTGATACTTCCATTTACACCGACATCCACGATGTCATTACGGTAGTTGAAATTCATCCGTTCGCTGATATCAGTTGAACGCGTAGTACTCTTCTGACTGAAATTAAGAATCTGGTCTGATGTAAAATCCTGTCCGCTCAAATTAGCATTGCTGCTGATATAACCTACAGAATTGGTATAACCGACGTTGGTAAAGGTGAAGAAATTAAAATATTTCTGTTTGTCAAGTGCCGTGTTAAACATCAAACCCGTCCACGCATTCCAGTTACCATTTATATTCATCGGCATGGTTATGTTACGTCCCGTCGATTCATCATAAAGTACAGCCGTACTGATACTGTTATTGGTCATGCTGACATTGGCATGTACCATCCAGCCCCGCTGTTTGTCTGGCAAATATCCGTTATAGAACAAATTGAAACGGTTGGTCCATGAAGGTTTCAGGCCCGGATTACCCTTTGAAACATTCAACGGATCGGAATCGTCCGTCACATCCAGCAAATTCGTCATTGACGGCTGACTTGATGAACCATTGTAACGAAGACGCAACTGACTCGTTTCAGAGAACTTATAACGAAAATCAATACGCGGTGCCCAGTTCAGGACATGACGGGTTACGGTCGTATCCAATTTGTTCTTCTGATAATCCATATAGGTTGTCTGGGGCTGTACAGAAACGCCGGCATTCAAACGCATCGCACCGTAATTGTATCTGAACATTACCGTTGCATCCTGGTTATGTTCCTTGTATGTCGCATACTGGCTGTTACGCGCATCAATATAAGCTCCCAACACATCTATTCCCGGCAAATAGGCTATATTCGTCCGATAATCCTGACCTATATTATATAAAGAATCTATCAACTCACCAAATTCATAAATTGAACGGTCGGAATCAGAATAACGGTACTGATAACGATAGCTGAACTGCAGATTAGCTCCTTTAAAGAGAGGCTCACTATAACTCAGATCCGCACTGGCATTATAGCTTTTTGAAGGATTCAAACTATATTGACGAGTGTAATCATTCTTATAATTTCCATTTTCATCTCTCTGCAAATAATAATTCACATCAGAAATACTATGAGAGAAACTTTCTGAATCTGAATATCCACCTCTTAAACGTAAAGTCAAATTACGTCCCTTGCTGTTCAACCGGCGGTTGACCATCAACATACCATCCACAGACTTGCTTTTTCCATCTGTACTGCTCCACCGTTTATTATCATTAACCACCGTACTGTCTGCTATGATCTTTTCATATTCTTCCAGGGGATTGCTCAATTTAAGATAAGGGTCTGAATTGAACGTAACTGAATTACTAAATGCGTCACTGTAATTTTCTGAATAAGAGAAATTAGGACGGAACATGATGCGAGTCATCGTATCAGGTGCCCATTCCAAACGGAAATTACCATTTACATTGGTTTGGCCGGATTTTGTAGAACTGAAGCTGTTGGCAAAAGAACTGCTGGCACCTCCTGACAAGAATTTCTCTGAATTCGAGGTACTTATAGCATCCGTACCTCTGTGATTATATCTGACGTTACCACCTATTTTCAGCATACCGGCTTCACGGTCTTTCTTTCCATTTTCCCATGAAAAATTCAAACCTGCCATCTTGCTGGCTACCAAGCCACCACCATTACCACCAAAGCCTCTGAATCCGCCACCCGGGAATCCATTGTCGTTGACATTGTTGGCCGAGCCAATTACTGAAAGCTGCAATTTGTCCGTAAAGCGATTGACCATAGCCTTTCCGGTATAACGATCTTTAGTGCCATAACCGACATCCGCATTGACCAGCCAACCTTCTTTCATGCCTTTCTTGACAGACAAATCCAAAACGGTTTCCTCCTCGCCATCATCGATTCCGGTCATCCGCGTATAATCACTCTGTCGATCATAAGCCTTGATTTTCTCAACCATACTGGTAGGCAGGTTTTTCATGGCAATCTTGGTGTCATTATCAAAGAACTCTTTTCCATCGATCATGATTTTCTTCACTTCCTTACCGTTTATCTTGATTGTTCCATCTTCAGACACTTCTGCTCCAGGAAGTTTCTTGACCAGTTCTTCCAATGCAGATCCTTCCGGAACACGATAGGCCGATGCATTATACATAAAGGTATCAGCCTTCATCTCCACCTGTGCCGCACGTGCTGTAACTTCAGCTCCTTTCAACAACATGGCATCAGACTCCATCAAAATTTCCCCTAAGGAAAGAGTCGGTTTAGATGAACTAAGCTGAAGATTCTGATAATAGGATTTCATACCTACATAAGTAATACGCAGAATATACTTACCGGCTTTTGTAGCAGGCAAAGCAAAACGTCCATCCAAACTCGAACTTGTACCACAAGCCATTGTACTGTCCGGCTTAAGCAAAACAACGGAAGCCGACATGACCGGCTCTTTGGTACTTTTATCCACAACCGTACCGTTCACGGTGACTTTCTGCGCCCAGCCACATAAGACCAGGAAGAACGACAGAAAAGCCAACATCAATCTCTTTTTCATCTTTATTATTTCTATTTTTATTAATTTGCACTAGCTAAAAGATAGATAGCTGATCTCTTTGAAGGTTTAACCCAACAGGCTGTTTTTAACAAAAATAAATGTATTCAAGCCACTCTATCTTCAAAGCGGATCCACATTTGCAAAAAAGTGATACAAAAATATATATTTATTGGCAAGAAAAAGTATCTTTGTAACATAAAACATTCTTGAAACATGCAAAATATCATCATCTCAAAGGATCTGAAAAGTAGTTTTTCACAAATTCTGGAACATTGTGACTACGACAAACTTTTTATCCTGACAGACCATAATACCCAACAGAAATGCCTGCCAGTCTTAACTGAAATTCTATCTGATTATGATAAGAATCTGATCAGCATAGCCCCCTCAGACGAACACAAGAACCTGGAATCACTATCATACGTATGGACACAATTAGGCGAAAAAGGTGGTTCCAGACATTCTCTTCTCATCAATATTGGAGGAGGTATGGTCACAGACCTTGGCGGATTCGCAGCTTCGACTTTCAAACGGGGTATTCCTTATATTAATGTACCTACCACACTGCTATCCATGGTTGATGCCGCTGTCGGAGGAAAAACCGGTATTAACTTCAATGGCCTGAAAAATGAAATCGGTGTTTTCAATCCTGCTGTTGCCGTCATATTAAATACTACATTCCTGCAGACACTGGACAGTTACAACATCCGGTCCGGATATGCAGAAATGCTGAAACACGGCCTCATCAGTAACGAAACTCACTGGAAAGAACTACTTCAGTTCGATCTTGATGATCCTGATTTTCCTCACCTACAGGACATGGCAGGACACAGTGTAAGTATAAAAGAAAACATTGTCAAAGAAGATCCTTTCGAAAAAGGAATCAGAAAAGCACTCAATTTGGGACATACTGCCGGACACGCCTTCGAAAGTCTGGCTCTTGCTGAAGGCAGAACTATCCTGCACGGCTATGCAGTAGCCTGGGGACTTATCTGTGAGCTCTACCTCAGCTGCAAAAAATCCGGATTTCCCAAAGACAAACTCAGATCTGCCATCGACTATATCAAGACTTTCTACGGAGTATTCACATTCAACTGCAAGGAATATGAGCAGTTATATCAATACATGACACATGACAAGAAGAATACATCCGGTCATATCAACTTTACACTATTGGAAGATATAGGACAAATCAAGATCAATCAGACTGCCGACAAGGAGGAAATATTCGATATGCTTGATTTCTACAGAGAAGTAATGGGTTGCTGAAACTATAAACTACATTCCAAAAACTATTTTATCATGAAGAAACAAATCAAAAAACTGACACTGCTTGTCACTCTTGGCCTCAGTGCCACTCTTTCTGCACAACGCCCCACAACCGGCAATCCGGTATTGCCGGAGTTCCATGCTGATCCGGAAATCCTTTACGCGGAACAGACCAATCAATATTACATTTATTCAACTACTGACGGAGCTCCGGGATGGGGTGGATATTATTTCACAGTATTCAGCTCAAAAGATCTTACTGACTGGCGTCATGAAGGCATTATGCTCGACTTGGCTACAGATCAGGTAAAATGGTCTGATGGCAATGCATGGGCTCCTTGTATTATCGAAAAGAAAACAGACGGAAAATATAAATACTACTTCTATTACAGCGGTAACACTCCCCATGGAAAAGCAATAGGTGTAGCAACTGCTGATTATCCGACTGGCCCTTTCACTGATTCGGGAAAACCTGTCATCGACAAACGCCCGAATGGAATCAACCATGGCCAACAAATTGACGTTGACGTATTTATGGATCCTGTAAGCGGAAAATACTACCTTTACTGGGGTAACGGATATATGGCAGGAGCTGAACTCAACGAAGATATGATGAGTATCAAGCCTGAAACAGAAACTGTTATGACTCCACAAGGCGGCAGCCTGCAGGATTATGCATTCCGCGAAGCACCTTATGTATTTTACCGCAACGGATTGTATTATTTCTTATGGAGCGTAGATGATACCGGATCACCCAATTATCACGTTGCATACGGCACATCAAAATCACCTCTCGGCCCTATTGAGGTAGCCAAAGAACCGGTCATTCTGATTCAACGTCCAGATCAGGCTATCTACGGTACTGCACACAACTCCGTTTTGCAGATTCCGGGAAAAGATGAATGGTACATCGTATACCACAGAATCAACAAGAACTATTTAAAAACTCAGCCGGGTACGCATCGTGAGGTTTGCATTGACAAAATGGAATTCAACGAGGACGGTACAATCAAACCTGTAGTACCAACCAACGAAGGAATCAAACCCGTAAAGACTAAAAAAAGAAAATAAAATCTTCATAAACAATTAAATGAGGCTGAAAGGAAACTGTTAAGTTTTTCTTTCAGCCTCATTTCTCCAAAGACCAGTTCTGAATTTTACAGAAACAATATTGAAGAAAAGAGGTTATGTTTATTATTTTATAACCTCCTTTCTTTTTAAAAAAGCTGTCATCTTGTTTCGGATGCAACTGTCAAAGGAGAAAAACGTGATAAGGGGAATAGAGGGGGATTAACACGTTTCCTCTTTTATCATCAGTTCTCATTATCATCATGGTGATTTTAACGGTATAATCAGACTCCATTAATACCACTCCATAAGCAAATATACAATATTTACTGATTACATAAAAATTATTCCCACGGCAAATAAGCCATAAAAAACATTTTTATGGCTATAAATAGCAGAATTTTAACGATGAAAAGGATTTTTTATAAATCATAAAAACGATCCAACAAAGCTTTTCTATAATTTCTACCAATCTTCAATTCCGTTACCTCGTTAAATGGAGCTGCCATGATACAACTGTTATCCTGTATCAAACTTAAATAATTGATATTAATAATATAGATTTTATGAATCTGAACAAAATCCGGATTATAATTCAAGATAGTATCTGCTGTCGTATTATGCTTTAATGCTATACACTGCTGGCTATCAAGTACTATTTCCCATAATTTTCTCTGTGAATTATATCTGAAATAACCTATGTTACAAACACGCAGCACTACTTTTCCATTTGTTGCACTGGTCACCATCAAGGGTTTTTCCGTACAATCAGGTGAAAGAGGTAATTTCTCTATACCCTTATCATCCATCTGAAGATTCAGTCTCTCCATCAACTGATTCAAATCACTTGGCATCAAAGGTTTAACAAGATAATCAAAAGCCTGTAGCCGTAGAGCCTGCAACATATATTGCTCGAAAGCCGTATAGAATACTGTTTTCATGGGCCAGTCAATATCGGCCTTCACTGAGCTCAGGAAATCCAGCCCGGTCATATTGGGAAATTCAACATCCAGAAACAACAGATCTGGTTTGTAATCCATCAGCAAATCTTTTGCCTGATGTAAATGACAAGACTCTGCCACAATCTCTATATAATCAAATTCGTCAAGGGCATTTGATAGTACCTTCACAGCCAACGGATCATCATCTATTATAACTACTCGAATTCTTTTCATAAGGGTAACTGCTTAATTAAATCTGAAATCATAATTCTCTGGTATAACCAATCTGGCACAACATCCGGTCTCGCCACTTTCAGAACAATAATTACTCATACGGTACGACATGGGTCGCTTATTATGTTCATTTAAAATCATGATAGTCTGAGTAATGACATTTAGTCCAACTTTAGCCTTTTTCTGATAAGTCTGTTCTATAAGCGGTGCACCATTATTTTTCACATCAATGATGATATCACCACTCTCACGGAATACAGACAGACAGAGTTTTTTCTGTTCTCCATCCGCATAAACTTTTCCTTTAAGCCCATGCTTAATGGCATTCTCTACAAAAATCTGCACCATCATGGAAGGAAGAATGACTTTAGCCGGATCTATTCCATCCTGTAAATCGAGCAGAAAGACAAAATCCGGTCCTAAGGTTTCACCTTCTACCTTAACATAAAGATCAATAAAATCCAATTCTTCTTTCAACGAAATACAAAATTCATTAGCATGCATCTGCCCTTGACGCAACAAACGGACCAAAGTATCAAAACGCACCGGCTTACCTTCCTGCATCGATAACATCTCATGATTAAGCGCATTATAGATAAAATGCGGTGTAATCCGGTTACGAATGTTTTCCATTCTCAATGCCACTATTCGCTGCAACATCTGGGCTTCACGCAACTTACTCTTTTTATGTCTATAAACAATCCAAAATACAAGCAATATACAGAATCCTACAACCCACGAAAGCCACATGTGTGTGACAATAAGCTTTAAATTGGCCTGACCGATCAGCAATTGTTGATGTAATACCGTCGTATCACGTTCATAACGCATCTGCAAATCCACAGCCCGCATCTTGACTTTCATACTTCTCAGCGAATCGCCAATTCTCTGATAGTTTGCCTGAGCCTGAAATGCATTTTGCCAGTCAGCTACCGACTGGTAATATTTCATTTTGAGTTCTTCACGCAAGAGGAACTGTTCCGGTTTGGACCCGTCAGGTAATGGATTGCTTTTCAGCAACAGGGCCACTTTATCATATTCTCCGATCTGCCGATAGTATTCCATCAGTTGCGTATTTAAATGAGATATTACATTATCAGCCCTCATCCGAGTAAAATAATCCAATGCAGGTTTTAGGACTCCAAAGGCTTTGTCATGATATCCCAACCTCAAATACACATCGGCTAAATTAGCATAGCAAAAATAATGATCCCACTCTGTGGCATGGGTATGCATCAAAAATGTATCCAGTTTTTGGAACATTTCCAGACAGGACTTATAATCTTTCTGATAGTAATAGTCATTTCCCCGATTATTATAATAAATAAAACGGTCGTTTTTAACCATATAGTCCCACAATAAGGAAGCCTTGTCCCACCAATAACCACTTTGCTCAAAATCTTCAAGATTCGTATAAACTGATCCCAGACCAAAATATAAATAGATATAGTCAGACGGCTCAGCATGAATGGAATCCGCCAAAAAAACAGCTTTCCTATAATAATATGCACTCATGGCAAAATCTCCACTTTGCTTATAAGCATCCGCAAGATTTCCATAACACATAATCCGCGATTCTTCATCCATTCCGTTATCTGCTACCATACAAGCCTCACGGGTATAATAAATCAAAGAATCAAGATTCAATACATATTGCGAATAATATGATGAAGCTACCTGATAATATTTCATCCATAATTTTTGACGTGAATCCACTTTGGGCTGATTCTGCAAATATTGACGACAACGATTTACTTCCAACCACAATGAATCCGGTTCAGAAATATAGTAATACAAAATAGCCTTATAAAGCAAACAAGTGTAATAAACATCACTGTCCGATGCTACAGCCATCGCTTTATCAATTGCATGACGGGCATAATCCACCTTCATCTGACTGAGCGAATCATTCAATGTCCTCTCAAATGTGTCCCAATCCGAGGTGCTTTCCCGGTCAGACTTATGTTTGCAGTCCACACAGAATACAGCCAAAAACAGCCATACAACCATCATTACTCCATATTTTCTCATTTCCTTTTCCTCTGTTTTTTGACTTCTTCAATTCACAAATTTAAGAAAAAAAAGACAATGTCTGTTGACCTAAACTTAAAAACCTGTCATTTGGTTCTTTAACTGATAAGAATGTTCTTGTTTATTTTTCATGCTTTAACCAATCACGGACTTTGTCCAACAAGGTGGTCCTGATACTGAGCAGATACACAGAGAGTATGGTGGAAAGTAAAATACAAATAATTCCACCTAACCAATAAAATGTACCTTCACAAACATTCACAATCAAAAAGGCAGATATGACCAAAGGCATTTGCACCATCATTGTCATTAATACCCTACGATGCATCCTGTAACCATACAATATACGGCAAGTCAAACAAACAAGAATCAAATCAAACAATGCAGATAAGAACAAGGCCATCCCTGTCCCAGAAAGCCCTCCTATCGAATAACCTGTCACTATTGCCACTACTGCAAATATATCATAAACACTTTCAGTAAACAAAAAAACTTTAGAACGCCCTTTTGCCAGAGTCAGATAAGCGACCGGCAAGGTTATTGCCCGAAAAAACATACCCAAAATTGCATATTTCGCCATATCTACCACTGATGAAAAACTTGAAGAATACAACAATGGTAAAAGAATCGGTAAAAAGACCAAGAAACCGACCAATAATGGAGCTATCAGGATGAGGGATACTTCTATTTGCCTGTTCACAGTTCTATTAGACTTCACTACATCTTGATTGACAGCTGAGAGACGTGGAAAATAATCTGTCTCCATGGCCGTAAATACCATTGAAGCGTAAGTGACAGTCAAAGCATAACCTGCATTATATAAACCGACATCGGCCTCGGAACCCAGCTGCATCATAAAAGCCCGGATCAGAAATTCACTTCCGGATGTGAAAATTCCACCTAAGGTAAAAGCTATACCTAAACGAATCATCGGACAACCGGACTTAAGCACGGTCCAGGAATTCAAAACGTAATGAAAAGGATATAAACGAAAGGAATAATAACACATTGACGACACGGTCAATAATGCAATCAGCAATAAAGAGGCTATGATACCGCTCTCACCCCAGATCAGATAAACCGGCAAACAAAGTAAAATGGCACCCAAGGAAACAATAATGGATTGGATGGCTACTTTTTTAAGTTGCCTCGTTCCTTTCAATACTGCCAGTTCACAACCGGAAACAGTCATGAGTGCAACAACCGGAGAAAGCCAAAGAAATGCTATCCAATGCGATATATCCTGAAAATAAGCCCAGCTAAGACATGGTGAAAGCAATACACAAAGCAACATGCCACACAAAGCCGTCAAAAGACTCCAACTACGAATCACCTTAATAAAATGAATCAATTCTTCATGATTGTCCTGTTCATACAATTCAGAGATGTGACGGACAGCACTGAATGGTATACCTAAGTTAGTGGAATTATTCAATAAGGTAATGGCTGTGTTATACAACGAAATCAGGCCTAATCCAGATGGCCCCAGAATGACAGCGACCAATTTGTTTTTAACAAGCGATGCCAGCAGATTCATCCCTTGAATGCCTCCAAACAATCCTGTATATTTAATTACATGATCATATGCTTCAGATTCACCTTCCAACTTATGTTTTTCACCGGTCTCCATAATATTTCAAGTATAAAGAACAAAGATACAGTTTTTTCACCACATCATTTAATTACCACATTAAAAATCCATCCAGTTTAAAACCATTCTTTTTCTATCTGCAAATGCGATTCCGTTCAAGCACAGGCCTTAAAAACAAGTCATCCTTTTGAAACATCACAAATGAAACAAGATCATAAACGATTATCACAACCGATCACAACATGAAAGAATATAAAAAAGCCCGTCTGTCCTTTAAACAAACGGGCTACTGATCTTATTTATAACATGATTATCATTCGATAATAGTCATTTCGTCAATCAAATGTCCACAACCTCCCAGTTTCTCTAATATAAAGAGTACATAACGGATATCCAAAGCTATGCAACGCTGAAGATTATTGTCGAAACTGATATCACCACTCAAAGATTCCCAATTTCCATCAAAGGCACAACCTATCAACTGGCCTTCTCCATTAATAACCGGAGAACCTGAATTTCCTCCTGTAATATCATTGGTTGTTAGGAAACAAACCGGCATGGTACCATCTTTCAAGGCATAGCGTCCATAATCAGCATTCTGAATCAGTTCCTTCAGTTTTGCAGGAACATTGAACTCACGGTTATTAGGATCTTCTTTCTCCAGAATACCTTTAGTCGTTGTATAATAATCGTAGTAAACACCATCACGCGGACGATAAGACTTCACATTACCATAAGTCAAACGAATTGTAAAGTTAGCATCCGGATAAGAAGGTACGGGGAGCTTCATCTCACCCAATCCACGGATATAAGCCTTATGGAGCAAAGCCAATTCTTTGGTCAAAGCACGATATTGCTTGCTCAAGGTATCCAGCTTTTCTATTTTTGCTCTGGAATATTGTGTAGCCAAATCACGGTCAATTGCCTTTATCGTCGGTTTTTTAAGGAATTTATCCAGATTGGCTCTGCTAGAGAAGATAGAATGATCATACATATCATCAACATAGGCATCTATGTTGCCTTTATATTTATCTTCTATAGTCTGATAAAATGCTGGTAACTGGTCTTTATCCAATGCTTTGGCCAATGCGGGCAACATGGCTTTCATTACCGTACGGTCTACATCATGATCATAATCCTTGTTGAATAACTTCTCATAAGAAATTTCAAGCTGAGCCAATGTGAAATCCAACAAAGAATCATTTTTCTCGGCAATAGCTTTTTTAATCTGATCCATCAATGCAGGAGGACAACCAAAACGTATTGTACCATTCAGACCCTCATAAATGTAATTCAACTGACGATATACCGGGGTACTCTTTTCTACAATGGCATCAATTTTTTCTACCACGCCCTCATATTCAGGCTTACCTTTTGCAAATGCTGCATATTTCTTTTCCTGTTCTGCTTTAGTTCCCAACACATCATTATCTATGATGGCCTTATTCATACCAATAGAGTTTTTCCAGTAATTACTGCTGGACGCAAACTTGCTGGCATACTGTATACGGACTGTATCACTGGAAGCCATTTCCTTCTTCAATACATCCAGATATACCGTACGCATGTCTATCATAGCCTGATTGTCGGCTGTCATGCGTTGTTTTACCTCACTTTGAGTCAAATATCGACTTGTACTTCCCGGGAATCCCATGATCATGGCATAGTCACCTTCATTAAGACCTTTGATAGATATAGGAAGATACTTGGGCGTTTTCAAAGGAACATTTTTCTCATTATAGGCAGCTGGTTCTCCATTCGCATCTGCATAAATACGGAACATGGAAAAATCACCAGTATGACGAGGCCACATCCAGTTATCTGTTTCGCCTCCAAACTTACCCACACTTGAGGGAGGTGCGGCAACCATTCTGACATCGCTATAGACTTTATAATAAATCAAGTAGAACTTATTACCTGCATAAAACGGCAATGCCAAAGGTTCAATTCCAGGCTTTCCTTTCAGGTCGCTCTTTTCCAGTTCTTCAGCAGCTACCTTTTCAAGGAATGGATTTGTCAGGGCTTCGTATTCATCGACCTCTCCTGATTTGATTTTTGCATTAATCAAATCTGTAATATCAACAATACGATGTACGAAACGGAATTCCAAACCCGGAGTAGGCAATTCTTCTGAACGATTCTTTGCCCAGAAACCATCTGTAAGATAATCGTGTTCAACAGAACTATGTTGCTGGATAGAAGCATATCCGCAATGGTGATTAGTCAGAATAAGTCCTTCCGGTGAAATAATTTCACCCGTACAACCTCCTCCAAAAATACCAACTGCATCTTTTAAAGAGACTTTACCCGGCTGATAAATTTCATCAGCTTCAAGTTTTAAGCCCTGCTTTTTCATCATATCTATGGCGTTCTGCTCTTTCATCAGCTGAAGCAACCACATTCCTTCATCTGCCCACAACGGCATTCCTAATACTACGGCAACAACCGTAACCAATAGCTTTTTTAACTTCATTACTGTCTTTCTTGTTTTTGATATTTAACTTAATTATTTGTCCGTATCTCGCTATTGATGAATATTTTTATACTAAAAAATCTGAAATAATCATCAAATAACTTTTCAGACGGCAAAGTTATGCAATAATTCTGTTTTTACGAATTATTTTAATTACATATTTGAATTTTATATTTTATAAACCAACTCAACTTATGTAACTGATTCAATTCTTCGCATAAAAATCCTCTGTCTGAAACCCTGCAAATAATTTGAAAAAGAATGTTTTTTTAAATACCTTTGTATAAACACTATGAAATGCCATGAAACAATCCATCTGTTTTATTCTCCTCTTTTCATTCTTTTCCATTATTAATCATACTCTCAAAGCACAATTCATTTGGACTGAAAACATACCTTTATCCAACCAACTTCCCTCCAATGAAATGACCGACATCTGGCAAGATAAAAATGGATTTGTCTGGATTGGAACCACAAACGGACTGGCCCGTCTTGACGGCTACCAAATGAAACTATTTCAAAACAAATATCATCATACACAGCAACTGACATCCAACCATATCACTTGTATTGCAGAAACAGATTCTCATATCTGGGCTGGAACCGACCACGGATTAAATCTTATCAATAAAATAACACTAAACACAGAAGAATGTCCGATTAAAGCATTGCGGACTGCTCCAATTAAAGCACTCTGTACTGACACGAGCCAAAATATATGGATCGCCTCACAGGGACTGCTTTACGAAGTAAATCTTGAAAAAAAATACCAAAAAATATATGCTTTCACAAACACACAGCATAAAAGACAAACACGCATCAACTCCATCTACCGTGACAGACATCAACAGATATGGATATGCACACCCGAAGAAATCTTTATCAAAAAAGGATTATCGAAAAATATCAGGAAATTAAGACTTAAGTCTAATCCCAACACGGCAACCGTCATGGAAGACAAGGATGGCAATTATTGGTTGGGAACATGGGGAGAAGGATTATGGCAAATTGTCAGAACCGACAACGGACGGATGAAATCCATCCACCATCCCATAAAAAAACACAAGATCTCCGACACGGAAAAAAGATTCTTCAGCCTCGCTCAGGATCATGACGGATATATATGGGCTATGGCCTACAACGGCCTGTACAGATTCAAACCGGACCGGCATGGCAAACCACCAGTGACGGCACTACTGCCACCTCATATCGATGCCGACAAAATGTATACTAAAATCATCACAGGAGCAGACGGAAATCTTTGGCTCAGTTCCTATGACGGGGGAACCCTCGTTTCGTTCCGCAACGACCGGATCACGGAATTCCCCATAAAGGAAATGGTTGACGAACTTAACCGGACACCCAACCTGCTTACGCTCGACAAGGACAAGGAGGGCCGATTCTGGTTCATACAGGACCGGTTGGGACTGTGCGTATACAGCCCCGACGCATCAGGACACCGGTTTGCAAAGGCTGATGCAAGGGATCTGCAGGCCACCATCGACGCACGCGTATCGGCTGCAAGCTGTTTTGAAAAAAACGGGATTTGGATAGCTTCCCCCGCCACAGGACACATCCTGCTTTTCGTCTTCGAAAAAGGACGTATCGTCAGAAAACGGACAATCTCTCCGCCGGGGCACGGACGGCCGGCACAAATCATCGAAAATGGGGACGGTAATCTGTGGATGAGATACGGAACGACAATCATTTTGACAGACAGGAACGGACATGCAGCAGCCGGTCTGCCTGACACATGCCAGTTCAGCTGTATGGCGCCTTACGACGGGAAACAGATCATTGCCGCCGGCAAAGACAGGCTATTCGTCCTGTCGGGCGAGAACGGCCGTCTGAACTGCAGCCCGGTCACACCGGTCATCCGCCTGACTGACGACGAATCCGTTCTGATGATAGGGGCCGACTGCCTGGGAAGGGTGACAATGGCTACAAACAAGAGACGCCTGATCGGTTACAATATTAAAAGCCGGACCTCCCGCTCTGTTGAATGGCCGGATATCAGAAAAGAAACTCCAATCAATATCATAACCCGAAATGACCGTACGGCAGTCGTCACGAACAGGCGTATCATCATTTCCGAACCGTACAGTAACGGAACAACCTCATTTGAAGCTCTGGAAGGACAGGCTTCAGTAGACATCTATCGCGACAAGGCTGCCTGCTCGGATCCTGACGGCACATTTTATGCCGGTGGAAAAGGAGGATTCGTAGCTTACCGCACCGGA
This sequence comes from uncultured Paraprevotella sp., assembly GCA_900546665.1. GTDB lineage: Bacteria > Bacteroidota > Bacteroidia > Bacteroidales > Bacteroidaceae > Paraprevotella > Paraprevotella stercorigallinarum. Next base: position 77,272 of record URDY01000010.1, on the reverse strand, counting down.
AAGGAACCAACAGGAAAGAATAACCGCCATCCCATCCGGCTTTCGGCCATAACGGACGCCGAAGGCCGGACGCCACCCATGGTCATGAAAGGAAAAACACCTCATGTCATTCTGGGACCTGACTCCACAGCCCTGACGATCAGCCTGACCACCGCGCAACACGATATGGCGGCAAAAATAAGAATAGCCTGCCGGCTCAAAGGGGTAGACCAATCCCGGGTAATTCTGCCTCGCGGAGAAAACACGGTCACCTATCGCTATCTTCCCGCCGGAGAATTCATACTCGAAGCCCAAGCTACCGACAGATACGGACGATGGCTGCCGGCATCGGCATTGCTGCATATCGTCCGACGACCTCACTGGTATGAAGGTACATGGGCCATGGCTGTTTATGCCGGCATGATTCTGCTGGTATGCTCTGCCGGTATGATTGCAGCACGAAAGCGTATGGAAAAGGAGAACCGCCGAAAGCTTAATGAAGCTCTCGCCCAGGCCAGGCTGGACTATGTGACAGGAATGACACACGAATTGCTCACACCTCTCAACACAATAGCCTGTACAGGTGAATATTGGGAGAGGCATTTTCCTGAAGAACAGCAAAAGACACAGGTTCTCAAAAACAACATCTACAGACTGAAACAACTTATACAGCAGGTTCTTGATTTGCGGAAAACCGACTATCACAAATTGACCGCACAGGTCACGTATACCAACCTGAGCGCATTTATCCGCAAGGAGGCAGAAGCTCATTTCATACCCATGGCCGCACAAAAAGACATTGATCTGCAGATCGTGACCCCTGCAGACGACATTCTGGGATGGGCGGACGAAGACAAACTCGACAAAATGATCTACAATCTGGTAGCCAATGCCGTCAAATATACCCCGAAGGGTAAACGCATTGTCATCAGCCTGCACACGGATGGCGTCCCGGACCGGCAGAAGGCCGTCTTCATGGTGGAAGATCAGGGGCCGGGCATGAAACCGGACGAAACAGACAAGGTGTTCAACAGGTTCTATACCGGACGGCACGCGCTCAAAGGTGCGTCCAACGGCATTGGTCTGGCTCTGGTAAGGGAACTGGCCCGAATACATCACGGAACTGCCGGCATAGCGCGCAATACGCCGGGAAAGGGAGCGGCCTTTTTCATATCCATTCCCCTGTCGGCATCCTGTTACGCCGAAGAAGAGATCGCGCAGGATCATCCGGCCAATGCTGAAGAGTATGCCGGAAACGAAACGGAGGAAGACACAAACGCCCGGCAGGAGAAAACAACAGACAAGGCGAAAGCCCCGGTGATACTGCTCACGGATGACAATCGCGAATGGGTTGATTTGGCTGCAGAGATCATGCAGGACCAGTATCGGGTCATCAAGGCACATGATGCGGCCGAAGCTATGGATGCTCTCGCCCGTCACCGCATAGATGTGATCATCATGGATGTGATGATGCCACAAACTGACGGATGGACGTTGTGCCGACAGATCAAAGACAACATTGATTACAGCCATATACCTGTGATCATGCTGACTGCATGCACCCAGGAAACAGATCGCATCAAATGTTACGAAGCCGGAGCGGACGGATATCTGACCAAGCCTTTCGATATAAAGGTGCTCACGGCCAGAATAGACAACCTCATTGCAGCCAGGCGGAAAAAGCAAAAGTTGTTCCGACAAGAGGAACATATCCACATGGACGAACCGGACGAGGCGTCCGGAGACACGATTTTCATGCAATCTCTGGCGGACTGCATCGGCAATCATCTCGACGACGAGCACTATGGGCTAGACGCACTGGCCGCAGATTTGCATCTGTCGAAATCCACACTGCACCGCAAAGTGAAAACCATGACGGGACTCACGCCCCTGGAGCTGATGCGGAACATCCGTCTGAAACAGGCCTGCCGGATGTTGGCACGCCATGACCGCAGCATATCGGAAGTGGCTTATGCCACGGGGTTCTCCACACCCAAATATTTTACCAGATGCTTCAAGGAGGAATTCGGGGTCACGCCCAGCGAATTCCAACAGGACGGTGGCATACGCCAAAACGGCAAAAACAGGGCATAAATGGGAGCAGAACAGGCGTATGACAGCATTTTCACCCTTATTTGAAAGAATCGTATACCATAATTCCGGCCTGATAGCGGTAGCTTTGCCACAGAATCAATTCTGATTAATCACACGGACACGAGAACCGGACAGTCTTTGTATAACCATAATAAAAACAAATCGGCATGAATAAAAAAAGAAAAAAACATTTCAACTGGAGATGGGGGCTGATCACGCTGTCTGCCTTGTGGACTGCGACGACCGCAACAGCCACTGCGCGGGATCTCACTACAGACCCGAACAACCGTGATGAACCCGTAAGGGAAATACCTCTGAACCAAAACTGGAAATTCAATCGGGGGGAGTGTCCCCAAGCCAACGAAAAGGATTTTGACGATACCTCTTGGCGTACACTCAACCTGCCTCACGACTGGAGCATCGAAGGACGACCCGAAGCGAACGAACCTTCCGGCAACGACGGCGGATATTATCCTGCCGGCAGCGGGTGGTACAGAAAAACGTTCCGTTTCACGCCCGACAGCCTGAAACCGGCTACTACCATCCTTTTCGATGGGGTTTATCAGGGAGCGGAGGTTTATGTCAACGGGGAAAAGGCCGGTGGCAGACCTTACGGTTACTCTGCCTTCAGCATCGATATCTCGCAATGGCTGAAGAAAGGCGACAACACCTTGGCTGTGCATGTAGACAACAGCAGACAGAAGAATTGCAGATGGTATTCCGGATCAGGCATCTACAGGGAGGTACGGCTCATACGCACGCCTGAGGTGCACTTTACGCCCTGGGGTATCGATGTGCAGACCGAACGGATCATGCCAAACGGCAACGGCACCCGGACTGCCTTGCTCCGGATAAGGACCACCCTGCGGAACAAGCTTCCGAAGGATACCACGCTGGCCGTAGTGGCGCACATCCGTATCGGAGAGGGGCGGGATTACACCGTCGTAAAACGTGCCACCATCGGAGCCGGAGCCACCATGGATGTGGTACAGCAGGTCAATGTGGAAATCGGCGACAGTCTTCTGTGGAGCCCGGACTCTCCCGTGCTCTTCAATGCCGAAGCTTATACAGCTGCGCCCCATACGACTGTTTCCTCATGGCGGACGGAGCCTGAATATGATCACATCGGTACGGAATTCGGTATCAGGTCCATCAGCCTGTCGCCCGACAAGGGGCTTGTCCTCAACGGCAAGCCGCTGAAACTCAACGGAGGCTGTCTTCACCACGACAACGGTTGCCTCGGAGCAGCAGCATGGAAGGATGCGGAGTGGCGTAAGGCGCGCCTGATGAAAGAGGCGGGATTCAACGCTGTACGCACTGCGCACAATCCGCCATCGGAAGAATTTCTCAATGCCTGCGACCATATAGGTCTGCTGGTCATTGACGAGGCTTTCGACGGATGGCGGACAGCCAAAAACACGCATGACTATGCCTCGCTGTTCGACAAATGGTGGCTGGCTGATATCGAATCGATGGTCAGAAGAGATCGCAGGCATCCGTCCATATTCTGCTGGAGCATCGGCAACGAAATTATCGAACGTAAATCAGCCGAAGCCGTGATAACGGCCAATGCGCTGGCTGGGGCAGTCAGGAGACTGGACGAATCACGACCGGTTACATCGGCACTGGCGGCCTGGGACAGCGACTGGGAAATATACGACCCGCTCGCAGCAGCACACGACATCACGGGATACAATTACATGATCCACAAAGCGGAATCGGATCATCTGCGTGTGCCGGAACGCATCATGATGCAAACGGAATCTTATCCCAGAGATGCCTTCACCAACTGGACCAAGGTCAATGATCTTCCTTATGTCATAGGTGATTTCGTATGGACAGCCATCGACTACCTGGGTGAATCGGGCATCGGACGGTTCTATTACAAGGGCGAAACCGAAGGTGAACATTATCACCGTCCGCAGTATCCCTGGCACGGGGCTTATTGTGGCGACATCGACCTGACAGGATGGCGCAAACCTATATCCCACTATCGGGAAATTCTCTACAGCCGGGAAGAGAAGCTTTATATGGCTGTGAAAGAACCGAACGGATACCGTGGGGAGATAAAGGAAACGCAATGGTCGGTGTGGCCCACATGGGAAAGCTGGAACTGGCCGGGACATGAAAGCAAGGACATTGACGTGGAAATTTATTCCCGATACCCTGCCGTGAGACTTTATCTCAATGACAGGCTCATCGGCGAAAAAGCCACCGGTAGGGAACAGAAATTCAAGGCGGTGTTCAGGATACCATATCAGGCTGGCGTCCTGCGGGCGACAGGCGTGAAGGACGGAAAGGAATGCGAAAGCATGACCATCGCCACGGCTGGAGAACCCTATACCATCCGTCTGAAAACAGACCGCACGGAAATGAAGGCTGACGGGGAATCCCTGGCTTTCATCACGGCTGAAATTATCGACCAGCAGGGACGGACCGTTCCTGATGCGGACAACCTGATAGAGTTTTCAACCGACGGGCACGGACGCCTGCTCGCCACCTGCAGTGCCGATCTGAAAGACTGTGTGCCCTACACTTCCGCACAACGAAAAACATGGAAAGGAAGGGCTATGGCCGTCATCCAGTCCATACACGGACAGAAAGGACATCTTAATATCAAGGTCAGGGGAAAAGGACTGAAAACAACGTCGCTGACCATAGATTGCAAGGATTAACAAGAACGGTACCGGCATCCCTGCCCGCAATAACAGACACATTTCGGCCGTTTGTCATCAGGACGGATGTCTGAATCGTCTGCCGGAGTGCCGTCCGGACGGCACTCCGCTTTATTCTGAATTCTCCCGTTTCAGCATGGCTCTGTTCACAGAGAGGCTGAAACGGGCGTTTTTTTATCCTGTCATAAAACCACCGAACGGAGCATCTCTCCTGAATGGTTCCGGTCCGGACGTACTTGCAAGGGCACGAACAGTATGTCTCCGCCTGTCTGGCATGAAATACCATTTCCTCATCTTACAGGGATACCTTTACCGGCCTCCGGAAACCGAAAAAGCAGGATATGTTACATGAGAGAAAATAAATATTACATGGTCAAAAGTCATGAAACGGACGGGCAAACATCTCATATCCTGTCAGAAATAACCTGACGGAATATGTATTAACTTTGTATCGGATCATATCCGTTCCTTGATCCGAAACGGCAGATGCGGACTATTCATTTTTTATTAAAATAAGACCATGAAAACGATAACCAACACTTTCAAGACACTGGCTTTGGCCGTCATGGCCATTCCTGTCCACAGTCTCGCGGCCGAACAGTTCGTCAGATTCGGCATAAAGGACAATGCCGTACCGATATGCCAGAACGGACAGACGGCTGATATCGTCGTCGATCCGGACGAATTCAAAGGCGTAACCATAGCGGCCCGCTCGCTGGCAGATGACTTCATGAGAGTCACTGGACAAAAAGCCGGTCTGGAACAACAGGCTGACGATGACGAAGTGCAAATCATCGTGGGATCAATGGACCGGAGCGATCTCATACGCCAGTATATCCGGCAGGGACTCATAGACGGCAAACTGCTCAAGGGCAAACGCGAGGCTTTCGTTGTCTGCACGGTCAACTCACCTCAACACGGACGGAAAGTAGTTATTGCCGGTTCCGACCAACGGGGAACCATCTATGGCATATACGAACTTTCCCGGCAGATGGGGGTGAGTCCGTGGTGGTGGTGGGCAGACGTACCGACACAAAAGCAACAGCAGATCAGCATCCTGCCGGGCACCTTCACGGATGGCGAACCGGCCGTGCGTTACCGCGGAATCTTCCTCAACGACGAGGCGCCGTGCCTGACCACCTGGGCAGCCAACACGTTCGGCAACCCGCCGGGCGGACACCGGTTCTATGAACGGGGTTTCGAACTGATTCTCCGGCTGAAGGGTAACTTCATCTGGCCGGCCATGTGGAGCTGGGCCTTCTATGAGGATGATCCGCTCAACAGCCGCACGGCACAGGACATGGGCATCATCGTGGGGACCTCGCACCATGAGCCGATGGGACGCAACCACCAGGAATGGGTGCGGAGGAGAAAACAGTTCGGGGCATGGAACTACCGCACCAACAGGGATACCATCCGCAATTTCTTCAGATATGGCATCGAACGCATAAAGGACACCGAGGATCTGGTCACTATCGGCATGAGGGGCGACGGAGACGAGGCGATGAGCGACAAGACGGACGTGGAACTGCTGGAGGAAATCGTGCGCGACCAACGGAAAATCATCAGAGAGGTGACCGGACGACCAGCGGACAAGACACCGCAGGTGTGGGCGCTTTACAAAGAAGTCATGCAGTATTATGAGGCGGGCATGAAGGTGCCCGATGATGTCACCATGCTTCTCTGCGACGACAACTGGGGCAATGTCTGCCGGGTACCCAACGCCAAAGAAAGGAAGCATCCCGGCGGATGGGGCATCTATTATCACGTGGACTATGTGGGCGCACCGCGCAACTCCAAATGGCTCAACTGCACGCCGCCGGCCCACATGTGGGAACAGCTCGACCTGGCCTATGAAGCGGGAATCGACAGGATATGGATTCTCAACGTGGGCGATCTCAAGCCGATGGAATATCCCATCACGCTCTTCCTCGACATGGCATGGAACCCGAGGCAGTTTACGGCGGACAACCTGCCACAACATGCCGAGAGATTCTGCAGCGAGACGCTGGGCAGCGAACATGCAAGCGAGGCAGCCAGACTGCTTACCGAATATGCCCGTTTCAACGGCAGGGTGACACCGGAAATGCTCGACCACCGCACCTACAACCTGGAAAACGGGGAGTGGGACCGCGTCTGCGCCGAATATACCGCACTGGAAGCTGACGCGCTCAGGCTGTATAACCACATGGAGGCACAGCGGCGCGACACGTATCGCCAGCTCGTTCTCTTCCCCATACAGGCCATGGCCAACCTCTACCGCATGTATCACGCGCAGGCCATGAATCTGCATCTGGCCAAGATGAACATGCCGGAAGCCAACATTTGGGCGGACCGTGTGGAAGAGGCCTTCAGGCTCGACTCGATGCTCTGCAGGGAATACAACCGCGACATCGCGGGCGGAAAATGGAACGGGATGATGATCCAGAAGCACATCGGATACACGTCGTGGAACGACAGTTTCAAAAAGGACATCTGTCCGGCCACCAGACGGGTGGAAGATACGGACAGGAACGGAGGATACGTGTTCATGCCCGAAGGCGGATACGCGGCCATGGAGGCTCCACATTATTTCGAAGCTGTACCCACAGAGGGCACGCAGTGGACGTTTATCGCGGGCATAGGAAGGACTTTGGGCGGCATGGCGCTGCGGCCGTACGACCGGAAAGCGGAGGGGGCGGCACTGAAGTACCGTCTCAGGCTGCCGGAGGGAACGGACTCGGCCACCGTGCATGTCGTTGTGCGCTCCACACTGGCCTGCTTCCGTCCTGAAGGCCACCGCTACAGGATAGGGTTCGAAGGAGGCGCGCAGGAAACGGTCAACTTCAACCATAACCTGAACGAAAGGCCGGAAAATGTCTATACGGTATATTATCCTACCGTGGCACGGAGGGTCATCGAAAAGACGGTCAGGATAGCCCTGCCGGAAGCTGATGCAGAGGGCTGGCACACACTGGTGTTCCGTCCCGTCGAACCGGGCACGGTACTGGAGAAAATAGTCGTGGACTATGGCGGCTACAGCCCGTCGTACCTTTTCATGCAGGAATCGCCTTGCAGAAGACTGCCCCGCTGACGCCCCTGACGGCAGCCCGGACATCATACTGAAAAAACATCACACGGCGGTTTCCCGGACGAACAGCGGGGCAGCCGCCTTTCCTTAAATCTTCAACCGACATGAAACATCAGATCTTACTTTCTGTATCCTTGGCGGCCCTGGCGGCCGCAAACGGTCTGCCGGCACTGGCTGACCACACGGAAGCCACAGCGGATATCCGCACCGCCGAACGCGCGCAGCACATCGATGGATTCGGGGGCTGCGGCATGAACGGCCAGTGGGTGGACGTCTACAACGAAAAAATGGTGGACATGCTTTGGGGACGCGACGGCATGCGTTACAACATCATGCGCATACGCATAGCCCCGGATGAAAGCAACTGGAACGGTTACACCAATCCGGTCAGATGGGCGCGCCAAAGGGGGGCATTCATCTTTGCCACACCCTGGACGCCTCCCTACCGCTTCAAGACGGGAGCCACACAGACGTGGGGGCAGTCGTCCATACACGGTCATATCCGCACGGACAGCATCGAGGCGTATGCCCGATGGCTCGAAAGGTACCGACAACACATGGCGCAGCAGGGAGCGCCCGTCGACATGATCTCCATACAGAACGAATGTGACTACGACCCCGACTACGAGGGATGTCTCTACAGCGTGCAGGAGATGACGCAGATGATCGGGGCGGCCCGGAGACTGATCGACCCGTCGTGCATGGTGATGGCACCGGAATGCTTCGGATGGGACAGCCACAAGTATAACCGCGAACTGGTGCGCTCGGCGGCCGTCAGGCGCAACACGGACGTATGGGGCAACCATATCTACGGGGTGAACGACATGACTTACGTGAACTATGTGACGGGGCTCACGGGACGCCCGATGTGGATGACGGAATATATCTTCGACGAGGGACAGACGGGCACGTGGGAGGATGCCTGCGGGTTTGCCTCACAGATCGATTCGTGCCTGAGGGCGGGGTTCAGCGCTTATGTCTATTATAATATGGTGGACCACATGTTCGGCGACGGAACCGGCGGAGGCAATCCGGCGTTCCTGAGCAAAATGGCTTACGTCATGGGGCATTATGCGCACTTTGCCACCGGCAAGGACCGCGTGAAGATGGTGTTTACGGCCGAAAAGGGTGCAAAGCCGGAGGGGTCGGCTTATCTGAACGCGGCGGGCGACACGCTCTGTCTGTTCGTGCTCAACCGTTCGGCCGACAGCGTCCGGCTGAAGGTGGACCTGCCTTTCGAATGCCGGCAGGCGGCCGCCGTCATGACCAACGAAACAAGAAGTTTCATGCGGTCTTCGCTGACCGACAGGTGTAAGGGACTGACCTCGCCCGTTGTGGAACTGCGGCCGCAGGCTCTGTATACGCTGATATTCACCCGGAATGAGGAAAACGCCTCGGAACCCGTTCCGGAAGCCGGCCAACCGGCAATATGGAAAACGGCCGGAGAGACGAACCCGCTGTTCCCGACCGGATTCTGCGGCGATCCGGCTGCCCTGTCCCACGACGGACGGCTTTATGTGTTTGCGACCAACGAACAGCAGGCTTTCGATGCGACAGACGGCATGGAGGGCAGCGACGGCAAACGGATCTCGTCACTGACGGTGATGTCGACGGCCGACATGGTGAACTGGACCTGGCATGGCATCATCGACCTGAAGGCGGTGTGCGGCGGACGCGTCGCCTGGGCGGCTGCTCCATCCGTACTCGCGCGGACGGAGGATGACGGCCTGACACATTTCTATCTTTATTTTGCCAACAGCGGAAAGGGCATCAGCGTCGTGACGGCCACTTCGCCCGAAGGGCCTTGGACCGATCCGCTAGGAAAGGACCTGCTGACGGGATACACGGGACTGGAAGCGGGCATCGGCACGGCTTTCGACAGCAAGGGCGCGGCCTGGATGGCTTTCGGAGGGGGAAAGGCCGACGAAACGGATCCTCAGGCCGGAAAGGCCTGTATCATCCGGCTGGCCGACAGTCTGACCGCAACGGAAGGCGAAACAGCGGATATCCCAGCACCTTATCATGAGGGGGGCAACCGACTGACGCTGATGGGGGGCAAACTGGTATTTTCCTACACCACGGGCAGCGGCGCACGCACGGACTGGCCGTCGTATGGCAGTTCTCTGGAAGCTCCGGGCGAAAAGTGTGTCTGTTACTTGGTTTCAGGCCAGCCGCTCGAAAGCGGCAGCTGGGACTACCGCGGGACGTATCTGGCCAATCCGGCGGAAAAGGGCTATCCGGACAGCGGCAACAGGGCTTCGATCCTGAAATTCGGCTCGACGTATTATCTCGTGTACCAGACAGGAGCACTGGAACAGATGATGGGGATCAGCGGCCGTTATCATAACATCGCGGCGGCCCGGGCGACAGTCGTGGAGCGCTCGCAAAGGATCTCGCCCGTGGAGGTGAGTGCCGGCGGCACCTTGCAACTCACGGCCGCACGCCCCGATGCCTATGACCGGCAACAGGCGGAATCGCTCTGCAACACGTGGGGAACCCGGCCTGAAACTGACGGCGCAGCCGTATCTACGGCTTACCTGAAGACTACAACCGGCAAGGCCTGGACGATGGTGAAGGGGGTGCAGTTCGGCAACGACGGCACGGCGACGCTGAAGATGCGGCTGCGCGGCAAAGGACAGTTCAGCGTCTGCACCGACAGTCTGGGCGCACAGCCTCTGGCCGCACTGGCATTCGACGAAAGCGGATGGGCCACGTTGGAAGCGGAGTGCGGGCAAAACGTGACGGGCGTACACGACCTTTATTTCATGATTGAAAGCAAGGAGGGAGTTGAATTCGACTCCTGGCAGTTCACCCAAAAGAAAGGAACCGGTGTGAACGAAACCGGAATGGCCGGACACGGTACCGTAACGGAAGAGGAATATTACCTGATGTCGGGTGTCAGGGTCGGAGAAAAACCGGATAAAGGGCCTTTCATTGTCAAGACCCGGTATGAGGACGGCACAACGGTGACCCGTACCATCAACACCATGGATTGAAACTGCCGGTCCGGCGGGACCTGATCCGTTACGGTGACGGATCAGGAAAAGACCTGCCCGCAGTGACGGAAAAGCGGGGGAAGGAGTGACAAAGGCCGGACGTCGGCTGCACTTGCCGGGCTTTTCCATCGGAATGAAAAGAACAGGTCAAAAACCGGCATGGACATTCCTCCTGAGTGACAGGTCGCGACGGTCGCATCCCAAAAGGCCGTATCAAATAAAAGGGCCGTATCAGACTCTGCATGGAGTCATGATACGGCCCTTTCTTTATTCTTTCAGGGGGATGCCGGGTTTTCGAATGATAAGTTCATGTTTCCCGGAATCGGGTTTTGAGTCGCCCTCGTTTTCATGTAAAACCGGGCTTGACGGACAGGGAGCACGGGTACGGTCTGTGTCTGTTTTCAGACGCCGTTTCCGTTAAAAGGAATCCTCCTGCCGACACCGTACCAGGAAAAGGCAGGGCATGCGGCAGGAGGATCAAAAGCCATTGGTATGCTGAATCCGTACGGTCTGTCCCGACCGGTCTCAGGCAGAAGACAAGGTGTCATCACTGACCGGATGGCAACCGGATGTCCACAGACCTAAAGACGGTTGAAACGCACCAGATAGGTCTTGGTCTGGCCACGGTAGGTACATTTCACCATACCATCCTTGTCTTTGCTGCCCTGGGTGACACTGACGGCTACGGACGGATCGGATGATACGGCCGACAGGCGGGGCATGGATGAAGCGGACGAAGGCACATCGCAACGTACCTCATAGGTGGTGCAATCCGTCAGACCGTTGGCTGATGTGGAACGCAACGGGATGACAGGCATGGCCAGGTCCTTACCGTCTGCCTTGATCTGTACGACCGGCACCTGAGGACGTTCCAGTGTCTGTCCCTTCTTGCTGAATCCCAAACCGATGAGGTCGCACAGCGGAGCCTGTCCGGTACCTTCGGCCACCAGGTAAACGGCATGCTTGCCGTCGAGACCGTCCACGGCTGCGGACACGTCAAGACTGAAACGGGTCACTTCCTGCACACTGCCGGCCGGCACACTGATCTCGCCCAGACGGATGCCTTTCCATACGGCATTGTCCCAAGGACCGTCGAGCCAGACACTGACCTTGAAGGCTTCATCCGTGAGGGGTTTGAGGAAGAGGTTGAAACGGGTGGCGTTCCCTTTGGCCGTGCCTTCGAAGGCTTTCAGGCCGTTGCGGGGAGCATCCAGGCCGCCGAAACCGAAATATTTGTAACCTACGATATGGCCGTTGCGCATGCCGCCCACAGGAGCGCCGTTGTCCCATACGTCCCAGCTGTCCTGCTGCAGGCGCACGTCGGAAAGATAACAGGCTATGCCGGCGGAATAATAGGCGTAAGGCGGAAGGCCGTAGATGTGGAATCCTTCGGAAGTGACTTCAGCACCGCGGTACTCATGTCCCTGGCTGTCGGCCACGGTGCGGCGGCCTTCGGGCGCAAAGGGATCGTAACCGGTAATCACCACCTTGCCGCCTTCCGACACGGGGCGTTCGTCACTGACCACTTTCACGGGAGCTACCATGGCCTGACGGGCGAAACCGAAACCGCGCGGCGGACGGTGGTAGAACACGTACCATTGTCCGTTGATCTGTTCCATACTGCCGTGAGTGTTGTGTCCGGCATTGGTGGTGACGATGCGGGTGCCGTCGCTGTTGAGTTCGGGTGCACGTGAGTCGACCAGCACACCGCCGCTCTTCCACGGACCGAGGGGCGAATCGCTGTAGGCATAGCGCAAAGCCGAATTGCTGCTGCCCACGCCGTAGTCGGGACCGGAATAGCCGCTGTAGATGGTCACGTACTTGTTGCCGATGCGGCGGATGGAAGAGGCCTCGAAGAAGTTGAACGCTCCCAGATCCTCTCCCGGCCAGATGCAGGGATAAGGCACGTCGGGCTGGCGAAGCTCGCCGTAACGCAGACCGGCCGGCATGAAATAGGGAATCACCTCGGTACCAGGACGTACGGAGTACATCGTGGACTGGTCGAGCTGGGCGGCCATGGAGCGCTGGAATCCCCAGTAACCATAGGCACGGAAACCGATCTCATAATCGGGATCTGAAGGATCGGAGACATACTCCACGTAGATGGAGGGATCGAATCCCAGAATACTGCCGGGCAGGGTACGCTTGCCGTCCGGTGTCAGATTGACGGGTGTAAAAGGCCCGTCGGGACGGTCGCCACGGGCAATCATCGCTTCACGGCCTGCCCCGCGACTGTGGGGATAGAGGTAATATTCCTTACGGCCGTCCTTGCGGCGGATTTCCACCAGGTCGGGGGCGTACATCACGTCCCACTCGCCGTCAACGGCATAAGTGAAGATGGGACCTTCATCGCGCCAGCTGGACAGGTCGTCGACAGGAGCCGACCACATGCGGATGTCCGGACCGCAATAACTGTCATAACGCAAGTCGTGTGAACCGATGATGTAGATGCGGTAGTGTCCAGGCCGGTCCGGATCCTCAAACACGCGCGGCTCACCGTCCGGCAGATGCTCCCAAAGGGGCAGATAAGGGTTTCCTGCCCCGTGATAGACATATTCTTCGCCTGAAGAAGACGGCGAAACGGCAGTGTTTGCCAGAACTTCCCCCTGTATGGGATTGCCACACAGGAGCGCACAAGCCAGAGCCATCCCCCAGCCGGATTTTTTCATTCTCTTTTTTGTTGTCTTCATTTCCTGTAGTTTATTTATCGGATTTTTATTTGATATAAGCGGTTTTCCATATAGTCTTTCAGGGCAGCGGGCCAAAGACCGGCAAGATGCCCTCCCGCAGGGAAAGACCAGCGGCAAGCCTCACCGCAAACAACGACCGACTGCCCCGTCCGGCAAAAACCGAGGAAAGGAAGCCTCCGTCATCCATCGTCTCATGCCCCTGCTTTCATTCTGTGTTGCTGTCTGAAACCTGAATTACGTTCGAGTCCGGATCCGGACCGGATTTCCGGAAAGCCGTATGACGGATGTCGGTCGCCATCTGTCCGGATCTCCTTTACCAGAAGCCGGTCCGGCCGCAAAAACGATCTGTTTTCTGACAAGACAAATTTAAAGGTTTCCCTCTCAGCCGTTTTTTGTATTTGTAACACATTTCTTTTCGTATGTATCCTGCACGAAAAAAAAAGTATGAATGTTGCCATATTGAAAAAAACTGCAACACAGCCGAAACTCATTTTTCTCCCAAGAGATTAACTTTGCAGCATAAGTTTATAATATAATGATTAGGTTAATGAAATTTGGCGGGCATCCGGTATGGGAAATATAAGATGCCCGTATTAACAAAAGAATTAGGTTAATGATTGGTTTCAAAAGGAAAGAGTTTGGTTTAAGGTGAATTCCTTCCCCAAAACAGGAAGAAACAGGTCCAAGGCCGTTCCGGGAGCGCCCGGAACGGCCTTGGTGCATATCGCCATCCTGTTTTCCGGCCGGCTACTACACACAATTAGATTTTTTGATATGAAATTCAAGATTGTCTATTGACTTCGCATCATCACTCCCAAGGGGCAGACTTGACTCAAACACCCTCAATGATACACGGCCGGCAAGTACGACACGACCGGTCTCCCGGTCTCGTCCCTGGTCGGCCAACCAAAAACGGCGGGAAGAAGATCTTTTCCCGATCCTCTTCCCGCCTGAACAACTTGTCAGTTTTTTTATACACTATCCGGTATATCCATGGAAGACCATATTCCCGAAGGAGCATCGCCTTTCGATTCGACCCCTCGGTGCGCGCTATCAGCGGCTGAATCCCCACCAGTCGAAATTGAACAGCTTGCAACCCTTGCGTCCGCGGAACACGAAATAGACGTCGTGTACGCCCTTCACCTTGCCGTCTACCGCTGAATCGATGCTTAGCCATTCTTCCCAACCGCCGGTGTGGGGCACGTTGATCTGGGTCACCATCTCGCCACCAATACTGTCCAGACGAACTTCCATACGGCCGCCACGCAACGCGCTGGCCACCGTAGCCGTGAACTGACGAGGCGACTTCTTGCCGAAATCCACTTCGCGGACCTTGATGTAATCCCCGTTATGGATATCCGACACATAGATGCCCGTCTGAGCGTTCGGTTCCGTGTGGACACCTTCGGAAAAAGCTATCGTCTCAGCTTCCACCCGTCCGTAAGGCGAGAGCGTACCCACCGGACTGACACCCTCACGCGTAGCATTGATAATGGGGAAGGTGCTGTCTTCATTATATTTGAACTCCTCAATGGCTACGCTCCGCCCGAATCCGCCTCCGCCGGGAAGTTTGCCGGTATGGTAGGCAAAATAAGAATGTCCCTTATAATCCGCCAGGCCACAATGGTTCGTGAACGATCCGGTATCCTGTAACGGCATGATCGGTCCCATGAACTTCCACGGTCCCAATGGAGAATCCGCCATGGAATAAGCGATATGTTCGGGCACGCCGCCAGCCGCATACAACAGGTAATACTTGTCTCCGCGGCGCGAAAGCCATGGCCCCTCCACATAGCCGCCGGGATACTTTTTGCCCTTCTCGCGTGCCGAAGCCAACGGTGCGCCTGTCGTCTCCTCGCTCTGCGGTACCTGACGCACCTCGCCCTTGAAGGAAATCATGTCGTCACCCAGTTCGGCATAGAACACATTGGGATTACCCCAATACAGATAGGCCCGCCCGTCGTCGTCGATCAGCACCGTCGGGTCAATGTAGGCCCAGTTGCCGTCGATGAGCGGTTTGCCCAACGCATCCTTGAACGGCCCCAGGGGACTGTCCGCCACAGCCACGCCGATGGCCATGGCACCGCTCAGACGCGAATGGGCACACACATACCAGTAGAACTTGCCGTTACGCTCCACACACTGGGCTGCCCACGCGCGGTCGTCAGCCCACGCAAAGTCCTCAAGGGCCAACGGCGAACCATGATCCGTCCAGTTCACCATGTCGCGCGAAGAGTAGACGCGCCACTCCTGCATCCAGAAAAAATCCGCACCGGCCTCGTCTCGTCCGGTATAAAGGTAAAACGTGTCGTCATGCACCAATGGAGCGGGATCGGTCGTATAACAGGTCTGTACCACCGGATTCTGCGCCACGACACCGGTATGAACCGAAAATGCCAATGCAAACAGCAAAAGAAATTTTGTTCTTGATTTCATGTTGTTTTCTTTTTTCATGATATGTCATTTAAATAAAGGTTTTTTCATCAGTCATCGACTGCAACCCGTCCTTCAGTCAGCGTCATTCACCAACTGTTTCCCAACGGAACACCGTCCCGTCGCAACGGTCGGGTAATGCGCCCGGCCAGTCGGCCCCGTATGGCTCGCCTGTAGACGGATGAATCCCCACGTAGCGATTGGTCTTCAGCGAAAGCAGCATACATTCCCCATGGAGCATGTCCTGCCAGAGGAACAGACTGCCTTCGGCCTCCTGCTTCAGGAGCCTCACATCAGAAGACAAGCCCTGTCCCACGACCGTCACTAACCCGCTGCCGTCCATCGCCTCGAGCGCCACGCGTCCCCGGCCGCGGTCGTGCACCCTGAACCGGCAAGCGCCCGACTTCGCCTCCGGGCTGCGGGGCGAAACCGAATGCAGCATGCCGTGGGGATTGGCCCAGGCCGGATTTCCCGTAGCCAGATTCACCAACGTAATGACCTTGCCCAAAGGCAGGTTACCGCTCCGGTCAGCCATTGGCTCGTCAAGCGTGAAGTCGTCAAACATTGCGTATCCTCCCTTTCGGCCTTTGGTATTATAGGCGAAAAGCGCATACCGCGTACCTTGGAACGTCTTCAGCTGGTAAGGCATCTTCACCGGACCGCCCAATGGCGTGTAATGCCGTCCGTCCACGCTGTAACTGAACTGCGCCACCGCCTTGTGGAAATCGCCGCTGGCCCGCAGATAAAGTTGCGCCACCGCCGCCGTATCCACCTTGACGGCCGCAGCCTGGTCACAGAACCGGAGGACATACTCATCCTCTTTCTTCAGAATGCCGATCCAGGCATAAGGCATGTTCAGCAATCCCAGACCGGCCACGTCGTCCGCTTTCAGCCGGGAGACATCCACCTTCACCGTCACCACCGAAACCGGTCCGACACCCCGTTGTGTCAGTGTGTTCCGCGCCCAAAGGAAATCCTTTGCAGGCAACGTATGGAGCCGGAGCTTCCCACCGGACAGTTTCCATTTCCCGTCCACCGGCTCGTGGTTCCACTGCCAGACAGGCTTCAGGTCCGGACCGTCGAAGCCGTCATTGCGTTCATACGGTGCATGGGGCCGCACGTCTTCGCCCACATTCGGTTTGAACCAGGTTCGCGGCGACCGTCCCAGGTTGCCCGGCAAGCCGAAATAAGGCCATCCGTCCACCCACGTCACCGGCGAAAGACAAGTGGTGCGCCCCACTGCCATGAAATCCGTCATCGAGAATCCCCACCATTCGCCGTTGGGCAGATCCACGATGCCGCCCTGATGCAACGGTACGGCGCTGAAATAATTCCCCTCAGGAACATCGATCCTGAAACCGAAGCCATCCTCCGGCACAGGAGATCCCAGTCCCACATTGCCCACGGTCATGGCCCGCATAGTCCCCATCGTTTCGCGCGCGCTGACGGTCACCGTTTCGTAAGGCCCCTCCGGACGGTCGGCACGCGCGCACTGCATGCGTCCCACGGGTGCATAATTGGCACTGATGATATAATACCGTCCGTTGATCTTATAGAAATGATGTCCCTCCCCCATGGCGTTCCCCGCCGGAATAATCACGCGCTCGCTGCCTTCCACATAACCGCTGAAGTCCGGTTTGATCTCGATCAGGCGGACCTCGTCATA
Source organism: uncultured Paraprevotella sp. (assembly GCA_900546665.1). Taxonomy (GTDB): domain Bacteria; phylum Bacteroidota; class Bacteroidia; order Bacteroidales; family Bacteroidaceae; genus Paraprevotella; species Paraprevotella stercorigallinarum. The sequence goes on along the minus strand of URDY01000010.1, from coordinate 59,669 downwards.
CTTGTAAACGGCATAGATTTTCCCGTCGTCATCGAACAGCACGGACAGGTCATAAATATTTCCGCCCATATTGATATGCTTCCATGGCCCTTCGGGATGGTCGGCTATGAACACCTGCATGCCATGGCCGTTGATATTGGAGAACACGTAAAACTTCCCCTCATGATAACGGATACAAGGCGCCCAGATGCCCTGCCCGTAAGCTTCGCGGCCGTTCTCCAGCCGAAACTCACCGCCCATGTCAAAACGGTCGAAGCAATAGCTCATGAATTTCCAGTTCACCAGATCCCTGGAATGCAGGATGACCAGCCCCGGCGTGCAGTGCATCGTCGTACCCGCCAGATAGAAATCGTTTCCCACGCGGATCATGTCCGGATCCGAAAACTCGTCGTAGAAAAGCGGATTGGTAAACGTCCCGTTCCCGTTGTCGGCCGTCCACGACTGTGCCTTCAGACCGGTTGAAGCTACTGCGGCCAACAGGCATCCCGCTATGATGACGGATGCCCGGCGCACAGCGCCAAGCATCCCCGATACAGTTTTTTTCATACCTTCACGCTTTCAGATTCAACGTGCAGCATCCATCAGCCTGACTTCATAGATGCGCGGCGTCGGTTTCTGTCCGCCGGGCATAAACCTTACTGTGACTGTCTCCGCTCCGGCAGCATCCGCAGGCCAGTTGACCGACAAGGTTTTCATGCCCTGTCCGTCGGCGGTCTCCGCTGTCAGGACAGTACGGCCATTCACCTGCACTGTCATGGCTGTCCCCTTTTCGGCCTGATATTCCACACGGATCTGTCCGATCTTCCGCCCGCCGGTCCGCATACGGTATTCAAACCAGTCCTGCCCCGCGGCCTTGCGCCAATGACGGTCGTTGTCACTGCCTGTCTGTGTTCCCTTCATTCGGACAAAATGGTCGCTCTCCGGCTGTTGCTCCCCACAGATTACCTTATCGGCCGTAGCGCTCTCCAACATCCGCCGTTCCTGTTCGGCACGCGCCAAGGCTTCCTGCTTGACTTTCAGTTCCCCAGCCGAAACCAGCGGCCAATACACCATGTAACGGCATTCGTAAAGCCGGTTGAAAGGCACCAGCTTCAGGCCCTCGTAGCGTGCGGGACTTACTCCGCTGAGCCTGAAAGTCAGCGGCCGGTCATCCACCTTGCTGACATGCTTCAGGACATCCTCCGGCTGTCCCACCAGTACCGGCATGTCCTGCAAAGCCCATTGCCGTCCGGCTGCGATGTGTCCGCCTCGGCTATCGTCCGCAAACAACCCGTCCTGTTCCCCGTGCCCCATGTCGGCTGCCAGCACCACAGGCCCGTAAAGGAAAGAATAATTAGGTGATCCGTCCGGCAACTGCATCACGCGCAGTGACATGGGCAACGTCAGTTCCACCCGGTCACCGTTCTTCCATTCGCGCTCTATCTCCGCATAGCCGTCCTCCATTTCGAGCTGCTGCGCATGGCCGTTGACCATAGCCTTCACGGCTGCCGCGTCCGTCCATTCCGGCACACGGAATTTCACCTTCAGACGGCGCGCCTTCTTCATGGTGAACGTCAGTGCGGTGCGGTCGCTTTCGGGAAAATCCGTCACCTGCTGCACCTTCGTCTTGCCCCATGTCAGCACCGAGGGAATGAACAGGTTCACGTAAAGTTCGTCGTCCCCCTCATGCGCATAGATCATTTCGCCGTAGCGTGCATGGTTTTCCATTCCCGAACCCACACAACACCAGAAGCTGGTCTGCGGCTGCGAATACACCCGGTAATGTCCCGGCCGCATGGGTGTGAAATAAACGAATCCCCCCTGCACGGGATCTATCGTGGAAAGGATATGGTTATAGAGCGCCCTTTCGTAGAAATCCATGTAATGTACGTCCGCGCTCGTCTGGTACAGCATTTTGGTCAGGCGCAGCATGTTATACGTATTACACGTCTCCGGCCCCTGTTCGCTGGTCATCATGGCCGTGAAGTCGTCGGCCGGATGGAAATGCTCACGCACGCTGTTTCCCCCGATGGAGATGCTGCGGTGGTCCACCACCGTTTCCCAAAAGAACCGCGCCGCACGGTCCCAGTCCTCGCTGCCCTCCAGATCGGCTATACGCTTGAATCCGATCACTTTGGGTATCTGTGTATTGGCATGCTTGCCCGTGAGCTCGTCCCTTTCCGCCATGAGCGGTTCAAGGATAGCCCGGTGTGAGAAACGATGCGCCAAACCGAGATAACGCTTGTCGCCCGTCATATCGGCCGCATCGGCCATCACCTCGTTCAGTCCACCATGTTCGCTGCGCAGCATGTCTTGCATCTGATCGTCCGAAAGCCCCGCCGTGAGCTTCTCCATCCAGTCCACAAGGGCCACGAACATGTCTTTGGCCTCCTTGCGTCCCGCCACCAAGTAAGCATCACGCAGTCCTGCATACGTCTTGTGAATGTTATATAGCGGCACCCAGCGGTCGTTCAGTCCGAACGAATTGGCACGGATATTGCCTTCGGAGATTTCCTTCCATATTTTCCTTCCCCCGGGCACGCCACACAGATAGCCGTCGCCCGCCGCTTCTTGGCAGCGTTTCATTTCCGCAAGCATATAGTCCAGCCGCCGCCCGATCTCCTCATTGCCCGTAGCCGCATACATATAGGCCAGGGCCGAAAGATAATGCCCGCCGATGTGGCCGTCCAGCCCCGTATTTTCCCAGTTAGGATAATTCTCCGCCTTCGGTGTCAGTCCGGCCTCCTTGAGATAAGGCGCCAGCAGGCGATCGGGGTCCAGTCCCAACAGATAGCGGACATCCAGATCCTCGGCCCGCTTGAAGACACTCTCCGTGAGCCTCACGTCACTTACCGGAAAAGATTCCACCTTTTCCGTCAGCACGGCACCGGCGACAGCAACCGAAACTGCCCACAAAGATGCCGCACCAAAAATTTTCAATACATTTCCCATTCTTTTTCTTTTTTGTATTACTTGATATCATGATTCAAAAAACGACTGTCACGACGGACCGCACTTTCCACTCTCTAATTGTTCCGGAAAACACAGCCCGTCCGCGACCTATTTCCCCCACGCAGCCCTGCGGTAAGGACTTTCCGGCATACCCAGATGCGAAGGTTCATATCCGCCGCAGTCCACGGTAATGCGCTCCCACACGATACCCGGCTGCAACGGCCGGCACACCAGACTGTGGCAACCGGCAGACGCCGTGCCGAGCGGCAGACGCACCTTCTTTTCTATCACACGTGCGGCCCCTGTGGGATACATCAGCGTATATTTGTTTTCCCACGTCAGATCCCGGTTCAGGCAGACCACCTGTTCCGCTCCCCCGTCCAGACTGACGGCCACATGATGTCCGCCCCTGAGGAAGGGCATGACAGCTCCGAAGGTAAGATACACATCCACTGAATCGGCCTCTGTGTACAGCTCCATGCGGTATTCCAACGCAGCCCCTTCAGCATCGCGGGTATAAGGCATCAACAGTAAACCAGAGCGCGTGCGCCCCAATCCCTCGAGCACCACCCATTCCGTGCCGTCCGCCGGCCGGCAACCGAACGCGTGCTCAGCCTCCATGGCCACCACCCCGTCCTTCTGCCTGAAGACATAGCCCCCACAAGGATTGCTTCCGCAGGCGCCGCTGTCCACGCGCTCCACCTGCGGCATGCGGTTATGTCGCGGCGCATGCCAAGACTCATAGCCGATGTGCACCTGGTCCATCATGTGGTTCCACTTCCCCCCGGCCACTTCCCTGTTGTATGCCCTGCACCACAGCGAGTCCTGCCGGTAGCATGCCTCCACGCGGTCCGCCCATCGGTTGGCTTCCGTACTTCCCTCCGCCGCCAACCTGCGGTTCATGGCCAGCGCGTAATACAGGTCATAGAGGTTGGCCATCCCCTGTATAGGGAAAAGCACCAGTTCACGGTAAGCGTCGCACCAAGCCTCCTCTAGGGTCAGATATTGCCTCAGAGCCCGGGCCTCGAGCGCCATGAACTCGTCGCGTACGGCCTTGAACTCCCCGCTCTGCAGATTGTACGTCTGCGCGTCGAGCATCTCCGGCGTGACGCGCGAGGCATAGCGTCCGTACGCCGTGAGCAGTTCGGCCGTCTCGTTCGCCTGTTCCTCGCCGAACTGCTGCGCACAGAAGTCCCGCGCATAGTCCCCGAGATTGTCGTGGCGGAAACGTCCTGGATTCCAGGCCATTTCCATAAAGAAATCCGTCAGATACTCATGCGGCTTGATATCCCCAACGTTCAATATCCAGAAGCGGTCCACCCCATAGGCATACGTCATCTGCATCTGTTCCCACATCTCGGCCACGGTCGATACCGACAGCCACTTGCTGGCCCTCGGTGCCCCGTAATAGCCCACATGGTAATACATGCCGTACCCCCCGGGATGCGGTTTCCGTTTCAGGTCCGGCAAGCGGCGCACATGCCCGAAGTTGTCGTCGCAGAGCATGAGAATCACGTCGTCGGGCACTTTCAGCCCATCGTCGTAGTAATCCATCACCTCGCTGTAGAGCGTCCACACCTGCGGTGTTTCCCTTGCCGGCCGCCCCGTGGCCTTGCGGATGATCTCCCGCTGCCGGCCGATAATGTCCTCCATCACCCTGAAGTTGGCCTCCCGACTTCCGGCATCCGTCATCGGGCGGTCCTCGTCGCCTCTCATGCCTATCGTCACCATGCTCTCGTAATTCTTCGCACGGGCGATGCCCTCGGCAAAGAAACGGCTGATGGCCTTACGGTTGGTGAGCCAGTTCCACTCCCCGTTGCCATAATCCTGCCGGTGTCTGATCCATTCCTGCTGCGAACGCTGCATGGGCTCGTGGTGCGACGTCCCTATCACAATGCCGTACTCATCAGCCAGCCGCGGGTTTTCCGGATCGTCTTCATTGAAACAGTTGCCCGCATAGAGCCCGTCGTCATCATGCATCACCGACACCAGAGGCTTGTATTCCCTAAACGATCCCCACATGGCCGGCCACAAGGTGTTGGCCTTTAGCCGCAGCAGGAGTTCAAACACACGGGCATAAAACCGACTGTTCAGGCCGCCAAACCTTTCACGTGCCCAAGCGGTCAGGCACGGAAACTCGTCATTGATGAAAATGCCGCGGTACTTCACCGCCGGTTCGCCGCTTGCCCGATAACCGGGCAAGACATAGACTTCATCGTGATGGCGTACCGGCACGTCAGCCCACCAGTACCAGGGCGACACACCCATGCGGCGCGAAAGCTCGTATATGCCATAAATCGTGCCCCGTTTGTCGCTGCCGGCAATGACCAGCGCCCTGTCCGCCCCGTCCCAGAGACGGTCCACCACGGCAATCACATAACTCTCCCATCTCCCTTCCAGATCATCACGTTTGAGCTTGCCTTGCCGCACCAGTCCGGCTATCATGCTACTGCGATCCATGCTGCCGATAATGACAGGCAGGCTTCCTCCTGTTCCCACCGCCACCCGCGGCGTCCGGCCCGTGACCTTGAGCATGTCTTCTCTCAGATCGTCTATCGCCCTGATCACTCCCGCGTGCTCATCCGCATCATAACAGAGTGAAGCCGTCGCCCCCGTCGTCACCAACGGGAAAGCCCCGGCCAGCGGCTGAAAGGAAATCCATTCGCCCGCCATGTCATCCACCGCCACGGCACCACGATCCTTTCCGGCAGCCATGACGGATACAGCCGCCATCCATCCGGACAGCGCCATGATCAAAAATCCTATTCTGCAGATTTTCATGTTTTACAGTTTATTCCGTTTATATTGTCCGTATGCCGGACCTTTTCCGTTCCCCGCCGTTACTGCGCCGTGAAATGATACACACCGCCCGCACGGGTCACCACATCATATTCAAATACCTGAGGCACACTGGCTTTCTGCACTTCCTTCACTCCGGCAGCACGCAACGGCGTACGGATCTCAGCCGGTTTGAAAAGTCCGTTGGGACATGCCCCTTCGGCCTTGCGCAGTCCCTTTCCCGTAAGAGGTACATAGGAACGAATACGAAGCACACCACCAATCGTAGAACGGATTTTCGCCTTGGCCATTTTACCTCCGGCCCATTCCATGTCCACCTCAAAACCACCACGCGCCCGCAAGCCCGTCACCTTTCCAGTCGGCCAAGCATCCGGCAGTGCAGGCAGCAGATGCACCGCGCCGTCATGGCTCTGCAGGAGCATTTCCGCCATACCCGCCGTGGCCCCGAAGTTGCCGTCTATCTGGAACGGCGGATGCGCGTCAAACATATTCGGATAAGTCCGCCCCTGCGGGAAATCCCTGGCTACCTCATCGGCAGGAAGAAGCCGCAACATATTGCCGATAAGCCTGAAGGCATGATTACCATCAAGCATGCGCGCCCAAAAATTAATTTTCCAACCTATACTCCATCCTGTAGCTTCATCCCCTCTCTGTTCAAGCGTACGCCGCGCTGCCTCAAACAGTTCCGGATGAAGGAACGGCGAAATCTGGTTACTCGGATACAAGCCATAAAGGTGGGAGATATGACGGTGCTCGTCCTTCGGATTGTCGATATCCTCAAGCCACTCCTGCAACTGTCCATGCCGTCCGATCTGCATGGGCGGCAAGCGGTCGATCATCTGCTGCAGCGAGTCACAGAACGCTTCCGAATCACCAGTGATCCGTGCTGCCTGCAACGTATTGCTGAGCGCGTCGAACACAATCTGGTTGTCCATCGTGCAGCCCGCCGTCACAGGACCGTGTTCCGGCGACAAAGAAGGTGCTACCACCATCCAACGGTACTCGGGATGCTCCACCAGGAAATCAAGGAAAAACCGTGCCGTCCCTTTCAGAACAGGATAATAACGTTTCAAAAACGCCCTGTCGCCCGTAAAGAGATAATGCTGCCACAAATGTTGTGCCAGCCAGGCTCCGCCGGTCGGCCACATGCCCGCAGCGGCAAAATCCACCACGCCGGCAATACGCCACAGATCCGTGTTGTGATGCGCCACCCATCCCCCGCAACCGTACATGGTGCGTGCCGTACGCGCCCCGGTCACCGACAGGTCGCGCACCATTTCGAAAAGCGGCTCATGCATTTCGCTCAAGTTAGTCACTTCAGCCGGCCAGTAATTCATTTCCGTATTGATATTGATGGTATATTTGCTGTCCCACGGCGCATAGATGCTTCTGTTCCAGATGCCCTGCAGATTAGCGGGCTGTCCGCCCGGCTGCGATGATGAAATCAACAGGTAACGCCCGTACTGGAAAAGCAACGCCGGCAATGTCACGTCCTTTCCTTCATTAAAATCGCGTATGCGTGCCACCGTTTCCTTCCGGCTGTTTTCATTCTCCGGTGCATCAAGCTGCAATGAAACCCTTCCGAAAAGCTTCTTATAACAAGCCACATGAGCGGCCAGGGCCTTTTTGTAAGGTTTGGCCATGGCCTGCTCCAACAAATGCTCAGCCCGCGCCTTGGCATCGGCATCCACACGGCTGTAATCCACAAAATTGGTCGCTGCAGCGATATAGAGTGTCGCTTCCGTGGCCTCTTCCACTCCGAGCCCATGCTCGCCGGTCTGAACCAGACGGCCGTCGGTACGGATACCCACCATACATACGGCATGCAGGGCTGCTTTCACCCCTTCCTGTTCCTTGCCTTCACAACGCACCACCAGACGGTCGTCGGCCACGCTGACTTGATGCGGAAGCGGAGCGTCATATCCCAAACTGAAATTCAGCTGCCCTTTCCGGTCTGCCTTCAAGCGGACAATCACCAGGCTGTCCGTAAATGAGGCGAACGCTGTCCGCTCAAATCCTACCCCGTCCACTTCATAACGGGTCGTTGCCGTAGCATTACCGATGTCCAGATCGCGGTAATAACCGGACACTTTCTCATGCCCTTTGAAATCAATAAAGAGGCTTCCAGCCGACAAATAGCTCATCCCATGCTTTCCGCTAAGGAAATTGGCATCTACCAGCCGTTGGGCTTCGGCATATTTCTTTTCAAAGATCAGCTTCCTGACCACCGGCAACACATACACCGCATTAGGATTATTATTATCATAAGGACCGCCTGCCCAAAATGTTTCCTCATTAAGCTGAAGTTCTTCACGGGCAGGCCCGCCGTAAATCATGGCTCCCATCCTGGAATTACCAATCGGAAGCGCCTCCGTCCAGCGCTGCGCAGGCGTACTATACCAGAGTTTAAGATCTTCTCCTAAAGCTGCTGTTCCTATATAAAGACAGCAAACCACAGCCATTATTTTTTTCATCGTATCAGATTTTATATATTCAGTCTATTCTATTTAAGAAATACAAAGTTATAAAAAAAGTTCAACCAGCCCCTTAACGAAACCTTACGCCTGTCCGGATTCCTCCTTCCGACCATTTTTCTCTGACAATTACCGGCCCTTTTACAGAACCTTTTACCGGCCGTCCGCTCATGTCAAAATAGTCCGTACCCAACAAACGATCCCAATTTTCAGCCGGACGTATATCTGTTACGACATCCAATAACAAGCCTGTTAAAGAATCCAGTGTTTCAGCAGCTGTCACCAAAGCAGCCTCATCAGTCAGATCCATTATGTCTGCATTATAATGTGCCAATGCTTCTTTCAAATTGACATACGCCTCTGTCTGTTCGTAATATTCATTTCCCGTACACTGCTCCAGAACAGAATCAGCCTTTTCAAGAGCCTGAAAATAAAGATCTACCCTCAGTTTTCTTCTTTCCAAGGGTTTTACCGCATTTCTCAGTACCCCAATGACCCGCTCATATTCCGTAGGCGACGTGGACGTAAACCGTACATATTCTTCCATCAGTCCGCCAAGCTCTTCACGCAAAGCCTCCGAATCCGCATACCGTTCGCCTTGGGTTTCTCTGTATATCTTTTCAGCCCGTGCCATCATCCTCACGAATCCACCTTTATACACATCTGCCACAGAAGGGGCAGTAGTCAGTTTCACATTGCCCACGATCACTGAATTCCACCCCTGCGACATGGAAAAGGACAACACGCAGTCACTTTCCTCCGACACTTCAAATTCATATTCATGCCGTTGCGACCCGCTGACCGGACAATCGGATACCTCATCCATGCACCCGGCAGAAAGCAATCCCGTACGTTCTATCCATCCGTGCCCTGTCTTCATATCCGTCACCGTCATGTCAAACGTAGCCTGTCCCTGGTGTGAACCGGCACTCCAGTAAACGGAATTGAAAGAAACCAAATATTTGCCAGGCAAGAGATGCAGACGGTTTCCCTCATATTGTCCATAGCTCAATACGCAACGGTCATAATCCCTGGCGCTCAAGTAGAATCCCGCATCGAAATCACCACCCTCCATAAAATATTTAAGGCGGGCGCCACCTGTATTGGCAGCTCCCGACCCTTTACGATCCTCCGACCCGTCAGCGCGGCTGTTCACCCTCAGCCAGCCATAAGGTATTCCCTCGCCCACGACAGCCCGTTCCGCATACCAGTCCGGTAGCAGGAGCGTATCAATATCCAGGGCAAGGCCAACCTCCGTCCACCCATAAGTGTAATGCCACCGGCTCAGTTTCATCTGTCCTCCCTTTTCATTCACGACAGAATCCAGCATGAGCGTATAACTGCCATCGGGCAAAACCGCCCCATCCGGCAGCTTCAATACCAATGCTTCATTCCAGCCCTTATCCTCCGGCCGGAGCTTATAACTGATACCATCCGGTCCCGTCAGACTGGCCACTGCCTTGCTGCCGTCCACCGGTTCGTTAAAGACGAATTCATAAGTCCGGCAATCCGTGGGCAAATCAAAAGAACGGTCCTCCGGTTTGACTGAAACCACAGCAGGCGGTTCCGGTTCCTCCGGCCCCAGCGCATAACGCTTGCAGAAATTCCATATTTCTGATGTGGTATGCACACTGGCCATATCATTGGAATGCCAGTGTCCTTTCCCCTCTATGGATATCAACACCACCTCAGTTCCGTCCTTTCCACCGGCATATCGGGTATAAGTAGCCGCCGAGCCCGGTTTATTACAGGGATAAGGTTTGATGACCTCCGGCGTCAGACTGCATCCGTCGAACTGAGCCCATTTTTTCACATACTCCGGCACACTGCCATATCCGCCCGCCGCATGGTTCGGGTCACCATTATAATACACCACATTGTCTGCCGTGCCATGCGTATGGATAAAGGGTACCGGCCGCACACCAGAAGGCTCCCTGTAGTCCACCGGAATACCACTGACAGGACCGAAGGCCGCTATCTTGTCCCCCATCCTGGCCATGGCGTGATATGTCATCATGCCTCCCATGGAAAATCCCGTCAGGTAAACCCTGTTACGGTTGATATGGCAACGCGCGTACATGGTGTCGATGATGACTTCCAAAAAACGGATATCCGTCATCCCGCCGATGTCCCATGCTTTGTTAAGCCCTTCCGGATAAACCACCACAAACTTGGCCGTATCTGCCACGGCATCCCATCCCGTCTGGTTACGCTGGTAAGCTGCATCCTGCTGCATGCCGTGCAATGAAATAACCAAAGGTGGATTGTAAGGCAGGTTGTCCGGCACATGGGTGATCATCCGGCGCACGGTATTATCCACTTTTATACTCTCCTGTGCCGTCACTCCGGCACTTGCCAGCCATAAGACGGCCAACCAGGTTATCAGTCTGAACTTTCTCGTCACGTTTTTCATTTGATGTATTTTCCTTAAGATTATTCTTGTCAAGTTCCCGTTTAGTCCTTCCCCGAGGAACAACCTCCCCCCGGTTGCATTCATTTCTTCTGTTGTCCCAGCAAGTACAGCATAGTCTCCGCATAACGGCGTCCCAATTCCCGGTAACCGGCAGGATCAAAATGCAATGAATCGGTAGCGCACGTACATCCGGCTGAAGAGATCACATGTGCCGTAGGCACCACCTCCGGCAAGCGGCGGATAATCTTGTTCATCGATGCACAGACACCTCCCTGGTCGGCATTGACCACTTCACCTGCCAACAACGGAACCTTATCCGCTTTCAGTCCCAAATCCTTGAGCAATGCCTCATAAACGGTCTTCACCTTTTGCGGCCAATTCTGATCACCGGTATTCGACTCCCCCTGATGAATCAATATACCTTTGATCACCCCGTCCTTCTGTGCCAGGCGTGCCATCTCCACCAACCTGCCATAAGGATTGTTGTCATAAGCCTTCAACGGCCCTTTCATCCAATCCGGTGCACGATGAGCCACATAATTATCAATACTGTCTTTCATGAAAGTCTCGATATGACAACCGCCAATGGCGACATTGATCACTCCTACACGGATATGCTCCGGCAGCGTAGCCACTAATGTCCGCCCAAAATAATCCACCGGTGTCAACCCGTTGTCCTGCCGGCAAAGCGGCGGCATCGCAGTATACCAATGCCCTTTCTCCCGTTTCATTCTCGGATTATCTGTTGCAGCCATCATACTGAACCGACTGTCCACACCGTTCATATCTCTGATTTCCGGCCGTGCATTACCCTCCATATTGGATTGTCCGAAACACAGAAAAATATAATGGTCAGGATCCGGTTTCGTCTGTGCCTGAACCATCTGACCGACACCAAAGCCACATAATAACATGGCCCAAACAAACTTGCTTATTCTGTTCATATCACCTGTTCTGTTTTTATTGTAAATCCTTCATTTCTTTCTTTTCATATCCGAAGCAGTCCACATCCACATATCCTCCGGTCTCCTTGGTTGCATAATTGAATATACCGAACTTCGTTCCCATAAAGAATTTGCGGAAATCAAACCTCATCTTGAAATCACCTCCAAGACGATTCCAGCGTTTGCCGTCCGTACTGTAAAAGAAGGTTGCCACATCGCGTCCCAGCCGGAAATCGGCATCCACCCGCAGATAAACCACGGTTCTGTCTCCCAAAAGGATCTCACCGCCTGCACGGGATGCCGTATTGACGACCCGCTTGTCCTTATCAAATTCCACATCTTCCTCTTTCATGCGTACCATGGTTTTTCCACTTTCCCTGGAAACCTCGAGCACTCCCGCATGGTCATTGAATGCGGCCAGTCCGGCTCTGTCTCCTTCCTTCATGCCCGAAACGTCCAACTTTATCCATCCCGAGCATCCCGGCCCCTCCATGCGCTGGGTCAGCGTATTTCGCGCCTGGAAAATATCAGGTACCACTTCTGCCGTGGTCAGTCGGAGCCAGCCCTTACGTTCCTTCAGAGACCAGGCCTTATCCACGGGATTATGATTCCACTGCCAGTGCAGATCAAGCTTTTTGCCTCCAAATCCGTCACTGACTACCAATGTCTGTGCAGGCTGCGCTTTCAACGGCACGGTCATTTCGGCCGGCACCTTGCCGTTCTCGTCTCCCAGCACCGGCCAACCGTCTATCCATCTGCAGGGCGACAACGTAGGTACGCGTCCTACAGCCCCGCGGTCCTGGAAGATCCAGCCATACCAGTTTCCTTTGGCATCATCCACGATCGTACCCTGCCCCACATAAGGGAAACCGGCAAAATTATCACACAATATGACCTTCTTCTCATACGGCCCCGTGATACGGTCTGCCCTGTAACACAACTGCCGGCGACGACCACCATTCGGCCATGATATCATCAGCAGATAATATTTACCGTCTTTCTTGATCACACGGCTGCCTTCCAACAAACCGTTTTCCTCCTCGTCACGTACATTGAGTGTCATGTCCACTCCCCCTTCCTTTACACCGGTCAGATCCGGTTTCAATTCCGTCAACCGGCCTGTCCCGGAAAAGACATACACTCTGCCGTCGTCATCAAAGAAAAGCGAAGCATCATGGAAATGATTCATCCTGCTGTGCAGTGTCCATCCCTTGGCAGGATCTTTCGTCGTATAGACATAACTGCGGTACGGTGCGTCATTGGGCGAGAACAGGGCATAAAACTGTCCGTCATGCCAACGCAGGGAAGTCGCCCACTGGCCACGTCCGTATACCGTCCCGTCCTTCATGTCATACTTGGGTGTATCTTCCAGTCTGTCGAACAGATAGCTGACCAGTTCCCAACTGACCAGATCTTTCGATCTCATGACCGGCGCACCCGGCATCAGGTGCATGGTCGTACTCATCATATAAAACCAGTCACCCACACGAATCACGTCCGGATCGGGATAATCAGCCCACATCACCGGATTCTCTGCCGTAGCAAAGGTTGTTGTTCCATCCGGCTGAAACGGCTCAGCCACACTTTCCGACAACGGCGTTACCGCAGCCAGACAAACATACACAAACCTGAATATATTATCCTTGTAATTCATAACCTGTTTGTTTTTATGATCCTTATCATTAACTGTTACTGTCTCCGATCCTTCTTTTTACTGACGAAACAACAGAGGCAAAAATTCATTCAGACAACGGCGCCATGTCAGCCATTCATGATGTGTACCGGGCGAACGGTAATACACATGCCGGATACCGGCCTCATTCAACATGGCGCTGATTCTTTCACCCGGCATGTTTTCTTCTGTTCCCTGTCCTATGAAGAACGCATGGACACGGTTATTGAAATCTGTGGAATCAGCCAGCGCTCCACCGTACGCCTCACGGATATGCTGTCCCGCATGCAGGAAAATCGCACCGCTGAAAACCCCTATATGAGAAAACCGGTCCAGATTGGACAACGTCACCTGCAATGTCTGGTGTCCTCCCCACGACAATCCGGCCATGGCACGGTGGTCACGGTCTGTCTTCACACGGAAAGTCTGTTCCACATAAGGAATGAGATCATTAAGCATCACAGTCTGGAATGAAGCTCCGAATTCATCTCTTGACTCTCCTTTCCGTGCGCCATGGATATAACTGCAATTCCCGTTATCCATCACTACGACCATCGGTTTGCATTTTCCTTCAGCAATCTGATTGTCAAGGATATCAGCCATACGTCCCTGTTGATGCCAACCACGTTCATCTTCTCCCATACCGTGCTGAAGATAAAGTACGGGATAAGTCTCGTCTCCAGACGTATCATAATCGGCAGGCGTATAAACATAACACCGGCGCATACGATTCTCCGTACGTGAATAATAACGACATTCACGCACCTGACCGTGAGCGACCTTCTCGTTATAGGTATAGTAAGCCGCCTCCGATGCCGTTTCCGGTATCTCCACAGCACTGGCCATCCGACCGCAACCATAAAAACCGTCACTGGCAGGATCAGTCACTGACACGCCGTCCACAATCAGGAAATAATAATGAAAACCTACGACCAATGCATCTGTCGTCACACTCCACACACCATCCGCTCCTTTGGTCATCGGATATTTTTTGCCACATATATCCACTTGAACTTCCTGAGCCTGAGGTGCTTTTATACGGAACAGGACCTGGCGGTTCTCATTCACTTTGGGATATTCAGCCATCGGCACGTTATAAGCCGAGCGTACTTCCTGAGCCTGAACAGCCGGACCGGTCATGGCCGACATCAAGGCCAGACACGCACAAGTCATCAACCGGCGGCATCCCCATACTGATTGGTATTTCATAGTTCTATCTGATATTTAATAAGAGTTATCTGTATAATTCCTTTTTCACTGTTACGCGTCCGTTTTCCATCACCCGGCGCACAATATTAATACCAGGCTGTGGTGTGGCATACATCTGCCCCGACGGCGTATAATAAGTCACCGATATGACACGACCTTCCATACTGCCATTATCTTCTGCTGCCTCTATGGCAGATGGATGGATGCCGTCGTCACTCAGGAACACCTCCTTGATATAAAGCGGTCCTGATCCGGTTGTCCAGAATCCGGCTATATAAATATGTGAAGGATCGCATTTCGTACCATCCGACTTCATCATGTTCTGCAAATCTATCCGTGCTTCGGTCTTAGCTCCCATGTCGCACATATAAGGAGTTGACCAATAACTGGAGTTATCAAACAAACGGAATGAAGGCTGACAGGAAGCCGATTTATGCAAACGGATCACCAGGTATTTATAAGCCGACAAGTCCAGTCCTGTTTCATACTGCCATCCGCCAAATCCCCATTGTCCGGTAGTCAGACACCCTGTTTTTTCGTCAAACGAACCGATCGCATAGATTGACGGATTAAATCCTTTTTCTGTCAACGGGAATGTCGCCACACAGACCGTATAAGTCACAGAAGCCGTATTACCCATAAAATCAGTATAATAAGCCGTCACCTCTACTATTCCGTCAGTCAGAGCAGTCATATTACCGTTTTCCAGACTGATGATGCCGGACTTGCTCATTTCGTAACAACACACGGCTCCCACATTTTCCGTTCTTCCGGACTGGAATGTAACCGTCAAATCCGTAGTCTTACGCTGTCCGGGTATCATGTCCACCCGTTCGTCAGCCACTGCCAGCGAAGCCATAGTCAGATCTTCTTCAGTGAAAACAGTCAGCGTACCTTCAGAATAATATTTCTCTTCACTGAAATCCGGTTCCGTAGAGAACCAGTCTATATCCACATATCCACCTTTTTCCTGCGTGGCATAATTAAAGAGAGCAAAACGGTTTCCCACAAATATATCCAATGTATATCCCATACTCCATTCCTGGCCGAAGGGCACATAAACAACGTTGTCCGTACTATAATAGAACCGAACCTTGGCTGTACCGAAATTCACCACTGCACGCAGATACACGATATCACCGTCCAACACGTCACCGACTGTTTCTTCTGCTTCCACTATTCCTCCGTCCTTGTCATAAGCACTGCGATAGAATACCAGACGACGCTGACCGTCTGTCATTCTCACACCGACATATCCATAAGGATCCTGGAACACGCCCAATCCACAAACGTCACCTTCGCTCATTCCCGACAGATCAAAACGTGCAGTTCCGTAAGAATCACGATAATTGCCCGAAGGCGTTCCTTCTGCATTGTAACTGAAAATGCGTTGGGTCAGCGTATTGCGTGCCTGCATGAAGTCATCCGTTACCGAAGCCGTATAAAGGCGCAATGACCCCGGGTTATCGAAAAGCGACCAGCACGCTGCGTCGGCGTTATGGTTCCACTGCCACTGCTTGCCCAGCGAAGGTTCCGTAAACGTATCGTTCGTAGGCAGATACATCCGCGGATAAGCCATTCCCACATTCGGTTTGTCAAACTTGGCTCCATCACGACTCACATCCAGACCGTTCTGCCCTATTACCGGCCATCCTTCCACCCATTCAACCGGTTCCAGATAAGGTATACGGCCCACAGCCCCTGCATCCTTAAACAAGATAGTCCACCACTGACCTGTTTGTGTTTCCACCAATCCGCCCTGATGGATATGCTGCTTTTCAAATACGCGTCCTTCATGTTCTTCATAAGGCCCGAAAGGACTCTCCGAACGGAATATGGTCTGACTGCCTTCCGTACCGCCATACGTGGCATAGATATAATAATAGTTACCGATATGGTACATGTGGCTACCTTCACATCCATTACCCACACTGATCACCTTTTCTGTTTTGACAGCTTTGAAATCCTTGTCCAGTTGTGTCACACTGATTTCATCAATACCATGGGCAATATAGATGTCATCTCCATCAAACAGAAGTCCGGCATCATAATAAAAGCCCTCCAGTTTCCTCATTTCCCATTCTCCCTCAGGATCAGCTGCGGTAAGCAAGAAATCGCCTCCATCCTTGACATTTTCATGATCGAAAGCCACAAAATGCAGGTAAAACAGGCCCTCATGATATTTCAGACTGGCCGCCCACTGCCCGCCGGCATAATGATTGAGTCCGTTCTCCAGATTATAAGGAGCCGAAGCACTGATCTGCTGCAACGGGTTGGCGCAATAAGTCCAGTTAACCAGATCCTTTGATTTCAGGATTGTCGCACCAGGAAAATAAAACATCGTAGTACTCACCATATAATAGGTGTCTCCCACGCGGATTATATCCGGATCAGGGAAATCCGCACCGATCAGCGGATTGGTAAACGTGCCGTCACCATTGTCTGCCGTATACTGATAAGTAAAATCCGGCCGTGGACAATCCACCTTGGCATATTCCGCATACCAGTCGAAACAAGCTTTTGCACAACATTCCGGATTACCGCCGAAAGCCGGTGTCACTGTTTTGTCATCCAGGTACGCATCGATGTCGATATAATCGGCAGTACCTGTCAGTGTGATACTGATATTACCATAATGGTCGAGCACTGACTTGAAGGCCATACCCCACTTTGAAGTACTGGCGGTTCCCCATGTACCGTGATTTTTCGTATTTCCGTCTTCATCCACACTAACTACCGGACTCCAGTCCGTTTCGGAAATCAATATCGGGTTTGTAGCAGCAACAGGCACCTGTTTTCCCCACTGTTCGATGAAAGCGTCATGGTCATAATTCTCATCATCGGCTCCATACCATCCGGGATAAGTATGTACGGCATATCCTATATTGTAACCCTCAATGGGATGGACGGCAAAACTTTCATATTTGGACTGATATCCCGTACCGGGAATCCATAACACACCCGTATAGCCGTTCGCACGGATCATATCCACAATGGGCTGGAAGAAATCATAAAGAGCCCGAGGTGATTCTTTACCCTCTTCATCCAGACAGGTAATGGGTTCATTGGCCAATTCCAAGGAAATCTGTCCGGCGTATTTTTTCACGGAATCATTACGGCTGACCACATCCCATACGTCAAGCAGATACTTCTGATATTCACCTCCCACCTGAATAACCTCTGGACATACTCCGGGCGGACGCATCACCACATACAGCCCATGATCCATTGCTGATTCTGCTATGGGATAAAACAGCAGACGAAGATAATTGTTCAGACGCGCCCTGCTGTATCGGCTGATATTGGCTTCGCCGGTAGCTTCACCCGTCTGCGCCTTGTTCGGGTCGTTCGTCCAACACGGATCCAGATGAAGCCTGAAGATGTTACACCACGCCCCTTGTGCCGTATCAGTAATGGCTGTAAACAGTTTGTCAAAATAGGTACGACATTTCCTAAGCGTTGTATTGTCGCATTTATCTCCCCACCTGTAATTATTAAAATAAGGATTGGGCGTATCCATGACGCCATGAAGATTCACGATGTTGCCATGAGGATCTTTCAGATACTTGCCATCCACATGCAGAGGAGGCATCTGTCCATACTGTGCTTTCATAGCTGATGCCGCAACAAACAGCATCATAAAAACGATTAAAGATTTAAGGTTCGGTTTCATATCATATATTTTTCACACTTGCTTGTTCAGGTACTCACTTTGAAATCCCGGAATGTTTCATCAAACCGGAAACACATTAATACTATTGCAAAAATACATGGAATTATAAGCAAAGAATTATTTATTCGTAACAGACTTTTTCGGATATGTATCAAATCATAAAAAACCGTGCCGAAAAATCACTTTTCAGCACGGTCTACCACGAATCTAAACTAATTATATGAAAAAACAATCTACTGCTTTCATCCTACCATAGGCCATCTTCCCAAACTTCCTTATTGGACAGGTTGGGCTGATTGACATCTGAAGAAACATCATCATTTACTCCCGGCATGGAAGCTGCCAGAATCGTTTCTTTTATTTCCCAATCATTACACTCTACTTTTGGTGTTATATAAATCCTTTTCATGAATTATTTGCTTTATAAGATTACTTAACTATTATTTTTCTCACACTTCCGTCCGACAGTTTCACACTATATTAATGCCTCGCTGCATAGCATTACGCTGTGTTCCTGTCAGATCATAGACTGCTTCTATCGTCACTACACCATCCGCATTGGAATTGGTCAAAGACGTTGTCTGATCCAAAGATATTGTCAAACGGTTTGCATCAGCCTCATCCAAAACAAGGTAAGCGCTAAAAGGCACAACCTGCTGCGTATTATCCTCGGCTACCTTATAAAATGCGACAACGTCATTCTGCTTCTGAAGTACATAGCTACCTTTTGGCGCTGTTGTAGCTATATAAGATCCCACCAACTTTCCATTCTGAGGAACTTCAGCAGACTTTATATCCACATTTTCGGCAACAAACGAATATTCTCCTTTTTCAGACAGCAAAACCGGTTCATTGGCATTGATCTGATCAAGCAATGTACATTCCAAGTCACTTCCCTTTACTGAATGGATGGCGTATGCTTTAACTTTTTCCGGTACGACACAAGTATAAGGAAGTACAAATGTTGCAAAACCGGCATCAGATACAGTCTTTGAAGCAGAAGCTGTCTGAGCTGTAAAATCATAGGGTACACTGAAAGGATAAGCCGTATCAAGATACAACCTCTCACAAACATTACCATTCTCTCCCTTGACCACTACATTCTCCGTATTACTCAATGTTGAAGCATTGGAAGCAATAAACAGACAGTTGGGATTGACCGAGACCAGATTCAAAGGTATGGCATTAGTCAAACCTGTCACATCTATACAAGTAGCAGATACGTCTGACAAAGCATTTTGAACAGAATTGGTCAACAATCCAAAACCGGAAATATTATAGTCTGATTTTACTCCATACCTAACTACAGCTATATTGGTCACATAAGCTGAAGGTCCATTATCTGTTTTTGCACCGATCAAATAAGCTTTTCCTCCACACTTTTCCTTAACAGCTGATATATCAACCAGCATATAATCTTTATTTTCTACTTTCTGAGCATAAAAAGTCTCTATATTTGAATTATCCGAATTAAAAAACCAAAAACGTAAATGATCACCTCCCTGAGTTGCATACAAACGTATAGATTCATAAGCACTAACATCCGTATAGGCATCACAGTTCTGTACATTGACACAACTGCCATATACTTCTGCTGCCAACATATTGATATTCCATGTAGGGTTGGTTGTTTCATTAAATTTTCCTTCTGCGTTTTTTACGTAGAAAGGCAGATCATTCAGACAAATTTCATCTCCTTTAACCGCAGTAATAAAGCCTGCAGTAAAACAAATGGAATTAATCTTCATTTTTCCAGTCTTAGCTGAATCAAAATTATAACTTATTGTCTGTACATTAATTCGTCATTATAGACAATATTATATTTGCTGGTATACCAAGAATTAACCGCTATATTATTAGCATTAAGAATAGTCGTACTCAAAACCAGATCAGTATATCCTTCTTCAGACGACATGTTTACATCTGTAACAATACTGGCCACTCCAGACAAATCCACAGCTTCCCCAAAATCAATTGTGATTTTGGCTTCTCCGGCATTATCCTTAGAAACAACACCATCTTCCGTCATTGCCAAACCGGAAACCCCGTCAATAAAATCCTGAGGATAAAGGTAAGCTTTTCCTGACTCATCAAAATTCAGTTTCAAAGGCTGTACCAGATATATATCTCCTGTTTTTATATTACCTTCATTACTCTTACTGACAAAACGTACAGCCTTAATCATTTGAGAATGAACTTCAAAAGCTGTAAGATCTATCGTTTTTGTTGATGGTGCATAATAATAATTCGTAATTCCGTCCAAAAGCGTTCCATCTTCCTTCACCAGTTCTATTGTAAAGGGACCATTATTAACTTCTGAAACTTCCACGACCAAACGCGAACAAGAAGATACATCAGTCAATGTTACCGGTATATCTATATAAGCTTCATTAGCAGTCCATGAAAAAGATCTGAGACTACTATCCCATTGTGCATTTTCAGTCGCAGTAACTGCATTTATATCTGCATTAAACCGCTTTGCATAACCATTTATCCCTATCCCCAGGACAAGAATAACCAAAATTAAAATTTTTCGTAGCATTTTACCATACATTTAAATTTAACAAAATTGCATGGCAAAAATACTACGCAAACAGTCTATTTCAGTTTTTAATTCGTTACGGATTTTTTTTATCAGGTATACTACTCCTGGTTTTCTGTTACAGAAGATTTATTTTCATCATTTTCTTCTTTGCTTTTGGTATTCTTTCGCATATACTCCGTAGGCGTCATACCATAATAAGTCTTGAAACACGTCGAGAATGTAGACACTGACTTGAATCCCGTAGCCACACTTACATCCGTAATGTCCAGGTGTTTGTCTGAAAGTAACTTGGCTGCCTGAGAAAGTCTGATATTGCGGATAAAGTCACGCGGTGTCAGACTCGTCATTTCTTTCAGACGACGATGCAAATGCACACGGCTTATACCTACCTTATCCGATATAAACTCTACATTCAAATCCGGATTCGAAATATTCTCATTTATCACTTTCATCAGACGTTCCATCAGTCTTTCATCCGGAGAAGTCAATTCTATCTTTTCCATATTTTCTTCCTGACTGGACGTTACGGCCAATTTGCCTTGAAGGCGATGACGACTCTCCAACAAATTATTCACCGTCTGACACAACACATCTATATTGAACGGTTTGGTCATATAAGCATCTGCTCCCATATTCAATCCCTTCAACTTATCCGCATCATCATTTTTTGCAGAAAGCAACACTACAGAAATATGGTTGGTATTGAAATTGGTCTTGATTTTCTGACAAAGTGTAATACCATCCATTACCGGCATCATCACATCACTGACCACCAGATCCACCCGTTCAGGATTCTGAATGATATAGTCCCATGCTTCCTGTCCATTGGCCGTTTCTATCACTTTACATTTTATCGAAAGTTCATTCCGCAAATAACGACGGATAGCCGCTTCATCCTCTACGATCATCACATTATACAACTTCTTCTGAGTCGTCTTTTCACTGACCAGACTTTCTCCTGTTTCCACCACATGTTCGGGTTTAGGTGGCAAAGAATAACTGGCTTCTGGCAAAGAATCATCAACTATACCTTCCAACATCTGCAAAGTCTGCGGCATTCTGACTACGAATCTGCTTCCTTTTCCTGCAGGATTGTCTTCCACCTTAATTTCACCCTCGTGAAGTTCAACAAGCAATTTGGTCAGATTCAGTCCTATACCGGTTCCGACATAATCTCCGCCATTACCTGAATAGAAACGTTCAAAAATACGTTTCTTATCGACGTTGGAAATTCCGACACCTGAATCTGTCACCATAAGGACAAAATCACGTTCTTGAGTCTGCTGCCCCTCCACATCCTGCAATTCTATTGTAATTTCGCCTCCATCGGAAGTAAATTTGAAGGCATTCGACAAGAGGTTCATCACCACTTTATCAAAATTCTGAGGATCAATACATACTTCCAGTTTGTCCATCTCATGAATAAACCGGAACGTAATATGTCTGTTATTGGCCGTCGTCTCAAACAGTTCATACAGATTATTGATAAAGCCGACCAATTCTACCTTATGGTATTTCAAACTGAACTGTCCCTTTTCTATCTTACGGGCATCCATCAGCTGATTGATAAGCCGAAGAATACGCTGTGAATTCTGATAAATAAGTGAATAATTCCGCTGATGTATCTTATCCGTATCCATTTTCATCAATTTCATCAATGGACCTAATATAAGGGTCATCGGCGTACGGATTTCATGACTGATATTCATAAAGAACTGTATACGGGCTTCATTCAGTTCCTCTGCCTGACGATGCTTCTCCAACATGCGTTTGGTTTCCAGCTTATCCTTAATCTGCAGGTAAACGATATAGGAAGCCACAATCAACAATACCACATACACACAAATAGCCCCCCCTGATAAATACCACGCAGGATGAATAATCACCTTCACTTCCTTCACATCAGACATCTTGCCGTAAGCATCAGCCTTAATTCTGATATGATATGTACCAGGCTCCATTTTGATAAATGAAATACGGTTCTGACCGTCACCCACTGCCATCCAATCACCGGAATTGATACTATAATAAATCACGCAACGGCTATTAAAATTCATGGTAGACAATTCTATTGCAAAAGATCTGTCCTGATGCGACAAATTCACTTCCTTTACCATGGGAAACCAACTGTCAATAATCTTATAATAGCCGGAACGATCCCCCACATGAACCGGTTTACCGTTCACATAAAAATCAATAAGACGAAGTTCCAGTTTACCGATATCCTCGCGTTTTTCCACTTCTGAGGGACGGAAAAAAGTCAAACCGTTGATACCTCCGAAATAAAGATGCCCGTTCAAGGAATAAGAAGCTTTCGCACTGAACTCATTTCCCTGAAGACCATCGTTGATATAGTAATTTTCAAAATTTTTCTTTACCGGATCAAAACTGGACATGCCTACATTGGTTCCGGCCCAAATTTTGCCATCCGGAGCCAATTCAATACTGGAAATGGAATTACAAGGCAAACCGTCTTTTACGGTATAAACAGTGACCGTTTTGTTATTCAGATCCAAAAAGCCCAGTCCTTCCGTACTCGCAAACCAGATCTTACGGTCTGGAGTTATTTTCATATCATTAATACCAAACTTCTTCAAATAACGCCCTACATGCTTAAGGCGGTTTCCTTCACAGAGAAAGACCTGCAATCCATCTGCACTTCCCACATACAGATAGTTTTCATTGACCAACAATGCACGTACATAAGCATTATACAACAAATGATATGGATATTTCAGACGCGAATTATCCAACGGCAAGTAATGAATCAGTTCACCCGTCTCTCGCGTATAACAATATAATCCGTCTACCATGGAACCGATCCATATATTTTTATGCTTATCCTCTACCATGGTATAGGCATTCTTTATTCTCTCGCCGCCTTTCACCCATTCACCCAGATTCGTGCATTCACCGGTTTCCTTATTCATTTTTGCCACACCGGCCCATGAAGATCCCAACCACAACGAACCATCCGAATCTTCCATCAAGCTCATCACCGTGGAAGGCATACCGCTAACCAATTCCGGTTTAAAATGTACGCTGGATGTACCGTCAGCAGCCAGATGATAAACCCCGCAATGGTCTGTAGCGACCCAAAGCGCTCCCTTACCATCACCTGTAATTGCTGTTACACAGTTGGTGCCCAAGGTATTTTTATGCACAGAACGCCGGCCGATATATTCAAAACTGGTAGCTGTATTTGGCATAACCCAGACCCCTTTCCAATAGACTCCGACCCAGACATTTCCATCTGCATCCATCATGGCATCCTTAACATTAGAAGTAGCCAGATTATATTCATACGTCCGGATATTGCTCTGTTCTATTTTTCCAGTCTTTTCATCATAAACTTTCAAGCCATTACCATCCGTGGATATAAAAAGAATTCCGTTCGGGGCGGCTGTAACTGATGCTATGACATACTGTTTACTGGTTTCATCCACTTCATGAAACTGACAATCTGCTTCCGAATAAACTCTCAATCCTCCATAAACTGAAGCCAGATAAATCCGTCCGGAAGAACTTTCACATAATCTGGAACCAGACTTATAGGTTCCTACAGGATGGAACTTTCCGTTAACCCTGCAATAAACCATTCCAGAAGGATACAACGCCCAAATCCGTTTCTGGCGGTCTTCCATAATCTGCAAGGGAGGAACTGATTGAGGAAAAGTATTAATCTCCAATAGTTTTTCAAGTCCTTTTTCCTCTTTTAAAACAAAAAGGCCATATCCTGCCGTGCATACATAAACTGTTCCGTCAGACAACTTGGTCATTGACACTACATGTGCTTTGATCGTATCTCCTTTCCATGAAATTAACGGGATGTCTGTAAATTCGTCCGTATCATATGAATAACTCTGCACGCCTATTTCAAGTCCCACCAATATTTTACCCGGTTCCTGTTCCAAAACACAAGTCGTATTATCATGTCCCAAAGAACCTTTTTCATCGGACTTATAGTGATAGACATTCATTTTAGCCCCGTCAAAACGATTTAACCCATACTGCGTACAGATCCATACATTCTTGCGGCTGTCCTGCTTCATCGAACGTATGCATGTATTTGACAAGCCCTGATCGGAAGTAAAAGAAACAGGGCTTTGCGCATACACAAACAAGGAAACCCACAACAGGAAGGCCAAGGCCAAAAATTTATTCAGTTTCATAGATTGCTCGGAGATTATTCAGTCAAAAAAGTATTATTCCATTTATGCAAAGTTAAAAGAAAAAACTGATTTTAACATAAATATACCCTATAAAATTCAAACCCGGAATTTTATTCTTCATAACTTTACCATACGCCTGTTTATTCAAATCAGGCAAACAGACGTATGGTATAAAAGACATAGATTACAATATAACCGGCATTCATATTTATTTGGAAATATGAATGCCGATATTTCTTAATATTTCAAATCATTCAATATGGATTTTCGCCTATTTTACGCTACAGTAATCCATTAACATTGAGACTTCAAACAATTAATTCACGGACATCATGAACGGAGAAGCAGGAAGGCCTTCCACATTGTAAATCGAACATTCAGGAAAATCATCCCAAGCATACCGTACAGACACCGGTTGCATGCCATCCGGAATATCGACGACGACTGTATAGTCACCATCCGTACGTGCATCTGCCCATACATATTTTCCATCTGCCCCAGCCAGAGCTATACTCTTCAATGATGAAGAAGGAGACAATTTTCCTGTTTTTCTATCAAAACTTATCTTTATATAATCATTTTTCCGACGTACCGTCTTGACTTGAGGACCGGATACGACCTGATGTTTAGCCCCAAAGCATAATCCCTGCATCTGTAAAGCCACACGGCGCCCCAGCTCTTTTTTGTTCTGCGGATGGATATCATTCCATTCTCCAATATCTACAGCTGTTGCCAACCCGGCATCAGGAATTGACAAAGCCGCCAGACGTTGTGCTTCCCGCAATCTAGCCAGATTGGACTCCACCGGCTGTTTGTGACGTTGCTGGAATCCGGCCAACTGAACTACGACCAACGGTAATTTCCGGTCAAACTGTTCACGCCATTCTTTTATCATACCCTCCAAATAAGCCTGATAGGTATCCGGTTTGCCCACATTGGACTCTCCCTGATACCAAACAATACCACGGAATGCAAAATCTTTGAAAGGAGCAATCATCGCATTATAAAGTGCGGAAGGCGTATCCACGAAATAGGTAGATCCCGGTTTGAGTGACATACTGCTACCCTTTGCATACGCCCACTGACTCGCCAATGGGAACACTTTTTCACCGACTTCTATCTGATACAGCTTGCCACTGACAAAAGAAGGACCTCCATTCTGTGCCATCAAATGCACCATCACCTCATTCTGACCTTCACGCAATATTCCTTTCGGGATTTTATAAATACGGGGTGGATACTGATAAGAGGTATAACCTACAAAATGACCGTTAACAAATACGGAATCTGCATCCACCATGGCTCCCACGCGAATCAGACCAGCCTGTCCGGACACTGAAGACGGAAGAGTGACAACCTGCCTGAACCAATAGGAACCTGGCCCCGGACGCTGTCCTCCGCCATTCCATTCATGCGGTTTGAACACATCCACCAAAGGCCACGAAGAAAAATCAAAACCGTTCTGTCTCCATTTACCTACAATGGTGTCCAAACGTATCATATTACGCTCCCAAGCCATTCCTGCCGCCAATTCAGCCTTATTGACAGAGTCGGGCCAATTCTCCTGATGATACTTCAAAGCATTAAATTCATCCTTGTAATCATCAAAATGCTTCAAATTGCCCTGACTCATCCAGGCTTCCACCTTTGTTCCACCTACGCTGGAATTGACAATTCCCACCGGTACTCCGGCATTCTCTTGCATATACTTGGCAAAAAAATAGCACAATGCACCTATTTGGGGAGCTGTTTCAGGTGTGATGGCCGTCCATGGTTTCACCGCCACATCTTCCTGAGGACGCACATAATTATACTGATGGGGAAGTTTCAAATAACGGATCCGGTTATTGCTGTACGCCGAAACCTCGTCCCTATACAGATCCATGCATCGTGATATCTGCAACTCCATATTAGACTGTCCGGAGCACAGGAAAACATCACCCACCAATACATCAGACAACACAACACCTGCTGTACGTTCATCAGATTGCCCGTCGTCATCTTGACTTTCAATTTTCAGAACATAAGGACCACCTGCCTTCATCGCCGGCAATTCTACCCGCCACTGCCCGTCTGCTGAAGCCGTGACTGACTTTTTATTCAACGGGGTTTGGCCTTCATACAAAGTGGCAATGACATGTTCTCCACTTTCAGCCCATCCCCACACCGGAACCGGACGTTCCCGTTGCAACACCATCCCATCGGAAAAGAAACGAGGAACACGTACCTTGGCATCAAGAAGCGACACGGCCAGACAGCCCCATACTGCGATAAGAAATTTTTTCATGACTTGATTTTTTTGATTAGTGCAAAAATAAAAATTATTATTCAAGCCCGTTTTCACCTGTGTAACATATTCTTTTCAAAAGGTAATCTGAATTGCCCAATTCAGTTTCATTCAGATTTTCTTCCGCTGCCCCCATTATTTCCTCTAAAACATGATTTTTCACCTCCCAATACCGTTATCCAATTATATCCTTCACCTCTTCACTTCCCTTTATTTATGCGGGCTACAGCATGATACCTCCTTCATCACTCCTTCACCGGCCCTTCACAGATCATTCACGCCATTGGAAACGGCTAATATACTGTAAAAAAACAACAGGAGTTTTTCAAAAAAGTAAAGCTTACTTTTGAAAAAGTAAACCTTACTTTTTTGAAAGTAAGCTTTACT
This sequence comes from uncultured Paraprevotella sp., assembly GCA_900546665.1. GTDB lineage: Bacteria > Bacteroidota > Bacteroidia > Bacteroidales > Bacteroidaceae > Paraprevotella > Paraprevotella stercorigallinarum. The sequence continues at coordinate 32,163 of URDY01000010.1, read as the reverse complement.
TTTCTACAAAGATACCGAAGTACAGGAATGACAGATTATCATTTTTATCAACAAATTAACATTCCATCACTAAAAGGAGTCACGAAGTGGTTTGAAGCACAGCTATTCACCATACAATCAATTAATTATCAGTTGATTATGATTAAAAATGAAGAGGTGAAGCATTTTTTCAGACTTTCTTCTTTTGGGAGTACCTTTTACCATCCTTCACAAACTGCAAAATGACGTCAGACAACTGTTTTCAAACTTTAGAAAAAAGCATATCCGGAAAAAACATAGGGCCCCACAAACAATAAAAATATCCAGGATCAGACTTATTCACCTGTTTCAACAGCCAATTCCTCCAAATCATTACTACCATGAATCAGCATTTCAGAAATGCTGCAAAAAAGAACTATTGAAAAACGCCATTCTCCCTTTATCACCAAAAGAGCCGCACGGAATATCATGTTCCATGCGGCTCTTCACCTTAAATGGCTGATAACATCAGCTATGATTCTCTATCAGGAATCATTATTTTACCATGACTTTCTCCACTGTCACGCTACCGTCTGCACGGTGTACCTTCACAATGTTAAGTCCCTTAGCCGGACGATCCAAACGGATACCGTCTACTGTATAATATTCGTAAGATACGGCTTCAGAATTCTGAACGTCACTGATGTTAAGCAAAGCTTCAGAATAATCAAATCCTTCAAGCGGAGCTACAAGGAACAGACGGGCATCGTCTACATAAGTATTGGTATCCCAAATACCCTTGTCCTCATTGGTTTCCGGATCAATATTCTTTCCTGAAGTATAGGCTTCCTTGGCACCGATAGTCAATACGGTGTTTTCATCCACCTTCACGTTCTTGATTACAGTAGGATAGCCACCCCATACACCGTCGTAAACTGTCTGACCTTCTTCATAAGCTGTGAAGAGAGTGTCGCCTTCAGCTGTTGATACCCACATAAACATATCAGGACGACCTGTTTCATCATTCACGGCATTCATGCCCGGAGCCGTACGTGTGCGCAAGCAGATGTCATATACGCCGGCCGGCAGACGGCTGATACGCTGGTATACACTGAACTGACTGCGATAACCATTGATACGGGAATTAGTTACAGGCAAATCTTCACGAGTACACCAATCACCATCACCACTGACATGTACGTATCCGTCAACATTCCAACCCGGTGTGTTCACAGCATTAACTGAATCTGTACCGTTAGCCAGATAAGTATAGAAGTGCGGGTTCTTCACAAAACCAGTCAATTCGATACCGGAAGTAAGTTCCACGTAATCGCCTGAACCTTCGTCAACTTTGGTTTCGCTCTTCACTACAGTCTTGTAGTCATCAGGAACACTGGTGTTAGCAGCGAGGATCTTATAAAGAGCATACTTGTTCATGTCGTTCAACTGGTCTACCAGACGATCGTCATCTTCTACTGCATTCTGAGCGCTGAAGATCAAATCTTCTGCCTCGCTATCAAGGATAAGAGCAGATTCTACAGCCTTGTCCAAACGATAGGTCAGCGCATCAGTAGACTTCTTAATATTCGGAACCAAAGCGGCATAGTGTACGAGTTCTGCAGCCACATCATTCAGAGTTTCATCATCAAGTGTAGTAGCATCTACATCCTGATATTCATTCAAGAGGGCTTCAGCTGCCATATAATCATCAGTCGTGACATACTTGGTACCAGCATAGCTACCCATTGCATTCTGCAAATCAGCCAACTTGAGTGAGTAATTGTCTATGTTGGTGATACGCTTCAGCATAGTACCAGACAAAGCATAGAGCTCGGCCATCAGATTATTGACTTCTGTTGGTGAAGTGAAGTGTGTTTCTGTAGCATAGGTTACTTTTTCTGTCAGAGCGGTCTTGGTTGTACCGTCGTAAACAGCATCAGCCGCCATATTCAATACCACATTTGCACTGTCTACAGCTTCACCGAGCAACTGACGATAGTAAGCGGCATCAGAAGGTTTGGTTATCAACTTCACATTAGCCAAGAGGAACTCATTCCATGCTGTACCCTGCTCTGTTGAGAAACGCATCATGTAATAGCCTGCCTCCGGTACGGTGAATTCTGTACTCAATTCTACAGATCCGTTTACTTCAGCTTTCGCACCGTTCATATTAGGTTTGGCTGTGATCTTGTCAAATCGAGCCACTACATTACCATCAAGATCTTCAAGAGTGAAATTGAACACCGGTTCGCCCTTCCATGCTGCCATGCGGAATGAAACCTCATGTTTCTTAGCTTCAAGGTAGAGAGCAATCTCCGGATCCATTGATTCATCAACACTACCGTCGGGCTGCATGTAGTCCTTTACCTGCTCACCGTATGACAGGAATCCATTTCCTGCTACAGAACGCCAGTAAATAGCCTTAGTGAAATCACCGGAGAAGCCTTCGAACATACGCGGACCACCCTGGTATCCCATCGGGTTCTTGCCACCGTAATCATAATTATAGATAGAACCATCATCATTGATACCATATTCATGAACCTCTCCCTCATCGTTAGAGATCCATCCCTTCGGGAATGTACCAGCCTGAACAGCCGTAAAGTCCGGTACATAGATATTCTCGGAAATAGACTCATCCGTATCTTTACCAACAGAGAACTTGATGACCTGATCTTCAAGCGTCATCGCACCACTCATGGCATTGGCCACACCGTTAAGTGTCAGCAGATATTCGCCATCGGCCAAATTATCAACAGCCACAATAACTGAACATCCGTCCTCAGATACCGACATGGCACCTGTCAAGTCAGTATTAATACCATTGGAACTCAATGTAGCTGATGCCGTAGACAAATCAACTTCGCGGTCATAAGTAGCCACAATCTGGGTCAGTGTAGCACTTTCAAGTTCGAAACTACCGTTTTCAGGAACTGAAGACAGGTAATTCGGTGCATCCCATGAAGAAGGCAATACATCAAGTGATTCATCCAGATAAATACGTTCATCTTCAAATGGCAATACCACCATCCGGCTTTCTACATCCATGCTCGGACGCTGGTCTGTGGTATAGATGATCGGACAATCGGCCGGTGGAGTAAAGCTGACACGAACATCTTCGCTACCATCCTCCAAAGCAGCAGCATCAACCATGAAAATGTAAAGTCCACCATCGGCTTTACCTTCCACAGCAGATACTTCCAGTTCCTGATCACCCTTCATGACCTTCACGCAAGACACAGGTAATGACAATGTACCCATCGGGTTCTGACTGGCAGCAGCCAATTCAGCGATATTGGTGGGATAACCGAAGTCAATCTTTACAAAATCATAATTGTAGTAACAACCGGCCATTGTGGCTTTTTCAACCTGAATATCATCCAGATAATAAGTTCCCGGATTATACATGTTGATCGTCACAAAGAACTCATCAGGGAACTGTGAATATTCCTGTCCCCAATAGATTGTATCGTTCTTTGACGGATCATCAGGATCGTTAACAATAATCTCCTTGATGTTGTTATTGAAGTTATCAAAGAACTTGTTCTGTACTTCCGGGCCTGAATAATAAGACACATAAGAAAGACGACGCCATTCACCGGTCATGCCGCTGGTCCAGTTATAATAATACTGTGTACCGCTCTGTGACATGAACGGAGCTTCAAGATTCTCTATACCGATAGACAGAGAAGACTTGATACTGGTGTCGTATTCTGAATCGGGCTCACTGTCGAGTTTGTAGGTACGGTCAGCCTTTACCCAGAAAGATACACGATAAGAAGTCTGTGGTTCTATTTCCAAACCACGCAGTTTGATGCCACGGTCCCAAGTGTTACCTTTAAATTCTGTTGAGTTGACAGCTTCAAGAGCATAGCTGCCAGAATGTGCTTCCGCACTTTTTTCAGTCCACGTATCACCTCTGTACAGATTGATATGGTCTGCATAGAAGGAAGCAAACTGAGCTGAATCAGGATTGTGATACATGTGATCACCGTCCTCAAAACCTAGAGATGCAACAACCTGCGCCTGAGCAGCCATGCTCAATCCTGCAAGTCCCAACATCATCATGAAGTTCCTTTTTTTCATACGCTTCAATTTAAGATTAAAAAATAAAAAACAGTTTTCAAGTCTATTCTCATTATTTTGGAAAGATTCCGGACGCTAAATTAGCGCTTGCCGGAATCTTTCCAAAATATTTTTGTATCACAAATCTTTTCTTATGTAACATACCCTCAATATAAAGGAGTTACAATACTTCAAACCGCTTATTCCAATGGCAAATACCAGTTATTACGGTCACATAAGCGTGAGTAAAGTTCAGAATCGAATGCATCCTTTCCATTACGGTTTGCTATTTTACGAGCCAGGAAAGTCGGATCATTGCGGTGCAGAGCTATACGTTGCAAGTCGCCGAAACGGGTTCCGTCGAATGCTTGCTCAAGAGCCATTTCATCGCATATTTTGTCCTCAACGTAAAGAATGGAATCTTCCAAAGTTGACAATCCGGCAGGAATAACGTAAGTTGTATCCGCATCGGAATTACCGCTACCGAAAGCATGGATGCCCTGCGTATTGTTCTTGTCGAATTCATACTGGCTCCAGCTTAACAGGTTGCCGGCACGATCCTTTTCAGCCTGACTGATATATTTGCTGATTACATCGGTGTAAAGACCATGCTTCAGGATTGCAAAAGCTGACTCGGGCAAACCGGCACGGTTGTAAGCCTCTGCCATACGCAAATATACGGCAGACACACGATACAGCTGTACCATCGTGGTATTGATCTTCGTGATAGTTTGTACCTCTTTAGAGTAGCCATCGTTTCCGGTACCTTTTCCTGTCGACATATAAGATGAATAACGAAGGTCACCACGCATCATACCGTCAGCATAAACCATGTCCTCCGGAGGCGATATGGTATCTGGCAAGGATGTAGCCGGATCCGTATAGATCAGTACATAACGCTGGGCAGCCGACAACTGAGCCAATGCGCTGGAGGCAGTCACCTGATAATAAAACTTATTGTCATCTGTCGATTCGAACACATCGTCCAGATAACTGATGATACCATCGTATTCTGACGCTTCCATCGGAATATAAGTCAAAACCGTTGATCCGGAAATATAAGTGTCCAGATAGGATTTGAACTCATAATCCATCCAACGTATGGATGAAACTCCCACCGGTCTCGGATTGTCCACATGAGTCAGATAATCGTGGTAATATTGGGCAGCTTCCTGATAACGGCCAGACCACAAACAAAGGTCACCGAGCAACACACGAACCGGAATATAATAGCTGCTGAAGCTACCTCCAAGTACAGGTGTCTTGGTTTCTACATACGGGGCCAGATCATCGATAAAATACCGACAGATCTCTTCAATGCCGTATTTCGGGTAAAGCGAAGGATCAGCTTCAGCTTCAGTCATCAGCGGTTCTGTAAAGAAAGGTACCCGCCCGTAATAAATGGCCAGCTGCAAATAAGCCCAGGCCCGGTAAGCCTTCACGGCTGCATATTCACGCAGGAATACCTGTTCGCCATTGGTAGTCAGATTCAGATCGGCATGTGTAATATAATAGTTGCAGTTCTGAATAATGGCATAATAGTCGGCCGGTTCATTATAACTGTTATCAGCTCCGGCTGTAAAATTGGAAAGATTACGCAAATCAGTCGTACCGGCATCTGTCACACTGGCCAGATCACCGCGCACCTCTCCAAGAATGAGGGTTCTGTCGGCCACCACTTGCATTTTATTCAAGATACCCAAAAAAGAATATACGGTGTCATTGGCTGAATCGAGTTCGGGATTGAAATCCACCAGACTGGATTCCGTATCCACACAGGAAGTGAAAGTCACTCCTGCCCCGAACAGGAGTGCCATACCTATAGTAAATAACTTATTTGTTTTCATAATGCTCATTTGATTACAAGTTAATCTTTATACCCAGAGAGAAATTACGGCCCTGAGCCAGCAAACCACGGTCGATACCCTGTAACAGGACATCATTGCTTGCGCTGAATTCAGGATCATTACCCAAGTAACGCGTAATGGTAAACAGGTTGTTGGCTGCTCCCCATACGGTAATCCCCTGAAGGTAAGTGGTACGGATAGGAATATAGTAACTGAGTGTCACATTCTTCAGACGAAGATAAGAACCGTCTTCTATCCAGCGGTCAGAGAAGCGGGAGTTACCCGGAGTATCCTGATAACAGGTACGCGGAATATCTGTCTGCTGTCCTTCAGTCGTCCATCGGCGCAACATGGCTGTAGTCTGATTGTAGAAACGTGAACCACTTTCGAGCACGCTACGCTGATAATTGTATACGTCATTACCCAAAGAATAATTGAACACGACATTCAATGAAAGGTTTTTCCAACTGAGATTGGTAAAGATATTACCATAAATATCCGGATTCGGATCACCGATGATCTGCATGTCGGCTTCGTCTATCCTATGATTACCGTCCACATCCACAAATTTCATGTCACCAGCCTGGAAGTAAGTTTTCACACCCTTCTCATCTTCCTGATAAAGTGCAGCAGCCTCGGCTTCAGCTGTCGTAGCAAACACACCGGCAGTCTTGTAACCATAGAATACACCGGCAGGACTGCCCACTTGTGAAAGGATTGTTGCACCATAGGCTTCAGTTGTAAACCGTCCGGAAGAAGCCGGTAGTGAAGTGATCTCATTCTTATAATGACCTACTGTAGCTCCAGCACTCCATTTCCAGTCCTTAAGATCAAGCAGACGTGCCTGAAGTGATACATCAAAGCCCTGGTTTTTCATTTCTCCACTATTGGTCCAGTTGTTCTTCAAACCACTGATATAGGACAAGGTATTCAACCCGAGCAAATCAGATGTCCGGCTGTTGAAATAATTGAAACTTCCGCTCAATCTGTTATTCAAGACTGAAAAATTCAAACCGGCAGTCCAGCGTGTGGTCGTTTCCCACTGCAAACGGGTGTTACCGATATTTCCCATTGTCAGACCGGCAGCGGAATTCAACAGTTTCTTGGCTATGAAATAGGTACGTGATGCCTTACTGTCAAGATCATCATTACCAACCATATCGAATCCTACATTGAGCTTGAGATAATTAAGCCAGCTTTGATTCATCCATGATTCATTAGTGACCACCCAGGCAGCTTCTACTGAAGGGAAGAATCCCCAGGCATAATTACCTATTTTCACCCCATTCGGTGCATCGACTCCAAACTTGGAGCTACCATCCATGCTGACTGCAGCAGACAGGTAATAACGCTCAGCCCAGTTATACTCACCGGTAAGATAGTAGGTCATATCTACGATTTCATCCTCCGTTCCGTCTGTGGTACGATTGCGAAGACTGCTTGACATATTAGGTGTCTTGTCATTACCGCTATCATAACCGATCATGGTATTAAGCCTGTAAGAATCGTGCATATAGCGCAATCCGCCTCGCAAATTAAGGGTATGGGCATCAAAACGTCGGCCATAGTTGAAATAAGTATCACTTGAAATGACAATCTGACGTCCGGCCAAGGCTGATACTTTATTGGATACAGTTCCAACTCCCTCCACATCAAAATTAGGTACACCGGTTACCGGCAAATAATAGTTCTCATCCGTATTGACCAACTGGAAGGCAAAATGCTCGGCTATGCTCCAGTGCTTATTAATATTCCATTTCGGAGTAATGGCCAGAGTGATCAGACGGTTTCCGAAATAGTTTTTGTTGTCGCCGTCACCATAACTGAGGATAGCCAAAGGATTGGCCAGTGAATTCAAATAAGATTTGGAAGGCAGGACATCCGCAAGATAATCATCAGCCCCTGCCATATAAGATGATACGTTACCATTGGAATCAAAAGCATACGGACTCAGGAACGGTGCCTTGATCAGGCTCAGGAATGAAGGAGACGAAATCACGCCGTCATTCAGGTTGGCAGCCACGCCATCATCACGCATATCCCGGGTTACATCACTGTAAGAAGCATCAAAACGTACATTCAGGTTGTCTGCCAGTTTAATGTCGGAGTTCAACCGCAAGTTGAAACGAGAATAAGAGTTATTTTTCAATGTGGCATCTGCCGATGCATAACCTACAGACAGATTGTAGTTGGCGACATCATCACCTCCCTGCACATTTATACTGTAATTCTGTGTAAATGCCTCCTCATACACCTGTTTCTGCCAGTCCGTATTATTATGATACATCTGATAATAGTAATAATTGGGATCGGTCTGCAAGAACTTAAAACTGTTGGAAGAAGTTCCTGTCGTACCGATCAATTCAGATGAATAAATTCTGTACTGTCCGGCATCCATCATATCCATCTGCTTGGGCAAAAGCTCATAACTTCCACCGATAGACACATCTATCTTGGTAGCCATGCTCTTGTTACGCTTGGTCTCGATAATGATCACGCCATTGGCACCCTTGGCTCCGTAAATGGCCGTACCGTTTTTCATGACCGAGATTTTCTCAATATCCTCTACCATAATATTGGCAAACAGATTATTGAAGAACCCGTCGTGAAGTGACGGACGGGACAGCTGCATATCCGTAATAACACCATCAATGACCACCAGTGGCTGAGCATTGGCATTAAGGGAGTTCAAACCATTCATAAACATGGCTATACCCTGACCCGGCACACCACTACGCATAATTGTGCGGACATCACCACCCAGTTTCATCTGCATTTGTCCGTCTATGCTGATATCATTATTGTTGTAATCCACATTGACCGTCTTCGTATTAAAAGCAGAAGTCTGATTGTCGTAACGTTCACCGAACGTATTGCTATACATCCAGGAATCAACTACGGCATCCCCTTTACCGACACCTATCTGCTGACTGCTGTAACCGTCTGCTCTCAACCATAATGAGGTTACATAATAAGGCACCTTGATCACATAAATACCATTCTCGTCGGTCATGGCGGCATAACGTGCATCATTATAAGCCGATACACTCACACCAACAGCCGGCTGCTTGGTTGCACTGTCAAAAATACGTCCCTTTATTTCTTTCATCGGAACTTGCGACAATGCTTTGTTATCCGTCACTTGTATGGAATCCTTCACCGTCTCCCGGACAGTACTCTCCACCGCATTCTGCGCCATAAGCGGTCCACAAGCGGCAAAAAGACAGAAGGTTGATAAAATATGTTTCATAGTATTATTCTTCGTTTACAGGTTTGAAATATAGGCAATCAAGATACATTTCGCGAGAATATTGTGTTTCCCTACGGCTGATACTGCATTCCACTTTCAGATGAACCTTACTGTTGGACTGGGCATAACTGCAGACCGGAATAGAAAAACGACCCACAGAAACGGTGTCTACCCGATAAGGATCGTTCACACACTCATCTTCAAATTCGTATGATTCCTGAATCCCTTCCTCTGTTTCATAATAGATTGTAGCCTTAAACTTGTTAGGCTTGAAATCACGTGAATTGGGATTATAAGCCGTTTTGGGCAAAATAACCAGACAGATTTCATAAGTACCTGAAAGTACATCCGGCACCTGGAACGTAGCCGTCCAGTTAGAAGATGTCGTACGCGGCACAATATCCAGATAGCCGTTTGAAATACTGTCTGCTACAGCAGAACGATAATTGAACGTACAATCTTTATAATCGGTAATCATATTCTCAATCTCTCCTTCTGTCTTGACCGGGAAGAAATAGATCTGTTCCGGTTTGAACGGCCATGCGCCTAATTCGTAAATTACACCGTTACTGCATTCAAGCGAGTCAACCACATACGTTGAAGAGAATATACCACCCGGCTGCAACGGTTTGTAGAACACATGATGACGTTCCTCATCATAAATATTGTATGATGTAGAATACACCGAATCGGCCATGTGAGCACAGCCATAATTACGGTTATATACCAAATCCCTGATCAGAGAGATATTGGCCCAGTAACGCATAAGTGAATCGGCTTTGTTCACCGTACCATAATTAAAATGCGAGCATGCTTCGGCAAAAGCTTCATTCCAGACTCTCTCACTGGGCTGCAACATGATGAAATTACTGTCCTCTTCATTTATCAATCCGAACTGTCCGAAAAGGATATTGGAACGGCGCATCACAGAATCCGAATAAATAATCATTCCATCCACAATTCCACTCTGGATACTGGAGTTTTCATCCAGCTCCATTTTTTCGTATGATTTGAAGAATGAACCTACGGAAGAATATTCCGGCAAAGTTGTGATACCTTCATAAATATTATAAACATAAGGTACCTCTCTTTCCAAAACATGAAGTACACCGTTCTTGGCCGGTTCATTGGCTCTTCCAGCCGCATAAGGCACACCATGGAAACTGCCCGGTTCCTGATCCAGATACTTGTCATTCAGCATCATGACCGTGCGTTCTTCCGCACTGTTGTTATTGGTGATATAATGTGCAATATGGTTCTGGATAAAATGCTGGCCGCACATGGAGTCTCCTTTTACTGTCTGACATTCCTCCAACAGGGAATCCACATTAAAGGTTCCGTCCTTAGGTGCCCATACCGTAAATGTCTGGTCACTTCCCAACAAATCAGCATAAGTCACTTTTGAGGGCTTATTGTTGACAAACACATGGGTTTTCTTTAAAACTGAAAGGAAATCATTCAGGTCACCGGCTTCTTCCACCAGCTGGAGAAGAGATTTGTCAGAAGTCAGATTGCCTGCTCCATAATGTTCGTCCCACGTATCAGTGCAGCATACGGCTAAAAAAGCCGTTGCTGTAACTGAGATGGTTTTTATTATATTATTAGCTTTCATAAGATTACATTTTTAGAGTTTTATAAAAAAGTGTATCTTTTCTTTCTTGATCATCAATGTGTATCTTCTGCCTCTACTCCGGCATAAACACTCTTGGGACAAAGTTCGAAATAATTGATCGGCAACTCAGCCTGCGGATTATCTACCACCAACTTGATTCTTATATAATAATCACGGTTCGGATTCATTGTCTGCGTAGTCAGGATCTTGCGTACCTTCATAGGCTGTGCTCTCAGGATATTGGCACCACCCTGCGCCCATGAATCCATATCTTTCATATAACCGCGGTTATGCATGGCCTTGTCTATCGCACGGTCTGTTTCTTCATCACCGGTATCCGCAACCCAACCGATCAACGGGTCTGCAGGCCACAAAGTAAAGTCAATCGGAATACCCATTGGCAACAAGCCCTTAGGATCTTCACCGAAATAAACCTGTACGACTCCACGCATTGCACCCCAACCGTAAGCGAAACGTACCTCATACGTATTTTCCGGAACCGGCGGCAACTTGAAAGTCACGTCAAACTGTCCTACCATATCCACACAGTCGGCATAAGTCACCATCCAGACATCACGCTTACGAAGTGACATGGTCGGAGTCTTACCATGGAAATCCCAACCTTCAACTTCCTTAAATCCGGTTGCACGAATCGTATTACCACGCGCACCACAATTCATGAACTCTGGAGAGAGTGTCACTGCGTTGATACGGATACGGTCGTTGAACACCACATCACGGGTCTGCTTGTCATAAACGAGAATATCATCAATATAATGATAAATACCATTAGTAGCCTGCTGGTCGATATCACCGGTCTCAGACGGTGCCAACACTTTCACACCTCTTACCGTATACTGCGGTCCGACTCCTCTTCTGTTAATGAACAAACCTTCAGAAGGTGTGCTCATTTTCATAATCGTACCCGGCATCAAAGTCGTATACCAGTCGGTACAATCAATCAGATCGGTCTTGGCACAGATTGTTTTGACATCTCCATAAACCGTCCAGTCATTATAGGCACCATAGTATGGCAACAAATGGTATGAAACAAAACGGTTCAACGGGTTCTTACGGTTAGTCCAGTCTTCGTCATAAAGTCCTGCATCTTCAGGATACATCTGATCATAAATTTGTTTGGCGTATGCTTTCAGATCATCCAGATTGTTGATACCTTTTGCAGCATAAGTCTCATTTTTCTCTACGAAAGCCGTATAACGTTTCATACGGATACCCACATAACGCATTGGATAAGTAGAACCTCCTGTTTCAACATACATATCCTGATTGACAGAGTCATCTCCACAATGGTATGAAGCATCAATATATTCCAGCAAAGAATCACGCATGCCGGTCAGATTCAAGGCTTCATAGAAAAGTGAAACATCCGGATCCTTTTCCAGCAAGTCAGGCAAAAGATCTGAACTAGGTACGATCACTTTATCTATGGTATGTACCACACCATTCTCCACAGAATCATCACGCAAGATAAGACGTGAAGTCTTATTAATGTAATACACGACATTATTGGAATTCAATGCGTCAGAATCACAGGAAAAAGTCAGATAACGCTCATTCATATTCGGGCTCGGGATATTACCGTCCGTCAAATCCGTCGTAAAATAAGCGGCTTCATCAATAATGTGATTCCAAGCCAAGGTATCACAATCGGCCTTCGTCAGCTGATCCACACTGGTCAGACCTCTTGAACGCAAATAAGCATCCATGGCGGCATTATTCGGTGCCAGACAAGTATAAGTGCCGTAAGTCGCCATCATACCATAAATACCGGAACGCTGCAGTACGGCGATGAACTCACTGAACTGGTCCGACCGGTTGGAGAGATAGTCTGATACCATCTCGCCGGTAAAAGTATAGTAATTTTCGGCCAATGGCTCATCATCGCATGAAGACACGAAGACCGGCAAGGTCATCAGAGCCAACAAAAACTTGACCATTATTCTATCTATTTTTTTCATACTCTTATTCTGTTGTAGTTATAGATTCATTATTATAAGCCGGATTCTGAACCAGATAGGGGTTAGCTCTGAGTTCGTCCTTATTGATCGGATAATAAAGTGCATCCTGGGCAGAAAGGCGGATACGCAATGCAGCCGTATTTTCCTTGAACTTAGGCATTACCTTGTCTACCATACGGGTGTTCGTACCATCACGGCGGCTCATGCGTACAAGGTCATACCATCTCTTGCCCTCAAACATCAGTTCGCGCTGACGCTCATCATAAACGAGGTTTTCCATGGTTGTCCGCGAAGTGGCATAATCATCAAATACCAAGGTGTCCGTAGTAGCCACACGTTTGTTGTTGGCACGCTTCCATACGGCCGAGATACAAGAGAAAGCCGTGCGATAATGTCCCATCTGTTCATCAGTAAGCGTACTTCCTTCCACCACATTACCTGCCAGTTCGATTTCAGCCTCAGCCTTCATCAACATTATATCAGTCAGACGATAAACAATCCAATTGCAATCCATTGTCGTACGTGTACTTTCGGTTACTGAAGGTGAACCTCCCGTTGTGGTACTTGTTCTGAAGCTGCATCCCTGTGTCACATATTTACGGATATAGACAGCGGCATCAGTTCCCGACATATTTTCCAGATAACGGCAATCTGTTTTTCCAAAATAATTATTAGAACCTTCAGCAACCTGAGAGAACAGATAAGAAGGAGCTGACAACTGACCTGCCGTACTAGAAACAGTACCATAAAAATCATTCACCATGGAATTAACCTGATCACCATCCAGGAAATTCAATTCAAAGATACTTTCAAAAGAAAGTCCCTGTCCGAATATCTGGGTATAGGCTGTTCCGGAATAAAGTGCGCTGTTAGGTGCTTCGGATATCAACGGATATTCGCCGTAAAGTTCCACAATTGGTGAAGACTGTTCTTCAAGCATTTCCTCATACTCAGCTTTCTTATAATCAATAACCTTGTCGCAATACTCTATGCAACGGCTATAATTACCTTGCCACAGATACATGTCGGCCAGCATGGCATAAATAGACCAACGGGTAATGCGGGTCATATTGTCCGTATTGTCCTCACCGTATGAACGCACGGCATCATCCTTCACCGCTTCCAGATCGGCTATAATGGAAGCCAGCACGTCATCGAACTTAGTGGCCGGTATACGGTAATTCACATTGTCATCAATTGACGGCTCAGTTACATAAGGTACATCCCGGAACGTACGGATCAGGTAGAAATAACATAAACTGCGTATGGCTGTAACTTCAGCAATATGGGCTTTCAGCTCAGCCTCCGTATAATTCGGATCCTTCTCGTGAATAGACGGTGCATAATGAAGCACGGTATTACAACGGTTAATACACTGATAGAAAGGCTGCCAGTTGGTATATCCGTTCGTTTCAAGCAGATTCTCCTCTGCGATCTGAATGATATCAAGAGGGGAACCGTTTCCTGTAATCAGGTTGTCAGAACGAAGTTCTCCCCACACCAGCATTCGTTTCAGACAATCGGTAGACTCCAGCTGCGCATAACAGGAATAGACACAACTGTTAACGTCAGCCTCTTCTGTCCAATAATTCTCCAGAACGACCTCATTCAAAGGAATGATGCTCAGAAAATCATTACATGAGGTCAGAGATGCCGCCAACACCGCGGCCGAGAAGAATTTAGGCATATATTTATTTAAATGCATTTTCATAATCGTTTTTTTTAGTATTAGAAACCTATCATCACACGCGCTGTGAACTGACGTGAACGCGGTGTTTTGGCATTGTCATATACCACACCCAATGATCCATATCCAACTTCAGGATCAGCACCGGAATACTTCGTCCAGCAGAACAGATTGCTTGCACTGAGATATACGCTCAACTGGTTCAATCCCCATTTCTTGATCATCTTGGGATCAAATGAGTAAGACAATTGCATGAAATTAAGTCTCATAAACGAACCGTCTTCCACGAAGCGGTCACTACCCAACCAGTTGTAACCTGCACTATACAAAGCTCTTGGAATCTCTGCAACCTGCCCTTCTACACGCCAGCGCCAGTTTACTGCTGCGGACTGATTGTTGTTGTTATACATAGACTCTGCATTCATACGGGCTGCATTGATAATCTTGTTTCCGTAACGGAAGTTGAACTGTGTATTGAGTGACCAACGGCCATAGTTCAGTTTAATACCCCATCCACCGGTAATTTTTGGCAGAGAAGATCCCAAATAAACGATATCCAGTTCATTGATATTACCATCATGGTTGATATCTTCATAGATGGCATCACCTCCCTGGAACTCATAAGGATCCGTATTGCTGACCTTGTCATAACCGAACACCATCGGAATGGTAAAGCCGGACTTATCCTTAATCACATTTCCATCGGCATCGCGGGCTACCGGAGCATTCGGACCGCTCACGCCAGGCACTTCCACTTCTGAATAATCAGAATACTGATAAACGCCTTTATAACGGAAACCATAAATGGCACCAAACGGATTATTCAACTGGATTCGTGACAGATAAGAACCGTTCTTATTATCAAAATCAGAATTCAAATTAGCCAGAATGGTCGGATCCATTTCTACTATCTCGTTCTTGTTATTGGCAAATGTCACATTGAAATCAGCAGAGAACTTTCCTGCCTTGATGATCTTCTGTCCGTTGATATTGAATTCCCAACCGTTGTTACGCATATCACCTACGTTTTGCCATGACAGTTTGTCAAAACCTGAGGAACCAGGCAATTTCTGATCTGCCATCAACAACTTGGTAGTAAGCTGTGTATAGATATTGAAATCCGCCGTGATCATGTTATTGAACAATCCGAGATCAAATCCCACATTCCAGGTTTCTTTCTCTTCCCACTGAAGATTGCTCAAACGTATATTACTCGGGTAGATGGAAGTATGTCCGTTATAAGCCGCACCTGTAGAATATTTAGAGAAATACAGATACTCAGAATACGGTTGGTTACCCACACGTCCCCATCCCGGACGGAAAGATAACATAGACAACCACTTATGTGTCTTCTCCATCCAAGGTTCGTCTACGATATTCCAACGAAAAGACAATGCCGGGAAATTACCCCATCGCTTATTGTCACCAAACTTGGTGGTTCCGTCGCGGCGCATAGAAAAGTCGGCAATATAACGTCCTTTGTAAGCATAGTGCGCAGAGAATGTCATATAAATACTTCTCCACTGGCCGGCTTCCGTACTGAAAAGCCAGTTATCGGACGGAATAATACCGTCGGCCGTAGCTGAACCGATATCACCAGTAGGCAAATTGTACACTTCGTTATTCTGTTTCTTTGAGGATCCGTTGGTCAACTGGAATTGCGCCATGGCCATGAACGAATGATCCTCATTGTTGAAATGCGGCGTCAATGTCAGACGATGTGTAGTTGTAATCGCACTGCTCTTATAAGCTTTTGAAGTTGAACGGTTGTTATTTCTGTTTGTCCATCCTTCAGTCACCAGACTTGAGGGATAGAACAGATCCTCATAAATATTCTGGATATTGAACAAGACCTTTCCTTCATACTTCAACTGGGTTTTGCTTTCATCTACTCCTAACAGGTTATAATGCAACTGGAATTCCGGCTGAATCGTATATTTGGACTCCTCGTTGGTCGCCTCATAAGCCAATGCCACAGGATTGACCAGGCTAAACTGGTCGCCATTCTGACGGAATGTACTTGAACAGTCCGGCTGCATGTGATAATAGTTGGACTTGTTGTTACCATAAGCATCCTGTTCATAAACCGAAAGGTTAGGCATCTTGCGGTAAGCAATGTTCAACAGGTCACTGTAGTTCTTCTGGTTGTCCTGATAAGTCAGGTTAAAGTTCGTCACGATCTTGATACGGTCACTTACGAAATAATCAAGCGCAACACGTGTGGTGAAACGATCCAGTTCCTGAGCTATCACCGTACCTGTCTGATGGTCATAACCGGCTGAAATACGGAATACCGCCTTTTCTCCACCACCGGTAAGAGTGACGTAATGCTTTTGCAGCAAACCCATCTTAGTCACTTCATCTACCCAATCGGTATTGTTGTTATACATCTCATATTCCGAAAAAGACGGCTCATAGTTGAACTCAGGAATATCTGATGACGCATCACTTAATGCCGGATTGTAATAGGCCTCCTTCATCAACATGGTATACTGGTCACCGTTGAGCATACGCATACCTTTTGGCTGGTATGTCATTGTAGCAGCATAAGAATATGTCACTCTGGTCTTACCGCGTGCACCACGCTTGGTCTTGATCTCAATTACACCATTGGCACCCTGCGAACCGTAAATAGCCGTACCGGCTGCATCCTTCAATACCGTAATGCTGGCAATATCATCAGGATTGACATTAAGCAATTCGGAATACTGTTCCTCCGTAGCTGAAGCGAAATCAAATCCGGAAAGATAATCACTCTCAAAAATATTTCCGTCCACAACGATCAAAGGTTCCGTATTACCGTTGATGGAGCTTACACCACGCAAACGCATGGAAGTACCGGAACCGAGGTCACCGGAATTAAAGACAATATCCAAACCTGATACACGTCCCTGCAAAGCCTCATCAATACTTGTGATACCGAGTCCCTCAAATTCCTTGGCATCGATTGTCTGATGTGCCACAGAGAGTTCACGCTCCGGAATAGCCAGACCACTGGCCTGGATTACTTTTTTCTTCTGAATAACCACTTCATCCAGTTGCGTATTACTAGACAGACGGATATTGTAACGTGTACCCTTGATAGGGATAATCTGCGTTTTATAACCTACATACGAGATCTTCAGCTTATGTTTGGGATCCACGATACGGAAAGAGAAGTTACCGTTGATATCCGTAACGCTATGGGCCACAATACGATTAGCCTCATCTACTTCGACGACATTGGCCATCATCAAAGGTTCTATATCGTCGGATACCGTACCACTGATCATAGTCCCCGGCGATTGTGCGAAAACAGCCAAAGGCAAGGCTGAGAAAGCACTTAATATAAGATGTTTATATATGGTTTTCATTCCATTATGGGTTTTCTGGTTCGACAAAAATTATTCTTCAGTTTGAGCTTTCCACATCAAAGGACCATCTATCTGGTGTACCACAGCAAATGACGATGTATATATCGTCGATGCGTTTTGGTTATCGGGTGAATCATATTGATATTCACGCGCCATCAGGTTATATAATCCACCGCTTGTCACAACATGACGCACATTGCCCACACGATCCTCTACCTCGATTCCCGTATTGTCGCCTTTTGCATCCAGCTTGAAGTATGACAAGGTATTGGTAGCATTATCCACTTCATAAGCTGCTGTTTCATATTGTGCTTCGGCAATCTTGCCTTGTCCGATATACAGCGCGTTGTCCTGAATGTGATACTTTACAAACTGATTGATCTCCTCGGTGAGACGCTCTTTCTCTTCTTCGTCCTCCGCATTTTCCACATCATCCCATGTTGGCAAGTCGCCAGCTTCCTGCAAGGCACGAATAGATTCATTAGTCGGTACATACACTGTATAATGGAAAGTATTGAACAGACTGATATTACGACTCGGACAAGCATGTTCTTCTGTACCGATCACGTATTTCTCAGACAGATAAGGCGTTCCTTCCAGCAGTTCAAGGAAAGCAGAGAATTCTTCATGCTCCGCCAGGATATCAGCCACAGACTTGCGGGAAGTCATCACTGGAGATGATTCCAGAATATAAGCCTTTCCGTTACCCTCCACAGACTGATCGTAAATAGTGGTGACATTTACTTTCTCACCCTTTTCAACTTGCCATCCGCCAGATACAGTCATATTGCCTTTTCCTGCATTTTCTACCACAATCGTGCTACCGTTCTTTGTCTGGTAATATTTGTTTCCACTTTCCACATTACCTATGACAATATGTGTATCGAGAATATCCTTCAAACGATTGGTGATCTGTGTATAATTGGCTTCACCGATGGAATCGCCTACGACATGTGTTTCAGTATTGTAATTCCAGATGGAAGCCCAAACCTTGGCATCCTCAGTTTGTGCAGAGGCATCATAGTGGAAACGGAACAACTGAGTTTCAGTCTTGCCAAACGAACAGGGATCCACATACTCCAACAGCGCATTGTTGGTCGGAATAAAGAAACTATAGTAAGAATTCTGTGAGTTAAGATAAATATCATACTTCAATTGCTCGATACCCCAGTAAAGCACGTTCATCGTTTCGTTCACCAAAGCCGGGAAAGATACTGAGATATAGGAAACGGGGTTGAAAACCTTATTGGTCAGATACACCGCTCCGTTGCAGGCAAAGAATACACTGTCCACATTTTCCAGACTAAGTCCCAACTCATCATTGGCATCATTAAGCACCGTAGAGAATTTGCTCGGTACAGAATTGATGAACGAATTCAGCATATTCACGTTAAGCATCTTGGACACTACCTGATCCGGTACATTTTCCCATGTACCGTAGCGATCCTTCAACACTTTACCGCCTTCTTCATTCCAATAGCGATTAAGCGCCTCGTTGGTTGGAACCAACATCACTGCCATATTCTCCTGCAAAGCTACATTGGTAGCCGTAGATGCATTCATTTCTGAATAGAACTCATTCCATCCCGGATCAAATTTCAGTGTCGCTTCCACCGGCCCATCCTGTGGAGTCAGATTCAAAGCCACACCGTTTTGGGAGCGTTCTGAAAAATATCTTTTCTGAAATACGGAGTCATAGCTGGTACCATACAAACGATTATATTCACGTGTTACAGCCTCACCACAATAATAAGGTGCAGAGAAACGTTCCAACAACTTGGAATATTCGCTGGTCTGAGGTTTATTCTCTATAAGCTCGGCTAAATTAGGAAGTGGTGTGATCACTTCAGCCATTTTATGAACAAACCCGTTAGAACAACGAATATTCTGTTCCTCCATCATCACACCATTGATATTGGCATCGCCTGCCTTACGCTCAATTTCGTAATTGAAAAGGAAATTGCAGTCCTCATTCGTGATACGACGGTTATTGAGGAAATCTTCTATGAAGTGTATCATTGGCGGTGTAGTCAAGTCACGCAAACAAGGGATTGTCTTGCCTGCAGACTTGTAATAAGCCCAATTAGGATTGTCCGGCATCTGTTCCGGACGGATCATAGGCACAGTATCGTAAGCCGACACTGAAGTCAGACGACGCATGCAATCACCTTCAATCGGACCGGCTGCACTTGAAAGGTAAGCGACCTGACAGGCATTGTTGATCATTGCTCCGAAAAGAAGTTGCTTTTTCTGGGCTGTTGATAATTCCTCGTAGCATTTGGCACCATATTTACCCGATCTGAAAAAACGGTCAAAGGCGTTGTCATCAGCAACGAAAAGTGTTTTACTACCGGTCTTGGCTAGAACCTCACGGTACCCCAAGTCATCGATAAGTCTCACCGTATTGGTGTAATTACCGTTTGACTGCAGATAATCATAAATACTGCTACCCAACCAGGAAGGATCCTCGTCTGCCAGATCGTAACCGTCACGACAGGAGGTAACAAGACATAGAGAGCAGCTGAAAAACAGGCCACCTAAAATCGGAGCCATTCTTCTTCGGTTTTTCTTGAACTTCATATTAGATTATTTTATCAGTTATAAATTCACGATTTAACAAAGCTTATCTTTCATTTCCGACCGCTAATTTACATTACAAAGCCTTAAGTCATTTTTGTTCTTGTATCATATTACTTTTAGAATGTTTCATTTTAATAAAAAAACAAAAAAAACTGCCTTTTCCTGTTTTTTATATTATGAAACTTTCATTTTTGCAGATGCCACAAAATGCACATAAATCATTATCATTTAGCGAATTACATTTTTCATAGTTCAAATAGGCCTTAAAAAGATCTACAGGCACGTCTTTCCATATTGCCTCAGGCATTTATAAAAGAAACCGGATCTGACATCTCCAGAATATCAGATCCGGCATCACCGTACCAGAGATTTTTATTCTTTATCCTTGCGAATATACGATTTATTCTTCATTGTTACAATGACACATGGAGGTATATCTATCCTCATAGAGTCTCTTTACCATGTTACATTTTTTATCGATACCGTAACATCACCCTTAAGGTAACAGTTTCATATCTGCTGCTGTATAGTTGTTAATGAGCAATTTATAATTCTGAAGATGCTGTAACTCATATCCAAAAGGTTCGCAATCTACCGGATACTCCATTTTCGAAAATTGCTGGAAATATTGCAGGCAAGCACTACGCCACCATTCGGCATCCTTTGCCTGACGCTCAAAACGCTTTCGTTGATTTTCGAACCGCTCATCATCAACATAAGGCTTCATCTCATCCCAAACCTTCGTAAAACTACGGGCGGCAGATACTCCATCTCCATAAGCGTAACATAAATTATCCCACAATGACAAACCATTGCGCATCACAAAGTCCCAAGGCACATGATGGAACCACAACAGATATTCTTCCGGACAGGTTTGAATATGGCCATACACAGCAGACAATGGTTCATGATATTGCAACACTGCTCCCGATCCCTGAACTGTACGGTCAAATCCCAAACCGGCTGAATCGGCGCGATGATAATATTTAGGCAACCAATCCGGACGTGTTCCTTCCGGATCACACCACGGTTCCGGCCCATAGTGATGACCAAAAGCAAATATATGATGCAAGCCATACGGCATCATATAATTGACAGCCGCATTCCAAGACTTCAGCATAACCTGACGCATCGGTTCCACAAAACGTCCGTCATCAGTAAAAGTCTGTTTTAAGAACTCATCAGCAATCTGTGAAGCACTCAGATCTGTATTCCAACACAATCTGCCGAATGCATACCAGTTTGCCTGTGCCATATCACTACCTGTCCAATTAACGTCATCTCCTATGTTTGAAACACCGGCCATCGCAGTCAAGGCATGTTCGGACACGCGATTTTGAGTAGTCTCCGCAACAGTCCATCCTTTCGGATTAAACGTTTCCGCATCCAGACAATCTTTCCACATGGTTGCCAGAAATACGGTATGCACAGACTGTCCGAGATATTCCTGCGTTATTTGAAACTCCGGCATCACCTGAGTACGAGTCATCGCACCGAAAAGCGGACTGAACGGCTCACGTGGCTGAAAATCGATCGGACCATTCTTGACCTGAATGATAACATTATCGCGAAAACGTCCATCAAACGGCATAAACTCTTCATAAGCCTGGCATGCACGGTCCGGACTGGATGCTTTATACACAAAAGCACGCCACATTACTATACCGCCATACGGTTGCAAGACATCAGCCAACATATTAGCTCCGTCCACATGTGAACGTCCATAATCCTGAGGTCCCGGCTCACCTTCACTGTTAGCCTTCACCAGGAAACCACCAAAATCAGGAATCAGCTTATAAATTTCTGCCGCTTTCTTCCTCCACCAATCCTGGACATCAGGATTCAGCGGATCTGCATCCGGCAACCCTCCCAAAGCTTTCGGAGAGGCAAAATTAACCGACAAATAAGTTCTGACACCATAAGGCCTCAATTCATCAGCAATCACTTTCACCTTACGCAACATGTCAGAAGAAAGCATGGCCGGTTTGGCATTGACATTGTTCAAGACTGCGGCATTGATTCCTACCGAAGCATTAGCCCTTGCATATTCTTTATATCGCGATGAGACTTTACCCGGCAGTTCATCCCATTTCCAAATGGATTTTCCCGCATATCCGCGTTCTATTGTCCCGTCTGGGTTATCCCAATGATCCAGAATACGGATATCATAAGCAGGCGTTTCCATACGGACCTGACCATTATAAAGAGAATCACCTGTCTGCTGCATACGTAATAACGCGTATGCAGCATACAAGACGCCACAATCTGTTGCTGAAGAAACATATACCTGTTCTCCCTTCCTGCTAATGGAAAATCCATCACGCTGGGGAGCTTTGGAAGATACACTCAAAGTCAGTTTCGTATCACCTTTCCAATAATCTTTCAACTCTTGTTCAGCAATACGCAAAGTCGGTGTCTTTGAAGTACCTTTCTCTATACGGACATCTGCCGCACGGCCATTAGGATTCATGCGCAACCATAATCGGTGTCCGTCTTCAGCCCTTACAGTCTGCAAGCACAACAGGCTAGCCAATGCCAAAATAAGTTTATTCATCCGTACCATTTATCGTCTGGATATGTCCCTCCTCATCATATTGCAATTCGCACACTTTCAGACTACGTAACCACGTTTTCCCACCTGAAGGTACAGAATCATGATGAAAGAGATACCATTTTCCTTTATATTCTACAATACAATGATGTGTGGTCCATCCCACAACAGGAGTAAGAATAACACCCTGATAAACGAAAGGTCCATAAGGATTATCACCTACTGCGTAACACAAATAATGTGTATCACCCGTAGAATACGAGAAATAATATTTGCCATTATATTTATGCATCCACGATGCTTCAAAGAAACGTCGTTCGTGATCACCAGCCACAATCGGTTTGCCGTCTGCATCCAATATAACTATGGGACGTGGTTCTTCCGCAAACTGCTTCATGTCATCTGTCAAGCGAACTATACGAGACGGTATTGCAGGCTCGTTGTCAGCAGGAAAGTCTGCATTTTCCAGAGCTGAATTTTCCTTATAACGCTGCAACTGTCCGCCCATCAGACCTCCAAAATAAATATAGACCTTGCCGTCATCATCTTTAAACACCGCCGGATCAATAGAATAGCTTCCTCTTATCGGATCTGATTCAGGAATAAAAGGACCATAAGGTTTATCACTGACAGCCACTCCCAAGCGGAAAATATCCGTTTTATCCTTAGCTGGAAAGTACAAATAATACTTGCCATCCTTTTCGCAACAGTCACAATCCCACAGTTGGCGTTTTGCCCAAGGCACATCAGCCACATCAAGCACAACACCGTGATCCTTAACTTCTCCTTCCATCACATCATCCAGAGAGAACACATGGTAATCGCGCATATCAAAATGAGATCCCCAATCATCTTCTGGAATACCACTCACACGGTCATGTGAAGGGTATATATAAACTTTTCCATCAAACACATGAACTGCCGGATCTGCCATATAATCATCCGGTACCAAATATCTCTTTTTCATTGAATATGTTTTTTAAAGTTATATTGAACTATTTATTATTTCTCCGCATCATATTTTCCTGATTCGGCCATATTGACAACTTCCTGTACAAACGGCTTGGGTTGCATCTCACGGTCAAATGCCAAAGGATAATCCGTACGTCCATGAACCGGCCAGTTGTTTTTCCAGGAATCTCCATCTGTCACGCCCCAGAATGTCACACGGGTAATATCCTTACTATGCCGTAAATAAATATCAAACAGTTTCACAAAAAAGTCAGATTGCTTCTTCTCCATATCCGGTGTCAAGCCATCCTTATAAGGATCCATTGCTTTCTTATACTCGAAATTGGTTTCCACTGCCGCGCCAAAATTACCTCTTGGCCATGGCAATACACTAAGATCCAACTCAGTAATCATCACTTTGACACCGGCACCGGCAAAAGCCTCTATACTTTTCTCATATTCATCAAGCGGTGTATCAAAAGCTACATGTGACTGCATGCCGACAGCATCTATACGACAACCTTTTGCCTTGAGATCTTTCACCATCTTTACTACAGCCTCACGTTTGCGAGGTGAATCCATTCCATAATCGTTATAATACAATTCTGCATCAGGATCAGCTTCATGAGCAAACTGAAATGCCAAACGGATAAAATCCGGACCAATGATACGATAATAAGGTGATTTACGGAATTCACCATTTCCCTCAATGGCTTCATTCACCACATCCCAACCTTTCACACGACCTTTATAATGTCCTACCACCTTATATATATGATCCTTCATCCGCTGTATCAGGACCTCCTTTGAAACCTCATTTCCATTTTCATCCTTAAAAAACCATTTCGGAGCCTGAGAATGCCAGATCAGGCAATGACCGATTACAACCTGACCATTTTTTTCTGCCAAATCACACAAACGATCACCATTGGTAAAATCAAACTTCCCTTCTTGCGGCTGAATTTCCTCCGCTTTCATACAATTTTCAGCTACGACTGAACTGAACTGATTACGGATCAGATTTTTAAGTTCTTTATTACGAGTTAGGACCTGATGAGTATTCAAAGCTGTTCCTATCAGGAATTTATCTGCGAATGCCTCCTTTAATGTGACCTGCTTATCAGCGCAACTTGTCAATGCAACTCCCAATGACAATGCAAAAACCACCATTTTTTTCATATATTCTCTCATTTTATATTATTACTCTTCTGCACGCCGTTTCACCAATTCTGCCTGCATTTTTTCATTCAAAGCTTTAGATATAGGATAAAAGAATAAAGCAACTACACCTATTCCGAAACAAATTCCAGGAACCACACTGGATGCCAACCTGATTCCCAATAAAGATTCAGCCGACTGTGTGATCTGAATATCATTCACATAACCAAATGCAGATAAGATTACACCGGCTATTGCACCACCTACACCTAATCCTGCCTTCAAAGCAAAAACCACACCTGAAAAACAAAGTCCCGTAGCCCTACGATGACTTACGTATTCCATATGATCTGCCACATCAGCGATCATAGCCCACAACAACGGAACGGTAGGAGCATAAGCCAAACTTTTCAATATACCTAAAATAAAGATAAGACCGATATCATCCTTGGAAGGCAAAATAAACGCAGCCGTAAAGAGAGCTGTCAATGCCAAACAAACAATAAAAGTCGATTTCTTGCCGTAACGGTTAGCCAGGAATTCTGAAAGTGTCATTACACCAATCAGCTGAACGATCGCTCCGGCCATGTTAAAGACAGAAAGACCTATTGAATAAGCTTCAAGAGGAGATATGGTACCGTCAGTAGCTCTGGTTGCCAGCAAACTGAATGAATCCAGAATCTGCATGCCCACACCTAACACAGCTCCTTCGTCCTTAACCAGCCCCAACTTATCCAAGAACAGCCCAAGTGACTGAAGATCAACATAATGTTGGAAATAATAACACATAGCAGATCCCCACATGGCCAAAGTAATAAAGACAAACAGTGTCAAAACGAACATGGAACGCCATGACACATCTGCAAACAACCCCTTGATATCATTCTTTATATCCATCTTCTGGGAAGCAGGCGGCGCAATGCGTTCTTTAGCTGAAAAACCTGCAATGATAAGGAAAACAAATCCCACAAGAGCAAAAATAGTTATTGTGGTCAGCCAGCCCTGTGCATCGTCTGCACCAGATCCACGACCGAACTTATGAACCAAAGGCAATGTCAAGCCCTGTACGACAAATTGCGCCACTGTCGCAGCAACAAAACGGATGGAAGTAATGCTTGTACGTTCTTTTATGTCTGCTGTCATCACGCCTCCAAGCGAACTGTAAGGTGTATTATTGAATGAATACAATGACATCAGCAGTACATAAGAGATTCCTGCATAGATGGCAACCAACCCCTTATTTTCAATACCTGGATTATAAAAAGCCAATACATAAAATACCATAAAGGGTAAAGCTGTCCAGATGACCCATGGACGGAATTTACCCCATTTGGTCTGGGTCTTGTCTGAAAGTATACCTGCTGTAGGATCAACAAAGGCATCAACTATACGCGCAACCAAAAGTACCGTTCCAGCTACTGCTCCCTCCAGTCCGAACACATCTGTATAAAATTTCAGCTGATAAATCATCATCATCTGAAAAACAAGATTGGCTGCAGCATCTCCTAACGAATAACCAATCTTTTCGCCTAACGGCACTTTTTCTAAGATCTTATCCATAATATTTCATTTATTTGTTGTTTTTCATGATATGCAAAGTAACGTTTTTTATCCGATACTCATTTTTAATGGCGTAATCTAAACTTTTTAAAATGAAACATTATCTCAAAAGATAACCGGAATCTATCTGTTTTTAGCCTTTTCATCCACTTTTACACAGATGACGGCTTGTCCTCCCATCTGAAAACAAGCTCGTAAAAAAACCATCATTTTCACTTATAAAATATGCAGTTTCCGTCAGGAGCTATCCCTTCAGCTGAAATATAAATATTCCGGCATGAGGAATTATTATAAAATTCCACCAAGGCACTTCCGCTTTCATCAGCCCTGACATCAGGATTCCAATATAATGTCCGACGAAAGTCCGACATCGGAGGTAAAACTTCATAATCATTCATTTCAAACACAGACGGCACATTATACCCCTGAAAATAAGTACTACGCGTACCTTTCTTTTCTTTTCCTACATTTTGGGTCTGCGTGTAAATGAAAACCACTACAGGCGGACGACGTTGAAATCGGGGATCAGAACTGTAGCTCACATACCGTTCCGGATCCTCGCAGATGTAGATGGACTTGATTTCATCCAAAAAAACCGGCATTTTCTGATTACTTTCACGCAAAGAATACGCGTTACTCTCAGCAGGAACGGCGTTGTTTAGAACCCATAATATTTCTTTTCCCTTATATTTGGAGTTATCCAAAAAACTTTGCAAGTCGGAATCATCAACCGTAGAAGCGCTTTCTGTTTCTGTATCGCCTGAATCAGAATCTGTCTGAGATGAAACAGAAGAACCGTCAGATATTGCATCACCTCCAAAAAAAGGATTAACC
Source organism: uncultured Paraprevotella sp. (assembly GCA_900546665.1). GTDB lineage: Bacteria > Bacteroidota > Bacteroidia > Bacteroidales > Bacteroidaceae > Paraprevotella > Paraprevotella stercorigallinarum. The sequence continues at coordinate 4,778 of URDY01000010.1, read as the reverse complement.
CTCAACAACCAATCCCTAAACTCCGGTATCTCTTCCGCCCGATCACGGACATCTTCAACAGCCTGCTCACAATCATAATAAATATAAGATCCATAGGAACCGTTCTGCTCGTTTTCCCATGCAGCCCTCGCATCCTCATAAATTCTTTTCTCTTTCACCGTCACTTCTGACAACAACCGGGTATCCGGAGAATAAAATAACAAACTTTGCGGCAGACTGTCTATTGCCTGATATTCGGACATAAGATTAGGAACTACACTCGTTCCATCATATAATGTTTCCGCTGGATACAAAGGCCGTTTTCGAGGAGAGAAATGTCGGCTGATTCCGACATAATAGCGGCGGGGTTTTCCTTCACTGGATGTTTTGAGTACCATTTCCCATTTGCCATCCAATTCCGGTAAATCGAAAAAATAAAATCCCAGACTATCCGTACGGGTTACTCCCTTAAAACTTTGGCCATGCTCATTATAAAGATAAGCCGAAACTTCCACGTCTGACGTTTTGTTCTTTTTCCATACTGGATTCAATTTTCCATAAAGATAAAGTTTATCCTCTATGGGTTGCCTGACTTCGAATCTTCCGTTCCCACTCATCACTGTCCAGTCATACCTTCTCCATCCTTGTACCATCATCAAAAGATCAGCAGCCATTCTGTGTGTCATGTCAGCCGACTCAAAATAATATTCCGGATGCGCCACATAGCCCTGCAATTCTGAAGAAAGAAGTAGCCATGTACCCAAATGTCCGACATTCGGAGTTGGCATGGTACCGGCATCTGCAGCCGAAAAAGAAAATATCGCATTCGGTTGGGTTTTTATCTCCAACCGTACTTTTCCACACGGTGAAAGCACCAGGGAATCAGCCTTGATCCGGATTGAATCACCGGCTAAAAGTCCCTTATAGTTGAAAAAAAGTCTTTCTGACCATATTCTCCCGTTTTGATCAAAAAGCGTGGCTTGCCCCACTCCAGCCGGAAACTGTTCCGTAGAAAATGATAAACGACAAGCACCTTCTTCACACGACAATTCCTTAAATGCCGTTACCTGTCCGTTATGCATGACCGACAACCCAACCATACCGCCATCCGGAAAACGACATTTCTGTACAAGGAATATAACCGAGTCCGAATCAGACACTGCATCTACTTCCATTGTCCAACCTTTATTTTCTGCACTTGGCAACGGAAACTTTTCAGCATTTCCTTTCAAAGAAAACGCCAGATAACCAGGTATGGAATCCGGAATCAACCGAAACCACCCCACTCCTTCACGTACAGTACGGACTTTTCCGATTTGCCGTCCGGTATAATCAAAAAGATAAGCCGTAGTGTCACAAGGACGACCATCCTTTCCTGTAAACCGAAAAGCAATTCTGCTTTCCAATCCTCGCACCAGATGACCTCCTTCAGGATAGAATTCGGCTTGTAAATGCCCCTGTGTCTCCTTTTTCTTTTCCCTATATGACGGCAAACGATAATTATCATTCAGATCCAACATCCTTTTCTGTGCGTAATCTCCTTCTTTTTCAGGCTTGTCAAATACAGGAAAAACCCGGGAGAAGATACCACGATAATCCCAGTTCGTCATATAGCGGGTGTAAGCACGCACCTCATAAAATCCTGAATACCGGATTTTATCAAGCTTAATGTCACCATTTGCCTGACCATCCTTAATTTTCAGCTTGCGGGTCTCTACGATACGTCCACCTGCATCCAACAATTCCACATACAGGATCCGACTGACAGAAGCCGGTTTCACACGATCTGTCCTCCACACATAAGCTTTAAACCAGATGGTCTCCCCCATAAAGTATCCCGTATTGTCAAAATGCAGATAGACCTTTTCCTGAGGAAACAATTTATTAAAGGTGATTATATTACCTACAAATGCACGAAGACGCAAAGCTGCATCCGTAGTATCTTTTCCTGCGTATGATAACACATCCGAAGAAAAAAGCAGTCCTAATACAACCCAACATAAGATTTGCGTAATCCGTTTCATACGTCCTCACTCAATATATACCTTATTATATATTACAAGAAAAACAGCGTCTGTTCATATCTAAAATTCTAGCTTTAAAATTGGTCATTTCATCTGAATACTACAATAGGAATATGCAATTTGATACATGATCACAAATTTTTAATACAATTTCCGGTATTGACGACATGTTTTCGCGCTCCATTCCCCGAAAACATCATTCTGACACTATTTGATCGGGCATAAAAAAGAATTCTATTCTGATAAAACAATTCAAAGAATCCATGAATAAGAAATAAATATCTGATCATATTTTCAATGAAAAATCTATTTTTACCATTAAAACCCATCTTCTGAAACAATTTATTTATTAGTTTTGCTAAAATATCAAAGATTAATCATTATAACAGAATTCACCAAATAAGACACAGAAAACGCAAGATACGGATATAACGACATTCAGGCATTTCCATTTATGGCAGGAATTTCACATTACTGGCTACAAACCACAACAGTCCATATTAATAGCTTTTGAATATGTCATAAAGACAACTGTCCCGATCCATGCATTCTGTGTTCAGTTATATAAAGAAATAATAAAATCACAATGAGAAAAGCAAGCAGAGAAATGGATAGTACTTGGGCTTTGGACGTTATGCGCAAGGCACCATATATCACAGTCAGTTTTACACGAGCAGACGGAAGTGCCTACGGTGTTCCGCTCTCTCTGGCATGTACGAGTGACAACGTGTGGTATTTTCATTGCGCTCCGGATGGAGATAAGCTGGATGCACTTGCCGTACATCCGGAAGTCTGTCTTTCGGCAGTCACAAAATGCACCCCTACCATAGGGCCTAAAGATGGTACATTCACACTCCAGTACCGTTCGGCCATTGCTTTCGGAATAGCGGAACTGGTAACTGATGAAAATGAAAAAGTATCGGCACTCCGAGCCATCTGCGAACGTTTCCTTCCCAAGCACATGGACGCTTTTGATGAAGCTATTGAAAGAAGCCTTCACAGGACCTCGGTAGTCCGGATTACTCTGACAGCCCCTCCTACCGGTAAACGTAAACAATATGACAAGAATGGTGATGAAATGAAATACGGAAGGATGGAATAAAAAAGCCTATCTCATTTAAGCAGGAATACAGATTTAAAACCACATATATTCTTATCAAACGGATTGCTTCATGAAATGGATTAAGATATTGCTGATCTGGTTCTGTTTTATCCCAATCGCCATTCTCAATGGCGGTTTCCGCGAGCATGTATTGGATGAGTGCCTCACAGCTGAAAGCGCTTTAGCAATCAGCGGAATACTGCTGAGTCTACTCATCTTTTTAACCACCCGACTGCTATTCCCATATGTCTATCCGTCAAAACGGGATTGCATCCCAACAGGTTTGCTTTGGGGCTTCCTGACAATAGGTTTTGAATTGGCTTTTGGCCTGTCAGCAGGAAATACCTGTAACGAATTGGCTGAAGCCTATAATCCTCTCAATGGCAATCTATGGATTTTAGTCGTACTAAGTACGGTCTTTTCACCCATACTGGTATACAGGAAACTCTCTGATAAATAATCCAGCAGACATATTCAACGGGATCTTTTCATAACAAACGAAGCAAATTCAAGATAAATGACAGATAACCCCCAAAAAACAAAAATATGGAAAAAAGAATATTGGAAACAGAAAGACTGATTCTTCGTCCATGGATGGAATCCGATGCGGAATCACTCTACCAATATGCCAAAGATCCGGCTGTCGGCCCGATTGCCGGATGGCCACCACATACATCTGTTGAGAACAGCAGAAACATCATTCGTGATATCCTTTCCGTTCCCGAAACTTATGCCGTTGTGTTAAAAGGAACAAACAATCCAATAGGAAGTGTTGGAATTATGTTTGGCGACAATGTTCATAGTGCAGACAAACAAGATCATGATGCGGAAATCGGTTATTGGCTGGGTGTACCTTTTTGGGGAAGAGGATTAATTCCGGAAGCAGTTAACAGACTATTGGAACGTTGTTTCAAAGAACTGAAAATAAAAAGAGTCTGGTGCGGTTATTATGATGGCAACATAAAGTCCCGCAGAGTAATGGACAAATGCGGATTCAGGTATCACCACAAGGAAGAAGAAAAAATCTCCCCATTAGGGGATATTCGAATAGAGCATTTTACTTTGCTGACACGAACAGAATGGAACAATAATCGGAAATGGTATAAATTGAGACCACTCGGTGAAAAAGATATTCTTGAGATGCAAGCTTTATTCTCCAATACCGTACTGAATATCAACATCAAGGACTATACTGAAGAAGAAGTAAAAGACTGGTCATCATGTGGTAACGACTTAGAACACTGGAAAGAACTTTTATCCTGCAATCATTATATTGGAGCTTTTGATGAAAAGAATAACATGATCGGTTTCTCTTCAATGAATGAAAAAGGTTATCTGCATTCCATGTTTGTACATAAAGACTGGCAGGGCAAAGGTGTAGCCACACAACTTCTCACTGAAGTTGAACGTATTGCCAGAGAATTACAGGTAAGCGAGATTACATCAGAAGTCAGTCTGACAGCCAAACCGTTTTTTGAAAAGAAAGGATATAAGACGATTAAGAGCCAAAAATGCAAAGCTAACAAATTGAAACTGACAAATTTTGTAATGCGTAAAACGCTAAATTGACAAGCCAAGAATTTTTGAAAAGTCATACTAATTCGGTGGAGATTTTTGCTCCACCTTTTATCTCCACCTTTTGCTCCACCTCGAACGGTAATATTTTGCCGTTT
>URDY01000009.1 GCA_900546665.1 uncultured Paraprevotella sp. | reverse complement strand
CGGGGTGTAGCGCAGTCCGGTTAGCGCACCTGCTTTGGGAGCAGGGGGTCGTGGGTTCGAATCCCGCTACCCCGACATAAAAGGCCTGATATCATAAGATATCAGGCCTTTTTATTAATCTATAAGTGTGGTCCTCCTAAGTTTAGATGCTATGGTTAAAAATAAGACAAGTAGTACCGGTCTGCAGAACTGCTTAGCGTCTAAGGGGCTTTCCGCCGCAACCATAATCAGATAGTAGATTGCGTAAACTATTCAGGTTATTTTTGATCTTTCTGATATCATTCTCACCGAATGTTTCTTCCATTTGAACGATTGGTTCGATATTGGCAATGCTTGACCAAGGCAGCCACAGACTGACAGAACGGAATGACATGTCGGCAATATTGGTTGCTTCCGGAAGAAAAGCCTTGTATTTATAAGGTAGTCGTCCATCAAAATTAGTGCATGATTTGGTATTGTTCTGCAGTAAGAGTGCCATTTGTCTGTATATGGGTTTCCCGGTGAAAATATAGAGCTTATATATTTCGTAATACAGATATGCAGCAAAATTGTCGGCACCGGAATGCCCGGTGGCAATGACAGAAAAGCCAGAGGTGTTTCCCTGGCTGAAAGGATTCCTGCCAAGATCTTCCTTATTCCGGTTGGGGACAGAGAAATCATAGCAATAAACCCAGCTCATGGCACATAAGGCTGCATGTTCTGCAGCCTGAAGGTATTTATGCTCTTTGCTTAGTAAAAAAGCTGCATTGAATCCGTATAAAGCAAATACAGCTGCCTCCTTGTCTACGGTGTTGGGATTGTCGGGTGTGCCTCCAACATACTTCCCCAACTCAAGATAGAGATTATGATATACAAAATCAGCTGCTTTCAGTGCACTTTCCTTGTAGCGTTTGTCTCCGGTATATTCGTACATTTTTGCAAGGAAACGGATTGGAATGGAAGTATTGAATTTAGAGGTACCCATTGTGTTGCGGTCACCCTGCGTTTCAACTTCGCCATTTGTACGATAGGCACGATAGAAGGATCCGTCGCTGTTCTGTCTGGCCAAAAGATGTCGGGCTGTTTTTTCCAGTGCGGATTCCCATTGTGGTTGCAGCCTTTCATAAGCCTTTGAAATTCTGCATGCATCAAGCAGTCCTTCCATGCCATCTGTCATGCAACGCAAAAAACAGGGGTATTCTCTGTTTCTCCCGCCTGTGGCATTGTCGGCTGGATCCCACCATACAGGAGGAAAATAAGATGCGGTTATTGGCGGGGAGGTCCAAAAATCGACAATAGCCTCCCCTTTCCTGATCGCGTCGGGATAATGACGGTCCAGGCCATAACGCAATAAATGGTAACCTACTGCAATTTGCTGACCTACAAAACCCATTTGGAAAGAAACTCCTTCTTTGTTGGTTCCGCCAGGCAAATCAAGCGACCATGGTAATCCGGCTGCAATAATTTCTCCTGTACCGAACTGCCGGTACTCAGATAAAAAAATCTGTATATCATTAACATAGATACTGTCAGGATCAATATTTCTGATTTTGGGCTGGATGAGACAGAAGGCTTCCTGGCAAGTTTGGACCATGGCTTGATTATAGGTAGCTTCTTTACTGGGGATGATATAAAGGGTGTAGTCCTGCTCGGCTTTCCGGTGCAGGTGATGATAGCGATTCACCCAGGGAGAAGATGGATTTCTTCTGTGATATTCATAGCTTCTTGGACCTTCTGCACATGGGAAATGAAAGTCAACGGATAAATCAGGATAAAAACTGTAACCTAAGGATCCTAATCTGATTTGATTGTTGATGATACCAGGCGAGCCTCCATCCGGGTAGCCTCCGGTGCTGATGTCGGGATGGTGCAATAAGGTTATCCGATGTCCGTTTTCTGAATTACGCAGCATCGCCATAGGGATGCCGGTTCTTGTTTCTTTCACATACATGCGTGCTACATTGAGATCAGCCGCAATTGAGTGTGGCCACATTTCAGAAGGATTGCGGTAGAGTATTGAGGGTATAAAATATTCATGATTTTGTCCCTTATCTGAATCCAGCAATGAAAATCCGGTGGAAAATCCGTTTCCTTTTGTACCTGATTCCTTTACATTTACGTGACGTTGAAGTACGAAAGCCTGATCTTTTACCGTATAGATATCCGTGACAAGGAAAGTGTGTCCATCCGGAATTATAGCTTCGGCAACCGCTTTTATTTGCCCGTTTCGGTTACTTATTCTTTTATATTTTGCAATATAGGCCTTTTCTTTTAAAGTTGCAGAATCGCAAATATAAATTTGCACAGGATGAGGTTGCGTGAATAATTGATTCTGATTTTGCATGATGCATAAACCATAACCTTCGGATGAAGGAACAAAATCTAAAACATATTCAGAAGTCCTCATCTGCGTGTCCTGCTGATTGGTCTGTCCTGCCAGATACATGGTCCAAATAAGACCTGTTATGAGAATTAATATTTTTTTCATTGACGGATTTTACGGTTTAATCGATAAAAACAAGAAGATTGTGCTAAAAATCGAAATATATTGCTTAATTTTGAAAATAGCAAATTACACGATATGAAACAAAAAATATTATTCTTTTTATTACTTATATGCATTTGTTTAAGCAATAGCTCATGTATAGTTACAAAAGGCCATCATGCTCCTCCTCATAAAGAAGTGCCTCCCGGACATAAGAAAAAGCTTCATGAAAAGAAAAAGCATGAAAAAACGTTCAGGTGGAAACGTCATCACAAATTATAAATACAGCAAAAGAGACTGGCAACAAGCATAAGGCTGTTTTGCTGAATAGAGAAAACGAACATCCGGCCTGGAATGTGAGGTATCTGTCTGTTTCAGGCCGGATGTCGGATAAAAATACATGTGATGCCTTGATCAACAACTCTTGTGTATCATGATATCTAGCACCATCTTGTCTGTTTCATTCATGGCTTCCGCACCGATGCTGGTCAGATTGTGGATGCTCTTGTCTACATCGTCATCTATAATACCTTCGACACTGCTGACACATTTTTTCTGCATGGCCAGCATGGCAGAGAGAACTGCTGTGGAAACTCCGGAAGTCAGTTTCAAGGCACAGCTTGGTTTGGCTCCGTCACATATCATTCCTGTAAGGTTGGCTATCATATTCTTGACCGCAAACGAAATTTGTTCGTAACCTCCTCCCATCAGATAAGTAATACCGCAACTGGATCCGGTAGATGCTACCACACAACCGCACAAGGCGGAAAGTACTCCCAGACTTTGTTTAATGTAGATTGCTGTCAGATGGCTGAGCATTAAGGCTCTGATCAGTTCTTCATCGGTATTGTGATTTTCTTCGGCAAAGATGACTACAGGTATTGTAGCACAGATTCCCTGGTTTCCACTTCCGGAATTACTCATTACAGGAATCATGGCACCAGCCATTCTGGCATCGCATGCACATGATGTACTGGAAAGAATATGAGAAAAAATAGTATCTCCAAGAATTCCCCGACCCATGGGTCGACTCAGAGTCTTGCCCAATTCATGTCCGTAACATCCTTTAAGTGCCTGTGCAGAGGCAGCTTCGTTGAGGGTGCGGGCTTCTCTGATAAACTCGATCTCTTCCAATGGTGTTCCCATAGAGAAATCATACACTTTGCGAAGGTTCAAGTCATATTGGTCGTCGGATTCTGTTTCACCGGCAGGTTGGCGTTCGTCAAGAAGGACTTTCTCACCATCTGCCAAGAAGACAAAGTGTGTATGGCTGCCGGCTATGATTGCTGTTGCCGAATGGCCATCCGAGGCCTTGACAAGTGCTTCTACATAAAGTTTCTCCGTGATATCCTCTTTCAGCTGAATCTTGATTCTTTTTTCGGCAATGAAAGTTTTGCCTTCTTCTACATCTTCCTTTTTGACGTCTTTCAGAACCTCCAGCTGATAGTCTGATTTTCCTATCAATGCGCCAAGTGCTATGGCAATCGGCAAACCGACCATACCGGTACCCGGTATGCCTACTCCCATGGCGTTTTTCAATATATTGGCACTGAGCTTCACTATAATTGATTCTGGCTTTTCATTCAGAATTTCCGTAGCACGAGCTGCACATAAAGCCACACAAATAGGTTCTGTACACCCGATTGCCGGTACAACCTCGCGTTTGACCAAACGGATAATCCGCTCCCTTTCTGCTTTATCTAGTATATTCATCTGGTTTTGTTTATTATCATCCTCCTTTTTTCTGCTGATACATCAGCATATAAAAAATTGCGTACGCAGCAAAGCCTTGTACGCAAGATTTTGTCCGATCATGATATCAGCTCTTATGGTTGAGATCAGTCTTCATCCAGCTCACTCTCGAGATTCTTGATGTCTGCTTCCGGAGTGTAGCTTCTGTAGAATGTTTCGTCATTGTCAGTGTCTTCATCCTCGTCATCACGGTTCAGTCTGTCGTTATCGTCATCATTTTCATCATCATTTTCCACGACTTTTCTGTTGCCGTTTTCGTCATACTGTGACTCGCTGCTGAAATGTATCTTTTCAAGCGGCTCCTTTTTCTTGGCGAAAATAGCTTCTATCCATGTTCCTTTGGTGATTTCCAACACTTCATAACCGTCTGCTACTTTTTTCTCCAGAGTTCCGCCTTTGGCATGAATGCGTGACGCCGGAAGCGTAGTGGTACTGATATCAAACGCTGATTCAATAATATCTTTAATTGCCAATGAAATGGAATCCCAGCCGCCGCCAAAATTACGCTCTATCAATTCCAACAGCATGGAAGCTGTCACATGCTTAATATTTTCATAAGACAAGTCCGTAATCTGACGGATTTCCTTTTTACGGATAGCTACAGAACCCTTACGCTTGTCTGTGCAAGGCAATATGGTATATTCACCTACATTGTATTTTGACATTTCACGTTCATCCTTGGGGTCGAAATGATGGACATCATAAGCAAGGCGGATGACATTCAAAACTTTTTCTTCCGAGCTGTTGAATCCTTCCTCCTTGATATCCTTCAGCCAGAGTTCCATAATTTCTTGTGCATCAATACCCCAAACATTGTTTGAGTTTAAATCCAATACAGATTCCAGGTAATAGTTTTTCTTCTGCATAAATGTCTTTGGTTTATTTTCCGGCAAAAGTAATAAAATATATATTTAATCCAATAGTCTATTAATTGAATTTTCCATTTTTGATAAAAAAAATAAGAATCATTTCTAAAAAACACCTATCTTTGCGTACAGATAATAATATCACGGATTATTCTAATACCAATTATTTTTTATGAAAAAACTTTATCTCAGCATGATGGCTGGTCTTATTACCACTTGCTTGTATGCGGATCCAGTAGACTTACAACAGGCTAAGGCTATTGCGGCAGTCTTTATGGCAAACGGACAGCAGCCGACATTAGTGAACAGTAACGCTCTGACCAGAAACGGGAAGAGTGAGAATGCACCTCTTTATATTTTTAACCGAGGTGACAATCAGGGTTTTGTTATTGTATCCGGTGATAATTGCATGCCCGAAATCTTAGGTTATACAGAAAGCGGAAATTTTGATGTGACCTTGTTGCCTCCTGCTCTTATCGACTGGTTGGACGGTTACAGCCAGATGATCAGGGCCGCACAGGCCGTAAATGCACCGGCCAGGGTGATGACAAGAGCCACTAACGCCAAACAGAGTATAGAACCTTTGGTTACCGCACATTGGAGTCAGGGAGCACCCTATAACAATCTGTGTCCATTTATCAAGGGAACAAGTAATCGTGCATTGACCGGTTGTGTAGCTACGGCAGCTGCTCAAGTGGTGTATTACTGGCGGAAAGAAAATCCGCGGCGTACGGGTTATACCACACCGACTTATGGCTATGGCGACGCTCCCGTGACGGATACGATAGCCAAGGGTACACCTCTGCAGTGGGAACTGATGCAGGACAATTATAATGGAAGTACTCCGGAAGACATGAATACGGCAGTAGCCACCTTAATGAGCGTAATCGGTACTTCAACATGGCTTACATACGGTTCTTCTACCTCAGGGCAAATCAGTAATCTGGTCAATACTTTCAGCGGTCAGTTCCAGATGGACAGCAAATGTACCTACAAGAGCGGTATCAGTCAGGAAAACTGGGAGAATATGATTTATAGTGATTTGTCACAAGGGTGGCCGATCGTATATAGCGGTGTACATCCTACCAATGGCGGTCATGCTGTGGTTGTGGACGGTTATAATGCAACCAACAACCTCTTCCATTTTAATTTCGGCTGGGGTGGCCAGGGTGACGGTTATTATACGGTAAATGATACTAACGGAATGAACGGTTTCAGCGGTCAGCAAGGAATGACACATACCATCAGACCAAGAGTATTTAAACTGGATGCCGAGATCCTTACTACAGAAATCTTTGCCCGGATGAAGAATACCGTCAGAATCAGTCTGACCAACAACGGAACAACGGATTATAGCGGGGTCTATCTGTTCTTCCAGCGTAATGCCACACTTCCAACCAATATAGGAAGCGCCAATGCCAAAGACATCACAACAGTCGTGCCGAGCGGTGAAACCATGCAAATGGAACTGACTTACCGCCCTAGCTTGAACGTTCCATATTATTTGTGTCTGCTGGATAAGAACGGCAATCTGTTGGACAGTGTATATGTAAATACCCGGGAACAGGTACCGGACTTGACTCTCAGATCATTGAATGTCAATACAAACGGAGAGACCGGTACGGAAAATATCACATCAAACGGTCAGTCAAGGGATATCAGTTATGTCAATGTTTACCAGAATGGCGGTATTACAGCAATGGCTGATATTGAGAATGCAGAAACCGGTACAATGACCATTCCTACTATTGAATGTACGGTTTCAAAATACGATTCTGAAAATCAAACGTTTGAAGAAGTAACCAAAAGGTCCGTCAATGATATTCAGTTCAGCAACGGCGAAATGAAACAGGTGGAATTTGACTTTACGGGACTGGAACAGGGCGCTTTGTATGCACTGGCTCTCAACCGGGAGTATTCTGCAGGAGCCAAGTTTACCATGAATGCTGATTGTGATACAGTCGTTTTCTTCAAGCTCTCAGATGCAGATCTGGTTGTGAACAAGACAGATGATTATACCGTAAAGGTTACCGGCCATTGGAATGAAAATGAATTCAACAATATGGCTACAGATCCCGATGTGGCTTGTTATGATCTGACAGAAGTGGTCGGTCAGATAAAGGATCTCAAGGCTGCTAATCCAAATGCATTGTTCTATGTCACAGACAACCATAATGTGGCAGGAACCAATGTGATTTGCAATAACAAATGCCAGTCACTGAAGCTTCAAAGCGGATATAATTTCTGTCCGCAGGCTGATTTTACGGCAGAACTGGCACAATTTGAAATGGATGCAGACAATCAGCTATGGCATTATATTGTATTGCCTTTTGATTGTAACGTTCCACAAGGTGATATGGCCCGTAAGATATATGAAATAAACGGATTGCTGATTTCAAAAATGGATAGTGTCAATACTAAACTGGAAGCTGGTACTCCTTATCTATATAAGACCTCTCATCTTAACCAAAATCTGATTAGCGCAGAAAATGTACTTGTAAGTACTCAAAAGCATCCTGACGATTGTGCAGACGAGATAAAATCCACTTATGTCAATCTCGTATCTGCTGCCAACCAAAGAATGTTAAATCAGGCGTCTTCCCAAGTATTCGAAGGTAACGCCGGTCAGATTATTCCTGCTTTCAGCGGCTATCTTGAATGTGCCAATAATGTCAATACGACATTCTTCAGCTATACGGCGAAAGACAATGTCAGCAATGATCTGATAGAACTTCTGATAGAAGCCGATAACCTGAAGAACGAATGGGAAGAATCCTTGTCGGAGCAGGATTACAACAGTTTCATGGAACAGCTGAACCGTTCGGCAGAATGCTATACCAATCAGCCGCAAAAGAGTGACATTGAGGCTTCTTGTTCACAGCTTGAGGAAAGTATCAATCAGTTGATGAAGGCCAGAAATTATAGCGGAACGCCTTTGGATATGACTGATATTTACATTACCAATCCTTCTTTTGAAAGCCGGACCAGCGGTTGGGATATTCAGCGTAAGACCGGTCAGACAACAGCTGTGCAGAATGTAACCAATCTTAATTATTATGTAAGTCCGGCAGATGGTAAAATGGTGTTCTACAGTTATTCCAACACTAATGCCGGCAGTGTGACCATCAGTCAGGATTTGAATGGATTGCGGTCAGGTTATTATCAGCTTAAGGCAATGATTGCCTTGGACGAAGATGAAAGTGTGGTTCTTTTTGCCAATGACCATACAACGACCGTAACGGGCGATGATTTTGGCAAGCGTTATATGCAGGAAGCCATGATAGACAGCATCAAGGTTGAGGATGGCTCATTGACCATAGGTATTGAAGGCAACGAAAGCTGGTATAAGGCAGATCATTTCCAGTTGTATTATATCGGTGACGGCTCAACAGATGGCGTAAATATGATAACAGATGACAAGCAGAATGATCTGAAAGTATGGAGCCAGTCAGGTACCTTGTTTATTCAAGGCAGCGGCAAAGCCAATATTTACCATATCAACGGACAGATGGTTGCTTCGTTTGCAGTAGAAGGCTTGAAGAGCTTTGACGGATTAAAGAAAGGTATTTATATCGTTAATGGTAAAAAAGTCATTATTAGATAATCGATTACCATTTCATAATTACATATAAAAAAAGTGGCAGCATTATTGCTGCCACTTTTTTTATATGTAATTCATATTTATTGAATTCTATACATTATAGATCAGATATCCCAGATAAGCAATATAGATGATAACCAGGAAAGCGCCTTCCCACCGTTCAATCGTCCGCTTGGTATAGGAGAAGCCCCATAACAACAACATGCTGGCCAGCATCAATCCCAAATCAAGATAAGAGATATTGCCTACAGCCATAGGTTCAACCGTGGCGCAGATTCCCATTACAAAGAATATGTTGAAAATATTGCTGCCTATGACATTACCGATTGCTATAGCCGAACTTCCTTTTCTGGCAGCTACCATGGATGTGGCCAATTCTGGCAGTGAAGTGCCTGCAGCTACGAGTGTCAGACCAACTATGGTTTCGCTTACGCCCATTGCAATGGCAATTTGAGATGCACCGTCTACGAATAGATTTCCACCAATAACCAGACCGGCCAGACCAATTATAATATAAAGGAAAATCTTCCAATATGGCATCAGCTGCTGCGGCTTATCCGATTGTTGCATATCTGCTGCGGCTTCCTTATTACGCGAAATAAAATAAGTATAGGCCATGAATACAGAAAAATAGCCAAGCAGAACTAATCCGTCTGTACGAGACAAAATGTCAGGTGCGCCATTATCCAGAAGACTGTCTACCGATACAACGCCCAGAACCAAAGATGCCAAAAGCGCAAAGGGAATATCTTTGGCAATCGTACTTTTACTTATTGTAATAGGAGAAAGCCAGGCTGCACATCCTACGATCATCAGAGCATTGAAGATATTGCTACCTACGATATTACCTATGGAAATGTCACTGCTGCCCTTCAGGGTAGACATAAAGCTGGTCACAAACTCCGGTAACGATGTTCCGAATGCTACAACTGTCAGACCTATAACAAGTTCTGTCACATTAAAACGGCGCGCCAAACCTGTCGCACCGTCCGTAAGTTTGTCAGCACCGAACAATATCAGAACAATGCCAACTATCAATAATAATAAACTTAGCCACATCATGGTGATTATTCTCTTCGTCCAAGATAAACCATTACGTAATATAATAATGTAGCCAATGATCCCAAAGCTGCAACTACATAAGTATAAGCTGCTGAACGAAGCGCTGATACGGCAGTTGAATGGGTAGTGTAATTGGTAATACCGGCTTCACTCAACCAATTGACAGCCCTGCGGCTTGCGTCAATCTCGACGGGAAGAGTGATAAAGCTGAACAGTGTTGTCATGGCAAACAAGGCAATACCAAACAATAACACACCAGGATAAACATGTATGGTGAACATACCGATCAGAATAACCCACTGTACCCAATTTGAGGCAAACGAAACTACCGGAACCAATGCACTACGCATTTTCAAAGGAGCGTAAGCATGGGCATGCTGGACTGCGTGTCCGCATTCATGAGCCGCCACTGCAGCGGCTGCCACACTGCAAGAGTCATAAACATCCTCACTGAGGTTTACGGTCTTGTTTGTCGGATTGTAGTGGTCAGTCAGTGATCCGGATGTAGAAATAACGCGTACATCATACAAGCCGTTGTCGCGTAGCATTTTTTCAGCCACTTCCCTACCCGTCATGCCATTAGGTATGGGAATACGGGAATACTTCTCGAATTTACTTTTTAAATTTGCTTGAACAAGCCAGCTGACTACAGCTACTCCAATAAAAATAATCCAATACAACATATAATTTAATTAAATGGTTTATATTTCATCAACTTCAAATATCATGCCAAACTTTACAAAAGTAGTGAAGAAAATATATATAGCGTAAATAAAAAGCATTTGAATCGATTATTTTTTGAAATTTTAGTATATTTGTGACATAAGTATTCTTTTAAACCTATTTTTATGAAAAAAAGTCTGTTATTTTCGTTTGTATTAGGCATGTCTGGCCTTATGTCGGTTGTCGGCTGTAAGGATGGTTCCAAAAATAAAGACTATGTAGAAAATGAAAACATAGTGAACGACAGTGTCGTCGCTTATCCTGCTGATTCAGCCATATATGGCCATTTGGGTGAAGAAACGGGAATGAGTTGTATTCAGTTGATTACTGAGAACGGAGATTCACTGACACTTAACAAAACGGATGAGAATACAGGAGAAGACGGACTGATACTGGGAGAAATAGCCAACTACACCGACCGTTATGCCGTCATCGTCACTCCGGACAGTCAAAGCGTAAAAACAGCACTTAATGTCAACCAGCTTGTCAGTAACTGGAAATCGGTAACTGATCCTGCCGGCGGATTCAGGTTGTTTTTGAACGGCAAGGTCAAGACTATCGACGAACAGGCTGATTTTAAATACAATAAATGGGGACTTTATAATTGTAAGCTTGTGTTTCTGACCGAAATTAACGGACAGCATGGTGCAGAAACCCGTAATGATACCCTGGAGATTCTTTCATTGACTTTGGATTCGTTGACAGTCCGTCATAGCCGTGACATGAAGATAGAAAAATTCTATTCCATTAAACCGGATGAATATGGCGACAGATAAAACAACAATGATACAGTGTATTCACTGCAAGCATGGAAAATTCATGCAATGGATGAAAAACCCAATAATTTGCGAATGCGAATTATTGGGTAATGAGAGATTTGTTGCCGAAGCAAAAAAGCTTTGTTCACTTTATGAGGAATCAAAAACAGAGACTCCCGAAATAACCCATTACGACAGTTATTGAATAAAGGGAGTCTCTAAGAATATTCCTTGATGAACTTGTTTCTGATTTTCTTTGTCTGCTTATTTTACAGCAATGCATTCTACTTCCACAAGTGCGCCTTTTGGCAAAGCCTTGACTGCTACTGCAGAACGTGCAGGGAACGGCGGTTTGAAAAATGTGGCATATACTTTATTCATTGCTGCGAAATCAGACATGTCTGCCAGATAAACTGTTGTTTTGATTACATGGCTCAAATCAATTCCGGCTTCTGCCATGATCTGAGAAGCATTGGTTAGAGCTTGTCTGGTCTGTTCTTCAATACCACCTTCAACGAATTCACCTGTAGCCGGATCGATAGGAATCTGTCCGGATGCAAAAACAAAACCGTTAACTTCAATCGCCTGGCTGTAAGGACCGATTGCAGCAGGAGCCTTTTCTGTTTGTAATACTTTCATAAATAATATTTTAATAAATTATAATAATGTCAGGCCTTTATTCTTTAAAGCTTCTTTAATGGCCTGAACGTGTTCTGAATTACGAGTTTCTATCTGAATGCGAAGTTGGCATGCCGTGACATTGATGGTATCGTCATTCCGTTCATGATGGACGCTGATAACGTTTCCACCCAGAGATGCAACCGCCTGGCTGACTTCCAGCAACTGTCCGGGTTTGTCGTCAAGTTCTATTACAAAAGTACATATACGTCCGCTTTTGGAGAGTCCACGATTGATTACACGGCTAAGTATGGTTACATCAATATTGCCTCCGCTGACCACACAGATCGTCTTTTTGTCTTTGATAGGCACCTTATTAAACATTGCAGCGGCTACACTCACCGCTCCGGCACCTTCTGCGATAAGCTTGTGCTGTTCTATCAGTGCCAGAATGGCGGCACAAATTTCATCCTCTGATACGGTCGCTATTCCGTCAACATAATTAGAGCATATATCGTAAGTCAACTCACCGGGTTCTTTCACGGCAATACCGTCTGCTATTGTAGATACGCTGGCGAGTTTTTCGATATGATGATGATCAAGACTCTGAAACATGCTAGGCGCACCTTGAGCCTGCACACCGTATACTTTGATATTGGGATTCAGTGTTTTAATCGCATAGGCAATGCCACTGATCAGACCGCCTCCCCCTACAGGTACAATCACAGCTTCCACTTCGGGTAACTGCTCGAGGAGTTCCAGACCTATTGTCCCCTGCCCTGCTATGACATTCTCATCGTCAAACGGGTGTATGAAAGTATAACCCATACTGTCCCGCAATTCAATGGCTTTTCTGTAAGCATCATCGTAAACGCCTGGTACAAGACAGATTTCAGCTCCCAACCGTCTGGTCGCTTCCACCTTGCTGATTGGCGCTCCTTCGGGCAGGCAAATCAAGGATTTGATGCCATGCTGAAATGCGCCCAAAGCCACACCTTGCGCATGATTGCCGGCCGAACAGGCAATAACCCCTTTGGTCTTTTCTTCATCGCTCAGTTGCGATATCTTATAACAGGCGCCTCTCAGTTTAAAAGAACCTGTTACCTGCAAATTCTCAGGCTTGAGGTAGATCTCACTTTCAGGATTGATCTTGGGTGCATATATCAGATCCGTGCGCCTGATGACTTTTGACAGCTCATATCTCGCTTTATAGAAATTCTCCAGACTCAGCATACTTGTTTTTTATGCAAAATTGCAAAAAAAAATGAGATTATGGGGATTTTTATCAATAATTTGTTTCCAATAATGAAATATGACGTATGAAAAATCAATAAATATGGGTTATTTTTCTTGTTTTTCTATTTCAAATATGTGTTATTAAATGATTATTTTGTACCTTTGTAAGGCGTAAGAACAATAGAAAAATAATCAACCTAGAAGTCAAACAATACAAAATACGTATAAAGGATGAAACTGAAGAAAATTTTTATTGCGTGTGGGATGCTTGCAGCTTTACCTGCAATGGCTCAGTATGAAGGAACTACGGTTTACGATCGTATCGGGCATGGTGAAGACAGTATCAATACACTGGGAAACATTGTTCTTTACAAGGATTATTACAAGGCAAAAGATTATATGAGTGCCTATGGCCCATGGAAAGAAGTTCTTGAAAAAGCGCCTTGTGCAGAAGTCAGCACATACGCTTATGGTGCCGCCATTGTAGCTAATGTTCTTGTGAAAGAAGCAGATATGGCCAAGAAGAAGACTTACTTCAATGAACTGATGAATTTGTATGACACGCGATTGAAGAATCTGGATGCCTTGAACTCATTTACCAAACCGAACAAACGTGCCACCAAAGGTGATATCCTGGCCCGTAAGGCTTTCGATTACGCTTATTATGGTGCCGGCGTAGCAGATAATTATTCTTTGGACAACGCTTACAAGCAGTTCCGTGAAGCTATTGACCTGATCAATGCAGACGGTGCCAAGGAAGTGCCGGGATTTGTGTTGGATAAGTTCTTTGAGATTTCATATCAGAAATATGTGGCAGACAATGCCGGTTTCCGTGAACAGTTCCTTCAGGATTATCTGGAAAGCCGTGAAGCTTGCGAAAAGATGTTGGGCCTGGCTAATGAAGCAGAAGATTCTGTTGAAGCACAGAAGATCGTGGCTCAATATGACCCGACGCTTAACCGTATTGAAACGATGTTTGCCCAATCCAAGGCTGCCGACCGCGATCAGCTTATCGCCATATTCGGTCCTAAGGTAGAAGAAAACAAAACTAATCTGGCTTATCTGAAATCAGCCTTGATTCTGCTTTCTGCCAATGATTGCGATGATACCGACGTTTATTTCAAAGCTGCAGAGTATGCTTATAATATTGAGCCTAGCTATGAATCAGCAATCGGTACTGCCCAGAAATATTATAAGGAAGGAAAAGTGGCTGAATCTGTGAAATATTACGATACGGCACTTGAACTCTGTAAGACAGACCAGACCAAAGCTGCTATTTCTCTTAAGATTGCCAATGCTTTGGCCAAGAGCGGAGAGACAGACAAAGCATTCACTTATCTGGATAAGGCTATCGGATATAATTCTGCCATTTCAGGAAAAGCTCACCTTGTAAGAGCACAGATCCTGGCTTCCAAGAAAAACTTCAGCGAGGCTATCTCATATTGTAACAAGGCTGCAAAAGAAGATGTCAGTATATCTGGTTCTGCCAACCGCTTGAAGAGCAAGATTATAGAAGTACAGCAGAAGAATGCGGAATACGAACGTCAGAATGCTGCTTACAAAGCTGCCAAGGAAAAACAGGAGAAACTGGATAACTTCTGGAAAGCAGAATAAGCAAACGCATCTTAACTGACACTGATTATAAAGTTGGATGAAATTAAATGCATGAAGTAATTTCATCCAACTTTTTCGATTTAGATCAAATACCATTTAAACACATTAATAATTTATGAAAGGGAACATGAACGGAGACAGACTCTATTTGTACTCCATTACGACCGTAGCCATTTTAGGCGGTCTTCTTTTCGGCTATGATACGGCTGTCATATCCGGTGCAGAAAAAGGGTTGGAAGCTTTTTTCCTTACTGCTACAGATTTTCAGTATGACAAACTGATGCATGGTTTAACCTCATCGAGTGCTTTAATAGGTTGCGTTATCGGTAGTGCCATATCCGGATATTGCGCGAATCGTTTAGGACGCCGTAATTCCTTGCGTTTTGCTTCCGTTCTTTTCTTCCTGTCAGCTTTAGGTTCCTATTATCCTGAATTTTTGTTTTTTGAGTATGGCAAGGCAGATTACAGCCTGCTGATTGCGTTTAATTTATATCGTGTACTTGGCGGTATTGGTGTTGGACTGGCCTCTGCAGTCTGCCCCATGTATATTGCTGAAATTGCCCCTTCTCATCTTCGTGGTACACTGGTTTCCTGTAACCAGTTTGCGATTATATTCGGTATGCTGATCGTATATTTTGTAAATTACCTTATTTTGGGCGACCATCAGCAGCCGATTCTGATCAAGGACAGTCTTACCGGAGCTTTCACAGTCAGCTCACAGTCCGATATGTGGACTGTTTATGAAGGATGGCGCTATATGTTCGTATCCGAAGCATTCCCTGCTGCCATATTCGGTTTCCTTCTCTTCTTCGTACCCAAGACACCACGTTATCTGGTTATGAAAGGCGAACATGAGCAGGCTTTCAAGATACTTGAGAAAGTAAACGGTACAAACAGAGCCAGAGTTATTCTGGATGAAATCAAGGCCACTTCAACAGAAAAGACAGAACGTTTGCTTACTTATGGTCTTGGTGTGATTGTAATTGGTGTGATGTTGTCTGTATTCCAGCAAGCCATCGGTATTAATGCTGTGTTATATTACGCTCCGCGTATTTTCGAAAATGCAGGAGCTGAAGGTGGCGGTATGATGCAGACCGTTATTATGGGAATAGTCAATATCATCTTTACTTTAGTGGCCATCTTTACAGTTGACCGTTACGGAAGAAAGCCTTTGCTCGTTATCGGTTCTGTCGGAATGGCAGTAGGCGCCTTTGCTGTAGCCTTGTGTGATCAGTTTGGCATCAAGGGGTTATTGCCGGTATTGTCTGTTATCGTTTATGCAGCATTCTTCATGATGTCATGGGGGCCGATCTGCTGGGTTCTGATTGCTGAGATTTTCCCGAATACTATCAGAGGCAAGGCTGTTGCCATTGCAGTCGCTTTCCAGTGGATTTTCAATTACCTCGTTTCATCCACTTTCCCGGCACTTTACGATTTCAGTCCGATGTTTGCCTATAGTATATATGGTATTATATGTGTGCTTGCAGCAGGTTTTGTATGGCGTTTTGTGCCCGAAACCAAAGGCAAGACATTGGAAGATATGACTGCTTTATGGCAGAAGAAAAAATAGGTAACAGTACCAAACATAAAAAAGGAAGATCCGGCTGCAAAGTGTCCGGATCTTCCTTTTTTTATTTCTAGTTTTCAATAATCCTGAATCGTGCGAATCTCAGCAGTAATTGCTTGGTTCCAATATTCTGGAATTCTACTGTTGCTTTTGTATTTTCTCCGCTACCTTCCAGGTTAACAATTTTTCCTATTCCAAAGCGTTCATGCTCAATCATCATGCCGTTGCTTACGGTTCTGCCGTCAGCAGTATGGGTTGTGACAACGGATGATGCCGGCTTTCTGACTTGATTCTCTGCATTCGCAGGCTGCACTGTTTTCTTTTGAAGCGGTTTTAAACCCGAAATCCGCGTAACAGGCTTGACCGGTCTGCCGCTTGATTCGAAATCATTGGCCGACTGACGGAAACTGACAGGTCTTGAATAACTTTCACGTTCTGTGAAACTGCTGCTTCTTATTCCCATTTCCTTTTGTTCCATTACGATATATTCAGGATCTATGTCATTTAAGAATCTGCTGGGATTACCAAATTCCATTTTACCGAAACGGAAACGACTTCTGGCAAAACTCAGATAGCAATACTTTTTGGCTCTGGTTACTGCCACATAAAACAATCTGCGTTCTTCTTCCAATGCTGCAGTCGAACCTCCTACCATCTGGTTCGGGAAAAGATTGTCTTCCATTCCTACTATAAACACCAGGTCAAATTCCAGACCCTTGGCTGCATGAACGGTCATCAGTGTCACTTTACTTTCGCTGTCACTGTCATCTTCGTCCTGATCACTGAGAAGAGAAACTTCCTGTAGGAAATTGGACAGAAACATTTCGTTACCTTCTTCCTGTCTCAAATCAACAAACTGTCTGACGCCATTGATCAATTCCTGCACATTTTCCTGTCTGCTCAAATTTTCCGGAGTGCGATCCTGATAGATATCATTGATAATTCCGCTTTTCTGTACAATCTCAAGAGCCAGGCTTGCAGCGTCTTCTTTTGACGCCCTTTCTGTAAATTGTGCAATCAGGTCAATAAATGCCTGTAACTTGTTGCGGGTGCCTTTTTGCAGATTCAGGCCGTGCTCTTCCGGATGACATGCCACT
Organism: uncultured Paraprevotella sp.; assembly: GCA_900546665.1. GTDB lineage: Bacteria > Bacteroidota > Bacteroidia > Bacteroidales > Bacteroidaceae > Paraprevotella > Paraprevotella stercorigallinarum. The sequence continues at coordinate 101,617 of URDY01000009.1, read as the reverse complement.
TCCCATAGGCTTACGCCATCTGTCATGGCTGCATTGCTGATTTTGCCTACCGTCGTATCCCCTATCCCTCTGGCCGGATAATTGACAATCCGTTTAAAGGCTTCTTCATCATTGGGATTGACAATCAGCCTGAAGTAAGCAATCACATCTTTGACCTCCTTTCGCTGATAGAACGACAATCCACCATATATACGGTAAGGAATTCCATGTTTTCTCATGGCTTCCTCAAAAGTTCGGCTTTGGGCATTTGTGCGGTAAAGCACCGCGATATTCTCATAGGGAATATTTTGTTTACGATGCAGGAGCGACATTTTGTTGACCACTATTTCCGCTTCTTCAACGTCACTGTATGCAGCACAGAGATGCAACGGTTCCCCTTTGTCATTACGGCTGAATACATCCTTGTGGATCTGCCTGCTGTTGTGGTGAATCAGACTGTTGGCAGCTTCCACAATCATTTGCGTAGAGCGATAATTCTGTTCAAGTTTGACAATTTTAGCATTTGTATATTGTTTCGTGAAATTCAGAATATTGTCAATCTTAGCACCACGGAAACTGTAAATACTCTGCGCGTCATCTCCAACCACGCACACCCGTTGTTTCTCTTTTGTGAGCAGCCAGACAATCTGATGTTGGGCAAAATTGGTATCCTGATACTCGTCTACAAGAACAAACTCAAATCGTTCGGCATATTTTCTGCATATTTCAGGATGCTCTTTAAAGAGAATGTAAGTATATAATAACAGATCGTCAAAATCCATGGCATCTGCCTGTCTGCATCTGAGCATGTAGCGGCGGTATATCTCACCTGTCATGGGTATCCGTGCTTCTTCGTCAGCTTTTCTGGCTTCTGCACTGGCCATATACGCAGACGGCAACACCAAATGGTTCTTGGCATTTGAAATGTGTGAAGCCACTACTGCCGGCTTATATGTCTTGTCATCTAACATCATATCTTTCACTACACTTTTGACCAAACTACGGGAATCGGCCTGGTCATAAATAGTGAAATGCGGTGTAAATCCCAACAGTTCGGCTTCTGTACGCAGAATTCTTGAAAAAATAGAATGGAATGTTCCCATCCATAGACGGCTGGCGCTGTTGATACCAACCTGTTCGGCTATTCTGCCTTGCATCTCCCTGGCTGCTTTATTGGTAAAAGTCAGCGCCAGAATATGCCACGGCTCGACGCCCTGTTCTAACAAATAGGCTATCTTGTATGTCAGCACACGAGTCTTGCCTGATCCTGCACCGGCAATAACCAACAAAGGACCATCATTATAATAGACTGCTTCGCGCTGTTCTTCATTGAGTTCTGTGGAAAATGGTTGGTCGTTCATAATTATGGCTTATTATATATGACTTTACTGCTGCGTTATCCTCACAGGACAACGCAGCAGTAAAAAATAGGTTTTAGGAATTCACCCAGTCACTGTATTTCGGTTTTATTTCTGCAAATGGTGACATAAGTAAATTTGTCATGCAAATATAGGGATAAATTGCTTTTTATCCAAAAATAAAATAGAGCAAGCCCGACCGATCATAGCACTCTGCCTACCGTGTATTGAAAAGTTTCCCAAAACAACGCTCCTGTCAGATATATGATGATCCAGATGGCGTAACGCTGTATTCCCCAATAGAAAATCTCGAAAGTCTCATGGAAATTTCTCAATCGGTTACTTAAACTTCCGTATAAAAGTGCTGTTACATGTCCGCCGAATACCAGTGCAGGAAACAGCCCGGCCAGGAATGGCGATGGAAACAGTGTCCCTGTCACGCTCAACAATGCAGCATAAGGTGAAAATACCAATGAAAACAAACAGGCCAGATACAGGAAGAAAAAAAGTCCCGAACTGATCAAGGCCACTCTCTGCCGGTAAGCAAGCTGACCGTTTTCCTTATCCCAGTGCAGCATTCTGTTGATGGCTTCCCACAGTCCCGAACGCGAGACAGCGCCGAGACATGACAAACCCAATATCAGATAAACAAGCCATGGCGAACTGATGATGTCGGCTACATTCAGGAACAGCCATCTCAAGCCCTCTGATGACAGTAGTGTATGCATCTTCATGCCTGCCGCATTGGCCAGCCATGACATGAAAACAAGTACCACAAACATGATCAGCAGAGCTACAAGCACATAAGTAGGCCATACTATCTGCAACGGTATTTTATCTGATTTATTCATCGTCAGGTTCCAAATGATCAATGTCAAGAATGCGAAGCTGCAATGCACGTACTACCAGACGTGTCGCATTGATTCCACCATTCTCAGAATCTGTAAATAATCTGTTAATCAAGTCATTTTGTCTCTTTTCCAGACTTTTCACGCCAAAAGGCATACCTCTCAGCTTGGAGATCATTTCCTTGGTATATCCCAGGGCCAGATGACGCAGGAACCGTTCATCGTATTCGTCTATCTCATAATGCAGCAAAGCCTCCTGACGCTTGGACTCAATAAGAACAGCCTGGGAGAATCTGGCTATGATTTTCTCCATAATGGGCTGATTGAAAACCAGTGTTCTGCCTTCCATCACGGCTCTTACATCATTTCTGGTAAGCAGTTCGCCCGTTTTCAGGATGATGCCGTCTGCCCCTGCTTTCAGCACATCCACCCATAATTTTTCATTTAATATTTCACCGGTGAAAATCAGGATATGTAATGAAGGATACTGGCGGCGAACCTTTCGGCAGATTTCCACTCCGATGGTTGTTGACCCGCCTAGTCCGAGATCCAACAACAGAAGGTCGGGCACCTGAATTTTAATCAGTTTCCAGAAGTCGGCTTCATTCATGGCCGTTCCTATTATTTCAGCTTCAGGAATGTCAGTTCTGAAGATTTCTTCAGTACCTTTCATTTCCAGCTTGACATCTTCTACAATAATGACTTTAAATGGTTTTATCATATTTCTTTTCTGATTGAGGGATCGTGAACCAGATGCAGGTACCACGCTCCGGTATTGTTTCCATATTTATTCTGCATCCACAATAATTGTTTAGTTTATCGTGCATGCGTATAATTTCCTTGCAGATCAATAAGGCATAGTTGCCTTGTTCGGAATCAAACAGTTCCGACAGTTCAGTTTGTCTGTATAATTCAATAGACAAATATAATGAAAATTTAACAAATCCATCTTCTGATACTGCTGAAAGTTTCATTCCGACGGAATGCTCATCCTTTGGCAAGCGGCTTAAACAGTCCATGGTAATGTTCTCAAGCAGATAATCCGCCAGTACTTCATCAGAATTGACAGAAAGTCCGGTTAATGTTGTTTCTGTTTCAAGCAGAACAGGAAGTTTCTTTCTGGCAATGTATTTTTGGGTCCTTTTCAGCCAACGTTCTGTCAACCTGTCCACATTCACATCCGTGAATTTGAAATAAATGAAAGAAAGCTGCCTTTCAAGCTGGCTGGCCAGCAACATGTAGATTTCCTTGTAATATTCTGCCAGTTCATTCAGCGTACCTATCTTGTTCATTGCCCCCTCCGTAGAATCGGTTTCTCTGATGCGTTTTACGATTTGCTTGATCCTGCTCGGATAGTACATCGCTTCATGTTTAATGGTAGAAAGACAGTTGTCCATGATCTGGTTCTGAATCCTCAGACGGGTTTCTTCGTATAACGCACGTTGCTTTTCATCATTTTCCATTTCAAGCATCTCCCATTGGTAGCCATGTTTCACGATAACTTCATATACCATAATGGCAAGATAACTTACTACAAACTCTTCAAAGATCACCTCGGTCCTTGATTGCTGATACTTACCATAATTAATAGCCAGACTGCCGACACAGACCATCTCATCCGTATTCTTATGGAAGAGCAGAGGATAAACCTTGGTATTAATCATTTCGTCATAAAAGGCGGTTCTGTTACGATACACGTTCCGCATCAAGGTCTTTGTCAGTTCCAGTCGCTGGATGGTTCCTTCCTGATAAATACCGATACACTCTTCGTTTTCTTTGTAGAGCAATAAGGCCACACCTTCTATCTCATGAATTTCATTAATACCTTTTCTGACCGTTTCCAGCCATTCCTTAATCAGCAAGTCAATTTGAGTCTGACGGTTATAATGATCGGCCGACTCAAATATGCTCCGGTTGATATCCAAAACCTGCATGACATTGAATCTGAACATCATGCGTCGTCTGAAATAGATAATGTAGATCAAAATAACCAGAATCAGGATGGTGATAAGCATTAGAACCACTCCTATGTTCATGTTTTTCTGCATCCGGATGGCATTGATCAGATCAGCCTCCAACTGGTAGTTCTGGCTGTTCAGCCTGTACATGTAAGTGTATTGTATATTATTATATGTATACAAATCCCACAGATGCAAGGCCAAGGCCGCAACGGCCACCTCATTCCGCAATGCCATGATCAGATTGTAATCTGCCTTGACACCGGCATTCCACCATTCACGCTCACCAGATCCGTTGTCGGACAGATTAAGCCTTTTGTTCCGGCAAGACGGCGGCAAACTTTCTTTGTAATATTCGTTGATGCAATTAAAGGCAGAATCTGCATATTCAATAGCCTTGTCATGTTCACCCTCTATATTCGAGAAATAAACAGAATCAGCCAGCTGGATTGCCTTGTTTAGCAAGGCGTCATCATGTTTGTGTTCTCCGGCAAAGGATCTGTTTCCGCCGCCCAGCAGCAACAGGAAGACAAGCATCTTTAAAATGTGATCGCCTTTAGGAAGTCTGAAAAAGAAACGGCTTCCCTTGCCTTTTTGACTTTGGATATCGAAGCTGCAGACTTCAAATATTTTATTCAGCTTCTTATATTTCTCTATGATCCCCTTACAGTTCATCAGGCCGAATCCATGTCCCTTTTCTTTTTGTATCTGCCCATCCTTTTCGCCTATAAGGCTGGCATCATAGATTTTGGAGGACAAGATCAGGGATCTCTCATCTTCTGTCAGTCCGCATCCCGTATCGGTTACAGAGATTTCTACAGCCGCCCCCTCTTCGTGCGCTTCAATGATGACTTGTCCGCCAGATGGCGTGAATTTCCGTGCATTATCCGCCAAGGTATTGATCATGAAAAGTGTCAGAGCCTTATCGGCTTTAACCCAGCATGCGGTAGGCCGTATCTGAAGTTCTATATTCTTTTGTGCAAAATTATAGTTACCCTTTTTGATAATATCAAACAACTGTTGCAATGAGAAGGTTTCGATAGCCAGATTGACCTCACCCCGGTGCATCTGTATCCACTGGGTAAGGACATCATTACAGGCATTGATCTTGTCTGTTATTTCTTCTATATAAGCCAGTCGCTGCGGCAGATTGTTACTGTCTTTCTGAATTCTGTGTACCTCGTTCAATATGCGGTCCACGTAAGGCATAATACTGTTGACGAGAGTCACTTTTGCTCTTTTGGAGATATTCTTCCTTTTGTTGTCCTCTATCCTGTATTCACTCAGAAGGCGGTCTTCCCTGATCTGCTCCATGTCGTCACTGATTTCAGCAGTCAGCGTGCGGTTCTTTTCTATCCAGTCCGTATAAGGCAAAAGCATGGCCTGCATGATTTTTTTCTCACGTTTCATCCAGGGATAGTCGCTGATAACCTCTTCCAGACGCTGTTCCGGCGACATTTCAGGCATCTTGCTGAACCAGTCATGCAGGGAGTTCAACAGTTTGATGCGGATATTGTTTCTTTTTTTCCAAAGTCGGGTAAAAAGAAAGAGAGAGATCCAGGCCACCGTCATGATGACTGTCACCACCAGCATGATAGTCATCAGTAGACTGTTATTCTGCTTCTGATGTTCGTATTTGCTTTCCAGAGACTTATCCTGACGGGCTATTTCAAGCAAATCCAGATAAAGATTTCTGTTATAGTCTGATTTTTGTTTATCATCCAATGCACTGAAGGTCGCACTCAGGCGTTCACGCAAGGCCGCCAGCATAATAGGCAGGGTCTTTATGTGTGGATTGGCAATCCATTTCATTTCTACGGCAACCGAATCATTGCTGTACAAAGACAAAAACGGCCCCGGGTCATCAGGGTAGCACTGGCGGTGATGCAGATTGATGTAAGAAAGTGAAGTTTCAAAAGCATCCAGAGCCAGTCCGTATTCACCACGGTTGAACCGTACGCAACCCAAAGCATGATAGGTATGTCCTGTGAGCAGAATGCAATTGTAGATTTTAGACTGTTTAAGACTTTCGTCCACCAAAGCCAGAATCAGAGCCTTGTTCCTTTTGCCTTCCTGTTCCGTTTCATCATCATCATTGACGTAGGCATTTTCCAGATAAGTAATGACGTGAGGCCTCTCTCTTTTGATTAGAGTAAAATTATAGTCATTGTCCAGCATGGTAGCCAGAGCCTGCAGGCTTCTGGTTTCGAAGAATACATAATGATATTGCAGTGAAGTCTGATGAGCAATCATCAGATAATCAAAACTTTTCAGTATCCGTTCGTCATACGTCAGCCCTTCAAACAGACGGCCTAGTCCACGCAGATAGCAATAGTATATCCATTGTATGAGATCACTCCGCACATCGCCTTCTTCAGAAATGAGATTGATTTCATTGATTGCCTGGCTGGTTTGCATCAGAAAATAATAGTTTGATGCCGCAGTCAGATGAAATTCAATCTGTGCATAAGCAAAATTCTTCTTGTTCCGTTCGTCAAGTGTACCGTATTCTTCCGTAATGCGTTTCATACGCTGTAACGCCTTGTTGTAATAATCAAAGAACAGACGGTTTTCTGACGTCTGCTGACACAGTTTCATCATATTGACTTCACTGATAAGCAGCTGTATCTGGTTCTTGGTCGTTTCCTGTATGGTGCGATAGTATTTGTACCCTTCCTCATAGTTCATTCTGTGATAGCTGACATACATCAGATTGTTCAGTGCCTCACACAGACCGGTATTGTAATCCTGAGCATATTTTACGGCTTTATGTGCATAGACGGAAGCACTGTCCAGCTGGCGGTAACAATAATCATAAGACAAATCATTAAGGGAATCAACCAGTTGTCTTTTTCTGCCTCTCATCTGTGAGGCATGGTCATAGGTACACAGAGCCCACCCAGCAATGCAAAGCAGGATCACCACACATGCCGCGAGCATATTTCTTTTAAAGGCATGCTGAGATATTGAGGAAAAAATGTGCCGTCGTTTCAAGGTAAACTATCCCTTTATCCCCTAACAGGACTATTTTTCAAAGTATTTTAAATTTAACGGTTATTTATTATTCTGCAGCCCGCATACCATACGGGCTGCAGAATGATATGCAGTATTAATTACGACAAGCCTTCTATTTGTCCGTTGACCAGATCAATCCGTTCAGCCTGAGGTGATTTGGGGAGTCCAGGCATTCGCATGATATCACCGGCAATCAGCACAATCATTTCCGCGCCACAATTGATGACGATATCGCGGATATTTACCGTAAATCCCTTAGGCGCTCCGTATGCATGTGCGTCTGCAGAGAATGAATATTGTGTTTTTGCCACGCAGATAGGGAAATGAGCCACTCCCAGTTCCTTGATTCGTTCCAGCATCTTTCTGGCTGCAGGAGCAAAGGTGACGCCATCAGCTCCATATACCTGGCGGGCTACTTTTTCTGCCTTGACTTCCACGCTGTCTTCATCATCATAGCTGAATTTCAATGGAGCGGACGGTTTTTCTTCAATGGTTTTCACAACCAGTGCAGCCAGTTCTTCTGCACCCCGGCCACCTTCACCATAAGCCGTATTCACGGCAAATCCTACGCCCATTTCTTCACAATGCCGACGGCAGAGTTCAATTTCCTCATCCGTATCGGTAGCATAACGGTTGAAGCAGACGATCACAGTCTGACCGAAATTCTGCATATTATGAATATGGCGGTCCAGGTTTTCAAATCCTTTGACCAATCCCTCATTATTGGGTTGGCGAATTCCTTCAAGAGGTACTCCCCCGTGCATTTTCAGTCCTTGCGTGGTAGCAACCAATACGGTCAGTTTCGGGTTAAGTCCGGCTTTCCGGCACTTGATATTGAAGAACTTTTCTGCTCCAAGATCTGCACCGAATCCGGCTTCCGTCACCACGTAGTCGGCATACGACATGGCCAGTCTGGTCGCCAGGATGGAATTACATCCGTGGGCGATATTGGCAAACGGTCCGCCATGCACAATTGCAGGCGTATTTTCGGTCGTCTGCACAAGATTGGGATGCAACGCATCCTTCAACAAGACGCAGATAGCTCCGGCTACACCCATGTCCTTGACTCTGAAAGGACGGCCGTCGATGGTTGTACCCAACAGGATATTTTCGATACGGCGGCGCAAATCAGCTTCGTTGCGTGACAGACAGAGAATAGCCATAATTTCTGATGCCGGAGTGATATCGAAACCGCTTTCAGCAGTTACGCCGTTAGTCCGTGCACCGAGGCCGGTAACGATGTATCGCAGGTTACGGTCATTGACGTCAAGCACACGTTTCCACAGTACTTCCTTCATGGCAAAACCTTCATCGCGGTGCTGGTATATATAGTTGTCGAGCAAAGCGGCTATCATGTTGTGGGCAGAAGTGATGGCATGAAAGTCGCCTGTAAAATGCAGGTTGATCTTCTCCATCGGCAGGATCTGCGCATAGCCGCCACCTGCCGCCCCGCCTTTCAGTCCGAAACAGGGACCAAGTGAAGGTTCGCGTAATGCCACGATATTTTTTTTGTGCAGACGGCTCAGTCCCAATGCCAGACCTATGGATACCGTGGTTTTACCGATACCGGCCTTCGTTGGCGTAATGGCTGTAACCAGAATCAGGTTACTTTGGCTCACCTTGTCTTCATCTATCAGGCTTTCCGGTATTTTGGCCACATATTTGCCATAATGTTCCAAATGCTCCTTGGGAATATTGACCTGATCTGCAATCTGTTCAACAGGCAATAAAGTACATTCGCGCGCTATTTCAATATCACTTTTCATTGTTTTCGTTTTGAGTAATAGTTTTAATTAAACAAATATAGGCATTTTTTCTGAGAAACGGCTTATCTTCTCATTTTATTGTTACAGCCGCTGTCAGGCTTTATATCGTTCTTTCCATAAAAGTATCATCCTTTCCTGCAGTTTGTTTTCCGCAGCATTGGGTTGTGCATGCCAGATGCGCCTGTCGACAAGTTCGTCCGGAAGAAACTGTTGTTCTACGAAATGTCCTTCATAGTCATGCGCATATTTATACCCCTTATGATATCCCAGTTCTTCCATCAGTTTGGTCGGTGCATTGCGCAGATGGAGCGGAACCGGCAGATTGCCGGTCTGGCGTACCAGCTGGAGAGCATCATTGATGCCCATATAAGCCGAATTGCTTTTGGCACTGGTTGCCAGATAGACCGTTGCTTCAGCCAGCGGAATCCGGCCTTCAGGCCAGCCTATCTTCATGACGGCATCAAAAGCCGCATTGGCCAGCAGAAGGGCGTTGGGATTGGCCAGTCCGATATCCTCACTTGCCGAAATAACGAGTCGGCGAGCTATGAAAGCCGGATCTTCGCCACCTTCAATCATACGGGCCAGCCAATAAAGCGCAGCATCAGGATCACTTCCGCGTATACTTTTGATAAAGGCAGAAATAATATCATAATGCATTTCTCCCCCTTTATCGTAAGCCAGAGGATTTTCCTGAAGACGTTCTGCCACGATCTTGTCCGTAATGACCACATGATCTGTTCCGTCTGCTTCGACAACCAGTTCAAGGATGTTGAGCAATTTGCGGGCATCACCTCCGCTGTAACGCAGCATGGCGTCTGTTTCTACGAATTCTATCTGTTTTTCTTTCAGGAACACATCACGTTCGACCGCATGATGCAGTAGCTCCAGAAGATCATCCTTGGTCAGGCTCTTGAGAACATAGAGCTGGCAACGCGACAGCAACGGACGGATCACTTCAAACGAGGGATTCTCGGTCGTCGCGCCAATCAGCGTCACAACCCCCTGCTCCACGGCTCCAAGCAACGAATCCTGCTGCGACTTGCTGAAACGGTGTATCTCGTCGATGAACAGGATGGGACTGGCCTGGCTGAAAAAACGGTTGTTACGTGCTTTCTCAATGACCTCACGCACATCTTTCACGCCGCTTGTCACGGCACTCAAGGTGTAAAACGGAGTCTCCAGCTTGTGGGCGATAATCTGCGCCAGAGTGGTTTTTCCCACTCCCGGAGGTCCCCACAGGATAAAGGATGAAATCCGTCCGGAATCAATCATCCGGCGCAACACGGCACCCTCACCGACCAGATGTTTCTGACCGATATAATCGTCCAATGTTTTCGGGCGAAGTCGTTCTGCCAAAGGAGCTGTCATATTTCTCTTTATATATGAATATAAGTTTAAAAATCAAATTGCAAGGCTATTCTGACACCGTTTTTCTGCACGTAAGGCAGGTCAAGATAGTTCAGACGCCGTACATAGTCTATACGCAATACCTTGAATATATTATGAATGCCCACGTTGACTTCCATATAGGGTGTGTCGCCCATCATGAAGCTGGTGGTCTGTCCGTCACGTGACGGGAATTCATACAGATCGGTTGCACCGGCATGCAAATAAGGATTATTTTTGGATGTCAGCGTACCGTACAGAGTCTTGAAGCCGATCACTTCGCGCCATTTAAGCCTTTTCAACAACGGAATACGGTTGAACAACTTGCCGTTCAGGTCCCACTGGAGATCCAGCGACACGAAGCGGTCATTCATAAACTCCATGTTGTTGATCATACTGAATGTATTTTTGGTGATAATATAGGAGTTGTTGGCCGCCGGAGTGATCAGCAAAGGGAATGGCACTCTGTTCCACTGTGCGCCGGCTCTGCCATACACATCGATGCGTCCGAACGAATTGAGCCAGAACCGTTTGTAAACCGAAAATTCCGTATAATTGGATTCATAGTCACCGCCCAGCAGTCCTTTGAATCCCGTTGTATGCATTAAGGTGAATATCGGTGCATTGTTATTGACCGGATGCCGGCGCTGTTTGGTCGTGACAAAAGCTTCACCAGGCGCATAGCGCAGAGTAAGTGTCGCCTCACTTTGGGTCAGTTCGGTCACGTTCTCTCCTGATAAAGTCCGGTAGAAAAGCGAACCGGTAGGATTTTGCGTCATGTAGCGCAAACGCGTGGAAATACTGAAATGGTTGTCGAATTCGTAATCATACATCACATTATACTGACGGAAGTAAATCATCTGGTCTACCGTCTGAGTCTTCATCGATACGAATACATTATCCTTGTCACGCGGCAACAGGGCGTCTGATGGCGCCATAACGTCATAACGCGTAGACACCGACAGGGCATTGCGCGGAAATTCATCCGCAGAATAGCGCTTTTTGAGAAAAGAGTACTCAACCTTGCCCTCGTATTTGAATTTCTGGTCACGCACACCATAGGCCAGATAACCGCTCAGGAAAAGATGCGGGTTGAAGTTGGCAGTCGTCTGCGCACTGGCACGGAAACGGATCTTGTCTATAAAGTTTGAAGAGACAACCGTATTGACCGGTCCGAAATCCACATAATTCTTTTTTCCGTCTGGCGAGGTTTCCACATAGTTCTCCACCAATGCCCTTACGATCCAGATCATCCAGCCGAATCCGCGGGTCTTGCGCACATCCTTCATGAGTTGCGGCATGGCAGCTTCGGAACGGGTCAGACTTTCGGTACGGTGCTGAGCCCAGAATGTTTCATCATCCGTTTCAGCACTTCCTTCCCGCCTGACTTCACGCTCCTTGAATGCAGTCTCCGGAATGGGCGAGAAATCAAATCCGGAATAGGTCGTAGAGCGCTTGATCATCATATTATGGTATTTTTTCAGTGCACCGAGCTCAACCAGCATATTGTCCTTAACCAGGATGCGCTGCCCGTTGGAAAGCGTTTCGAACTCCTGTTCCACAACCATATTGCTGATAAAGTTCACACCTGATTTGACCGGCAGATTCAATATACATTTTTTTACGCGGTAAGTACTGTCATCCATGATCCACAACCGTCCGGAGAAACCGAAATCCTGCGGGTTCTGAGGTACGAAGCTGACTTCGATGCAACGGTCGCGGTCCACCTCCAGCGTATCCATGATATAATACTGATAGAATGCAATGGCTCCGGTTTCCGAAAGCGGACTGGTGAAAGGACGCTCCAGCAGATAGATAGAGTTATCATATACATTGACATCCGTGAAAAAACGCTGTAACACGACAGTGGCTATATCACCTGTCGTAAACAGATCGTTGAAACCTTCCGAGCGGGTTCCCCTTATATAATCGCGTTCTTTTTGCGGATTCTTGCGGTAAATGTGTTCGGAGGCTGTTTCATTATAAGTTACCGGCAAAATCAGATTCTGTGTTTGCGGACAGAACTCAACCTGATTGACCAATAGCGGGAATTTCCGCAAGAAACCGCTGTCCAGAAACTCCTGCGTGATATTATTGAAGGCAAATGTGATTTTCTGATATTTGGAATACCGATAGAAATCGTTGTCTTTCAGGTCACTTTTTGATTTGGCTGCAATGACTTTCCGCATCAGATCTACAGCCGGATTATTCTTGCGTTTGTATCTTTTCTTTTTTGATCTGACCACGATTTCGTTCAGCTGCCTGTCGTGGGGCTCCAGTTTCACGTGGATACGCATTCTGCTGTGTTTCGGCACATACGCCGCATGGGTTCTGTATCCCATGTAGGAGAAGACCAATGAATCGTTTTTCGAATTCCATGCAGGAAGTTCGTAATGACCTTTGTCGTCTGTCGTTGTGCCCAGTGTTCTTTCCCCCTTAAAGTAAACATTGACGTATGGCAGAGGATCACCTGTTTCTGCATCTGTCACCTGTCCGCTGACTTGAGCCCGCAATGAAACCGGCCCCCAAAAGGAAAAAAGACAGATTATCCACAGGATTTTATCAAATAGCTTATATGACATTACTTATTAGGTATAACGATTGAATTGCAAAAATAGTCAATCGTCATCATCTGACCTTATTGTTTGAGTAAATTTAATGAATTTCTTTAATTTCCGGCTGCAATTTCACAATAACATCCTATTTTATACAATTTAAAGCACCACAATGAAGGTTTCTGGCCGGTGAGATTTTTCATGATAGCCGGACGCCACACACGATATAAGCCTTTCACCACCCCGGTGGCATGAAACTTTTGAAGCTTGTTGTAAAGGGTGAGTACGCCCGAATAGCCTTCCAGTTCACTCCGGTGCAGGTATAGCGTATGAAGAGATCTTTTCATTTTGGCCAGATATTTTTCATTTGGCTCGATATCACCGTTCATAAGCGGATTGTCGATATGCCGGATGGGGATACCGGCAGCTTTGAGTTCCTTGCCAAGCAGGGTGTCCTCGAAGCCATAATCCACAATTGATTCATCAAACGGATGCTGATCCAATATGTCTTTGGCTATCATGAAATTGAAACTTCGGAATTCGCCATAAGGATTTTGCCGGCGTTTTTCTGCTGTAAAACGTTTCTCCGCCTGTTTTTCGTAGGTATAACGAAGCGAAACGGACGGATCAGGCAAGCGGTCGGGATGGACAATCCCTCCGCAGACCACCTTGTCATCTGGAATACAGGCCACATAATCTTTCAGAAAATCATCGCGCACCACCACCCCGTCGCAATCCATAAACAGCAGATAGCCGTATTGCGCCTCTGATGCCAAAATATTGCGGATGCGCGATCTGCCTACATTTTCCGGTAATTCAATATAGCGGCAATTCGGTCGTTCGTTAATCACTCTGTTCCGTTGTCTGAAGGATTCTTCCGAAGCATCATCAGCCACCAAGATTTCATAGTTTATGTTCAGCCTTACGGCCTGTTTGTCCAATGCAGCCACAAGTTCCGAACAATCATAATTATATACAGGTATCAATATAGACAACATGTAATCTACGTTTTAAGTATTTATCACCTACTCATGCAAAGATACAAAACAAAAGTGGTCTGCTAAAGAAATTTGCAGCCGGTTTATGGATAAAAAGGTGAAGCATGAAACATTCACCTTTCCCCTTCACCTTTCTGCCCTCAAAAGTGGGTCCCAGGAGTTACCCATAATTCTGTTTTTTGCAAAATGGCCTTCACTGCTTCACGAACCTTATAACATATTGATAATCAAGTATATATAAGTGAAATATACCGTTACACCTCCTTCACAGTCCATGCACTATAAATTTTCAAGGCACTTTTCGGAAAAAGTAAGCTTTACTTTAAAAAAAGTAAGCTTTAGTTTTTTCAAAGTAAAGCTTACTTTTTTGGAAATGTAAAACAAAATGAAAAATTGATTTTTTTATGAATTTCTGATATCAGGGAGAAGGTGAAGGAGGCGTGAAGGACTTGTGAAGGAGATGGTTCACCATTGAAGGCCTTATAAATAAAGGTCTGTGAATAGGTGAAGCACTTTTTCTCCAAACAGATGGGATATGTCCATGCTACAATCTGATAGCAGACTTTGCTGTCTTGTCTTTTTATATGTCAATTTTTTATATAGAAAAAAATAATATGTAAAGCAACAGGAATCTGTCGATTCTGTCATTGAGTGAAAGGCAGATAGCAAAGAATGATTATGAAACAGTTGGAAAAAAGATCATAATATCATACACAAAAGTTTTCTATAAAAACCAAGTAAGACATACAAATCCAGTTATATTATCTTTTAAACAGAATTAATTCCGTCAAATTATTTTGTAAAATTAAATAAAACATATAAATTTACAACACAAATCTATACACAAAAACATATTCTTAAAATATACGTTTTAGAACGTAAATTTTATCTTGAATCATTGATTTGAGCTGATGATAAAGGAAATTATTATGAACTGACGGCACATCATATCTAAATCATTTTAAAAAATGAAAATCATATCAATAAGAAAAGCGATATTTACATTGCTTTGTTTGGCTACAGTCATCCAGGCATTTGCAGACGGTTCATTCTCTGAGAATGGATTCAATTACACCATAATGAAAAAAGACAGCAGCTCGCTCTTATTGACAAGCTATGAGCCTGTTCCAGGAACTGATTATGCGCAACCCCTTCACATCCCTTCATCTGTCACACATGAGGGAAAAACTTATTCCGTAAAAAGAATTGAAACGAGAGCTTTCATGGGTATAACTGAAATCCAATCAATTGTGATAGACGAGGGAGTTGAAAATATAGGTGATTATGTCTTTGAATGTTGTACCAATTTGAGATCAATATACATACCGGCCTCCGTAAGAAGCATAGGTACGGGGCTCTTTGGCAGCTGTTATAATCTCACATCAATTAAAGTGGATGAGAAAAACGAATATTGCGATTCACGCGACGGATCAAATGCCATCATACTGTCAGGCTTTGACGAACTTGCAGTCGCTTGTTCCGCCACAAAGATTCCTGCTTCCGTAAAAACACTTGGTAACTTTTCTTTCTATCATTGCAACGTGATGGAACAACTGGTTATTCCGGAGGGAGTGGAGACCATTGGCCACGACGTGTTTTTCGAATGCAGTGGTCTTAAGTCAATCAGCCTTCCTGAGTCATTGACAGAAATTGGAGTAAATGCATTTCACGGTTGTACCTCCCTAACATCAATCTACATTCCAAAGAATGTCACAAAGATTAGAGAGGAGAATATATTTCGGGGATGCAACAACCTTGTTTCCATTGTGGTAGACAAGTCTAATCCAAATTATGATTCACGCTCCAACTGCAATGGCATTGTAAGGAAATCCGATTCCGCCTTGATTGCCGCATGCCGTTCAACAACAATCGGAAATGATATAAGCACAGTGGAAGATTACTGCTTTGAGGACATCGCTATCCATTCAGTCAATATTCCAAAGAATGTCACAAGCCTTTCTGCAAGATCATTTTCAGGATGTTGTGAGATAGATGAGATCAATGTGTCTGAAGACAATCCGAATTACTCATCGCCCAAGGGTTCCAATGCACTGTTGAGCAAGGATGGAAAGACACTTGTGATGGGATGCCGTACAACAATAATACCAGAAAGTGTGGACACAATCGGAGATTATGCTTTTTGGGGCAGATACTCAAATCTTGTCCTCCGTATACCTGAGAACATAAAAACAATAGGATGGGATGCATTTGGCGGATGTAATTTCATCCTTGAAGTAATATTGCCAAAAACATTGCAATACATTGGTTGCTTTGCTTTCCAAGACTGCTTCAATCTTTCCGTGGTACAGTTATCAGCACCAGTTTCTTTGAATGATTGCACCTTCTCAAATTGTTATCGTCTTTCAACAGTAAGCCTGCCGGAAGGTTTGAAAAGGATCGGAAGAGAAGTGTTTTCGAATTGTAAGAGCTTGAAACGTATCCACATTCCATCATCTGTCACGAGTATAGATGAATCCGCCTTTGAAAATACGCCTATATCAGAAAAAATGATGAAACATTGAAGACAGCTGGTTTGATTGTACTGTAAAAGAGGCATTATATTCTATCGTCCTGACATCCGGGAAGTTTGTCATCCTTTCGGACTCAAGAACGGCTATACTTTCTTCCATAGCGGGAATTGTGGTCACACTTATCATGTAACTGAAATGTCCGGCTGTCGCGCCGAGCTCTTTTTTCCCTGCAAATCCCAAAAAGTAGAGCACGATTGGCGGACATCGTTTTTCAAAGACAAATAAAATTAGGGCTTATGCCCTATTTTTATTCAATTATTTTTTTCCATTCCATCGAATCTCATTATATTTGTTTCTTAACGGTTTCAGGACATGGGTAGGCTTACTCCGGTAACGTACCGCGCTTCTGCAACCGTCATTTTTAATCAATTATGAGCAAACACGAAAAATGAAGATTCTCTTAATAGGCGAATATAGCAATGTCCACTGGACACTGGCACAGGGATTGAGACAGATCGGCCACGAAGTGACTGTCGTGTCAGACGGCGACTTCTGGAAAGGTTACCGCCGGGACATCTCCCTTCGCAGAAAAAGTCTTGATTTCAAAGGCGGACTAAGCTATCTGGCCCGATTATGGGCTACGTTACCCAAACTGACCGGTTACGATGTCGTGCAAATCATCAATCCGGTCTTTCTGAGTCTGAAAGCAGAAAGACATTATCCTTACTACCGTTATCTTCGTCGTCACAACAGAAGCATGTTTATGGGGGCTTTCGGTATGGATTATTACTGGGTCAAGACCGGACTTGACGGCAAGACCTTCCGTTATTCCGATTTTAACATCGGGGCGAAAATCAGACAAAACGAGGATAACGACCGCTTTATTGCCGAATGGCTGAATGGCGAAAACGGCAAATTAAACCGCTATATTGCAAACGACTGTGACGGTATTGTAACCGGACTTTATGAATATGACGCCTGTTACCGGCCGGTATTTCCCGAAAAGACCTGCTTTATTCCGTTTCCGGTCAACACGGATGAAATACGTTTCCGTGAGCCAAGGCATATAGACGGTAAAATCCGCTTTTTTATAGGCATACAACGGACACGAAACGCCTATAAAGGCACGGACATCATGTATAAGGCGCTTGTGCGTCTGGCCCAGAATTATCCTGACCGTGTGGAAATACTGAAAGTACAGTCGGTACCCTACGCCGAATATTGTACCATGCTTGATTCATGCGATGTGCTGCTCGATCAGTTATATTCCTATACACCGGCCATGAACGGGCTTCTGGCCATGGCCAAAGGCCTTGTGCTGGTAGGAGGAGGAGAACCGGAGAACTATGAGATATTAGGCGAAAAGGAACTCCGGCCGATAGTCAATGTAGAGCCTTCGGAGGAAGATGTCTACCTGCAACTCGAGAAACTGGTCAGACAACCAGACATGATTGCCCGACTGAGTGTGGAAGGCAGGACTTACGTGGAACGCCATCACGACTACCGTGAAGTGGCACAAAAATACATAGACTTCTGGACACGAAAAATCAAATAAAATGGAACCGGTTGCCGAACAAACGTTGCTGACCATCATCATTCCGGTATACAACGTAGAAGAATATCTGGATTTTTGTCTGAAAAGCATTGGTTCGAAGGAGCAGACCGCCGATGTGGAAATCATTCTGGTGGATGATGCCAGTCCCGACCGGAGCGGCCGGCTGTGTGACGAATGGGCTGCACGGGACGCTCGCATAAGAGTCGTGCACTGCACCGAGAATGGCGGTCTGAGCAAAGCCCGTAATGTAGGCATCGGACTGGCTACTGGGAAGTATATCACATTCGTAGATTCTGACGACTATCTGGCTCCCGACACTCTGGAAGTCCTGACCGGACTGTTGCGTGAACATCCTGATACAGACGTAGTGGAATATCCCGTGCATGTACACCACGGACACGAAGAAGCCTATATGTTCGTTCCGGGTCATGGAGAACTGACTGATTATTCAGGCTGGATAGCCAGAAAGGGATATTACCACTGTTATGCCTGGAACAAGGTTTTCAGGGCCACGCTCTGGAAGGGCATCTGTTTTCCTGAAGGCAAACTTTTTGAGGATATCTATACCATTCCCTATGTGCTCCAAAAGGCCCGGCGCATTTTGCTGACTGACAAAGGCCTCTATTATTACTGTGTACGTACCAAAAGCATCACCCAGCACCTTACGCAAAGAAGCACTCACGACCTGCTGCATGCCAATCTGGCTTTTTATAACACTCATCTTCATCATCCGGCTTTTACAGCTACGGCGCTTGATGAGTTTTATCTGTCCATGTGCAACCATCAGATCATGTATCTGCAGTATGGAGGCCATATCATGCTTCCCGGCCGGAAAATCAACCTTTGCCGGACACTGGCAGACAGACAAAGCCGGTCACAGTGGCATAAAGCCCTGCTCTATACTCTTTTCGGACAACGCAGCCTGATATGGTATGCCAAATTAAGAAACAGATTCAACAAATGAAAATCTCAATCAGCATCATCATTCCCTATTTCAATCTGGACAAGCCGCTTCTGATGAGGGCTGTGCAGAGTATACGTGCCATCGGCGACCATGCCTTGTGGGAACTGATCGTCATTGATGACGGTACACCTTCCAGTGAGGCCGGAAAATGGCTGGAAGAACTTCATGACGACCGGATACACTATTTTTACCAATCCAACCGGGGAGTGTCGGAAGCCCGAAATTACGGGCTGACGCTGGCGCGTTATGAATATATCCTGTTTGTTGATGCTGACGACTACCTGTTCCGTTCGCCCTTACTGGCCTGTGTCCGACTTCTCGAAAGAGAGAAACCCGATATGCTTGCATTCAATCAGACGGACGTGACGGATACGGGATATCATGACCGGCCCACCGAAAAACTGCATATCCGTTTCCGCGGCCGGGGATATGACTATATGCTCAGATATAACCTGCACGGAAGTCCGTGGAGTTTCTTTTTCAGGCGCGATATTTTGGGCGACATCCGTTTTACTCCGGACATTTATCATGAAGACGAAGAATTTGTAGCGCGTCTTTATCTGAATCCCCAAAAGCTGGTTGTTACGACCAGTGTGGTATATGCCTATTACCAGCGTGAGGGATCACGCATGCATCAGCCTTCAGAAAAAGAGATTGAGAAGCGATATGAAGACTTCATCACCGTAATGAAAAGGCTGCAATCGTTACTTCCGAATCTGGACAGCCAAAAACGCAAAGCCCTCTCCCGTCGTATCAATGTATTGAATGCAGACCTGCTATACCGTTTGCTTAATGAACAAAGAAGCGTTCGTTTTGCCCGTCGGATCCTGCGGATGATGAAAACAGAAGGATTTTATCCTCTTTGCGCCCGTTTTTATGGCCTGCCCTACCTGTGTATTCTGTTGTCTACATGCGTTCCCTTCCTTTTTTATATAACCAGAACGCTCCTGAGAGGAAAAAATCTCATAAAAAATTTATTATTTTCACGCAGTTATAACTAATTGAACATAAGTAATTTATTATAAAATTCATCAAATTAAAGGCTTTTTCTCACAAAAAAAATCAAAAAAATAGCCGTAAGATTTGCATAATTAAAAAAAACGCACTACCTTTGCAACGCAATTGAGAAAAACACTTGGTTCTACCAAGGGATTTCCAAGGAAGCAAGGAAGTTTGGGTGAGTGGCTGAAACCACCAGTTTGCTAAACTGACGTACGGGTTACCGTACCGGGGGTTCGAATCCCCCAGCTTCCGCAAAAATAAAAAGGTGATCATTTTGATCACCTTTTTTTATTTCTATCTCCTACACCAGATATCGGGGACCAGCGAACATTCCGAGGCAGTAGAAATTTAGTCTCACCTGATATTTTATGGAGAAAGAATAATTAAGCATATATTTTAGTCTGCCTAAAAAAGGGATTCTTCTGAAGGGACGCGAATATTGTGGTTTTTCTTACAGAGAAATGGCCATTATAACAGGACTATACTGTATTACAAGTTTTTAATTATAATACATATTGATTATCAGATAATTAGCAGTAAGTATTACAAGATTGTAACTAGGATTACAAATGGATTTTCAGAATATTGGACTTAACTTTGCAATATTCTAAAAGTTGTTTTAGCAGAAAGTACAATGTCAATGAATGAATATTCATCCTGCTCTTTTTATAGTGGGTATTGTATTCAGCAGTTGCAAAAAAGATCATGTTAACAATGTAATTCAATAAATAGTAATGATGGGAATAATGGGGCTTTCCCATACAAAATTAGTTCTACACTTAAATTAATGCAGTAATATGAGTATGAGAAATCTTAAAGAAATCATCTGTTTCTTCCTTTTAACAGTCCTTTTAATGGCATGTCATAAAAACACTGAAGATGAGTTCACAACAGTAACCTCAAACGAACTACGTTCCTTATTCAGCTTTGATACGCAAAAGGATGTTTATGATAATCTGCAGATGATCACTTCCTTCAATAAGGAGAAAAAATATCACATAAACGGCAAGATCATAGAAATACATAAATGTACACCGGATAATATTGATGCCTCAAAAGGCCAATTCAGTCTGATAGTTGCAGGAACGGCTAATCATACTCCCTTTCAGGAAACACTGGATTTTAATGGATTCAAGATTAAAACGCCAGACGAAGATCATGACGGAGAAAACGGAAACAGTAATAATGGCCAAGAAATGAACGACAGTATCACCTCGGAAGAACTCATGGGTATTTTTATATTTGACAAAAGTCAGACTGTTACTGTGGCATTAACCGGTTTAGACCAGTTTAACGGGGAGAAACGCATCAATGAAAAATCAGTTCTTATTGAGAATATCACCATTATGCAACAGGATCCCCAATCTGCCACTTTTACTCTTCTGGTCACAGGAAAAGTAAATGGCACAAAGGAATTTCAACAAACGCTATATTTTGACGGCTTTACTCCAGAAGACAAAGAGGAATCTGTCAACAAACCAACAGATTATAATATGGCCAAAAGAGCAAGCGTGCAAATAGCGCCAGGTAAGAATATATATGAACCGAACTTTGATGCCTTCTATCGGGAGAAAAAAGCTGATGCATTTGCAGTACAACTTAAGGATTTTATCACCATCAGTTCCTCAAACAATGATGGCATCCCATATACATACAGCCGTGAAGATATGCAGAACTCTTCACTAACTGACTTTAGATATGATAATGGGGAGAAGAAATTATACTTCAAGGTAAAATACAAGAGTTTAACCAGTCCGGAGGTGTATATACCTTTCGACCATAATGAATATTATAAATTCTTTGTCAGTGTCAACGATTTGGAAACCGGAAAATATTATCAAAGTGGCGTGTTGCATTATCTGGAGGAAACGGGAGATGGCGGCTACTTGTTCAATAGATTTCTGACAGCACGGCCTGGTTTTCTGGTTCAATACAGATCTGCCATGGCTGTAGGTCAAGATATCAGTTATTCCGTCAAATTGCTGAGTTCAGACTATCAGGAGCTCGCCCAGTTTGATATCGTGACCAGCAAGTTCAAAGACTTGAAGAATTTGAAAAATGAATTGATAATTACCGGAGGGGAATATTCAGATTTTATAAGAGAAAGACTGAAGGACAATGTAGACTTGGGAGAGTTAGTAAAAAGAACATTCACGCAGAATATAAACAAACTCAGGTTTTCAATCAACAGCACCTCTGTGTCTTATTCCCCAAACCTGCATTCATTATATAGTGACACCGACAAATCACTCTATTTTAATAATGTGATCTTGGAATATCAATCCATAGTGAAAGAAAGGGACGGTAGCATTACCCTCAATACCAGACTGTCATCAGTAAACGGAAAGATTATGGATATCATAGTACCCGTAACACGGTTCCTGCTCAGTAGTGATCTTGAAAAGCAATAATCAGAAACTACACTTACCTCTAAAAACGACATGATATATACCCGTTGGCAGAATTAAATTTGCAAAAATTTAATTCTGCCAACGGGTTTTTCTTTTTGTAGCAAATATCTTGCTGATTTGTAAGGGCGTCTGTTCTCCCGACAAATTCAGGCAAACGATCCGTCATATTGACTTCCGGTCAGATATTAGCCATTTCAAATCATTATATTGTCTGTGGATATATACCTTGCAAAAATCCAGCCATTGCTGCAATGATATTGCACCTACATCCCTAAAACAGTATATCATTATAGTAATGAACTTTTTCAAAATGATAAGGTATTAATAATTTTATTCGAAGAATATTATTTTTTATTTCACTAGAAATCAGCATATTATTATTTTGCGTCATAATATGGCATACCTATTGCACAAGTAAAAACGAACTTTAAACATAAAAAAACATGGAACTATTTACAGTTGGTTTTGCAGTCTGCATGCTAATGGGTATGGGCTGCTTCTGGTTATTTGAAAAATGTATTGACTGGTTTGAAAACATTTAAAATGGAAAGGAGGCAAAATTTATGTACACAGTATTATTTATTGCAGGTATTATCATGTTTGGCTATTTAATGTATGTTTTGGTCAAACCGGAAAAGTTCTAAACGCATGAGTTGACAACGTATTATATAAAGACTGTCTATAATAAAAAAACAATCAAAAAATGAATACTGAAATATTGGGTGTCATAACACAAATTATTCTAATGATAACCTTAAGTTATCCATTGGGAAAATATATTGCAAAAGTTTATAAAGGTAACAAAGTCTGGAGTGACTTCATGAATCCGGTGGAAAATCTGATATTCCGTCTTTCAGGAATCAATCCGGAGGAAGAAATGAACTGGAAACAGTTTTTGAGAGCTTTACTTGTCGTAAATGCATTTTGGTTCGTTTGGGGAATGATTCTGCTTGTCATCCAAGGTTGCTTACCTTTAAATCCGGACGGGAATATCGGTCAGACGGCACATCAGGCCTTCAATACCTGTATTTCCTTTATGGTAAACTGTAACGAACAACATTATAGCGGCGAAACCGGTCTTACTTATTTCACACAATTGTTTGTCATCATGTTGTTCCAGTTTGTAACAGCGGCTACCGGTATGGCTGCTATGGCAGGTATCATGAAAGCTCTTGGTGAAAAAACAACCCAAACTATTGGTAACTTCTGGAAGTATCTTGTACTGAGCTGTACACGTATCCTTCTTCCGTTATCACTTGTGGTTGGTTTTATACTTATTACACAAGGAATACCTATGGGATTTGATGGCAAGATGGAAATCACTACCCTTGAAGGTAATCCTCAAAGCATATCACAAGGACCAGCTGCAGCTGTCGTTCCCATCAAACAGTTAGGTACTAACGGAGGTGGATATTATGGTGTGAACTCTTCCCATCCGTTGGAAAATCCTACCTATTTGTCGAACATGATTGAATGCTGCTCCATTCTTATGATCCCTATGGCAATGGTATTTGCATTTGGTTTTTATGTAAACCGTAAGAAGTTGGGTTATAGTATATATGGTGTAATGTTGGCAGCTTTCCTTATAGGTGTATGTATCAATGTATCTCAGGAAACGGGTGGTAATCCGCGAATTGACGCAATGGGTATAGCGCAGGATGGCGGAGCCATGGAAGGCAAGGAGGTTCGACTTGGAGCGGGTGCAACCGGTCTTTGGAGTGTGGTGACGACCGTTACATCTAATGGTTCTGTAAATGGCATGCACGATTCCACAATGCCCCTTTCCGGAATGATTGAAATGCTTAACATGCAGATTAATACATGGTTTGGCGGTGTCGGAGTCGGTTGGATGAACTACTTTACATTCATCATTATAGCTGTTTTCATCAGTGGATTGATGGTAGGACGTACGCCGGAATTCATGTGTCACAAAGTCGAAGCCAAAGAAATGAAGATCGCTTCAATAGTAGCACTGCTCCATCCGTTTGTCATACTTGTCGGTACGGCTCTTGCTGCCTATCTGTATGTTCATGCTCCTGCATTTGTAGAAGGTGAAGGCGGCTGGCTGAACAATCCAGGTTTTCACGGACTAGGAGAAATGCTATATGAGTTTACTTCATGTGCAGCCAACAATGGTTCTGGTTTCGAAGGCCTTGGTGACAATACCTGGTTCTGGAATGTATCATGTGGTATTGTATTAATATTAAGCCGATTCATACCTATCATCGGACAGGTTGCAATAGCAGGACTCCTGGCACAAAAGAAATATATACCGGAAAGCGCCGGAACTCTTCAAACAGATACTGTAACATTCGGAGTGGTGACTTTTGCGGTGATATTTATCGTTGCGGCACTGTCATTTTTCCCTGCGCAGGCATTAAGTACAATAGCTGAACATTTTTCTTTGTAATTCAAGACTATAAAAACAAATATAAATAGAACTTTAAAAACAGTCAGTTCTATTCTCAACTGATAAACAAAAATTTTAGGATATGAACTCAAAAAATCAAAATACATCACTGTTTCAAAAGGATCAGGTCAAAGAAAGCCTGAAACAGTCATTTGTAAAGCTGAATCCGAAAATGATGATTAAGAACCCAATCATGTTTACAGTGGAAGTTTCAACATTGATTATGTTGTTCGTAACGGTCTATTCGGTATTCAGCACATCGCAAGGTTCATTTGTTTATAATCTATGGGTATTTATGATCCTTTTTCTTACGTTGTTGTTCGCCAACTTTGCGGAAGCAATAGCCGAAGCCAGAGGCAAAGCTCAGGCAGACAGTTTGCGCAAGACCCGTGAGGAGACTCCGGTACGGCTTATTGTAAACGATAAAGTAAAGACGGTGAGCAGTTCACAGCTTAAAAAAGGTGACGTATTTGTATGTGAAGCAGGTGATGTCATTCCTGCTGACGGTGAGATCATAGAGGGTCTGGCATCAATTGATGAAAGTGCCATCACGGGCGAATCGGCTCCAGTCATTCGTGAAGCTGGCGGCGACAAGAGCTCTGTGACGGGTGGTACTAAAGTCCTTTCGGATCATATTAAGGTTGTTGTGACTACTCAGCCCGGAGAAAGCTTTCTAGATAAGATGATCGCATTGGTAGAAGGGGCAAGTCGTCAGAAGACACCGAATGAGATAGCTCTTACCATTCTTTTGGCCGTATTTACGTTGGTATTCCTTGTGGTCTGTATCACGCTTAAGCCGATGGCCGACTACTCCAATACTGTCATTACCATTGCTGCTTTCCTTTCACTTTTCGTATGTTTGATTCCTACTACGATTGGTGGTTTGCTTTCTGCCATAGGCATAGCCGGAATGGATCGTGCGTTACGTGCCAATGTAATCACCAAATCCGGTAAAGCGGTTGAAACAGCAGGCGATGTAGATACACTTCTTTTGGACAAAACCGGAACCATAACAATAGGTAACCGCAAAGCAACGGATTTTTATCCGGTAACAGGCCTCGACAAACGCAGTTTTATTGAAGCGTGTATGCTGTCTTCTGTTTCTGATGATACACCGGAGGGCAAATCTATTATAGAGTTAGGACGTGAACAAGGATTGCGTATGCATAACTTAAACACGGAAGGAGCTCACATGATCAGGTTTACGGCTGAAACGAAATGTTCAGGAATAAACTTGAAAGATGGTACTCAAATCCGGAAAGGAGCCTTTGACGCAATTCGTAATATGGTAAGCGAAGCGGGGAATGAGTTTCCCAAAGAAACAGAGGAAATCATCAGACGAATTACCAGCAACGGCGGAACTCCATTGGTGGTATGTGTCAATAAGGAAATAGCCGGAGTAATCGAGTTGCAGGATATTATCAAGCCGGGCATTGAGGAGCGTTTTGAACGTCTGCGCAGGATGGGTGTAAAGACGGTAATGGTTACAGGCGATAATCCTTTGACAGCAAAGTATATTGCAGAGAAAGCCGGAGTAGATGATTTTATTGCGGAAGCCAAACCGGAAGATAAGATGAATTACATTAAGAAGGAACAGGCAGCAGGCAAGCTGGTTGCAATGATGGGTGACGGAACAAACGACGCACCGGCTCTTGCACAGGCTAATGTGGGTGTAGCCATGAATAGTGGTACTCAGGCTGCAAAGGAAGCCGGCAACATGGTTGACCTTGACAACGATCCGACAAAACTTATCGAGATTGTAGAAATAGGTAAACAGTTGCTTATGACGCGTGGTACGCTGACCACATTTTCTATTGCCAACGATGTTGCCAAATACTTTGCTATAATCCCTGCATTGTTTATGGCTTCCGTTCCACAGCTGGGAGCACTTAACATTATGGGATTGCATAGTCCTGAAAGTGCAATACTTTCGGCTATCATATTCAATGCCATAATTATCCCTGTTCTGATACCTTTGGCTCTTAAGGGAGTTGAATACAAGCCGATCGGAGCCAGCGCTCTACTCCGCAGGAACCTGCTTATCTATGGCGTGGGTGGTATTATTGCACCTTTCGTGGGTATCAAACTTATAGATTTATTCGTAGGATTATTTTTCTAATAATAAAAACAAAAAAAGAAGGTTATGAAAAATTTAATGAAATCAATCCGAATCACATTGGTGTTTTGTGTGTTCTTTTCAGTATGTTATATATTGGTATTATGGATTTTCGCACAATTGGCAGCTCCTGGTGAAGGAGGAAATGCTGAAACGGTGAAACTCAACGGTAAGGTTGTAGGTGTGGCAAACGTCGGACAAATCTTCACTAAAGATGTATTCTTCTGGGGCAGACCTTCATGTGCGGGTTCCGGATATGACGGTACAAGTTCAGCCGGTAGCAATAAGGGAGTTACTAATGAGGAATATCTTGCGGAGGTAGAAGCAAGAATTGATACTTTTCTGGTTCATCATCCGTATTTGAAGCGTGAAGATATTCCTGCAGAAATGGTTACCGCAAGTGCTTCCGGTCTTGATCCTGACATAACACCTGAATGTGCGTATGTACAGGTAAAACGGGTTGCAAAGGCTAGAGGAATGAGTGAATCTGATGTTAAGGCCATTATCGACAAGATGACAGAAAAACCTTTGTTCGGCTTATTCGGCCCTGCAAAAATTAATGTATTAAAACTTAATGTGGCTATGGAAGAAGCCAATCCGACTATCAACAAATAAATAACAGGTTTATTCGGCAGATATTACACTTACTTCTGCAATAGGCTTTACCCCATGGAAAGGATATTACCATGATAAGGCTGCATTTACAGACTTTTCTTTAAAAGCCAATAAGGATATAACCGTTACTGATAAATTTTCAGTTCCTGTGTTTATACAAGCTATTGTAGCACCAACGTATGATCGTATTTACCTCGTAGCAGGATTGAGTCTGGGATTTTAATAGTTTGCCCGTGTTACCCTTCTCATTATGGAAGTATAGGCTTATCATAATGAGAAGGGTAAATTGTCTAAATAAAAAACTCATTTTTATAACTTTTTGTAAATTAACGAATTATAAATTTTCCCTCTCTGTGGCATGAATTTTGCCTATGATTCAATAAAAGATATGTTATATGAAGGATACTTGTCAGACAAATTCATTTTCATTTAAAAACAGGAAAGACGACCTTATTAATTGGGGAGTAGTTTCTTATGTTTTGGGCATACTGATTTTAGTTGAAGCTGGACTGTTTGCCATCTGTGCCGGTGTTTCGGTTATTTATCACGAAAGTTGCTATATCCATTTTGTCTGGACCATGTTAATCAACATGGTTATAGGCGGAATTATGGTACTGGCAGGCAACCGTAAAGGTAACAGCATCTCCAGACGTGACGGATATTGTATAGTAAGTATTTCTTGGATATTATTTACGCTTCTAGGGATGTTACCTTTCTATTTAAGTGGGTACGTACCATCAATTGCAGACGCTTTCTTTGAAACCATGTCGGGTTTTACTACAACTGGGGCTACCATCCTGGATAATATAGAATCATTGCCACATGGACTACTCTTTTGGCGCAGTTTTACGCAATTGATTGGAGGATTGGGTATAGTTCTTTTTACCATAGCATTGCTTCCATTATTCAGTGGCAGCAGCCAACAGCTTTTCTTATCAGAAGCAACCGGGGTCACACATGATAAAATCCACCCTAAAATCAAGGTTATGGCACGTTGCTTATGGATTATCTATATAGGACTGACTTTACTGGAAACCATATTATTGATGCTTGGTGGCATGAATCTGTTTGATGCCTTGTGCCAATCGTTTGCTACTACGGCAACAGGTGGATTTTCAACTAAACAAGATAGCATATCATATTGGAATTCACCATATATGGAATATGTCATATCTATCTTTATGATTCTATCCGGTGTTAATTTCTCCCTGTATTATCTCGCACTGAATGGTAAATATAAGAAATTGCTTAAAGATGGAGAACTGCACTGGTTTCTTTCATCAATAGCAATACTTACTTTTATAATTACATCCGCCCTATTTATAACAGATTATTATGATCTTGAAACAGCATTTCGTAAGGCTCTATTTCAAGTAGCAACTACTCACACGTCGTGTGGTTTTGCTACAGACGATTATAACTTGTGGCCTTCATTTACCTGGATGTTACTTGTTTTTGCCATGATATCTGGTGGTTGTACAGGTTCAACGAGTGGCGGGGTTAAAAACTTACGTTTAATGATCATGTTTCAGAATATAAAGAACCAGTTTAAACAAATATTGCATCCCAGAGCCGTTTTACCGGTTCATATTAATAACAGTCAGGTCTCAGTGCAAACGTCGGCATTGGTATATACGTTTTTTGTCACATACTTGATATGTATATTTATAGGCTGGACTTTGCTGATGTGTCTGGGAGTAGGTCTAACGGAGTCTTTCAGTACGGTTGTGTCTGCGATAGGCAATGTCGGACCTGGACTTGGAGCCTTTGGACCTGTTTTTTCATGGTCTGCCCTACCCGATGCTGCAAAATGGATTCTTTCAGCTCTTATGCTTATCGGGCGACTGGAAATATTTGGTATCCTGCTTTTATTTTATAAGCGTTTTTGGAGTGATTATTGATATGAATCAATAAAATCATTTTAAATTTGTATACTTTATGCTGAATCTTCAATTCATATAAAAAATAATGACGAATAAAGAAGAAAGCGTATGTCGTTTCCTCAATCTGATAAAACGTTCGCAAAGAGGTGCTTTTAAAATCTACATTGGCATGATTGCCGGTGTAGGTAAAACCTATAAGATGTTGCAAGAAGCTCATGAAATGCTGGATAACGGAATTGACGTACAGATCGGTTATGTTGAGACACACGGACGGGCCGGTACAGAAGCACTACTGAAAGGACTGCCAGTCATTCCACGAAAAAAAATATTTTATAAAGGAAAAGAACTTGAGGAAATGGACCTGGATGCCATTCTTCAGTTGCATCCTGAGTTGGTAATAGTGGATGAGCTTGCACATACCAATGTTGACGGTTGCCGAAATGAAAAGCGCTGGCAAGACGTAATGGATCTTCTGGAGGCCGGAATCAATGTCATATCTGCTGTAAACATCCAACATATTGAAAGTCTGAATGAGGACATTAAAGGCATAGCCGGAATTGAAGTGAAAGAACGCATTCCAGACAAGGTTCTGGAGGAAGCGGATGAGGTAGTCAATATCGATCTGACGGCAGAGGAGCTTATTAATCGCTTAAAAGCCGGAAAAATATATAAAACAGAGAAAATTCAAACTGCTCTTAATAATTTTTTCAAGACAGAAAATATTCTTCAACTACGAGAACTGGCTCTCAAGGAGGTGGCATTCAGAGTTGAGAAGAAAGTTGAAACAGAAGTAATTCCGGAAGAGAAGGCCATTCATAGGGAACTGTATCTTGCTTGTATAAGCAGTAATGAAAAGACACCAAGACATATCATACGCCGTACCGCACGACTGGCTTCCCGATATAATACCGATTTCCTGGCTTTATACGTTCAAACACCTTCTGAAAGTCCCGACAGAATCAATTTATCGGTTCAGAGACATCTGCTCAACCATTTCAAACTGGTAACCGAACTGGGTGGCGAATTGATACAAGTTGCATCACCCAATATCATACAGGCTATTCTTAATGTATGTCGTGAACGCCATGTCACAACAGTCTGTATTGGACAACCGACTTTAAACTGGAGCAAGATCTTTAAAATAAGTCGTTATGGATATTTTCTTAAAAATCTTTCAGAAATGGATATAAAATTGATTATCTTTCCGCAATAAAACATGTGTTATGAATATAAAGACAAAATTGACCCTTGTAATAGGAGCACTTGTTGCTATGATTGTGCTTCTGGTTTCACTCTCCATCGTAAACTTGCAAATCTTAACGGCTACAGAACCCAACAGTCCTGCTGCGGGTCCGGGATTGCATCGTGCATTACTTTGGATCTCGACTATTGGAGGCTTTTGTATTGTAATAGGTATTTTCATGCTGGCAGTTCTTCCGTCATATTTTAACAAGCCAATCAAGGAAATAATTGACGGAATAAAAGACATTGCCAATCATAATTATGAGTGCAGATTAAATCTGGAAAGCCATGAATTTGCTGAAGTCTCTGAAAACTTTAACAGAATGGCCAAACGTTTGTCTGATTATCATTCCAGTACGCTGGCACAAATCAAGGCTGCTAAAAATTATATGGAAACCATTATTAACAGCGTAAAAGAACCTATAATAGGCTTGGATAATGAACTGACCATTTTATTTATAAATGATGAAGCCTTGAATGTCCTTAATTTAAAGCGTGAAGAAGTCTTACAAAAACCTGCTCAGGATATTTCTATCAGGAATGATTTGTTAAGAAGACTCATACGCGAACTCATGGACTCGCAAAGAGAAAACAAAGTCAGCAAAACGGAACCATTAAAAATATATGCGGACAATAAGGAAAGTTATTTTCAAATGAAATCCATGCAGATTAGCAAGTCTGGTGATAATCTGTCCGATCCGATAAACGAAGGATATGTCATCATGCTTAAAAATATCACGGAGTTCAAGGAACTGGATTCTGCCAAGACAACCTTTATTTCAACAATATCGCATGAACTGAAAACACCTATTTCCGCAATCATGATGAGTTTGCAGTTGCTTGAAGACAGTAGAGTCGGTGACTTGAACGATGAACAAAAAGAATTGGCACAAAGTATTCAGGACAATAGTGAACGTTTGCTTAACATCACTGGCGAACTGCTTAACATGACACAGGTAGAGTCCGGTAAACTGCAACTCAAACCCCGTATTACAAAACCAATAGAATTGATTGAATATGCCATAAAGGCCAATCGGGTACAAGCCGAAAAATTCAACATACAGATAGAGGTACAATACCCTGAAAATAAAATAGGCAAATTATTTGTTGACAGCGAAAAAATTGCCTGGGTATTGACCAATCTGCTTTCGAATGCCATTCGTTATTCTCCTGAAAAAGGTCGTATAATTATTGGCGCCCGCCAAACAGAGGATAATTATATTGAAATGTATGTACGTGATTTCGGCAAGGGGATAGATCCCCGATACCATCAAAGTATCTTTGATCATTATTTCCGGGTTCCCGGTACAAAAGTCCAAGGTAGTGGACTGGGATTATCCATTTCAAAGGATTTCGTAGAAGCACACGGTGGTACTTTAACTGTAGAAAGCGAAGTGGGAAAAGGAAGCTGTTTTACATTACGTTTAAAAGCATAATCAGATATATTCTTTCTTATTCTTTCATAAAACCGTTTATAAGCATTTACCTGTATGCCTATAAACGGTTATTTATTATCATACAATGATTTTGTAAGTTTCAATCTTACGATAAAGAGTAGCCAGTCCTATTTTTAAAAGACGTGCTGTTTCCGTTTTATTACCATTTGTATATTGCAATACTTTGATAATATGCATCCGTTCGATTTCTGCCAGCTCGAAACTATCTTTCAGCGATGTTACATCCGATTTGCATCTTTGTAAATCCAATGGTAAATCTTCAAATGTGATTTCGTCTTCACATACAATAGAACATCTTTCAATAACATTTCTAAGTTCTCTTACATTTCCCTTCCATTCCGCGTTTTTTAATATGTTAAGTACTTCTGGAGTTATTCCAACAATTTTCTTATTGAGCTTATTGGCAAATTTATCCAGAAACAGATATGACAGACTTTCAATATCATCTTTTCTTTCTCTCAACGGAGGCAGGTTGATCTGAAAAACCGATAAACGGAAATATAAATCTTCACGGAAATGACCATTTTCTATTTCTTTCCTTAAATCTCTGTTTGTTGCCGATATAATTCTGACATCTACCTTTGTAGGCTTGGTATCACCGATTTTTATGTATTCTCCAGTCTCCAGAACACGTAAAAGTCTAGCCTGCAAATCATAAGCCATTTCTCCGATTTCGTCTAAAAAAATCGTTCCATTATTAGCAACTTCAAACAGCCCTTTTTTATCCTTTAATGCACCGGTAAAAGCTCCTGCCTTATATCCAAATAACTCACTCTCCAGCAAATCCTTACTAAAGGCCGAACAATTGATGTCTATGATAGGCAGTGCGGATCTTTGACTGGCCTGATGGATAGCATGGGCAAAAACTTCTTTTCCTGTACCCGTCTCTCCGGTCAATAGTACGGCAGCATCTGTCTTTGACACTTTCTGTGCCAGTGTTATGGCTTGTTTGAGTTCTTTTGAATTGCCAACAATCGAGTCAAAAGAATATGTTACAGAAGTTGACTTCTTACCTTTTCTTTTCTCTGTTTCATCCACTGCACGATTTATGGTGGGAATAATTTTACGATTATCATCTCCTTTGGTGATGTAGTCAAATGCCCCGTTTTTTATAGCCTGTACACCATCTTCAATATTTCCATGTGCCGTTAATAGGATTATGGCCGCATCATCGGAATATTTTTTTATATCAAAAATAAAATCCACACCGTTACCATCCGGTAAAAACACATCACAGAGAATAACGTCATATTGTTGTTTCCGCAGCTGTTGCAACGCCTCGCTGCAACAGCTTGCTGTCGATACCTTATAACCTTCCAGTTCTATAATTCGAGCCAATAATTTACGAATAGGTTCTTCGTCATCTATTACTAAAATCTGCACCATATATTGATTTGTTTTTTTAAAGATCAAAGCTATTTATAAAGACAGCTTATCACACCATACAAATTTACAAAAAAACTTTGTTTTTTTGCAGGAAAACATGAACTCATATAAGTAAATCTAATAGAATATAATAAGGTCTAATGCTAACAAAGCCATCAATGACAGAAAGCTCAGCAATGATTCTGCGGAAAACGCTTTTTCTTCTGCATGAGAAAAAAGATCTGCCGCTACTCATAAAAATCGCCGAATACAAAAGCAGCCAGCCAAATTACGATGTCATAATCACAAATTGGCCGGCTGCATTTCATTACATGCCAAATAACTTTTTTATATTTATAAGAAACAAAATATTTATACAGTATTTTCAGAATTATTTAGATTGTTTTCTGAAACCCATTACTCTATATGTTCGTAATCCAAGAAGGCAAACAGCACATGTAAACCCTATAGGATAAGTCATCCAGATTCCGGATATACCTTTATCCAACAAGAAGGCAATGCTGTAACC
Source organism: uncultured Paraprevotella sp. (assembly GCA_900546665.1). GTDB lineage: Bacteria > Bacteroidota > Bacteroidia > Bacteroidales > Bacteroidaceae > Paraprevotella > Paraprevotella stercorigallinarum. The sequence goes on along the minus strand of URDY01000009.1, from coordinate 67,734 downwards.
AGAAGGTATGGCGACTAAAAAATATGAAATCAAGGATATGAACATAATGGACGTCACATCACTCAATCCTCTTAATGCGTTGGCCAGAACAATCTGGATGCTGTCACCGAACTGATAAGCCATAAGTATCGGGATAAGCGTGGCAACTATATTTGATACGGCCTCATTATCCGTAAACAGTCCTCCAATGGCATCACAACTCACTAATAATATGGAACTCAACGTAATTGAAATTATTATAGCCAACACAACTCCGGAAAGCGTTGCATAACGCACATTAACCCAATCCTGAAGTCCTTTATACAGACTCGTACGAATGGCAACGGCTGAACCTAGCCCCAGATAGATGGTAAAACTTACGGTAGATACGGCAACAGCCACCTGATGTGCAGCCAGTTCCAGACCTCCCAACCAGCCTATCATGATAGTTGTGATACAGAAAGTTGCTGCTTCTATCCCCTGTTGAAATGCTATTGGCCAACCTATCTTATTCAACCTTTTCCAATATGCTTTTCTGACCGGAATAGCCAGAAAGCCTTTTCTGAACGGTTCGTACTTTTTCTGTTTTATGAACACCGCAATGAAAAGCAACAACATTATCATTCTTGAAAAAAGCGTACTGATACCGGCACCGAGCAGCCCCAGTTCAGGACATCCCAGTTTGCCATAGATCAGGACATAATTACCTGCGATGTTCAGAGCATTGCCTATCGTAAGGATCCACATGGATATTGAGGCATCCATTATGCCTTCGACAAACTGCCGGAAAGTATTGGACAACATCACAAACAGCACAGAACACATCAGAACCAGATAATATGGCTTTATTAACGGAAGAAGCTCCTTGGGTTGGCCTAGAAGTTCCACATTGGTATAAATGCCCAATAATAACATAATGATTATGGCTGTTGTGGACAAATTGGCTACCAGACTGTTTTTCAACCAGCCTCCTATTGCAATCCGTTTATTGATAGCTATATGTTCTCCTATTATTGGAGTGTAATTAAGCGAAAATCCGGTTCCAAGTATGATAAACGCATTAATTACATTATTGACAAATGAGGCTGCAGCAAGTTCTTCCGTACTGTGCTGCCCCACCATAACCGTATCTGCAAGACCTGTTACGATATTGCCCAATTGCCCGATAATGATAGGAATTCCCAAAAGAAGTAATGATTTAATATGAGTTTTGTATTCTGTATATCTGGCTTCTCTCATGATTTTTCTGATATTATTATGTATTCATACCATTCCCCTACCCCGTGATCTGTAAGGGGAACAAGTCCGTTTTACCATAACGGTTATGGTAATATGGCTTAAAGAATAAAAAGATTTGAAATAAAGATTTCTCTTAAGATAATGATTAATATACTATCATTATATTAAATCAGATTCTGAAATGACGAGTGCAGAATGTTGGGTCCTCTGGTTGTCCAGACAGTGAATAATATGTCATTGGTTTTATATGGCATCATTATATTCATCTCGCTTCATTTGTTTACGGGCGGCAAAGATAATGCTTTTTAGCGATGTAACAAAGATTTGCTTATTCATTCTATAATAATGAACAAGCAAATCAATAATCTGTTTTAGAATTTCTGAAAACTGAATATCCGCATTTTATAACGGAAGGCAAATGTCAGGAACATCACCATCAAAGTCAGCATCTCCGACATTGTCAGAGCAAGCCAGATCCCCTTTGTGCCCATCAGTTCAGGCAACAGGACAAAACAGGGAACCAGAAAAACAAAACCGCGCAGAATGGCAAATAATGTTGCCGGCTTTACACGTTCCAGACTTTGATAATAACCTATAATGGCCAGATTGAGAACAAAAAAGATGAAACCGGCTCCATAATACGGAAATCCACTAATGGCAATCCGGGCTGAACGAGTGTCTTCGCTCAAGAACAGACCAACGAGCCGTTCGGGAAAACATAAAAAAGCAACGGTTGATACAGCTCCGCAAATCAAAGCCGTAATGATAGAAATATACAGGGTCCAATGCACACGGTCATTATTCCGGATACCAAAGTTATAACTGATTATCGGTTGGGCTGACTGGGCTATGGCATTGCCTATCATAAAGACAAAAGGCAGATAATAGCAACTTACACCAAAAGCACCGACGCCATCATCACCAAGATAATACATAAACAGATGATTTCCTACGAAAAACAAAACCGCCATTGTCAATTCACCAAACAAAGCGGAAGAACCTATTTTACACTGCATACCGATATTCCGAAAAAAGAAAACCATACCTCTGCGATCAAAACGCAAGGCGTGCAAACGTAAGGTCCGGGCGTGAAACAATAAATATCCCAAAGCTATGACTGCTCCGCAAAGACAGCTGAGCGATGTGGCCAATGCTGCTCCCATCACGCCCCATCCCAAAGGAAATATGAAAAGCCAGTCGAACACAATATTGACAAAAGCAGAAATAATACTGCACCACATGGCCAGTTTAGGCGAGCCGTCCAACCGAATGGCAAACAAGGCTACAGCCACCCACAACTGAAAAAGCAAAGAGGGTGCAAACCAGACCAGGTAATCGATCACCATCGGAAGCAGGCGCGAAGAGGTTCCCAGCCAATAAGCCATTCGCTCCGGAAACAACCAGATCATCATATTGACGGCCATGGCGATCAATGTAACAAAAAACATTGCCTGCGTAACTGTAGCCCGTGCATAACTGATTTTTCCTTTGGACAGGAAGACGGAAGCCATAACGGAACATCCGGCACCTACCATTAATCCTATCCCCGTAATTAGCATTAATAACGGAATACACAGGTTGACTGCTGCTATACCGTCACTTCCTACACCATGTCCCACAAAAATACCGTCAATGGTCGTAACAGCAGACAGACTCAACATTCCTAATAAGGTGGGGAAAAACAGTTTTCTGAATACAACTGCTACCTTTTCATTTCCAAAGTCAATCTGTTTTTCTTTCATTGTCTTTTTGGTTTTTGATTATTAGTTTGAAACAAAAAAAATAAAAGCCGGATAAGATGATGGTTTTACCCAGTCATCTTATCCGGCCCTTTATAAGCCCTCCGATGAGGATTACAAAACTTTCACTTCCGTAATTTCGGTGCAAAGATGGGACAAATCATTGAACTATGCAAATTTCTTTGCATTTTTCTATTCATAAGCATTTGCCGGAATCTCTTGAGACAATGAATGGAAAGCTCAGTTTCCGCGGTAAGTTGAATATCCGAAAGGAGATAATGTTATTGGTACATGATAATGACTTCCATCCTTAATCTCAAACACAACTTCAATAAAAGGATAAAATGTATCCTGCGACTGTTGCTTGAAATAAGGCCCCACATGATAAGTCAACTTATAGATGCCGGCATGATCCACATTTTCCTTCTGCTCCAGAAAATCACGTACCCGGCCGTTTTTATCCGTTATTCTTTCTTCCAGTTCATACCATGTCTTATCCTGATTCTGCTTGGACAATACAATCTTGACTCCTTGTGCAGGGAAACCTGTCGTAATATCCAAAATATGACTCGAAAGCAGATATTGCCTTTCCTGAGCAAAAGAAGTATAAGTCAGACACATAACCATCATTAAGGTAAGCAATAGATTTCTTTTCATAGTTTTACTGATATTTTAAGTGAATAATAGAATGCAAATCTAATCAAATTTGTAATATATACAAATCAGATGCCTGTAATTATTGATTTTTTAAAATACTTAAGATATCAGGAATTATCTGCATCTGAACAACGACTCTCGTTGCATCATATTTCTTCCTCAAAATCAGTGTTCTCCATTTGTCTATCGATAGCAGTTATGGGATGAATATTCACTGCTTTCAGTAAAACCGGTCTGTTCTGAATATTCAGGACTGTTGTTTCATTCTTCAGAACAGGTAAAGATAAAACAGCATAAATATGATATATCTACCATGGGATATTCTTTCCGTAATAATGGTATTTTTATAGGGAATATATCTACTTCCTATTTGCATTATTATATCTAATTTTGCTGTACTCAAAGACTGTGAAAGTTCTATTTTCAGGAATCTTGATATCAAGTCCGAGATATTATTACTATATTTATACATTCAATTCATCAACTATCATGAAAGAAATTCTTAATACCGAATTTGAAGGTGAGCGTCCGCTTTTTGGATCACATGATCTTCGACTGAATAATGTCACTATTCATGCCGGTGAATCCGCATTAAAAGAGTGCAGTCATATCGTAGCCGAGAATTGCCGTTTTGAAGGAAAATACCCATTCTGGCATGTTGACGGTTTCACTATTGACCATTGCTTATTCACTGAAGGAGCGCGTGCTGCACTGTGGTACTCACAAAATCTGAAAATGACCGATACAGTAGTAGAAGCGCCTAAGATGTTCAGGGAAATGGATGGTATTATTCTTGAAAATGTCCGGATTCCCGATGCGCAGGAAACCTTATGGCATTGCAAGAATATCAGACTGGAGAATGTGGAAGTGTGTCATGCAGACTATCTGTTCATGCATTGCGAGAATATCCGGATTGATCATTATCGCCAGCAGGGAAACTATTCTTTCCAGTACGCCAGAAATGTAGAGATCCGGAATGCCCATATCGATTCAAAGGATGCATTCTGGAATTCGGAAAACGTCACCGTGATCGATTCTGAAATTTCAGGAGAATATTTGGGCTGGCATTCCAAAAATCTGCATCTGATCAACTGTAAGATATCCGGCACACAGCCTCTATGCTATGCGCATGATCTGATCATGGAAAACTGTGAAATGGCTGAAGATTGCGATCTGGCTTTCGAATACAGCAGTTTACAGGCTACAATCAGCACACCGGTAACCAGTGTCAAGAATCCGCGTACCGGCAGCATCAGTGCACCTGCTTATGGACAAATCATTCTGAACGAAAACATTAAATCACCGGCCGATTGTGTGATCAGGCTTAATACAGGCGAAATTATTTCCTAATCATAATGAGCAAATCCGAAAACAGCCGTCATGCCAATATGACAGACCAGTTGCTGTCCCTCATCCGGGAGGGGCAGCAACTGACTTTTATTCAGCAGCTCAAACTCACAGCTTACCTGAGCATGCCGGCAATTATTGCACAGTTGTCGTCCATTGCCATGCAGTACGTGGATGCCTCGATGGTAGGCAGGCTAGGCGCCAATGCCGCTGCTGCAATTGGTCTTGTATCTACCACGACCTGGCTGTTTTGGGGCATTTGTTCAGCTGCCGCTACCGGTTTCTCCGTACAGGTGGCCCATTGTATCGGTAGCAAGGACTTCCACCGTGCAAGAAGCATCCTGAAACAATCCATCATAGCGACGCTCACATTCGGCTGCCTGTTAGCGGCCACAGGAGCGATGATCAGTCCTCATCTGCCCTACTGGCTTGGGGGTGACGAAGCCATCTGCCACGACTCTTACGTCTATTTTCTGATTTTCGCACTTTTCCTGCCCTTCCTTCAAATCAATTTCTTAGCAGGAAGCATGTTACGATGCAGTGGAAATATGCGTATTCCAAGCATCTTGAATGTACTGATGTGTGTTCTTGACGTTATTTTCAACTTTTTTCTTATCTTCCCATCCAGAAATGTCGGAATATTCTCGTTGTCATTCCATATACCCGGAGCTGGTCTGGGTGTAACCGGTGCCGCTTTGGGCACTGCACTGGCCGAATTGGTTACGGGTTCCCTCATGCTGTGGTATTTATGCCGACACTCCCCTATTCTCAACCTCAGAAAGGAAAAGAGCAGTTTCCGCCCCCAAAAAACAACTCTGCACAATGCCGCACGTATAACACTGCCTATGGGATTTGAGCATGTGGCTATATGCGGGGCACAGATTATGACTACGGTTATCGTTGCACCGCTCGGCATTATAGCCATCGCCGCCAATTCTTTTGCCATTATTGCAGAAAGTCTGTGTTACATGCCGGGATATGGTATAGCAGAGGCTGCAACCACACTGGTAGGACAGAGTCTCGGAGCAGGAAGAATGCGTCTCATGCACAGGTTTGCCCAAATTTGCGTTTGGTCTGGTATGCTGGTAATGGGAATGATGGGTGTGATACTTTATGTGTTTGCACCTCAAATATTCAGTCTGATGACCCCCGTATCGGAAATCCGTACACTAGGAGTAGAAATTCTGCGAATTGAAGCTTTTGCCGAACCTATGTTTGCGGCCTCCATTGTCAGTTATGGTGTATTTGTCGGTGCAGGAAGTACCTTAATACCCAGCCTGATGAACTTCGGCAGCATCTGGTGTGTGCGACTGACGCTGGCAGCCTTGCTGGCTCCGACGATGGGTCTGAAGGGAGTCTGGCTGGCAATGTGTATAGAACTATGCTTCCGCGGCAGCATCTTTCTGTTCAGATTATGGCGTGGAAAATGGATAAAAAAACTATAATAAATAAAATAATCATGAAGTACGATTTTGATAAAATCATTTCCCGAAAAGGAACCAATTCCTGCAAATGGGACAGCATCGCAACAGATGACATACTGCCTATGTGGGTGGCTGATATGGATTTCCAGACCGCACCAGCCATTATCGAAGCCATACAGCGCAGAGTAAGCCATGGTATATTCGGCTATACGCATGTTCCGGACAATTATTATCATGCGGTCACCGATTGGTTTAAACGTCGCCACGGATTGACAATAGAAAAAGACTGGATCATCTACACGTCCGGTGTGGTTCCGGCACTGTCCGCCATTATCAAGGCCTTGACACAACCTGGCGACCAGGTACTGATACAGACACCGGTGTACAATTGTTTTTTCTCTTCTATCAGGAACAATGAATGCGAAATAGTCACCAGTCCGCTCATCAGGAAAGACCAGACCTATTACATGGATTTTGAGGATCTTGAGAAAAAGACAGCTGACGAAAAACTAAAGCTGATGATACTCTGTAATCCGCACAATCCTGCCGGACGTGTTTGGACTAAGGAAGAACTCACCCGTGTGGGAGAAATCTGTCTGCGTAACAATGTGATTGTCATTGCAGATGAAATACATTGTGAATTGGTTTATCCTCCCAAAGAATATACCCCTTTTGCATCCATATCCGATGATTTTCTCCAACACTCCATCACCTGTCTGTCACCAAGTAAAGCATTCAATATAGCCGGACTTCAGATCGCCAATATCGTATCTGCCAATGAAGATTTCAGAAAAAGGATCAACCGGGCAATCAATATCAATGAAGTGTGCGATGTCAATCCGTTCGGCATAGAAGCCACAATTGCGGCATACAACGAGGGAGAAGACTGGCTTGTTCAGCTGCTTGATTATCTGAAAGGGAATTACGACTACATGTGTGAATATTGCAAAACATATTTACCGGATTTTCCCTTGACCCGATTGGAAGGAACCTATCTTGTCTGGATGGACTGTACCCACACTCATCTCACTTCCGCTGAACTGGACAAACGTCTGAAATCCGAAGCCGGACTATGGCTTAACCAAGGTGACATGTACGGTTTGGAGGGTGAAGGATTTATGCGCTGGAATATTGCCTGTCCAAGAAGCGTCCTGACTAAAGGTCTGGACAGATTCCGGCAGTTTGTGGAAAAATCCGGTTTCTGACAAGACCAGTACAGACCAGTCAGGGGTACTGCTATCTGTCAGTTAAAAAGAAAAACAGTTTTTCTGAGGCAATCATCAGACAAACTGATCTGCAAGGCCGTCTTCAATGACGGTCTTTTTCTTTATGCAGCCTGAATTTCAAGGGTGAAAGGCCTGTTTTCCGGACAAAGAATTTCCCGAATACGGATTGGTTTGAAAAGCCGAGATAATCAGCAATTTCCTTAATATCCAAATCGGTACATTCCAACAATTTTCGCGCGTCTGCGCATAATAATTCTGAAATGTGAAATCCCACTGTATGGCCGGTTTGCTTTTTAATGATCCTCGACAAATAAGTGGTGGAAATATGCAGCTGGTCCGCATAAAACTGAATATCATGATTGTGACGATAATAATGTACCAGCAGTTTCTTGAAATTCCGGAAAATCTCACAGGTCCGTTTGACATATACCGGCGTGTCTCTGTTCTCCCGACATAATGCATCTGTAATCTGCAACAGCAGGAAACTGCAAAGATGGCGAACGATTCCGTCCTTGTACAGGGACATGTGGTCCAACTGACTGGAAAACAAAGCCATTGTCTGCTGTAGATAAACCGCTCTGTCCTGTTCAAGATGAAACACGGGCAGACGATAGTCACCCAGGTAACGTGACACCTGATTGTAAACCGGCTGACCATCCGGCAAACTGTCAAAATAATCCGGAGCAATATAAATGACAGACATCCGGAAATCCGAACTTACCTCATCCAACAAACTTTCCGTACTCGGCGTCAGAACGAGCAAATGGTCCACCAAAACCTCATAATGATAAAAAGCATCCTTAATGACTCCCCTGCCTTGGGTTATCAACAAAAAGAAAAATCCGTTTTTTATCGTCACAGGACAGCGTGCTGTTATTGAATGATCTGCAATCCGCCCACACACCCGATCTGAGATTTTCATTATGTCTGTAAGTGAAACATTCATGCCTGGCAATATTTTATGGGCAAAATTACACTTTGTTTCGTTTCTGACCAAAATTGGTCATTCTTTTATCACAATCAAATCAAAAAATAGACAGAACTTTGCAGAGTTTTTCACAGAATCCTTTATAGAATGAAAATGGATAAATATCTTCTTCGGCGGTATCTGCTGTTTTGTGTTTCGTTATTCGTCAATGCGTTGGGAATTGCCTTTATAACAAAAGCCTCTCTCGGAACCTCCCCCATTACAAGCGTGACTTATGTCCTGAGTATGTGCACTCCCTTTACGATCGGACAATGGACCATCATGTTGAATATCCTTTTTGTAGTGATAGAACCATTCCTGATGACCAGACAGGATCTGAAATCGGACTTGCGGATGTTTCTGCTTCAGATTCCCATCTCCTTCTGTTTCGGTATGTTCATCGACCTTTCCATGAATATTCTCTACTGGCTTAATCCCGTGGAATATGTCAGTATGTTTACCGATCTGCTGATCGGATGTGTCATTCTGGCAGTTGGCATAGCACTGGAGGTCAAAGCCAATGCAGCCATGATGGCTGGAGAATATTTTGTCAAGGTCATTACCAAACGGTTTAAAGGTGAATTCGGTTATATCAAACTGGGATTTGACGTGACGCTGGTGGCATTGGCCTGCATTTTGTCTCTGACATTCATGTCGGGCGTATACGGAGTACGTGAAGGTACCGTAGTAGCCGCACTGATTGTGGGTCCGATAGTCCATTTCGTTACCCCTTATTACCGTTTTCTGGATCAATGGATTACCGATCCGACTGTACAGGAAACGATGATACAGAAGCAAGGACACTATCCGGTTATTACGATAGCACGCGAATACGGAAGTGGCGGTCATCTGCTTGGTGAGATGCTGGCCAAAGAACTGGGACTGAAACTTTATGACAAGGAGTTCATCCACATGGCAGCGCAGCGAAGCGGAATCGACGAACAATATATCGCTCAAAACGAGCAATCCATTCCTTCCTTCTGGTTAAAATGTATCTTGTCGAAAAACAGCGAACAGCCGCTGGAATCCAGTCTGTCATCAGACGATATACTGTTTGTAGCAGAAAGCAAGATCATTAAAGAACTGGCCGAAAAAGAATCCTGTATTATCATAGGACGTTGTGCTGATTTCATACTGAAGGATAATCCGAATGTTTTAAAGGTTTTCTGTTATACTGACCTGAACAATGCGGTAAACCGATGTATCAATGAATACGGAATTGCAAGCGGGCAGGCTGAATCTGAGATCAAAAGAATAAACCGTAACCGTATCCATCACTATGAATATTATACGGGAGACAAATGGGGAGAACCGCATCACTATCATCTGATGCTTAATACCGGGAGCATCGGGTTGGATACGGCATGCCAGCTTGTCAAGAGTGTTTTTTCTGATTTAAAAAAGTAAACCAAAATCCGCTCTATCATCAATGCCTGCATGTCTCTGTTACAATATCTCCAGCCAGAAAAGAATACAGTGATTGATAAAAAATCTGTAATTTGGGTATATCATTTTTATCATGTAATGATTAAATATAAACCATTCTCTTTTATTGGTACAACTTGTCTCGCATCCTTTGCCTTATCTTGTTTGTCTCGTATGTGTTCATATCGAAACGTTCGAGCAATGATCACTTCTGCTCTGCAACCACCCAACAATGTTATTATTGATATGGATTTTATTTATGACAAGTTATTTAATTTTATAATAAATGTTAAAAAAATAATTCAGTCGTTTTTTTGCATTATTTTTTTGTACATTTGCAAAAATTCAATTATAAAGAATTATCACTACTGTTCCGTAAAAGTGGATAAATAGTTTTTTGAAATTGTTGAAATATTGTCTAATATACGGTTTTTGAAATGAAACGGACTTGATTTTGCAATTTTGCAGTCTAATACAAACGGCTACGATGTTCCAAGACAAATACGTTTTCTCTCAACGAGCCGCTTTTCTGAACATAACTCTGTTCAACGATAGTGTGTCTATTGTCCAACATGATATGAAGTTGAAACGTTCGGCCTATGAAGTCTTGCTTACTTAATATATCATTGACAGACCAAACTCACTTGCTGACTTGTTCAACGAGACTAATTTCAATGATGTCAAAGATCTATATGATCCCCTGATTCCGGAGCTATTTAATTAATTTTTAACCCTTCCCATTTAAATGGGACACTAATGAAAGATCATGAGAACTAAAAAGAATTTTTTGAAAGTTTTTGTAAGTATGGTGGTAGTAGGATTTAGTACTTATGCCGGTTATAAGACTTATGATGATTACACCAAAGTAAATGAAGCGGATTTGTTAATTGCAGACGTAGAAACATTTGCAAATAATGATGAAGCTTGGAATCCTTACTGTTATAGCGGAGGTAAAGGCAGTAATTCTTGTTCAATTGATGGTGGCATAACAATCGCTGGATATGGTGTAAGCACAGCATGTAGTGTAAGTTGTAATAGTGGATATTATGCATGCTGCGGTATAAGATGCACATGCAAAAAGGGATAATGGTTTTAGATTAAAATATCTTTTTGAAAAATATAATATAATAGGTATTGGGATAAGGTTTAGGGGATTGATAAATTCCCTTTTCCTTAATTTATAATTATATACCAAAAGAATATTCAAGCACTAAAAGTCATGAAAAACATAATTAAATTCGCATTAATATCTTTGTTGGTGTCATGCACAAACAAGGACAAAACGGATATTCAATCTATAAAAATGAATTTCTCAGAAATAACGTGCATCAATCAGTCTGACGGAAGAATTGTTAACTTGGAGACTACGGATCATTCCTTAATTTATGATATATGTAATTTTAATGTGGATAAAGATACTTTTGTGGTTCATTCACGTGACTTTTTATACACATTTACATCAACCGGTAATTTCATAGGTCAAGTATCGCAAAAAGGACATGCCATGAATGAACATCTCCAAGTCTCCAATGTATTTTTTGGAGACGGACTGGTAGGACTTTACGATTTCAGTAAGAATGCCATTTTGAGATTTAATTTAAAAGGTCAGCTTTTGTCGGTTCAAAAATGCAGCATAGCGGATGAAGATATAAGACCCTTCCATATATATCCATGGAATGAGGGTTACATAGCATTGAACAGCTATGGAGGCGAAGCTGCCGAAAGAAAGACTTTATGTTTTCTGAATGAAGAACTCACCGAAGGCAAACCCATAGAAGGAAGGTCTTTATCTACAGGATTTTCAGCTTACGATAATATTCACATAGATACAAAAGGAAATGTGCTATATTGGGAAATGTTATGCGACACTTTGTTTACAATTGACAAGGGGGTTCTTAAACCATTGTTTGCTATTGATTTCGGAAAATATGCACTTCCTGATGACATCGCAAGAAAGGACGTTTATGAAAGAATAAATTATGTAAACAACTTAAAAGACAAAGGAAGGCAATTCGCTGGAATGGCTCGTTATTATCAAAGGATAGACCACATGATATATTTCTCATGCGTGTCTCCTGATAATCATATTGTTTTATGCCAATATAATGAAAACAAAGGAACTACACGCTTGTTTACAGTGGCCTTTGACAATAAACAATATACGACAGCACCTTTCTTTCTCATTAAAGAAAATTTCGTATATTGGGAAATTCGCAACAAGGATAATTTATTGTTAAATCCGGGACTATTTATATTTAATCTGAATTATTTCAAACGATAATGACAAAGTTTATTTTTATATTTATAATAAGTATATACTTCATTAGCTGCACAAGCCGAACAAAAGATACAGAAAATACGCAAATGCAATTGGCAGATAGTATTATATATGCTGATATAAATGGTAGGCGTCTTGATAGCTTAATATCTATAATCTCACAAAAAGGAGATTCACTGAAATTAATGGAGCTGTCTAATAAAGAGCAATTCTTATTTGTGAGATATTCCAATTATGGATGTAAAGATTGTATTAATTTTATTGTAAACACAATAAACAAACAAAATTTAAATGCAAAAATTTGTTTTTTAATAGCCGAAGTTCCTATTCAAGATTTACATGTGATTCAAAGTATAGAGAAACTTCAGGGTGCATACCGATTGGATTCATTTGATATTGATTTCGATTGTGCTTTAACCCCATACGTGTTTCAAATTAATCAAAAAGGAGAAATATGCCAGTTTTATATTCCAAATGAAGACTTTCCATATGAATTTGACCAATATTTAAGAAAATTCCAAGATAGCAGCATTTGAAAATACTCTTAGGAAAAAGCGGCTTTGGCTAAATTCTGTAATTCTGCAGTCTGTCATCAGACGATATACTGTTTGTTGCAGAAAGCAAGATCATTAAAGAACTGGCCGAAAAAGAATCCTGTATTATCATAGGACGTTGTGCTGATTTCATACTGAAGGATAATCCGAATGTTTTAAAGGTTTTCTGTTATACTGACCTGAACAATGCGGTAAACCGATGTATCAATGAATACGGAATTGCAAGCGGGCAGGCTGAATCTGAGATCAAAAGAATAAACCGTAACCGTATCCATCACTATGAATATTATACGGGAGACAAATGGGGAGAACCGCATCACTATCATCTGATGCTCAATACCGGAAGCATCGGGTTGGATACGGCATGCCAGCTTGTCGGCAACGTTTTTACTCATTTTAAGAAGTAACAACAGGCTGATTCTATTTTTTATAGGCGCCAGAATATTGTTTTGCTACAGATATACGTAATCGCAAGAGGCGCTTTAGATTATTTCTGTAATTATTTCTCGTGACACTTTCATACGATCTTGCTGATCTGCGAAAGTGTCACCTTCTGTATAAACAGCTCATTTGACTCAAGCACAAGGTGAATCAGTCCGTTTGGGCACAATACAATCAAGATCATACATAGAATCCCATAATAAGGATTTGTCCTTTTCACATTTTGATTGTCTTTTGTCTTCATGCTTCTGTTTTTGGTTGCTAAAATAGAGATATTCTTCTCATATCAGATGATCCGTCTGGAATCAAAAATATACTCTATTTCCTTTTTATATCTCTTTTATATTTCCATCCCACCAATAGAACAGAAGAAGAAATATCCAGATTGATTTAAAATCTGTAATTTGGGTATGCTATCTTTACCTGATTTAAAATATCTTTGTAAAAGATAACAGAATCTGAAAAAATAAAAGGAATGAATGCACCATCACGAATGACCGGCCTCATACTGGCCACCCTGACGGCTTTCAACTCTTCACCCCTGCTTGCACAGGAATATAAAAAGAGAATGTCTCAGGATCAGGAAATAAATGAAATTGTAGTGACAGGCACACGAAACGAAACAGATGTGCGCCATTTATCACAGACTGTATCAGTTGTCAGCCGTCAGCAAATAGAGGATGCCATGCAACCTTCATTGTTACCGGTTCTGTCACAACAGGTACCGGGACTTTTCGTGACATCACGCGGTGTGATGGGTTACGGTGTTTCGAATGGAGCAGCCGGTGGTCTTTTTCTTCGTGGTCTGGGCGGTGGCTCCGGACGACTGATGGTAATGATAGACGGCCATCCCCAGTATGCCGGCATATTCGGTCATCCCATTTCTGACGCATACCAGTCCTTTCTGGCCGAACGGGTGGAAGTACTTCGCGGGCCTTCATCTGTGCTTTACGGTTCGAATGCGATGGGTGGTGTCATTAATATTGTAACCCGTAAGATGCAGGAAGACGGCATCAAGACCCATCTGCATGCCGGATATGGCTCCTATAATACGCTTGAAACAGAATTGACCAACCGTATCCGTAAAGGACGATTCACCAGTGTCATCTCGGGATCTTATAACCGTACTGACGGGCACCGTGCTGACATGCAGTTTGAACAGTACGGTGGATATGCCAAACTGGGATACGAAATGACTTCACACTGGAATCTGCGTGGAGATGTCAATATCACCCATTTCAATGCGTCTTATCCCGGACCGGTAAGTGCTCCGCTGCTTGACGGCGACCAACGTATTACACGCGGCATGACTTCAGCCGCAATCGATAATCATTACGGAAAAAGTAGCGGTACGGTCAGCTTCTTCTATAATTGGGGCTACCATAAAATCAATGACGGTTACACACCGTCAGCAGGTGAAACCCCTCAAGACGACAGATTCCGCTCTACTGACAATATGATGGGAGTTTCACTTTACCAATCCACCCGTTTTTTTGAAGGAAACCGTACCACGATAGGATTTGACTGGTTCCGATATGGCGGACGTGCATGGAATGAGTACATCAGTGGCGAAAAAGCCGGTACGGAATCAGAACTAGTCGACAAACATGAAAATGAACTTGCCGGATACATTGATTTCAGACAGGATATCATTTCATGGATGACCCTCAATGCCGGTCTTCGTGCAGATCACCATTCCCGCATAGGCTTGGAATGGGTTCCTCAGGCCGGATTGGCATTCCATCTTCCACAGTCTGTCGAACTGAAAGCATCTGCATCAAAAGGTTTCCGCTATCCTATCCTGCGGGAGATGTATATGTTTCCTCCTCAGAATCCTGATCTTGAGCCGGAATCCATGTGGAATTATGAACTCGCATTATCACAACAGTTGACAGAGTACCATTTGACCTATGGCATAAACATCTTCTATATTGATGGAAAGAACCTGATTATGACCCTTCCCAACCCGGGCGGAAGTGGTATGCTAAACCAGAATTCAGGAAAAATCAGACATGGCGGGGTGGAAGCAGAAGCTGCATGGCAAATCAATTCGCATTGGGCAGTCAACACAAATTACAGTTATCTTCACATGAAGGATCCTCTTGTCGGTGCACCGGAACACAAATTATATGCCGGAGGTCAATTTTCATGGGGACGCTGGAATATCAATACCGGACTGCAATATATCAACGGACTGTACACCAGTACCAGTCCTGAAAAAACAGAAAGCTTTGTCCTCTGGAACCTGAACATGTCATTTAGAGCCACCAACTGGCTTGACATTTGGGCACGGGGAGAGAATTTGCTGGCTCAAGATTATGAAATCAATGCAGGCTATCCTATGCCACACGCCACGGTGATGGCAGGACTTAATATCAGGTTCTGACCGTATAAATTCAAAACTGTCATTCATAAAAATAAAGCTTATGAAAAAGAAACACTTTTTTATGCTGTTGCTGGCAGCTATAATGGCTGCACCGGTTTACATTAATGCCCGGAATTTCTCGGAAAAAGGTACCCAAGCGGATACCGCAACATTGCCAAAGGTTTACATGTTCCGGAAAATCTCTTCAGAAAATCTGATCAGAATCTACGAAGCACTCGGACGTACGGCTCATGGCAAAGTGGCCGTCAAACTTTCAACCGGCGAACCGGGCGGACATAATTTTCTGAATCCGCAGTTAATCAAGGATCTGGTTCAGAAAGTCAATGGTACTATCGTAGAATGTAATACAGCATACGGTGGCGGACGTTCCAATACTGAAAGTCATCTGAAAGCAGCCAAAGACCATGGTTTCACGGCCATTGCCACAGTTGATATCATGGATGCCGAAGGTGAAACAGAACTTCCGGTCAAGGGAGGCAAGCATCTTACGCGCGACATCGTAGGCCGTAATTTTCTGAATTATGATTTTACTATAGTATTGTCTCATTTCAAGGGACATGCCATGGGAGGATTCGGCGGCGCCATCAAAAACATGTCCATTGGCATTGCTTCTTCCAACGGAAAGCGACTTATTCATTCTGCCGGAACCAGTACCACCAGCTGGGGAAATCCCAAACAGGATGATTTTTTGGAATCAATGGCAGAAGCAGCCAAAGCCGTAGCCGATCATTGTGGCAATAATATCCTGTATATCAGTATTGCAAACAATTTGTCAGTCGATTGTGACTGTGACTCTTCACCGGAAGATCCTCAAATGGGAGATATCGGCATTCTGGCCTCATTAGATCCCGTAGCACTTGACCGTGCCTGTACGGATCTGGTTCGTAATTCAGACGACCACGGCAAAATCCATCTCATTGAACGAATCGATTCCCGCCACGGTATGCATACCTTGGAACATGCAGAGGCTATTGGCCTGGGTAGTCAGAAATACCAGTTAATCAAACTCGACTAAAGGATTCTTCTGAATCATGTAATGATACTATCTGCCTTCTGCTGAATGTAATAAGATTCAGCAGAAGGCAGATATTTTTTTAAGGCCAATCATATTTATCTTCTTTGATACATAATTTTTTTGGAACCAGATATCCGGAAATTCCATACTGACATATTAATACTTCTTTTACATCTATTTTTATTGAAAAAACATGATTTTTCAATATTTATTTTATAACTTTCACATGGAAAACGGATCAAATACAAATTGATCGTCTTCCATTGATGTATTTATAAATAAAATCAACTTATTAATAACCCAATAAAAATTATGCGTATGAGTTACCAGAACAAAACATTTAAGAAACGGGAGGTTTATAAAGCACCGGAATGTAATATTATAGACATTCAGTCTGGAGAAAAAATAATGGCGTCAAGTCCTGAAGACGTCAACGCTACCCATGAAGGTTTTGAAGAGGACGATTATGAATGGTAGTAGATCATCAACAATCATTTATACCATGAAAAAATATCAGAAATCAACTTTCGCCATATACCTTATGGCAGCCATGATGCTAGGCGGAATAATTACGGCATGTAATGACGGGGAACTTACAGGCGGTTCCACTGAGTTTGCAGAAAAAACACAAATGGTTTTCAAGGCTGAAATTGCTCCTAAACGTACCATTCTACAGCCTGACAATTCTGTATATTGGGAAGAAGAAGATGCCATATCGTTATTTGATCCTATACACGACAATAATTATTTTGTAACCACACAAGGTGGAGCTTCTGTGACCTTCTCCGGAGAAGCAACCTCATCTGAAGGTACTTATCATGCACTTTACCCCTATAATGAAAAAGCCCAATTCGATGGAAACCATATTACCACAGAATTACCTTGGATACAAACCGCTCGTGCCGGAAGTTTCAGTCAAAGCCTCAATCCGGCTGTAGCAACGGCCGACGCAAACAGGAATCTGGTATTCAATAATGTATGTGCGGTCGTAAAATTCACACTAAATGCTAATGGACACAACATAACCAAGGCTACATTAGCTGGTAATAACGGTGAACATTTGGCTGGTACTTTACAAATTGATGTCTCTTCACCTGAACCTGTAACTACGATTGCAAATGATGATCAGGCTAAATCGGAAGTAGAACTGCACGGAACATTAAATTCTTCCAATGCCTACTATTTTGTTGCAGCTCCAACAGAACTGACACAAGGACTGACATTGACACTTTATAATGACAAAGGACAAATATGGCAACGTAAGGGCAACAATGCAGTCACACTCTCTGCAGGCCGCATATTAAATCTAAACGAAATCAAACCGGATCAATTTGCCCCTGCCGACGGCTATGAGAAAGATGCTGATGGGGTTTATCACATTTATAACGCTACAGGACTTCTGCATTGGGCATCACAAACTGACTGTCTGACCAGTAATGTCATTCTGGAAAATGATATAGACATGACCGGACTTGACTGGACTCCGCTAGGTACAAATCTTGAGAATGGTTATTCAGGAATTTTTGACGGTAATTCCAAAACCATAAAAGGACTGACAATCAACAGTGAGAATGGTAATGTAGGATTTTTTGCGACATTGGCTACATATTCAAAAGTTAAAAATGCAATATTCACAGATGCGAGTGTGAAAGGTGGAAGCGGCTCAGTAACCGGTGTTGTAGCAGGTACCAATTTAGGCATAATTGACAACTGTGATATCAATAACTCAATTGTTTGGGGACTAACTGCAGGAGGTATAACCGGAAATAACAGCATTCAAGTCATCAACTGCAATGTCAGCAATATCAATGTCAATACAGGATTTAGTACTGGTAATGTCGGTGGTATAGCAGGAATCAGCTATGGAAAGATTGAATGCTGTACTGTTTCGGGAAAATCAACAATATCCGCTAATGTTCCAAGTGGAAATGCTGGTGGAATTGTGGGTTCTACATCCCAGGAAGGCGACATACCGACCAGTGGCAGACTTTTAAAATGTGCTGTTTCGGATATTACAATCAGCGGTATGCGAGCCGGAGGTATTGCCGGTGAAAACCAATTCGGTGTCGTGGCACAATGTGTCGCCAATCGGGTTTCAGTTACTTATGAAGTTTCCTCTGCAAGCACGTGTCTTGGCGGTGTGGTCGGCTATAACTCTAGAGGAAATGTTATAGCCAGTTATTCTGCCTACTCTTCAATTTCATATCAACATGGAACTGCTGAAGGTTTAGGGGGAATAATTGGAACTATTAATAGCAGTGAATCAACAATCTATGGTTGCTATTCTACTAATGTCAGTTTCTCAGCAGTATCAGCCAATACCGGTGCTATAGTCGGTCATACGACAGGCAGCGTGATTTCATGTTATGCTATCTCGTCTGATAATAATATCAAGCTTATAGGTAGCGGCCAGGGTCAAGCAAAACATTGTGTAGAGATTGGCGAAACAAATTTTGAGACACTGATTGATAAAGTCAGCGATTTGGTTACAGAAGACGGTACGGTATGGAAAGCTTCTGAAATATGGAATATTACAGCTTCCGGCTATCCAACTATTCAAGGTGATTATATAGGCAATATCGCCGACGCCGTTCAGTAGACAGTTTGAATCCGCAAAATTTTTGTAATGCAGAAAAATGAGGTGTATCCTATAAAACTGAAAGAAGTTACAGGTACACCTCATTTTTTATGGCGAACATCACAGATTGATTTACACTTCAAGGTGTGACAGTTGCTTATGGCAGTAAAGTTTTACGTCCATTAATAATATAAATACCCCTTGGAAGCATTTCAGCAGCATCAGCCTCTGTTACATTTTGCAAAAGAAGTATACCATTTACAGTATAGACATCTCCTTTGGATATATTTTCTTGCAACACATGTATAGAAGTCGTTTCTTTTTCAAACACTTCAATATACTGTAACAGACTTTCCAGCAATCTGACAAACGCACCTGTTTCAGCATAAGTGCCATTCAAAGCGTTATTGACATTACTGATTGCTGCTGCCAGATTTTTCCCACTGGCAGACTGACGTTGTTCTGCTGTTGCCTGATCCAGAATCTCCAGTGCTTCAGACTGTTTATGATAAAGTTCCTCCGCAGCTTCCACATCAGCTGCACTTTGATTCATTTTTCCTTGTAATTCAGAATAAGTCTGATTCAAATCATTAGCCAACGCTATAAGTTTTCCATCATAGTCTTTCCGATGGTTTTCAGCTTTTAATTCACATGTCTTGAATATTCTGTCATATGCAGCCTTTGCTTCTTCTATTCCTTCATAGTTGACCGGATTTTCCTTTAAACATTCGTTCACCCGCTCCTCATATTCACTTCGTGCAGCAAATTCTTCAGCATAGACCTGTTCCAATTGTTCTTTCAATGTGTTTTGGGCAGTCAGCCACTGTTCATTAATTTTCTTTTTTTTAGCAATACCTTCATCCGCCAGTCCATCCAGATAAAGATCAATAGCTGGAATATAACTGTAATACTGGCTTTCACGGTCAATCTCCTGAATCAGTATCTGAAACCGGTTGTCAGCCTCATTGTAAATCGTATCTCCTCTGCTTTCTGCAGCATTCACAGACCAGATATTTCCGGCAGAAATACAAAGTACAAACACTAAAATCCGTAATAAAATGTATTGATTTCTCATAAATATTAAATGAAAACTTTTTTCTTGACACCCCCTTCTCAGTAGGTGAATTAACAGTCTAAAAATAGTAATAAATCAGGGAATTACATCAAATATGGCTATTTTTATTTATCACCACAAAAACGGTTTAATGATCCGTTTCATCCCTTTTTCGCATTATCCACCCCTGTGGTTTTAAAATTATTCTCCGATTCGGCTGCACGGAACAGTTCATTTTGTACAGTCGCATACGGTTTGGCTGCATTGGTCTGCGAAACGACTGGTGCCAGGCGCTCTTTCAGTTTCGTATTGCGTTTCTGTACCGTCATATTACGCACGGCATATCCCAAAGCCTTGGGAGTACCTACCAATACACAGATTTTTTTGGCACGCGTGATTCCCGTATAAACCAGATTGCGTTGTAACATGACGTAATGAGTCATCAGGACAGGCATAACGACAACCGGATATTCCGATCCCTGTGCCTTATGAATGGTTGTGGCATAAGCCAGCGTCAGTTCATCCAGTTCCGTATATTCATATTCCACCGGTTTTCCGTCAAAATCCACAATCAACACGCGATCCTCCGTGTTGACATCCTGCACATACCCCAGATCTCCATTAAATACTTCTTTATCATAGTTATTCCGGATCTGCATCACCCGGTCTCCAATTCTGTAAATAAAACCGCCACGGTTCAGTCCACCTCCTGATGAATTCAGCGCTGACTGCAAAAGCAAATTCATGTTTGTTGCCCCCACCACACCGCGCTGCATGGGAGTAAGGACCTGAATCTGACTGTTGTTCAGTCCGTAAGCTTTTGGCAACCGTGTCTTGACAAGTCCGACAATGGTCTGTGCCACCTGTTCGGGATCTTCCATTGGAATAAAAAAGAAATCAGAATCCGACCCATTGCTGACATTCGGATACTGACCCTGATTAATGGCATGAGCATTCATTATTATGCGGCTAGTCTGTGCCTGACGGAAAATACGTGTCAGACGTACAACCGGGATACGTTTCGATTCGATAATGTCACGAAGCACATTTCCGGCCCCGACACTGGGCAACTGGTCTATATCCCCTACCAGAATCAGGCGCATGTGGACAGGGATGGCCTTCATCAGACTGTTCATCAGGACAATGTCTATCATGGAGCATTCGTCAACAATCAGAGCATCGCCATCCAGAGGATTGTCTTCATTCCGTTTATAGCCGTCCACCGGTTTATATTCCAGTAACCTGTGAATGGTCTTGGCTTCCATTCCAGTGGCCTCACTCATCCTTTTTGCGGCACGCCCCGTCGGTGCAGCCAACAGAATGCGAAGTCCGGCCGAACGTAATGCCGCAATAATCCCCTGTGTCGTAGTTGTTTTCCCTGTACCCGGTCCTCCAGTCAGCACCATGACTTTCGAAGTCAGTGCCTGACGGATAGCAGCAAGTTGAACCTCATCGTATACAATACCATTAGCCTGATCCGGTCTGGCAAAATCAAAACAACCGGTCAGAATACTCCCTCCCGTATCATCCAATAAAGACAGCAATCGGTTTGCCGTTCCGCATTCGGCATAATAAAATGGCGGCAAGTAAATAACCTCATCCTCCAGAATGACATCCTGACGCTCTATCATGTCGGCCAATGCACAACGTACTGGCCCTTCCTCCGCCTCCAGAAGACGACAGGCCGTAGTAACCAGCTGCTGTTCTTCGGCATAAACATGTCCGTCGTTGGAAAGCTGATTGAGCGTATAGACAATTCCACTCCGGCAACGGCGCAGATCATTCTTTTCATAGCCCATCTTTCCGGCGATGGTGTCAGCCGTCTTAAAGCCGATCCCCCAGATATCATCAGCCAGACGGTATGGATTATCTTTCACTTTATCAATGCTTTCCTTACCATAGGCACGAAATATCTTGGCGGCAAAAGCCGTACTCACCCCATATCCTTGCAAGAAAAGCATCACATTCTTGATTTCCTTCTGGCGTTCCCAGCTTTCTCGGATCTTCTCTACGCGTTTTTTCCCGATACCGGGTACTTCGTAAAGACGTTCTATATCCGTTTCTATCACTTCTATTGTTTCCAGACCAAACTGACGCACAATCAGTTGGGCATACTTAGGCCCTATTCCTTTGACAAGTCCGCTGCCCAGATATTTCTCAATCCCATAAAGTGTAGCCGGCATCACTTCTTCCCAGGTTTCCACAACAAACTGGCTGCCATAGCGTTTGTCCATTTTCCAGTTTCCTTCGCAAAGCAATACGCTACCCACAGGTACATCCAATAAATTACCGACCAGTGTCACCGCTTCACGGTATCCTTTCACCTGGACTTTCATGACCGAATAACCGTTCTCGGGATTCTGATAAGTAATATGTTCGACAACACAACGGATCTTAATCATTTTATTTTTTTTCTTATATTCTGTTTCTGGAGAAACTGTCTGTAATGCGGTCTCGCAGAATCAGACAGCCACCGGCTCTGCAGGTACAAAAATAAGACTTGTTTTATTGTCAAGCAAAGAAAAATGAATCTTTTCACGTCTCGGAGAACTTTCAGAATATCCTATTTCCGTTTTTTCAGAGTCCTTAAAAACAAAGTTCTGACCGAAAAAATATTGGAATTAAATCCACGGATATTTTCTTTTTTCGTACCTTCATACTATAAATACAACGAATATTACATATATCTAACGAAAAATCAATTATTATGAAAGGAAAAACTATCCTGATTACAGGAGCGACAAGTGGTATTGGTGAGGCTTGTGCCAGAAAATTTGCAGCAATGGGCAGCAATCTGATCCTCAACGGCAGAAATGAGGATAAACTGGAACGTCTGAAACAAGAACTGACTGCTTTGGGAATAGAAGTCCTGACTCTGCCATTCGATGTGCGCGACCGTCAGGCCATGCGCCAGGCCCTTGATTCCCTTCAAGGACAATGGAAAGCCATTGACGTACTGATCAATAATGCCGGACTGGTATTGGGCATGGACAAGGAACATGAAGGGTCACTCGATGAATGGGATGTGGTTATTGATACCAATATCAAGGCCTTGCTGGCCATGACGCGTATGATTGTGCCTGGTATGATAGAACGTGGTTGCGGACATATCATCAATATTGGTTCCATAGCCGGTGATGCAGCTTATGCGGGAGGCAGTGTCTATTGCGCCACAAAAGCTGCCGTGAAAGCCCTTTCTGACGGATTGCGCATTGATCTGGTTGACACACCATTGCGAGTAACGAATATCAAACCCGGCATGGTGGAAACAAACTTCTCAGTTATCCGTTTCCGTGGTGACCAACAAAAGGCTGATGCCGTTTATGAGGGAATACAACCTTTGACCGGTGATGATATTGCTGATGTGGCTTATTATGCAGCTTCTGCTCCTGCACATGTACAAATTGCAGAAGTGTTGGTGATGCCTACTTATCAGGCGACAGGCACTATCTGTCACAGGCAGAAATAAGCCAGATACATCTTTCATTGGCATATTTTTGAATGTTTCACCGGATTATTTAATTGACATGACTATCACCTCACTCGTTGAAAACACCAGTTGCAAGGCGTTACCTGTAGAACATGGTCTGAGTCTGCATATCCGCCTGGATGACGGCCGTTCCGTTTTATTCGATATGGGACAGAAACAGTTGTTCGCCGATAATGCAGCCCGTCTGAATATCAATCTCTCAGAAGTGGATCTGGCCATCGTGTCACACGGCCATTATGATCATGGCGGTGGTCTTCAGACATTTCTTGAGATCAACAGTAAAGCCAATATCTATCTGAACTCCCATGCTTTTGAACCGCACTATTCCCTGCGCATGAACGGCTTGGCTTATATTGGACTCGACCATGATTTGAAAGATAACTGCAGACTGGTATTTTGTGAAGGTGAGACACTGCTTGACAACGGGCTTGTTCTCTTTTCCAATGTCAGGGGTAATCATCTTAAGCCTACAGGCAACAAACTGCTTTTCGGGCCGACGAAAGAGCAAAACGACGACTTCTGCCATGAGCAGAACCTGATCATCAAAGAAAATGACAGGACCGTTCTATTTGCCGGATGCGCTCACAGCGGAATTCTCAATATCATTCAAAAAGCAGAAGAGATTGCAGGCGGTCCCCTTACCCATGTCTTTGCCGGAATGCATCTGGTCAAAAGCGGATTGTCGGAAGCAGAAGAAACGACATTTATCCTTTCATTGGCAGACAGATTACTGGAAAACCACCATTGCCAATATTTCACCATGCATTGTACCGGTTTACCCCAATACGAGATACTCAAAAAACGAATGGGAAACTCCATTAACTACCTGAGTTGCGGAGATTGCGTCCGGATTTAATATCTATCAATTACAACAAATATCAATAGCACAGGATATTCCCCGCATTTTTGTATATTATTCGGAAAATATTATTTTTGTAGCCCTTAAAACAGGCTACGCCTGCCGCATCCGTCTCAATGACAGGATCCAGCAAAAACTAACCAAGGAAACAATGACAGATTTATCTAAAGGCGATCTGACCAAAGGCCCCATCACAGGGACAATGTTACGCTTTGCCTGGCCACTTATGCTGGGTAATCTGCTGCAACAATGCTACAATATAGCCGACACGCTCATCGTTGGCCGCGTGCTGGGTGCCGGTGCACTGGCAGCTGTGGGTTCTTCCTATACACTGATGGTGTTCATTACTTCCATCTTCATCGGATTGTGTATGGGATGCAGTGCGGTCTTTTCCATGCAATATGGCGCCCGTGATCTGAAAGAACTGAGATCAAGCCTTTTTTCCTCTATCCTGATTATCGGAAGCGTTACACTGGTACTTAATGTCTTGTCAATCATCTTTCTTTCGCCTATTATCCACCTGCTCCAGACTCCTGATGAAATCACCGGCCTGACGTATGATTATCTTTTTATCATATTCCTGGGCATAATCTCGGTCTGTCTCTATAACTTTTATGCCTTCCTGCTTCGGGCCATAGGCAATTCCTTTGTACCTCTCCTTTTCCTGATGGTTTCAGTCATACTGAATATCGGGCTCGACCTTCTGTTCATTCTTGTAGCCCGAATGGGTGTAGAAGGCGCCGCACTGGCCACCGTCATAGCCCAATCAGCAGCAGCTGCAGGTATCGTCGTTTATACCTGCCGTTTATTTCCCGAACTCCGGCTGACCCGCAAGGATTGTGCCATCCGTCCCCATGCCATAAAGAGAATATCGTCTTACGCCTTCCTCACCGGAATACAACAGTCTGTCATGAATTTTGGCATACTGATGGTACAGGGACTGGTCAACAGTTTCGGCACAAGCGTCATGGCTGCGTTTGCGGCTGCGGTCAAGATCGATTCATTCGCCTATATGCCCGTACAGGATTTCGGTAATTCCTTCTCCACCTTCGTCGCACAAAACTACGGTGCCGGACGCATCGAACGGATACGGCGAGGAATCCGCAGTGCCATTCTGGTTACCACCTTATTTGCATTTGCCGTTTCAGCCATGGTCTTTTGGTGTTCTCCCTGGCTCATGTCATTATTCGTATCACCGGATGAAACGGCTATCATAGCCATCGGTGTGGAATATCTTCGCATAGAGGGCAGTTTCTATGTAGGCATCGGTTATCTGTTTCTGCTTTATGGTTTCTACCGTGCTGTCTGCCTGCCGTCCATGTCTGTCGTTCTCACAGTTGTTTCTCTCGGAACACGCGTGATATTGGCATACATTCTGGCTGCCATACCGTCCGTCGGTCATACAGGCATCTGGTGGTCTGTTCCTGTCGGTTGGGCATTGGCGGACATAGTCGGTGTATGGTATGGTTATAGAAAAAGGAGCCTTTCCGCTCCATAATTTTTCAGGCGTTACTTGCCCGTGTCCTCGTATAGTGTCACGGTTTCTGCAGGCTCACTGTTTCTGTTCCGGCCATATTACCCTCATATAAAGCAGGCCAAAAACTCCTTCATTTGCTTGCTCAATAAAAGAAATCCATTTAATTTTGTCAAGTTACTTAAAACATTCATTCATCATGAACAACAGAATTACAGACTTGTTTGGTATCCGTTATCCGGTCATTTCCGGTGGAATGGTATGGTGCAGTGGCTGGCGGCTGGCTTCAGCAGTCAGCAATGCCGGTGGCCTGGGACTGATCGGAGCCGGCTCCATGCATCCGGACACCCTGCGCGAACATATTGTGAAATGTAAGGCAGCCACAGACAAACCTTTCGGTGTCAACGTTCCCCTGCTTTACCCTGAAATGGAAACAATCATCGACATCATCATCAGCGAGAAAGTTCCCATCGTATTCACCTCTGCCGGTAATCCGGCCAAATGGACGCCCCTTCTCAAATCGCATGGCATTACGGTCGCCCATGTCGTGAGCAGTTCCAAATTCGCACGTAAATGTGAAGAAGCAGGAGTCGATGCAGTCGTAGCCGAAGGATTCGAAGCCGGTGGTCATAACGGCCGTGAGGAAACCACCACAATGTGTCTCATACCCGCCGTACGCCAGGCCACATCCCTGCCTCTCATCGCAGCCGGAGGCATCGCATCAGGAGAAGCCATTGCGGCAGTCATGGCTCTTGGAGCGGAAGGCGTACAGATCGGCACACGATTCGCTCTCTCAGCCGAAAGTTCGGCACACGACAATTTCAAGAATCTTTGTCTGACCCTCAATGAAGGTGACACTCGTCTGGTTTTGAAACAGCTTGCTCCCACCCGTCTTGTCAGGAGCGAATTCCTCAATCAGGTTCTTGCCGCCGAAACTGCCGGAGCCTCCGTGGATGAGCTGAAAGCCTTGCTGGGTAAAGGACGGGCCAAAAAGGGTATCTTCGAAGGCGACCTGCAAGAGGGCGAACTGGAAATAGGCCAGATAGCTTCCACCCTCCATCAAATGCAACCGGTGGACGAGATCATGCAGGACCTGATCAAAGGATACCGGACAGCCGTAGCCCGTATCATCTCTGATTGGGATTGAATCAGCAGACCGGCAACAACGGTCCTCATTCGAAAAATATAACTCATTTTGTCAGATTGTATATTTAGACCAAAGAAAAAATGAACTTTTTTTCATCACTCCGTCATCGTTGGCAGGCTTTCCTGCACAACGATGAACTGAAAGGGAAAATCTATTCTATCGTATTCGAATCCGATACGCCCAAAGGCAAACTGTTCGATATTTTGCTTATCGGCAGTATCATACTGAGCGTATTGCTCGTTATTTTGGAAAGTATGCACATATTCCCCTATTCTGCCTATCTCGTTCTGAGAATTCTGGAATACCTGCTCACTTTCTTCTTCACCATAGAATATCTGGCACGTATCTACTGCCTGAAAGAACCGCGCAAATACATCTTCAGTTTTTTCGGCATCATCGATCTGCTCGCGACCTTGCCGGTCTATCTCAGTTTTTTCCTTCACGGCACCCATTATCTGCTGGTCATCCGTGCGTTCAGACTGATCCGTGTGTTCCGTATTTTCAAACTTTTCCTTTTTATCAACGAAGGCAACCTGCTTCTGCGCTCTCTGTGGATCAGTGCGCCCAAAATCTTCATTTTCTTTTTCTTCGTCTTTATTCTGGTCACTTCCATGGGCACGGTCATGTATATGATTGAAGGCACACAGCCCGGTTCTGAATTCAACAATATTCCCAACAGCATCTACTGGGCCATTGTCACCATGACAACCGTGGGCTACGGCGATATCACACCGGTCACTCCATTGGGCCGTTTTCTGTCGGCAGTCATCATGCTTATCGGTTACACCATTATAGCTGTTCCCACCGGTATCGTTTCTGCCACCATGGTCAACGAACACAAAAAGGGCGTCCATCGCCGCTGTCCCCGCTGCAAACGTGAAGAAAGCGATCCCGCAGCCGTTTTCTGTAAATTTTGCGGCACCCGTTTGAAAAAGGACAAACAGCCTACCGAACATAAGGAACGCTTGGACGATGAACGTTTCTGATCCGGGCATCAACCATCTGTTTTGATTATCAGACAGTTTACTTACAGTTGGAGAACACTTTTTCCTCCTCCCCCTCCTCCCGTATCAGCCTGTTTCCAGGAGATCCGATTATTCTGCCATAAAAAACAGGCTAAAAAGTTTGCAGATTCCAGAAAAAGCACTACCTTTGCAACGTCAAAATCGGAGGGGGTAAGGCAAAACCGACCAAACCATCTGATTATGAACAAATATGGCGCTTTCGTCTAGCGGCTAGGACACATGCCTCTCACGCATGGAACACGGGTTCGATTCCCGTAGGCGCTACCATATTGAAACAATATCCTGTCAGGATTAAGAACAAACGGCGCTTTCGTCTAGCGGCTAGGACACATGCCTCTCACGCATGGAACACGGGTTCGATTCCCGTAGGCGCTACTCAAATACGGCTAATTATCTGATCAGCAATACAGATGGTTAGCCGTAATTTATTAATGTCAACCAGAGTATAAATTCCCTTTATGGCCCACAGCAGGACGACTTGCTCCTCAAGAGGGCAGACAGTATCAAGCGAATGAAATACCCCCACAATCACCGGCACATTCTCCGGATAGCCTTGCCGTCTATCCTTTCGAATATCACAGTCCCTCTGCTCGGACTGGCAGACCTGACCATCGTAGGCCACCTCGGCTCACCGGCATATATCGGTGCCATTGCCATCGGCAGCACGATATTCAACATGATCTACTGGATTTTTGCTTTCCTGCGCATGGGCACCAGCGGCATGACCTCACAAGCCTATGGTGCCGGACAAAAAACAGAAATACAACATCTTCTGTTGCGTTCACTCGCCGCTTCCCTTCTGGTAGCCCTGGCTGTCCTTATCCTCCAGACTCCCATTCTGAAAATCGCCCTCCACTTTCTCTCACCCACAACGGCCGTTCATTCTCTGGCCTCGGACTATTTCCGCATTTGCGTTTGGGGAGCTCCTGCCGTGCTTGGGCTTTACAGCCTGACCGGCTGGTTCATCGGACTTCAGGAAGCCAAATACCCTCTTTACGTAGCTGTCATACAGAACATTGTCAACATAGCAGCCAGTCTGCTGTTTGTGTTTGTCCTTCATGCAGGCGTCCGCGGCGTGGCTGCCGGCACGGTCATCGCCCAATACTGTGGTTTGTTGCTCTCCCTGATACTGGCTTTCAAGACCTGGCAGAAACATCAGCTTTCCGCTCTTGCTGACCATCGCGCCATCTTCAGAACCTCAGCCCTGCGACGTTTTTTCACCGTCAACCGCGATATTTTTCTGCGTACGCTCTGTCTGGTCAGCGTCACGCTCTATTTTACGTCTTCAGGCGCACAGCGTGGCGAGATCATCCTGGCCGTCAACGCCCTGCTCATGCAGTATTTCACCCTATATTCCTACTTTATGGATGGTTTTGCCTTTGCTGGCGAAGCCCTTTCGGGGCAATGCGCAGGTGCTAACGACCGGACCAAACTCCAGTCTGTAGTCCGCGACCTCTTTCTGTGGGGCGGCGGTGTGGCTCTTCTGTTCACGCTCTTCTATGCCATAGCGGGCAGCGGTCTGCTCGGCTTGCTGACCAACGAAACACAAGTCATCCGGGCAGCCGGTCCTTACCTCCCGTGGGCCATCGCCATCCCGTTTGCGGGACTTGCCACATTCACATGGGACGGTGTATTCATCGGACTGACAGCCACACGTTACATGCTCATTTCCATGAGTTCGGCCATGCTGGTTTTCTTTTCATCCTACTACCTTCTGTCGCCATATTTTGCCAATCACGCCCTTTGGCTGGCCTTCCTGCTCTATCTGGTCACACGAGGAGCCGTACAGCACCTGTTATATCAGAAAAAAATACTATCTTTGCGTAATAACCCCAATTTAACGTTACGTCAATGAATTATACAGGTATACTTATCGGGCTGGTCACTTTTCTGATCATCGGCCTGTTCCACCCCCTCGTCATTAAGGGTGAATATTATTTTGGTGTAAAATGCTGGTGGGCTTTCCTTATTCTAGGCATAGTCTGTGCGGCCCTCTCCCTTTGGATTCAGGATACCAACTGGAGTATCATAGCCGGTGTGATATCATTTTCCTCCTTCTGGTCCATTCTCGAAGTGTTCGAACAACGCGAACGCGTACGCAAAGGCTGGTTCCCGATGAATCCGAAAAGAGAAAAGGATTATGTCAGAAAAGAAGAAAAATAATATTATTTGAAATAATCTGGCTTATATACCATAAAAGCTGTCACATGATATCATAGTGAAGACCCATTCTTCATCAGTTTATAAAACTGATAAAACTCCACATATCCTATTTGTATAAGAATACAATATAAGAACCTAAATCATATACAATGGAAATATTAGCGTTCATCTCTTATTCTCGCAAAGATAAGATAATTGCAAATTGGCTTCATTCCAAATTAGAAAAATATCCCTATCCGGACTCCCTTGTCAAAATAGAAAACAGGCCACCAGATAAAAAATATCTTCGTCCAATATTTATTGACACGAAAGATTTGACTGTCGATGAACATCCCTTTAATGAAAAAATAAAAATAGCACTCAAAGAATCGAAATTCCTAATATTGATTTGCAGTAAAAATTCTGTTCGTTCAGAATATGTAGATAAAGAGGTGAAATATTTCTTGAAAGAGCATCAGAATGACTACTCCAAAATTGTACCTTTTTTTATAGATGAAGTTAGTGACAACATTCCTCCTTCCATTTCAAATTCAAGTGTAATGGAACGTCACTTTCCTATTTACAATACAGCTTTAGGAGAAAAAAGTGAAGCTAACATATATTGTTTCTATCAAATTGCAGCTTATCTTTTGAGTGTAGATTTTTCTTATTTATATAACAGATACGAAAACTATGCAACAAAAAAGAAAATACGTCATCGTTGGTACGTAGGGATCTTAATCACAACTCTTTTACTGATTATTGTAAGTCTATATTCTTTATTCAGAAAACAACAGGAATTGGTACGTTTTGAAAAGAACGTTTTTCCTCGCTCTGTAATGGTTGGGTACGTCAATAATTTTCTTTTACCAATTATCACATATATGAAAGACCATAACAGCAACTTTAAAATATATGTCCTGATGCCCACAAAACAGAATGAAATATTAGATCACCAAAAGCGTATTAACGACATCAGATATAAGTTAGTGAAAGAACTTAAAGTTGATTCTTTAAAACATGTAAGGCTTAATACAAATATCAAAAGAGGATCTACAGTAACAATGATATGTTCAAAAGACAACAAATATCACAACCTTTTTATAGATTTTGCCTCCACGACCAGTTCCTTTCTAGAAGTAGCAGAGTATAAAAAATCTCACAAAGTTTATGAACAAACAGAAATTGATGATTTGATATCAGAATATGCCCATACTTTTATCAGCGAAGCCAAACAAAGATTAAAAGACGACTCTGTTTTTGTGGATTTTTTTCTAACTCAAGATCAGTTTATTGAAAAATTAAAAGATTACAATAATAATCAATATTAATTTAAGAATCACGCAGACTAATAATTAACTACTAGGGTGTTAGTGAGGTGATGCCACACTGTTTGTTTGGTGACTTTTTTGCCTTATAGATACTGAAGCCTGATTCAATAATATCAGAAGAAATCTGATGAATGTCCTTATCTCATCCTTGAGCAATTCGCGCCGCCTGTCGAAGAACTTTATCATTTCCATACCCCAACAGACACGCCTGTTATTGGCGTTTCCGATGATATGGCTAATGATGTAGTTCCTGCATAGAGCGCAAGTCCTTCTCAGAGATTAAAACGGATTCGGCAAACTATCTGCCTTCTCTTTTATCAGCGTGTATTCAGATAAACAGACTGTTAAGCCGATATCCGTAACGAGAGCATCAAACAAGATATCCTACATATCTGACTTTGATTTTACAATACAAGCCTTCCTGTAACTCTCAGATACTCGGTTTCATAAATCTTGTATTGTGTTTGTGCTTCTATGAGATTGCTTTTTGCCTGTTTCCATTGAGACTGTGCATCAAGCAAATCGGTAAGCAACGCCATCGAAACATTATACTTGTTACTGGTCACTCTCAGATTCTCTTCCGCCTGTTTAAGTCCAGTCTCTGCGGTTTTGACAAGCTGATAACTGTCATAAATATTCTTTATCGCACTTTGGATTTCCAGATTCATCAGTCGCGAATTTTTACTCAATTCCAATTCAGCATTCCTGAAATCAAATTTTGCTTTTTTTACTTTATTCATATTTGCGCCCCATTCGAATATGGGAATTTTCACAGAGAGCATTACCGCCCCTAATCCGTCGCGGAATTCCTGTGAATACGGTACCAGACTTCCGTTGCCGGCATCCACCATACTGTTAAGCTTGATGTTGCCGTAATAGGTATATCCTGCAACAAGTCCTACTGTAGGCAACATGTCAGCACGCGACATCTGTATCTGTTTTTGCGTAACATCCATCTGATGCTTGAGCAGATTGAATTCAGGCCGCCCGTTAATGTCGCCAGTCAGCAGTCCCTGCTCGTTTACATGTATTGTCGTGTCTGTCAGTTCAAGTTCCGTACCGGAATCAATGCCGGTAATTCTGCATAGTGACATACGGCATAAGTCCTCTCCGTTTCTGGCTTTCTGTACCTGATATAAGACATCACTCCTGCTTGCCTCTATCCGCAAGAGTTCATTCTCCGTGCTAAGTCCTGCCCTGACAGCCGTTTCCACTTGAGAGTACAGCGCATCCATCTGTTCTTTATAGCTATCCAGCATTTTGACTTTTTGCCTGACAGCTATTAATGTCCAGTAAGCATTGTCTGCTTCTACCAGGACATCCATCATTGTCATTCTTTTCTGTTCTGCAGCAATCGATTCTCCCAGTTTCGAAAGTTTCTTCCCTGTCATTATCTTCCCTCCTGCATACAACGGTTGCGTAAGGGTTATTCCAGCCATATAAGTACCACGCATTCTCAAGTCCATCCCCATCATGTCCATATCCGGAAATACGTATGTAGCTGTAGCTGAAGCCTCGAATTTCGGAAGAAAGGCCGAACTTGCAATTTTGCTGTCCAGGTCTGACTGCTGGCATTTGAGCTCCGCCTGTTGTAGAGATTCACTTTTCGATAAAGCCATCTCCCGACACGAAGCCAGACTCAGTTTCAGTGTTTCCTGAGCTGTCATGTTGACATGACCAATAAATATAAAGGCAGTTGTCGTAAACCATATTTTAAAAGATCCTGTTCTCATATATATCTGGTTTTTAAGTTTTTCAATTTACGATTCAGCAATAACAGACTAAATTTTCCTGATATTGAAAAGCAACGTATAGAAAACCGGCAACAATATCAATGTGATAAGCGTACCTACAGCCAGTCCTCCCATTATGGTGATAGCCATTGAACTATACATCGGGTCCGTAATGAGTGGTATCATGCCCACAATTGTGGTGAGTGATGCCATTAATACCGGACGCACTCTCGATACTGTGGCTTCAATAACAGCCGTATACGGCAATTTCTTTTCTTCGGTCTGCAGCCTGTTGATTTCATCCACAAGTACAATTGCATTCTTTACCATCATACCGATCAATCCCATCATGCCTATGATTGCCATAAATGTCATGGGCTGGTTTGTTATCAATAATGAAGGAACAATGCCGCAGAATACAAACGGGAAACAAATCAGTATGAGTATCACCTTTTTCCAGCTGTTGAACAGCAGCAGAAGTATGGCCAGAATAATAAAAATGGTAAGAGGTACATATTTCATCAGGTTATTGATGGCTTCGCCCTGTACTTCTCCTTCGCCTACCCATCTCATACTGTATCCCGTCGGCAAATCAATAGCTTCAATCTCCTTTTTTATTGATTCAACCACTTTTGCCGGTGTAGCTCCGTCAATTTCCGAGTCAGGATCACATTCTGCTTCTATAACCCTTTGTCCGTTCAGACGCATCACTGCGTCTTCATCCCACTTCATTGTTATACCTTCCGTAACACGGCTCAGAGGTGTGGAACGGAAAATCTTGTCCTGAAGCTCGCTCATTCCTTTTCCTCCTGCAATAGCAGAATTAAGCTCGTCGTTAGACAGATGAAGATTCATCATGCTCCATACAGGTATATCATTCAAATCGCCGATGCGGCTTCCGTCCTCATTTCTGACAAGCATGTTTACCACGACAGTCTTGTCCTGATCATTGATCACCCCTACCGGCATTCCGTCCGTGGCTGCCATAAGGGCATTGGCTATATCGCTTCGTCCCACACCTGAACGCAACGCATCCTGTTGCAAATATTTTGCAACGTACGATTTTCCGTATGGTTTCCAGTTGTTTTGTACGGAATACGGATCCACATATTTACATTTTCTCATTATATTCTCTGCCTTGCTGCTCAATTCTTTCAGTACGGCCGGATCCGGACCTGCAAATTCCACCTCTACCGTGTGCGATGTAGAAATCGAAAAATTATATTTTCTGCAACGTATATAGGCATCAGGATATTTCTCTCTCAATTCGCGTCTGACTTCGGGTATTTGTTTCACTACAGTATTATAATCCTTGCAGTCGATAATCAGCTCACCGTAACAGTCACCTCCTGAAGTCATTGGTCTGACAAGGCAATAATGCGCCGGTGCGCTTCCCTGGCTAACCGCAATTCTTTCAATATCCTCACGTGCGGCCAACAGGTTGCTCATTTCCAAAAGTTTGTCTCTTACCACATCCGGACTGGTAGCGGCAGGAAAGAAGCATTCCACCACATATTGTTTATAGTCGAAATCAGGGAAAAACAGATTTTTGACTTTGCTCATTCCCGCCAAACACAGGACAAGCACAGCAAAGGCAATCGCTATGGCCGTTTTTTTGTAGTCTATAAGCCGGGATATGGTGTTGCGTACGAACTTGTGTACCGGTGAGTTCATTACCGTTTCATGGTTGTTACCATCGGCATGTTCTCTTGCCGGCAACCACATTTTGGCACATACCGGGACTTGCACAAGAGCCAATATCCAGCTTGCCAGAAGGCTTACACATAATACAAGGAACAGATCACCCGAATATTCTCCTGCCGAATCGGGCGACAGATAAACGCACAGGAACGTAGACGCGGCGATCACAGTGGCGCCAAGCAACGGCATGGCTGTATTTCGTCCTATTCTGTAAAGATAGTTTTTAGGCGCAAGTCCGCGTTTTTTGTCTATAAGAATACCGTCCATTATCACCACGGCATTGTCCACCAGCATACCCATAGCTACGATGAATGCTCCCAGCGATATGCGTTGCAGTGTAGTTCCGCATACCAACAGTACGGGGAAAGACACGGCTACTGTAAGTATCAGACCGAAACCGATAATCAGACCGCTTCTGAATCCCATGGTGAATATCAGTACGAGTATGACAATGGCTACTGATTCCACCAGATTCCACATGAAAGAAGAGATGGCATCCTCTACCTTGTCAGGTTGGAAAAATATTTTCTCTGTACTCATTCCCGCAGGAATGTCTTTCATTACCTCATCCAGCCGTTTGTCGACAGCCTTTCCCACGTCAGGCACGATGGCAGACGATTCCATTGCGATACAGATTGCAAGCGCCGGCTTGCCGTTGACGAAGAAACCGTTTCTTTGCGGCTCGGCATACGTCTTTTCTATTTTGGCTATATCTCCCAGTCTCAGTGTCTTTCCGTCTGTAGTCTGTATCAGAAGATTCTTTATATCGTTTTCATCCTTGCTTTCAGCATCCACATAGACCGGCACAAGTTCGTTACCGCTCTGATATTTTCCGGCATTCACCGTTTTGAATGCTCCCTGCAGAACAGACATGACTTGCGTAGGTATTACTCCGTTTCTTGAAATCTGTTCTTTGGATAAAGTGATATTGATAACCTCATCACGGTTTCCGACAATGTTTATCCGCTTGACCCCCTTTACGCCGGACAGTTCACGCTTGATCAGTTTGGCGTATTTGTACATTTCCGGATAATCATACCCATCGGCCGTTAAAGCATAAAAAATACCATAAACGTCCATCATGTCGTCTATCACGATCGGGTCATAGCATCCTTGCGGAAGTTTTGCCGAAGCATCGTTCACCTTGCGGCGCAGCAGATCGAAATGCTGTTCCAGATCCTTGGTAAGGACTGTCATCTGGAATTCCACCGTAAACATGGCCATCCCGTTCCTGCATTCGGTCTTTATCTTGTTTACATTAGGCAGTGCGCGCAATTCCTCTTCCATCATAAGCGCCACTTTAAGCTCCGTTTCATGTGCACTTGCTCCAGGATATGGCACTATCACCATGGCCTGCTTTGCAGAAACGGCCGGATCTTCGAGTTTGGGCATCTGGACGAAGGAGAGTATTCCGGCAATTATTATAGCTGTTACGAACGACCAGAATTGCATTGGCCGCTTCATAAAATATTCTGTGATTCTTATCATATCAGTCCTCCGACATTACTTTTTTCGGGTTGTTTTATGACTATTACCTTTTCTCCCTCCTGTAGTGCATTTACCCCGGCACGTACAATCTTTTCCGTGCCGTTAAGTCCTTTGACTGCCGTAATCAGTTCCCCGGAAAAGTTATCATCGATGACTACAGCCCTTTTTTCTATAGTAGAATCCTTTTTCAATATCCATACATACGATTTGTCACCGCTCTTGAATACCGAGCAGGCCGGAATCCTGAATCCTTTTCTGCCGTCATTCCCTTCATTGATAGTCAGACGCACTTCGATGTTCATTCCGGGAGTAATTTGTTTTTCGGTTTTTCCCCTGAATCTCAAGTTTAGCTGATACAGCTGGTTCCCGTCCGCTTTCGGCGACAGGCTTAAAAAGTCCATAGGATACGTCTGCGCCCCTTTTTCCGATGAGATCAGGCAGTCATAACTTGTTACCTCATCAATAACATTGAAGATATCAGACGGAAGGTCTGTCCTTACTTCCAGATGCGATACATCAAGGAAAGTGAACAGCGCCGTACCTGCATCAACCATTTCTGCAGGTGAGAAATTGACCGATTGGATATATCCGTCTGCCGGCGAATACAGCCTGGTATACTCCAGTTTGTTTTTGTTTGCCTGCAGCTGCACTCCAAGCTGTCTGAGTCCGGCAGATGCCTTTTCATAATCATTGGCAGAAACACTTTTCTGCTCGAACAGTTTTCGCGTTCTTGCCACTTCGTCTTTCAGCTGGTCATATTGTATCTGCAAAGCTTCCACTCCAAGCAGATAATCCGCATCATCAAGTTCGGCAAGAAGTTCACCTTTCCTTACATGGTCACCCTCTTTCACATGGATGCGTTTGATCTGTCCGGCTGTCTTGAAACCCAAACTGATTTCGTGCGCTTCACGGACTACTCCTGAATAGTTTCTTGTCGTATGACTGCATGAAGGTTCCGGATTTGTTACTTCTACACTGTGTACAGGTGAGGAAGACCTGTTCGGTTGACTGCACGAATTCAGCAGAAAAAGCAGAAATGCTGACAGGCATAATAGATTCTTTCTTTTCATTCTTGATATGTATTTATATTCATAATATGCTTTTCACGATGCAAAATTGAGTATTTATTTATATTATAGTATTATCAAAAAGGACGGCAAATTGGTCTAAAGGATTGAAATAATATGAATAATCATTTGTTTCTTATACATTTGTTCTTCAAAAGGTATAATCCGGTATCCCATGAAAAGAGAAAATGTTTTTTTGAATCTGAATTTAAGTGATTTGTCGGCACAGCCCGGCGCATTGCACCTTGACAATAAAATCATACTGATTGACAATCTGGATGACGCAGAAGACGGAGAAAACGCCAAAGACCTGTCTTTGGCCAACTATCCCATGAAGCTGTCTTTTACCATCGCGCTGATCATTGTCTCAGGAGGAATAAATGTGAAAATCAATCTGCAAAATTTTGAAGCCCACGAAGGCGATGCAATCACCGTCTTCAAAGGTAATATAGGTGAATTTTGCGGTTTGTTGCCTAATACCCGTATGGCAGTGATAGCCTTCTCTGACGAATTTTTCAATGTGGAAAAACATTTCAGCACTGCCATATCGATACAGCAGCAGATTTGTACAAATCCGGTCATGCATATCGACAGGCCATTTCTGGATGAGTCTTTGGATATATACAACAGGATGAAATTAAAGCTGCAGGAAGAAGACAACATCTTCCGCGAAGGAGCCCTACGCGGTTACACCCAGGTCCTGATGTATAATGCCTATAATTATTTTACCAAAACAAGGGATCGTGTCGAGGTTTCATCTGAATACAGCAGAAATCAGGAGATATACGCACGCTTCATGCAGGCCGTACAGAAGAATTACATGCGTGAACGCAGTATAATCTATTATGCAGATCTGCTGTGTATCTCTCCGAAATATCTTTCGCAGGTCATCAAGAATGTCACCGGAAGGCTTGCCGGCGAGTGGATAGCCGGTTATGTGATTCTCGAAGCCAAGGCTTTGCTGAAAAGCAACAAATATACAGTGCAGCAGGTATGTGATATGCTGAACTTTGCCAACCAGTCTTTCTTCGGAAAATATTTCAAGAGAAAAACAGGAATGTCTCCAAAAACTTATATGAAGAGTTGAATCAGGAATCTTACTCTGCCGACGATTAAGAAACTGTTTTGAATTTATCGTGCGATGATTTGGGATGAGTTTTCGAGTCAGTTTTGCTTCCGTGATGAGGAAGATAGCGAGCTATCTGACGAAGAACAGAAGCGAAACAGGCCGGAAAATCGCCCAAAGCACACACGAAAACGAGTACATCAAGCAGGAAAAAAACTTTTTGTAGAAATTCAAAACAGTTTCTAAATCCATACGTTCCATCTGTTCCGGCAAAATACCGGATCTGCATCAGACGGATACCATTATACCATTCCCCCTGCCCCCACGCATTCTAATACACCGTAATACAGATTTAACCGACATGAAATAATAGGGAAACGTGCAGCCTCTAACTTTGCCGGAAATTTAAAATCCCTATTATCAATGAAACCGAATATTTTTACCACTTTGTTTGTATCGTGCGGATTATTAGGCTTTTCCGGCCATAACCTGTACGCTCAGGAAACTGATGGAAAGTGTGATTTGTCTTTCGATCAGGGCAAACTCACATTCCAGTCTAGGAACAAGGCCTTCAAACTGAAACTAGACAACAGAATCTATACGGACCTGTCTTTCTACCTGCCTGCCGAATCCGTAGACGGACTGACCTCCAAACCCAACAAGGATCTGGAAGAGGACGACGGTGTTTTCAGATTCAACAACGGAGCAAGCATAAGGCGGGCACGATTTGCCATCAAAGCCACCATGTATGAAAAGTGGTTTGCAGAACTGGACATGGACTTTGCCTACAATGAAGTGGAACTGAAAGATCTCTATTTGGGATATAAATTCAACAGACAT
The DNA here is from genome assembly GCA_900546665.1 of uncultured Paraprevotella sp. Taxonomy (GTDB): domain Bacteria; phylum Bacteroidota; class Bacteroidia; order Bacteroidales; family Bacteroidaceae; genus Paraprevotella; species Paraprevotella stercorigallinarum. The sequence continues at coordinate 28,062 of URDY01000009.1, read as the reverse complement.
CTGTCCATTAAAGCCGGACATTTCAAGGAACCCATGAGTATGGAAAGAGTAACCAGCTCCAGATACCTGTCTTTCAACGAACGTCCCATGCCGGTTGAAATGTTTGCAGGCGGCAGACGACTGGGTGCCGCAGTCACAGCCTGGAACAACCATTGGTGGGCTTCCGGAGGGGTATTCGGCCAGCAGATCGATATCATCCAGAAAGAAAAGAACCGAGGCAGTGACGGATACGGCTTCACCGGACGCGTTGCCACTTCACCTGTCGACAACGAAAACCTTACAGTCCATTTGGGCGGATATGCCACATACCGCACACCGGATGCCAACGGTACGGAAAACCGGCTTGTGGAATTCAGGACCTTCCCCGAAAGCCGTACTGACCGCCGCCGGTTTGTACGTGCCGAGATTGCCAACGTGAACCATTATTCCACCTGCGGCATAGAAGCCGCCATCAAATACAAGAAGCTGCTGGCCTACGGCGAATACATGTTCACCAGCCTGTCCAGATTCAGCGAACAGAACGGCAACAGGACCAATCTCAAGAACGCAGAATTTATCGGCTGGTATGCAGCCGCATCCTATATGATTCTGGGAAAACAGAAACGCTATGTACCTGAAGATGCGGAATTCGCGCCCATATACCAGAGACGCAAGGGAGGATGCCTTGAACTGGCAGCCCGTGTCAGCCATGTCAACCTGAATGACTTCCACGAAGTGTCCAATCCCATCACCGGCGGTTCGGCTTACGGCTATGCCCTGAACCTCAACTGGTATCCCGTACCCAATATCCTGCTTGGTCTGAACTATACCTTCATGGATAACGACAAATATGCAGACGACAAGGGACATATCACAAAAAACAACCAATCATTAAGCGAAGCCATGCCCGACGGCATTGATTTCAACATCATACAGATGCGACTTATGCTATCATTTTAAAAACCAAAGAATATGAACAAAAGACTTTTTAGTTATGCTGTGGCCCTGTTAGGCACAATGACCGTTTTCACTGCCTGTAAAGACGATTCGGAAGAAGATCTGAATCTGGGTGCGTCCGACATCAGGGGACTTGTCATCAACGAAGTCTGCTCCAGCGGAACAGACTGGGTGGAACTCTACAACTCTTCAGACCAGGAGATCAGTCTGGCCGGATTCAGACTTCAGGACAACAAAGGAGCCGACGAGGAATATATCTTCCCTGCCGACACCAGAATCGCATCAAAATCATTCCTGGTGCTTGAAAAAGACACCCACTTTTCTTTCGGCATATCAGGCGACGGTGATGAAATCACCTTATTGGACACTTCATACAAGACGATCGACAAGATTACAGTGCCCGCATTGGAAGACGGCCAGACATTCGCCAGAGAAACCGACGGCAACGGCAGCTGGACTACCATGGCAGCCGGAACAAAGGGAAAATCCAATACTTCAGAACCGGATCAGGAAGAAACACCCGATCAAAGCCAGACGGATCTTCTCATCAACGAAGTCATGTCGGCACCATTGGACGGCGAGTTCGATTTCATAGAAATATACAACCCGACGACGGAAGAAGTGGATATCAGCGGATTTATCCTTCAGGACGACAAAGGTGAAACAGAACAGTATATCATACCACAAGGCACAAAGATAGCTCCCAAGGGCTTTATCTGCTTCACGCAGGCACAGGCCGAAAATCCTGACGGAAGCTTCGGATTCGGCCTGAGTTCAAAAGGAGACAAAGTCACTTTCCTCGACCGTGAATCCCGTCTCGTGGACGAAATCAAGACACCGGCCATGGAGGACGGACAGTCATACGCACGTACTTCGGACGGTGCTTCTGCCTGGTACATCTGTTCCTCTCCGACCAAAGGACAGAGCAACGGTACGGCAAATACCCCATCACTAAAGGGCATCATACTGATCAATGAGGTCTATACCTTCAGCGACCAGACCGACATCGATGATCTGGACTATATCGAACTCTACAATGCATCTGCAGAAACAGTTTCACTGGCCGGCCTGAAACTCTGGGAAGGCGGCGGACAGGAGGAAGCCTGGACCATTCCGGCCAACACGACCATTGCTCCTAAGGGCTACGTGGTCATTCTGTGCGACAAGGAAGGCCTTTATGCCGATCCGGTCAACTATCCGTCATGGGGATTAAGCAAAAACAACGAGACTATCGTACTGGCTGATGCAGGCTACAATGTCATAGATCAGATCGAGACACCCAACATGTCCGAAAACGAAGCATACGGCCGTCTGACGGACGGAGCATCCGAATGGGTCATATTTGCCGAACTGACAGCCGGACAGAGCAACAACGGCGCCAAGGAAAAACAGGATGTCGTCAATACCGTCGGAGTTTATATCAACGAAGTCTTTACCAACAACCAGGATACCCAGCTGTCATCGTGGGACGACACGAAGGATTTCATTGAATTATATAATGCCACGGATCATGATATCGACCTCTCCGGATTCAGTCTTCTGGATGACAAGATGGATGAAGAAGACAGATACACATTTCCGTCAAACACCGTCATCAAGTCCAGATCCTTCCTCACATTAGATGTCGAGAAAAACAATGCGAACGGACCGGGGTTCGGTTTGGGAAAAGGCGGAGACAAGGTGCTTTTCTACAATAAGGAAAAAGTCCTGATTGACGAGCTGGTTACCGGCGAATTCGAAGACAGTGAGATCTACAGTACCGGCAGAAAGACAGATGGCGGTTCGGAAATCGTTGTATTTACCGAGGTTTCCAAAAACGCCAGCAACAACGGCAAAAGCATCAAGCAATGATTAGAACATTGATTCTGAATACCCTCACAGGCATCAAGGCGGTTTTATACTTCACCGCCTTAATGCCGTTGTTGTCTTCCTGCCAGTCCGGCAGCAGGACCGGCCTTTCTGGTTCGTCATCCTCCGTGCGGCACTATCCTCTCCCCTCCCGATCCTTCAGTGTGATGGATACCGGAACCGCTTATCAGATCGGAGGCTACGGTTCCGACCTCGTCTATTGCGACAAGGACCATACCTTCTGGCTCCTGACCGACAGAGGTCCCAATGTAGACAACCAATCCGGCGACGGAAAGATTTTCCCGGAACCGGACTTCAGCCCGCGCATCGGCATCTTCTCAAAGGACGGCGACCGTTTTGTCCTGAAACACGAAATCATCTTGAAGGATCAGGACAACCGGCCGTTTACGGGACTCCCCATCAAGGACAGCCCGGGACAGACGGGTGAAACGGCCTATGACCTGTATGGAAAGAAAATACAGTCATCCGCCTCACATGGAATAGACCCCGAAGGTCTGGCCTTATTACCGGACAGCACATTCTGGGTCAGCGATGAATACGGCCCGTTTCTGATGCACTTCGACCGCTCCGGAAGGTGTATTGATCTTCTGTCTCCTTTCGACGGAAGCATGCCACAACATTATCAGAGCAGGAAGCCCAACAGAGGTCTGGAAGGCCTTTGTGCTAGTCCCGACGGAACCTGCTTGTATGGCATCATGCAGTCACCTCTTATGGGTGAAAAGGAACATATCGTCCCCCTTTTCAGATACGATCTGACCGACAAGGACTGGACAGAATTCCGCTATCTGCTTGATACCGACAGCGACGGAGCAAATGCCTTATGCTGGCTCAGCGACAGTACACTGTTGGTACTCGAAAGAGACGGTAAGTTTCCCGATGAGCACACTCCCGCCAACAAGAAAGTGTATAAGGTTTGTCTGTCAGACCGTTCCCCAATACTCCAGAAAACCCTGGTACTGGATATCGTAAAGGCCGCCCCCGATTATGGTCACGACAAAGCAGAAGGCATTGCCCTGATCGGCGATTCCATTCTATGCGTCGCAAATGATGACGACTTCGGTATTACCTCCCCCACACAACCGGACAATACCATTATCGAAAAGAATACTCCTTCGGGCAACAGGGATTTCAATGAACTGTGGTTCTTCAGAATAAAATAATCCGGATACCAACAATAGTTCCTACAATCAGCGTGGCATACCTACGACATACGAATTGCTGTTCCCCCAGATGCAATTCATAAACTGATAATAACCCGTTGGCAGAACTTAAATCAACAAATACTCAACTCTGCCAACGGGTTTATCAATATAAATCTTTTTATGTATTATTACATTGACTTGATCAATAGTTTCAAATAATTTAAAGATCAATTAGTTGCTGAATCTTACTATCATAAGCAACCGGTTTACCATTAATAATATGCATCACTGCATCCTCGATAATTGGAAAAGGAACGACAAACCATTCTTTCGGTTTTTTACCATCAATGACCACTTGAAGCTGAACCTCGCTGAATAACTTATGAATCAAAGATTCCAGCACTACACTTTTCACATTATACACCCTCCATGTTGCCACAACTTCCACATCTGCATAAAGATATGTCGGTTCGTTTTTGGCATTGGCTATACGGGTTTCCAAAGGTGTTGTCGTAAAACCAATCTTATACAGATGGGGAATAGATACTATTTCCGGGTCCTTCGATAAGGAACGGAGTACATATACCATACCACTCTCCACATCATCTGAATTGATAGAAAATTTCTTATTCAGATAATTGTCTTCCACGTCCGACATATCCTGAACCGTATATCCTGCCGTATACAGATTCTTGCAAAGGGTCTGCATATAAATACCCGATTCCATGCCGTTCTCATAAATACAACGCGTACGGCTTTCTTTCTTGCCATATTTATTTTTTTGAACCTTTTCCAAACCGGCAATATACACCAATATACCATCTTCCACAAAATAATGGCCTACCGCAACATGGGCATCCTTAAACTTAATCAAACGGTATTTCCCGGATTTCAGGCCTGAATGAATCTCCTGAAAACCAGGTTCAAACCGTTGGAAATCTTCACATTTCACTCGTTTGGCCACAAAATCGGCTTCCTGCCGTTCTTCCAACCGTTTTTTCATAAAATCCGGCAAATCAAACAAGTCTGAATCCAACTGACCTACATCTGAAAAGATTGGATCATTAAAAATGTCTTCCAGTTGCTGTTGAGGAGTTTTTGAAACCGTCTGATAACACACTTCAGGTTCCTGTAAAGCTTGACTTTCAGACTCATTCAGTATACCCGCCGTATCGTAGGGCAAACATTTGGCTTTCTTTTTGCTATCATCTAAAATTCCTTTAAGCTGATTATAAAGCGTACGTTCCTCTCGCCCACTATCCTTTTGAGGCAAATGTCCGTTCGTCTCTACAAAATCCACGATACGCTGAAAACCGGCTATCAAGCGATCACTTGAGGTCACTTTCTTTTCCGGAGCCGTAATGTCAGCTAATAGCGGATCAGCAAATATCTTTTCCAGCTCTTTATCCCAGTTTATCATCGTCTGTTCGCTAATGATTGTTTTTTCAGTTTACGCAAATATTCAATGGCCATCGCGATGCGCCGGCCGTTGGCATCGGCCTCGTTGAGCGTCGGCACTTTATTGTCGTGCTCTTCCCTCCACTTGGGCAGGTACTTGGTGAACAGCACGATGGCTTCTTCACGTGTCATTTCTTCGCGTTGGGATTCTATCTCGTATTGGATGGTGTGCAACACCTCGGGCGTCAGCGATTTGGACAATATCTCGTAGGCACGCTGGAAGGGGTTGATGGAGTCTATCAGGTTGATGGACAAATGGTCCAGATTGACAAAACGGTTGGCCAGACGGATGAACTTGTTGCCGCTGTCGTCCGTCGTAATGTCCTGCCCCTGCGTGGCTATAGTCAGGATGGCGTGTTTGGCTACCTGGTCCACTTCTTCCTCCGTCAGATTATGGTATTTCTCGGCAATGATTTTGGGGATATACACCTGCGTAATGACTTCGGCCATATCTGTGCCAAGGATGGCTTCGCGGATGCGCTTGTCCGATAGCGTGGTGGCTATCAGTGTGTCGAGGTCGTTGTCGATGATGGCCTGCGCCCGTTCAGTAGGCGTGGGCAGTCCTTCTACCTCGATGGTATGCCTGCGGTCGGTTCCTCTTGCCGGGCTTTCGTCCGCTACCTCGTCGGGAACTTCTTCATCCCGCCTGGTCTTGAACGTCCAGCGGGGCGCCATGACCTGCTCCATCAGCAGGGAGGCCGAAATGGCTTTCAGAAAGTCGTTGACGGCCATCGTGACGTCTTCCTGTGCGGCGTCGGGGCAAGGTATCAGGTTGATGAACTGCGCATGTGTCTTGCCTTCACAGTCGCGCGTACAGCGTCCTATAATCTGCACGATTTCGGTCAGCGACGAACGTATGCCGATGGTGATGCAGCATTCGCACCACGCCCAGTCGAAACCTTCCTTGGCCGTGCCGAGTGCTATCAGAATGTCGAGCGCGTCGCGCGAATTCATACGTTGCAGGTAGGCCTGAAGGGCATCCCTGCACGAAGGATTGTCTTCTACCAGATCTCCTACCTTCAGGATACGACCATCGGGAGTCTGTACATGATAAATGTGATGTTCATAGTCCGTCTCTACAATTTCGCCTATACAGCGGATGATATCGGCCGCCTCGTCATACTTCGATGCATAAGAAGTCTTGGAGTTTACGTTGGGAATGTGTATTAGTGTCTTTTTTGTCGTATCGAGCGTTTCTGGCAGAGCCGTGATATACTTGCTTGTAAAGAACTGGTAGCCGATGCCCAGACTCTTCAAGTACTTGTATCCGCTGAGCTGCTGATAATAATTATAGTTGATGGTGGGTTGGAACCTGGCTTCGTCTTCGGGCCGCATCACAGGAACGGCATCCCCACGGAAATAACTGCCCGTCATGGCCAGTATGTGTGCCGACGTTTCATTGAGCAACCGGCGTATCAGCTCGCCCAAATTATTGTTGGCATCAGCCGAGGTATGATGAAACTCATCAATACCAAAGAATACATCGTCCAACCACTCGTTGGGAATATCCTTTAGGGCATTGCGCAGGGTGCTGTGCGTACACACCAGTATCTGCGCCTTGTTTTCAGGGTGCAGGAATTCGCCCAGTACTTTGCGTTTGGACGTTTCCGACCCTAATGAGTCGCACAGGTTGTAGTAAGGCACCACCTTCCAGTCGGCAAAGAAACCATAATCCTTCAGATTCGTGTTTCTGAACGAACGGCCGATGGATTTTTCGGGCACGGCGACGACAACCTTTCTGATGCCCTGGTTCGCCAGCTTGTCGAGGGCCACAAACATCATGGCGCGGCTCTTGCCCGATGCGGGCGGAGCTTTCACCAGCAAGTAGGGCCGCTGACGCTGTTCGTACACCATGGCCTGCATTTCGCGCATACCCAGTTCGTTTGTCGCGCTCGATTGCCCTGTCTGGGCGTATTCTATGTTGACAAGGTTATTTATTCCCATATTCGTTTCCTTTCTGTTTCAATTCGTCTGTAAATTCCTGATAGAGGGCAACAGGTCCATAGTGCCACAGCTTGGTGGTTTCGTCGGCCAGCCTTTTGTAGGTGTCCGAATGATAGAAACGGCGCATGGCCTCAATGATCGTCACGTGGTGTTCGTGCGCATAGATTTGCGCCACGCGGCTGACTTTACTGGGCAGCAGCAGATACAGGTTCTTGTTGGTTATGTCCAGATTCATAGGCTGACCTCCTTGGCTTCTTTGAATTTCAGGCAAGCAAGCGAACGGGGAGTGTGAAACAACAACTGATCGACCAATACATATGTTTTCAGCTCTTTTATCAGTTCCTGTTTGTTCAGCAGGCCACCTTCGTACAATGCAAATGCCGCATATACGCGGTCGTTGGCTACGGGGCCCCACACAATGTCGTGTGCGTGGTGGTAATTCATGTCCGTTCGGTTGGCCATCACAAAGTCGAGCCATTCTTCCGTAGGTTCTGTGAAGTGAAGCACGTCGAGGCCCGATGCACAGGCTTCGTCCCACTCATACACGTTGACGTACCCTTTACCACCCGCTCCCTTTAACTTTCGTCTGACCCAAAGCGTAGCTTGTTCTTCGGACGTAGTGGTGTAGAAGCCGTTCCCATAATCCAACGCTCGGTTGGCTTCCCTTATTTCAGGTTTCTTTACCTGCTCTATGCTGCCATGATATACTATCATACCGTTACTTCCTCCTGCTTTTTTATCAGTTCGTCTATTTCCTCCATCAGCCACTGGTGGCCTTGCGTGTGCAGCACCTCGAAATTATCCTTCAGATAGGGCAACACTTCGTATCGATCGAACAGGGAGACCACTTCGTCCCCACTCAACCGATGCTTCTTTCCATACTGCTCGATGCAGAAAGAAAGGAAATAGGCGATATCGAGTTCTTTGTCTTTCATGCTTTATGTTTTAGGTGTGCTAAATTTACGATTTTTCTTTAAACGAAGTAAAGTAAATGAGGATTTTGTTATTATAACGCCAATAAATATCTAAAGATTAGTCGTTTATCAAGGCATGAAGTTTAACTATAAAATTTTTATATACTTCTTCATAGGCTTCTTTTATCACCCAATAATATTTTCTTTTTTGTAAACTTAGATTGTTATGTTGTAAGATTAAAAGTTGTGACTTAAGCAATATTTGCTCATTTTCTACGACCCCTTTGAATTCTCGGCAACAAGCATCTAATCTTTTAATATAAAATGATAACAATTCTTTTTGAGAATCAAGATCAGCAAAATAGCATATTGCTTGTTGGAAACGTTTAAATGCTTCTATATTATTCCCATTTTCGCAATAAATATCTCCTATACTCCAATTAACCTCACCTTGAAATTTTTTTTCTAATTCCGAAATTTCATTTTTAATTAAAGACAAATTGCCTTTTGTAGTAACCAATTCATCCTTTAGTAACATTATTTCTTTTACTTTATCTTTAATAGAAATAAAAGAGTAAATTTGGAATCCTATAACTAAAGTAACAGCAATTCCTATAAATCCTGCAATAACACCTATATATGTATCAATAGTCACAACACAATATGGCTTAACTTTACAAAAAAATACAGCTAATGCTACTATTGATATAACAAAAGCCATTAAAGAAAGCCAAAAGCTCCAATTCAATTTTGTATATTCCTTCATTTCTTCGTCATTTTAGCATACAACTTAAACAAACACTCCAAACGCTCTTCATCCGAAGAGAAAGGCTCTGGACGATAGCAACGCTCCACAGCCAAGTCGAGGCGATGATGCACTTCTTTCAAGGCCTCGGGCATGGTTTCAGGATTGTATTGCTCGCTCGGCGTCATATCGAAATGCTGGTCGCGCACGTCCAATACTTCTTGCGCCAACTCCTCCAACTCTGCTTTCTGTGCTTCATTGATGGTAGGAAAAGGAAAGGTGTTATAGCATAACTGGGCAGAATAACGATATCGTGTTTCCAATCGTCCTCCTACTGTTTTTACCCAAGCCATGTGCATCTTGCTGGTAAGGATGCCGAAGAGCCAAAGAGGGGCGTCGTAGATAGCAAAGGCTAGATTTGAAACAACAACTCCTGCTCCTAAAAATCCAATAGGAATATATTCTCTACGTTCGGATGAAACGGAAGGAATAATGATGCATTTACTTTCTTTATAGCGGATTTCGCCAAATTTATATGGCGTAGCTGCTAATAATTTTGTACTTTCTCTTGTGCTACTTTCCCTAATTCTTTTGCATGCGTCTATTCTATTTTTTACTGAATTGATTGAATACGCAATAGGCAGTAATTCATCCGTTATCCAAAGGCAATATCTTTTTTCATCTCGAATAAACTCTTGCGACCCCAATATTCGATGAATTATTTTTGAAGCCATTGTGTTTTCCTCTATGAGCTTCTCTTTTTCATGCTCATCAAGAAGCAAATAGCCTCCATCGTTGGGCATACTTCCGAAAGCAATGGTTGGAAAGTGCGATATAGAATCGTTTTGTTTGTCTACAATGACATTTGTACCCGCATATAAATATGGATTTATGTTTGGAACGGATCTTTTTTCATCATCCTTAAACAAATATTTAGGAGAGTTTTTACTACAGACAAAACGCAATCCAATAATTGTACATGTGACTCCCGCATTATTTTTAGCATTATTCGACCATCTAAAAGATGAATATGCAAAATAAATTTCTATAGTTATTGATTGAAGATATTTCCAAAGTAGTGCAACCTGTTCTCCTTGACAAATAGAGTTTGTTGTAACAAAAGCAAGTTTAGACTTACTATCCTTTATATACAAACTACCTTTGTAAAACCAAGTAGCAATATAATCAAGATTGTTATATGCAAGATTTTGCTGCATTGCATATTGCATATCCTCCTTTTGGTCTTTACTTTGCAATCTGGCTCCTAAATACGGTGGATTTCCCATCACATAAACCTCTTCCTCTGCCGTATGCGGACAGACCGTTTCCCAATCCAACCGACACGCATTGCCACAAACAATGTGCCCACTTGGACGCAAAGGTAGGGCGTTGGGGCGGATGCCAAAAGCTGTTTCAAACTTATTGTTCATCTGATGCTCGGCCAGCCAGAGAGAAAGGGTAGCTGTGTCGCAAGCAAAATCGTCTATCTCGATGCCATAGAATTGTTGCAGACTGATGTTCGACATCGGGAGTTCTGGCTCGCCCCATTTGCGCAAAACCTCCCAAATCTGTATTTCAAGCTCACGTACACATTTATAGGAAACAATCAGGAAATTGCCGCTTCCGCAGGCAGGGTCGAAAAATTTGATTTTCCCCAAACGAACCAACAGCTTGCGCAGACGCTTGATGTCTTTTGTACCCTTGGCTACCTCAAACTCCCTGTTCAGTTCATCCAAAAACAGGGGGCGGATGAGCTTTTTAATATTGGGTACGGAGGTGTAGTGCATGCCCAGCCCTGCACGCATTTCGGGCGTAACGACGGCTTGTATCATCGAGCCGAAAATATCGGGGTTGATGTCTTTCCAGTTGAAGTCGCCACACTTGATCATCAATACACGGGCACGGCGGCTCAATATAGGGATGGGTAGCCGTTGTTCAAACAGACCGCCATTGACGTAAGGGAAGATGGCGAATTGTTTCGGAAGCGTGTCGAGTACGGCAGGATTGTCGGTGGACATGGCCAAGAAAGCACGGTCGATGAACTCGGCCAGGTCGTGGCCGTCTTCGGCCGTATGCTGCCTGATGGAGTTGGTGAAAAGCTGGGGTTCAGGGAAGAGCCGGGTATCTTCGGCAAAGAAACAGAAGAGCAGGCGCGACATGAAGATGTTGAGGTTGTGCATCTCCGTCTTGTCCTTGATGTCGTTGTGGCGGCGTATTTCGTCGAAGATTTTGGCCATCAGTTCGGCCGACTTCACATCGGCTTCCGCCTCCTCAACATTGCGTATCTTCTCGATGCCGGCCAGAGGATAGAAAAATTCGAAGTCTTTCCACATCAAAGCCACTTTATTCTCATAAATATCCTGCTCCTTGGGGTCAGCGGCCACAATCGTCTCTCCATTACTCACCACATAGAGACGGGGCGTATGTTTGAGGATCCGTTTATCTGATTGCATTTCCTTGATTTCTTCATAAAAATCCAGTTCACCTTTCGGGCGATAAGCTATGAGCTTAGGAACAAGAACAGTACACCCGTCCTTCGCCTTATTGCCTACTCCTTCCCGAATACGACGTATATTACCCTCACCATACCCGCAAAATATTCGTAACAAGTCATATACCAATTCCTCACTGGAAGGATGGGATTCATTCAGTTTCTCCAGCGCATCCTGCGCCTCTATATGCGAAAAAGATTTTGTTGTTCTGGCCATACCTATTTAAAACATTTATACCTATCCACTTCTATCAACCGATGGATATACAAATATAAGAAAATAGTCATACACAACAAAATTTCATACGTTCTATATCCTTTTATCAGACACTCATTCGACAGTAAAAACAATAATATACTCTAATTTTTCATATTCCAATATTGAATCAATTACGCCAGATAAAAATACGTCAAATTGTTCCATAATTGAAAATATTACACCTGAAAACATAACTTGGTCAAATTTTATTTGTACTTTTACCATGCTTAATGGAGATTTATTTAATTATTATGGCACACTTGGTCAAATGAATCTTCTGAAACGGCAATGTATATTTTAATCGACATTTTAGGTCTTTACCATAAAAATGGTATTACGAAATTAAAGCATTTAAAATATGGGAAAAAATAAAGTATTCATAAGTCATGCAAGCGGTGATTATCGTGATATTAATGGTCGTGTAATTCCGGGAAATGCAATCTCAGAAATTATTAAAGTTCTTGATGACAATCACATAGAACGTTGGATTGATGAATATGGTTTAATATCAACAAAAGGATGGTGTCAACAAATAGAAGACGCCATCAATGAATGTAATATTTTCTTATACATCGCATCAGAAAGAGCAAATGCTTCAGCCAACACTGCTAACGAAATAGCTTATGCCATTACCCATAAAAAACATATTATTCCTGTAAAATTAGACAAAAGTGATTATCACAAGGACATTCGACTTAACCTTATTAGAATTCATTTTTTGAAATATTACGAAGATAGAGAGAAAACATTAAGAGATTTGGTTACAACGATTAAAAACATAAAAACTGATGTTGTAATTGTTGACACATCTGTTACATTGAAGAAGATCCCTAATGAACAGAAAATCAATAATGATTTGTTATCAGAGAAGGTATTATCCCTTTTCAACTCAAAAAACATAAAATCTTCCGCTGAAAACTTTACTTCATTAATAAAAATACTCAATTGTGATTCTGAAACTGGCTACAAGACTTTAAATAAATATATAGTGCGACTTCAAAACCTGTCAGAAGAACGCAATTATAATGTTCGCCGGTCAAGGATCGAAAGATTAGTCTCCGACATAAAAGAAGATGGAACAAAAACAGAACGTATAATTAGTATTGTTATCATTCTTCTTAAAATGTATCTATACTTTTGTCTTGATGATATTAGCGAAGTTTTGTTTATTCAGAAAGAAGTAAATAAAGTAAAGTTTGAACTTTCGTATATAGAGAAAAATGCAGAAACAATTAATGAGGCAGCCAACCTGACAGTTAGAGGCGCAATATTTGCAGCAGGCTTTATTGCAGCGATAACGGGAAAAGGTGGCTCTACAGCTAAAGCCAGCATGATAGCCTCTACGAAAGGAGAAAAAATAACAATCGTAAAAACTCCCCAAAAGATAGCAATACAGAAAAGAACATTTGAAACATTTAAGACTGTGGTAGAAAACCTGATTTTTATTAAAAACTAAAATCAGGTATATGTCCATTTATCCCCAATTTTTAACTTACATAAATCCATACAAACATTTCCACTCCCAAGCAGCCATTCTCCACATATCTCCTCCTTCACCTCCTCCCTACTCTTCTACCTTCAAAAACCCCTTCACCCCTTCACATCCCAGTGTGGATGCGGGATGCAGGGTGAACCATCTCCTTCACCGCTCCTTCACGAGTCCTTCACGAAGCCATTTTTCAAGGAAAAACAGCATTTGTAAGAAAAATTTTATTTTGAACAGAAATTCTTAAATCATGACATTTCCAAAAAAGTAAGGCTTACTTTTTAAAAAGTAAAGCTTACTTTTTTTAAAGTAAGCCGAGTTTTCCGGAAGATGTCCTTTACTTTTGAACAACAATCCGACCAAAACGGAATGACAGAAAAAGATACGCCAGAATGGGCGTGAAAGGGGTTTACAGCCCCGCTGAGGGCATGTGTTTCCAGACTTTTTCAGGGTCGGAAAATACCGGTCAGTGCCTCTACGGGCACGGAAATGCGTGAGAGAGCATGTGAATGAGGGTGAAAGCATGGATTCACGGCCTTATTAATTCAGTATCAATCTGTTACACTATGGTGTGAAGGAGTGAAGGCAAAGTAGGAAAAAACCACATTTAGGGTAACTCCTGGGACCCCGATTTTGTGAATGACACTTATCGGAAACCGGTCTTTCACATCGCGGATCTCATACCCGCCCTTCCTCTCTCCTGCATGGGAGAAAGATTGCGATGCAGGGATATAAAAAGACAGCGTCCGGAGAAAGCATGATCGTGCATGCCTCGCCGGAACGCTGTCCTTCAAATCCAGTTATATGATTCTATTCCATTATTTGCCACGTGCGGCTGAGATGTAGCCGAGAGCCTCACGACACTTGTCGGTAATGTACTGCCAGTTGCCTGCTGCCACTTCTTCTTTCGGGAACAGTTTGGAACCCATTCCGACGCAGTAAACACCGGCCTTGATCCATGCAGTCAGATTCTCTTCCGTAGGAGCCACACCGCCGGTTACCATGATCTTTGACCATGGGCAGGGGGCCATCATACCCTTGACGAAAGCCGGACCGTACACGTCGCCGGGGAAGACTTTGCAAAGATCGCATCCCAACTCCTGTGCCTTGCCGATCTCTGATACCGTACCGCAACCGGGGCAGTAAGGCACGAGACGACGGTTGCAGACCGGTGCAATTTCCGGATTGAAGAGCGGGCCTACAATGAAGCAGGCGCCCAGCTGGATGTAAAGCGCTGCCGTAGGAGCGTCTACCACGGAGCCTACTCCCAGAGCCAGTTCCGGACATTCCTTTGCGGCATACTTTACACATTCTGCAAACACTTCATGAGCAAAGTCACCACGGTTGGTGAACTCAAACGCACGGACACCACCGTCATAGCAGGCCTTGATGACCTTCTTGGCGATTTCCGCATCTTTATGATAGAACACGGGGACCATACCGGTCTCACCGATTTTCTGCATGACTGCTATTTTATCAAACTTAGCCATTTTGTTTTTCTATTCTTTATTTTACGTTGATTGCGTTACTTTTTGATCTCTCCCTCTCTTGGCTTAGCGCTGTACGCGTCCGTTGGCTGAACCTCCTGCCAATGCAGCCACTTCTTCGGCTGACACCATGTTGAAGTCGCCCGGAATGGTGTGCTTCAGGGCAGAAGCTGCTACGGCAAATTCCAATGCTTCGGCCTGGGTCGGCATGGTCAGCAAACCGTGGATGATACCGCCGGAGAATGAGTCGCCTCCACCTACACGGTCGATGATCGGATCGATGTCGTAATGCTTGGATACGTAGAACTCGCTGCCGTTGTAGATCATGGCCTTCCAGCCGTTGTGAGTGGCTGAAATGGACTCACGCAGAGTGGAAATGACATATTTAAAACCAAATGTGTCCATCATGCCCTTGAAAATGCCCTTGTAGCCTTCGGCATCGGTGCTTCCGCCTTCCACGTCGGCATCCGGCTTGAAGCCCAGACAAAGTTCTGCATCTTCCTCGTTACCGATGCAGACATCCACATACTGCATCAACGGTTTCATGATGCTCTGTGCCTTCTCTGAAGTCCACAGTTTCTTGCGGAAGTTAAGGTCGCATGATACGGTTACGCCATGCTTCTTGGCAGCGATGCAGGCCAGACGCAGACACTCGGCGCTCTGGTCGGAAATGGCGGGTGTGATACCGCTCCAGTGGAACCAGTCGGCTCCTTCCATGATCGCATCAAAATCAAAATCCTCAGGACGTGCCTCAGCAATGGCTGATCCGGCACGGTCGTATATCACTTTGGAGGGGCGCATGGACGCTCCTGTCTCCAGATAATAGATTCCTACACGGTTACCGCCACGCGTGATGTAATCGGTGTTCACACCATAACGGCGCAAGGCATTGACAGCAGCCTGACCGATCTCATGCTTGGGCAGCTTGGAAACGAAATAGGCATCATGTCCGTAGTTGGCACAGCTTACGGCCACATTGGCTTCGCCGCCGCCGTAATTGATGTCGAACGTATCAGTCTGTACAAAACGGGTCTGTCCCGGAGTAGACAAACGAAGCATGATTTCTCCCATAGTTACGATTTTTCCCATAAGTCAAAATTTAAAATCTTCACTGAATATTTTTCTGTTAACCCACACAGTTTTTATTTTAAGCGTACAAAATTAAATAAATCTTTTGAAAATCATGCGCATTATCTCCAAAATTGTCAGCGAAAAACATCTTTTTATATTTTTTGATTTAAAAGCACAGATTTATTGCGTATCTTCGCATATTATATTTGTATTAGTTTTATAGGGCATTTGTAAATCATGGTTTGGGAAGTTCATTCTACAGAAAAGATCAGAATCAAGGATATTGCGGAGAAAGCGGGTGTTTCCGTAGGTACGGTTGACAGAGTGCTGCACAACCGCCCGAATGTGTCGGCCAGAGCACGCAAGAAAGTGGAAAGCGTACTCCGGGAAATCAACTACAAGCCGAACATGTATGCCAGCGCCCTGGCTTCAAACCGGAAATATACGCTTCACTGCCTGCTTCCCGATCATGACAGCAACGCTTACTGGACGGAGATAGAAAAAGGCTTGCAGCAGGCCGTCATCAACCGGAACGATTTCCATCTGTCGCTTGTCATCCATTATTACGCGCAGTTCGATGCAGACTCTTTCCTCAAAAAGTCAAAGGAAACACTCGAATGCCAGCCCGACGGGGTCATCATCGTACCGCAGGACCGGCAATTCACCTGCGATTTCTGTCTGGCGCTTACGGACAAGCAGATCCCTTACGTCTTTCTGGACTCCAACATGCCGGAGCTGCCCGCCATAGCCTACTTCGGACAGGACGCACACCGGAGCGGTTATTTCGCCGGCCGTATCTTCATGATGCAGGCCTCGCAGGCCAACGAAATCATGCTGATGAAGCTGATGCTCAACGGCAAGGTAGCCTCACGGCAGCAGGCCCAGCGCGAAACGGGATTCAAACAGTACATGGCCGAAAAGTTTCCGGACTGCCGCATTCTGGAACTGCCGTTGCCTGCCGATATCCCGGAAGATGAGCTGGAAAAGGAGACCGAGCGTTTTTTTGCGGCCCATCCTCATGTGCGGCACTGCATCACCTTCTGCTCCAGGGCTTATATCCTCGGAGAGTATTTCGAAAAGCACGGTTTCACCGATGCCCATCTTTTCGGTTATGACATGATCGACCGCAACACGGCATGTCTTCGCAACGGCAGCATTGACTTCATCATTGCCCAGCATCCCTGGAAACAGGGTTACAGCTGCGTCAAGGCGCTGTTCAACCATCTGGTCCTAAAGAAAGAAGTTTCACGCAACAACTACATGCCGCTGGAGCTTCTTACTGCCGAAAACTACATTTTTTACACTCACGACGAAAAATAAGGAATGAATAAACACCAACAAGGATTCTTTGCGCTCAGCCCGCTTATTGTGTTTGTAATCGTCTATCTGGTATCAAGCCTGATAGCGGGCGACTTCTATAAGGTGCCGATCACCGTGGCCTTTACGGTATCGGCCATGTATGGCATCGCGGTCACGCGGGGCCTTCCGCTTGACAAACGGATCACGCTCTTTTCGAAAGGGGCCGGCAAGTCCAACCTGATGCTGATGATCTGGATCTTCATTCTGGCCGGCGCGTTCGCGGCTTCCGCCAAGGCCATGGGGGCAATAGACGAAACCGTCAACCTCTCGCTGAAACTCCTGCCGGACAATCTGCTGCTGGGAGGTATCTTTCTGGCTGCCTGCTTCATTTCGCTGTCCATCGGTACGTCGGTAGGTACGATCGTTGCCCTGACGCCCATTGCGGCCGGTATCGCCCAGGAAACCCATGCCGACGTGGCCCAGCTGGTGGCCATCGTGGTGGGCGGTTCCTTCTTCGGCGACAACCTGTCGTTCATTTCCGACACGACCATTACGGCCACCCGTACGCAGGGCTGCAAACTGAGCGACAAGTTTAAGGTCAACTCGCAGATCGTGATTCCGGCTGCGGCAGTCACCTTCATGCTTTATATCCTGATGGGCGTACACATCCAGAGCCCGCAGGCCATTCCGGACATCAACTGGGTGAAGGTCATTCCTTACCTGGTCGTCCTGCTCACGGCCGTCATCGGAATGAACGTGATGATCGTGCTGACACTGGGTCTGATATTGAGCGGCGTGATCGGCATGCTGACTGAATCGTACGGTCTGTTTGAGTGGTTCTCGGCCATGGGAAAGGGCATTACCGACATGGGCGAACTGATCATCATCACCATGCTGGCCGGCGGCCTGATGGAACTGATCCGCCACAACGGGGGTATCGACTATCTGCTGCGCATCCTGACGGGACATATCAGCACCAAACGGGGTGCGGAACTGAGCATAGCCGCCCTGATCAGCCTGATCAACCTCTGTACGGCCAACAACACGGTGGCCATCATCACGGTAGGTCCTCTGGCCAACGACATTGCGGAGAAATACGGTGTGGACAAGCGGAAAAGCGCCAGCATCCTGGATACCTTCTCCTGTTTCACACAGGGGCTGATACCATACGGCGCCCAGATGCTGATGGCTGCCGGACTGGCCTCGCTGAACCCTGTCAGCATCCTGCCCTATCTTTATTATCCGTTCCTGATGGGACTGACCGCGCTGGCCAGCATCCTCTTCAGATATCCCAAGAAATATTCCTGAAAAAACATACCGGCAAACTGTCACATCAATATGAAAATAGTCTTACTCGCCATCGGCAAAACCACCAGTCCGCATTTCGGAGCAGGCATTGACGATTATCTTAACCGTATCAGACATTACCTGCCCATGGACATCGAGATCATTCCGGAACTCAAGAATACCAAAAGCCTGTCGGCCGACATCCAGAAGGAGAAGGAGGCCGACCTGTTGTTCAAGGCCCTGCAGCCCGGCGACAATGTCGTCCTGCTGGACGAACACGGCAAGACGTTCCGTTCAGTGGAGTTCGCCTCCTGGATACAGAAAAAGATGACTGCGGGCATCAAGCGCCTGGTCTTTGTCATCGGCGGCCCTTACGGTTTCTCTCCCCGCGTGTATGCTGCCTATCCGGAAAAGATCTCCCTCTCCAACATGACATTCTCCCACCAGATGATCCGTCTGATTTTCGCGGAACAGATCTACCGGGCGATGACTATCCTGAACAACGAACCTTATCATCACGAATAAGGTTTTCCTAAAAAAATATCCTTATTTTCCTTACACCGGAATCATTGCGGATGAAGGAAAATAAGGATTCGTTTATTTGACAACCCGTAACAATACGGGGAAATATCCTGCCGTCAGCAGGTTTTCATGACCGTTACCTGGCGTGGTCTAAAGTTTCTTTATGGTGTATTTCACCGTTCCGGCCAATGAAGCGGACTTGATCTTCAGTTTCAGGCGATACACCTCTCCCCACATGTCCACAAACTTCCCGTCGTCCAGATCGAGCTTTTCATAAGAGGCTTCCAGATCGTCCGCATCGTAATACAGGCCATAGAGGTTTCCGCCTACGGCATATTTGACTACACCTTCCTTGATCTCGGGCCTGACATTGGACATGAACATCAGGCAGGTCACGCCGGTTTTTCCGCTTAACCTGTAGTCTTCGGTTATCGCGATACGCCTGTTGCGGACGAAATCGATGGTTCTGACCCATTTGTCCACCTTGGCCGTTTCGGGATATGCGCCGGCCAGGTCAAGACTGAAAACCACCCTGCGGCTTTTGATGTCCGTGCGTACATCCCCGGCCGCAAACTGCTTGCCCTGCATCTGGTCCACACCGTTGATCTGCGGAAGATTGTGATAGCCCGACTGCATGCTCCAGATCTTGTATCTGTCGGAATTGAATGTCTCCTTCCGGTATGTCCCTACGCCGGGATCGATGAAAAGAGGATGTCCGTCGGCATAAACGATAAAGCTTCCCACATCATTGTGATTATGGCTTTCGGCATTGTGTCCTCCCTTTGCAGCCAGGAAAAGTCCTTCGGTAGAATTCCTTACCGATCTGGCCGTCAGCACCTGGATACGGGGAAGCCATGAGTCAAACAGCAGGACATTCTGTCCTTCGGATGATTTCAGACGGCTGAGATGGCTCAAAAGCATCAGTTCACGGTTCAGCATGTACAGATACGCACCGGTGTAGACGGATGCCGGATCCTCGAAATATTTCTTCTCGAAAGCTGTCTTGGCCGTCATGCTCTGCAGCTGTCTGCTGTTGAGATACAACCCGTAGGGATACCAGTCTACATGGGGCGTAAGCCTGGGGCCTGCGTCTGCAAAGTTGACGAAATAGCCGTCGCCGATATTCATCTTGCATAAATAATCCCCCATGAGGCTGACTTTCCTGTTCTGCGACAGGTCCACATAGCCGTCAGTAGCCTTGTTCAGAAGGATCAGGCAGTCATAAAGAGAACCTGCCGCCCGGTCCCAATAATGAGCGCCTTCATCACATCCTCCGTCCTCGGGATATCCGTCAATGAAAGCATCCAGCGACTCCAGAATGAGTCTCATGTATCTGACGCGCTTCTCATTGTCGGGTTCCGCAAACAGCACGCAGGCCATCCAGTTGGAACAGATCCACGGATTCCAGTTCATGGAAGCCGTCCTCCACCACTCTTTTCTGTTCAGACTTTCTTCAAGCACACGGCGGGATATCTCTGACTGTATTCTCTTTTCAAGAAGAGGCGAGAATCGGCGGATGGGTTCCTTGAACATGTAATACATCCACGACATCATCCCGCCGGTTTCCCCGCTGAAGAGTGCCAGTGTCTGCAATTCGGGCTGAGGCATCTTCGGACCGTAATGGGCCGGCACGCCCCACCACGTCTCTTCACACACGGAAAAAAGGCCGTTGAGAATGTCATTCATAAAGCGGCCCTTGCCTTCCATGATCTCTCCCATGGCCAAAGCCAGCAGCTTGTTTCTCTTTGAAAAAATAAAATTCTGATACCGGTCGCGGTCACCATTTTCCCTGAAATCAGAAAAATAGATAATGTTGATACTTTCCCAACCGGTATTCAGATACTTCTCCGCTTCCCTGATATAGCTCAACCGCATGATCTCGGGTATGGAGTCGCGCCAATAGCTGTCACCATACGCGGGGACAGGCTTAAAGCGGTCTATTCCCTGCAGTTTTTCTTTCAGTACATCTTCCTTGCACAATCCGGACAATATCTTGTCTGGCTGTGCATGCACGACTGGCACAGCTGCCGGAAGGCTGCAAAACAACAGGCCCAGACAGAGTCCGGGATTGATCACCTGTTTCAAACGGAATGCAAACATTCTGAGTTTCATTGCTGATTTTTTATTTTAGACTTTCAAGGGTTTTATATAACCATTTGAGGTATAAACTTTTAGCAAACTATTTAAGAAATAGTGGTAACGATTAAGATACCGTGCAATTTTCAACGTTTCGCTATTGTTTGACTGTTAAATAACTCAACTGCAAAAGTAGCCAAAATCATTGGATAGGTAAAGACTTTATCTATTTTCATATCATTCTTTAATAATGACATACTTCTGGTATTGGCTATTGGGCTTATCAGGAATGGTCATTTGTAGTTTTGTACCAATATAGGGAGCTATATATTTCTTTCTTACCCATCTCCTATCATTCACTCCAAGCATTTCAGCTATTTCAACGATACTTTTCGGAGATTTACAAAATTCAAACACCTTATCTTGGGGTGTAATGATATTCGATTGATCATTTATTTCGTTATGACTTGAGGTGAAATCATCATCACTTGGGGTGTGACTTGGAGTGTACGAATCCTTCACTTGGGGTGCAAATGCTTTTACACGTCCTGTCAGTGAATGCTTAAACCATATTGTGAGATTCACAAATGGTGGAACCACTTTAATTTCCGGAGTAGGAAGATCCTGTTCTCTACAACTTTCCATAATAAGACCTATACCTCGACCCCAAGCTTCCATCGTGCCACGCCGATAAAATACATTTGCTATAGTGGGGTTGGCTGGTAAAGAACCAATATACTCATTCACAAAGTCCTGCCATTTCATACCCAGAGGAAATGATCCCGGATTTTGGAATACAATGCGGTCGTCGTAAATAGCCAGACTTGGAGTTGTATTTTCAGTATTCCATGAACGATGGCACAGCATGTTGATTGCAGCTTCCTTTATAGCTTCATAAGGCACGGTAAGCGTATCTTGCCTGAATTTACTATCCATTCTGCCAGATAGGTTCAAATGCTTCAAACAAAAATCCATTACAGCATCATACTGTTCAAACAGGTTTCCTTCGCAAACAGTCTGATCACGAAACACTCTTTTATCTATTCCTTCAAAGCGGGCCAAACGGATTTTACACTGAGGGTGTAATAAGGAAGGCTCTTTACCGAACAATACATTTGCGGCATTCAATATCATACCATCCTTTCTTGCCACTCCAAGTTTAAGCATAATCTTCATGGGGTCTTGCAGAGTCATTGCCGAAGCATGAATACGCCTTGACCCTATTCCGTCATGCAAGGTCTGATATAACAGTTCTGTGTCAATGTCATCAACGGTTATTTCGGAATTGGGCGTATTTTCCCAACTGAATCTCTGAGGATTGCTGATTTTCAGACGTTCCTCGTACATTTGTCTTGGCATCAATGCTGTCGTGCTTTCCACTTTATAGAAAGCTCTGCCATCAAACGAATATGGTCCATTCTTGAAATTATTGGAGTCGAAGTAGATGGCAATAACATAATTATCAGGCTTGTCGGGTAATTCCACATATTCAACTTCGACATCTATTGCCGGTTCAATCTTACGGAGAGCATTTGCCACCTCCTGCCTTGTATTATCAGTCACATTTTGCCCGATAATCTTCAAAGACGGAGCAATGCCAAACATCAGCCAGCCACCATCGGAATTCAGAAATGCGCAAGCCGTTTCCATACCTTTATAGAGTTCGCCTGTTGTTTTCTTCAGTTCCAAAGTCCGAGTTTCATCCTTAGCTATTAGTTTCTTTATATCGTCAATCGTTGTCATACTTTTTATACTATTGTTAATATACATCTATCTTTCCTCTCTAAAGAATAACTGATAGTAGTACATTCCTCGTTCTTCATCATAACCTCTTTCAATATATTGCTCTCCACCGTGAATATTTATATCAAAATTTTTATCGAGTTTGATTGTTGTCATTGTACCTGTAGCCTTTCGCTTAATTGCGTTAGAAGCAGTAGTAAAATGATCATCAATTTCAATGTCTCGTTCTTTCTGATAAATTTCTTTGTATTGCTTAAACTCTGATACTAACTCTGGTGACGCAAAAACTTGTTCTGCAAAGGTATCTACATTTACAGATTCCTCTTTCAAAGCCGCTACACTTCTATTCATATATGTTGCTTTCTCTATTTTACCGTTTTCAGCAGGTAATTGAGAAACAAAACTTTTGCATAGAGAAAGCAAATTTTGGGTTTGATTGAAATTGTCTTTCCTTGGGCGTACATGAAGGAAATCATCAGTCCAGTATTTCGCCTCTGCACCTTTATTGGTATTATCAACAATCGCAACTACATAGCCATTTTCTTTTTCAATATTAAAAATCAAGCAACCTTTATCTAATTTATTGATATTCATACCACTTTCCCTCTCTATTTCAAAAGCTTCCCCTTGTGCTTTTATTTTTAGAAAAGTATCTTTATTCTCTGACTTAAAGATAGATATGCAGCTAACTTTTTCTCCATTCAATTCGCAATTATCAAAATAAGAAAAACACAATTCACCTGACTTGATTTGAGGGTGAATACTATGTTCATATAGATATCTTGCAATATTTTGTGATTGTTCTACAAATTCCTTTTTATTCTCGAAAATAGAATTTACAAACTGAAACATTGGATTGAGTTCTAACTGATGGATAAAATAGAAACTATACAATTCGTCTAATTTAAAATTAGTGTTTAATAAATTCTTTATATCCGTTTCTATATTTTCAAATGGTGTTATTTCATTTGAGAATCGAGCACCATCCCCATTAGTTTTGTTGCCAACAAAATGCACAACAAATTTATCTAGTTTACCTAAAGCTAAATTATTCATATTAATCATTGTAAATATCACTTGGAATTAAACCTTTTCCATGGATAAATTCATCAACTGTATGGAAATTAAGTAAATTATTTTCAGTCCAATACTCTTGAGGGGCATGTTCTACTAAAAATATTTGAAATGATTCGTTTTTTTCATTTGTTATGTAACTCACAAATGAATCAATGAGTTCAAAAGCATCAAGCAATTTCGTTTTATCATCATTCCCTATTTTTTCATTTATAGAACCGGTATAATAAGGAATACTTGGTTGGTCTATGAACAAAAATTGAGGAACATGTATTTGTCCGATATTTATCATATGCTCATGCAACCCTAAATAAAAACATAAGTGCATAAACATATAGTTTGATTTGCTCCCCACATTTTCAAGTGGGAATAATTGTCCTTCAGGCACTAATTGTAAGACCATATCAGTATCATTAAACTGAGTTTGACTATTTTTATATGCTGGTAATGACCTTAATTTGTTATAATTTCTTTGGATACATTTATTTAGAGAATTTTTCATTCTATACTTGACTTCATCTATATTTTTGAGATTTTTCTCTAAATTAAGTTTTTCATCATTTAGTCGATTTAAATAAATACAATCTATTGGTTTAACCTTCTCTTGCTTTAATAAATTTTCATAGGAATTTTTAATTTCACCTATTATGATATATTTCTCACCCTCTGTACGATAAACCTTTTGAATTGAATTTAATCTATCAATTTTGGTTTCAATATCAAACAGTTCTTTTTGCAATTTGGATACCTCTCCCTGTACCTTTATTGGTTTTAGACTCTGTTTTGAAAGGTGATTTTGAATAGTTCTCAAGGAATTTTCTAAAGTATCTATAAACGATTTTGTCTCGTATGATTCTATGAGTTGATCTGACAAATGACGAGTGAGATAGTTTATTGGTTTTAGACTATCAGTACTTTTGTCAAGGTTCTTTTTGTAGGTTTCATACTCTCTTTTATATCTGTCAATTGAAGACAACTGTGCTTTTATTTCTAAACGGCGTTTGTTTAAATTATCGAGCTCTTCAAATAAACTTGAATTATTCGCGGTTTTTTTCGTATTCGCAATGACATCGTCAAGAATGGACATAGCTTCATCTAAAGATTTTATTGTAGAGGAGTATTCAATAAATCCATTTTCTTTTAACCTCTTAATGAGTGCGTAAATTCCTTCTTCAAATACTAATTCTGCTTTTTTCCTTCTTTTTTCACGAGAATACATTTTTTTTATTTCTTCATTAATTTGTTTAATTCTTTCTTCGTCTTTTGAGCTTTCCATATTGTTAACACCAATCACTAAATCAAAAATATGAGTTAAAACATTATCATACTCTTCTTTTCCATAAAATGTGGTATCAAAATATGTTTTAGAAGTTCCAATAATATCTTCTGTCAATGAATTGAATAACAAAAAATGTCTAAATGATAAGCTAAATGGAGCCTCCACGAGTTTTTTGCCATATGGAAATATCAGATTGCCTGTTATGCCAAATTCTTTATCTAGTATTGATTTTATCTTTGCTATTTCAATATTAGTTTGTGGCGTATTCGGTAATTCCCCATATCCGAAGTAAACATCTGACGACACAATATCTTTTTGTGTCGCCTTTCTTGCAATAGATATTTCTTTATCATTTATAGTAAATCTTATACCATACCATAAGACTTTTTCATTAATGCTATTGGCTATATTTGTTTTATTTGCTATCAAGCAATAATCAATTATGCTCCAAAAGCTAGTTTTCCCAGTAGTAGCATCCCCTGTAATTACATTGACTTTGTTTGGTTTTAATTCATAGCTCTTTGGAGTACTGTTCTTTTCTTTAAACCAAAGCTTAATTTCATGCATAATGAATTTCATAATTGCACTTTTAAAATTTTGTAAAGTTGAATTGTTGAATATCTACTAAAAATTGTTGCTAAAAAAGGTATCACTTTTTTGATCTTTTCGAATCTATTACCCATGTCTGTTTCTCCATAAATAAAATCAGTTTTAGCAAAGATTTCATTTGCAGAGATTTCGATTTGTTCGTTTTTATGTAACAGAAGTATTGAGTTAATTGTAATTGGCAACAATGATACATATCTCTTATTAAACAATATAAAAAACTTTGGTCTCTCATTGATAATTGACTCTAAACTCTTACTTTCTTCGTTTGATATTTTTGCTAAATACATTACGATTCTATCGTCTAAAAGAAAAGGAAGTATCAAGCATAAACGAGCTATATCAACAGTTCTTGTGTTTTGCAAATAAGCTAAAAAGATGCAACTGGCTATAGCTTCATTGTTATATATATAATATATTTCTTTCATATTGTTTTATATTTATTTTTCCAATCGTAATGCCATCCAATTTCAGGAGTATCGGATAATAGGTAGTAATATCCATTACTCAACTCTGTAGTCAAGACATTTTCCGCTAATAATAGATTCTCTTTTCGAAGAAAATCTATTAATTGGACTCCAATCTCTTTTATGTCTGTCTCTAAATCAACCATAGAACAACCTGATTTAATTTTTCGCTCTACATAACGATATTTAGAACGAAATTCATTCTTCCACTTAAGGATAGCCTCTTTACGAAATTCATCAATTTCTGTAGGCAGAATAAAATTTTGTTCTATCCAATATTCAAAATGATTCATAGCCTGAAGCATATGTGTTGTATAATCAACTATTTGAGGATCTCCGGAAGTTATATCTTCAATATCAAGTAATTGTTTTATAAAAATTTGTTCCTCTAAATTCTCTGGAAAAACAATAGAAAAACATCTTTTTGGTAACGGCTTATTTTTATAAGCTACATGAAAACATTTCCCAAACTTTTTGTTGAATTCATCAAATGTAATTTCAAATTTTTTCCTATCCTTAATATCGAGATATTTAGCCATATTTAAATTTGATGACAACGAATCAAATATACTATCAGTTACATCTTCTTGATGACAGTGTTCGTATATCCTATCCTTGATTTTATTAATAATATCATCTGTTCCTGTTTCCATAGTAAGTTTTAACAGGAATTGCTTCATTAGTTTTTTACCAAGAGACAAAATATTTTTAAGATAACCTTTTATTTCCGAATTTTTCGTTTTACCTCTTAGCAATTTAAGTAGATTTATGACATTGTCTGTATTCAAATCTTTCTTGAAATGATTTAATGACTCAATAAATTTATTAGTTTCATCTGATTTGTTTGTCACTAAATAGAAAATATGATTCTCAAGAATAGACTGTTTCGATTTTATCATATCTACCCAATTACTTAAGGTTTTCCATAAATCAATATCTAAGGTTGTTAGATTTTCAGGTGTACCATCAGCTTTGGTTGATATAGTATGTTTTGTCTGATATAAAATTGTTATACCATTGCTCATATCAATATGAACATCATCTTTTACCTCAAAACCAATTTTATCACCATGCTTAAGATCTAAAACTAAATACATAAAGTAGTAAAATTGATAGTCGAATCCAACTACTTTATCTCCAGCCGTATGTTTGTCTTGAATTGTAATCAAATTATCCATATTACATTTGATTTAGATATTCGCATTACTGGTAATTATTTTCCAATTATCATTCGTTCTACTTCTCGTTTCGCTCTTTCTAAGATTACTTTACCTTCTTCTTGTAATAATTTTGCCTTTCGACGAATCGATTTTATATAATCTACGATTTCATTTTGCTTAGATAAAGTTGTTGGTAATGGTATCGGTAATGTTCTATATTCTTCTGCATTAATATTTGCTTGAACAGCTGGACGTTGTATTGTATCAATCCAATATTTATAAATCGAACTATTACAATAAAAGAATAAATACCATGGATTTATTTGTTGGGTATCCAATTTGTAGCGAATCAAATATCCTGCAAAAATAGCAGGCTCTACATTTTTACGATGGATATAACATTTGCCAACAGAACCACTTCTTGCAAAAAGGATATCTCCTTCTTGCAAAAAATATGATTGTTCAATAAAACCTGCCGTTTTTTTATCATATTCTTTTAAATTCCCTAATTCGTCAATATCTGTAATTCTTATGTAACGAACATCGCCATCCCTAAAATCAATAGCTGGTTCGTTTGCTCCATATTGTCCTGTATTTATTGCTATATCTTTTAATGTCACCCAGTTATAAGAACCATGTAACGATTTTATATATGCCATTTGTTTGTTGTATTTCGGATCAAACCTTTCTATACAATTTGATTTTTGAATATAAAATATTCGGCTGGATAAATTGGTTTTATGTTGG
>URDY01000008.1 GCA_900546665.1 uncultured Paraprevotella sp. | reverse complement strand
AGCTTCCAAGTCGGTAACAGATGGTTCAAACCAAATTATCATGCTCATGTCGTATTCGACTGGATGAACCATGAAACCGGAAAGAGCCGAAAGCTCAATGACGAAGATATGGCAACCATGCAGACCTTGGCTTCCGATATTCTCCTAATGGAACGTGGGCAGTCAAAGGCTGTCACAGGTAAGGAGCATTTGGAGCGAAACGACTTTATCATTGAGAAACAGAAAGCCGAACTGCAACGTATAGAGGAAACCAAGCGACACAAGGAGCAACAGGTAAGTCTTGCCGAGCAGGAACTCAAACAGGTAAAAGCAGAGATACGCACCGACAAACTCAAAAGTGTAGCCACTGATGCAGCCACAGCCATAGCAAGCGGTGTCGGTTCTCTTTTCGGCAGCGGTAAATTGAAAGATTTGGAACAATCTAACGAGAATTTACGTCATGAAATTGCCAAACGTGACAAGGGCATTGATGAATTAAAAGCCAAGATGCAACAAATGCAGGAACAGCATAGTAAGCAGATTCGTAACATACAAGGAATACATAATCAAGAACTTGAAGCCAAAGACAAGGAAATATCACGATTGAATACCATTCTTGAAAAAGCGTTCAACTGGTTCCCATTACTCAAAGAAATGTTGAGAATGGAAAGACTGTGCTATGCCATCGGATTTACCAAAGATATGGTAAACAGTCTTTTGACCAAAAGGGAAGCTATCAGATGCAGCGGAAAACTTTACTCCGAAGAACATAGACGAAAATTTGAAATAAAGAATGACATTTTCAAGGTGGAGAAAAGTCCGGTTGATGAAAATAAATTGGTACTGACCATAAACAGGCAGCCGATAGGCGAATGGTTCAAGGAGCAATGGGAGAAGTTACAGCAGAATCTGCGTAACTCGGTGCAGAGAGAACAAAAAAACAGAGGATTCAAATTATAAATTCGTTCAACATAAAACAAAATCTCGATTAAATGACTAATTTTACATTTGGATAGAATCATCTATCCAAGAATAAGAAATCAAAGAAACGGTATGTTCATCTGGTTGCTTAGGATGCAGCATAATTGGTTCACGTTTCTCATAATCCATTTAGCCACTCGAATGGGACCAATAGAGTATATGATACGAATATGAATAAATTGTTCATGCCTTTTATGATGCTTGTCTACCTGCTCTTAACGGCTTGCGACAAGGATGATGTTTTACCAGCAAGACCCATGGAGTGGTCATATGAAATCATTACGCCTGCAAACGTCCAATTTTTAAAATCAACCACAGACGTTTCTCCGTCCTATTTTTTTGAGACGAATGGCAAGGGAGGTGATATGGTAATGACTTGTGAGAATTATGATGTGCTCAACCCCATATCAGGAGATTCTTACGTATACGATTGTGGATGGGCCACCCTCAAGATAGAAGGCAATCAGGTGAAAATTCACTTCGCTCCATCTACTCCTGATGATGTAGCACTAACACACGAAGAAATTCAGATTTCAGCCAATGACGGGGATAGAAAAGTGTATACGCTTATCGGTTTTTCCAGAGTCATTAACGAGGAGGGTCCCACAGACCCACAGCCGGAGGGGTTGCCCGAAGAAGCGAAGTTCAAGATGATAATGTCCGAATATACTCCCTTTATGAAGATTGAAAGTCCGCTGCCGGCACCTCTCGATTTGATTACCTTCCGAATCACGGATATAAACGGTGAATATTCACCCATAGACATCCCTGAGTTCACACACTATTATGATTCTATTGTGTGGAGCGCAGATGATTTTCCTCACACATTCAAAGTGGCTGAAAACAAAGTTTCTGCAGAAAGCGCTGAAACACATATCACTACACAATGGAGTTCGCACTTCTTCAAGAGCGGTACGGTAAAGAGCCATCTGAAAGGCTACCGCGATGGAAAAGTGGAATATGAAACTTCGCATCGCATCACGCTTTATGACCGCGATTTTTTGGGACTTGAATGGGGCGCAATTAATCTACAGAAGCCTACGAATCTGACGGCCTATTGTCTGTTGGATCGAAATTATGAGTACAAGTTGTATGACATTGTTGCCAAGGGCTATAATCCTTATTCTCTATTTGTCCCAGTAAACCATAAATTGCTGCCGGATGCAGACTTTCTGCCGACAACTAAAAAGGCAGTCATGATACTGATGGAAAACAGTCTTGGTACTGGAGAAAATGCCAACGGCAAAGAAAGTCTATTCAAATGTCTGCCTGAAAAAGGTGTAGTGGCTGAAAGGTATTGGGAAAATGAAACCACCCGCATGCTGATGTTGCATCGGCTTCCTGATGAGGAGGGATTGGCAGAAGAAAGCTATTATTTGCATATCGAACCTAAATAAGTATTTATGAATAGAGTAATTATCACATTCCTATTTTTTATCGGAATAGCCGTATCATCTTGCACAACCTCTAAAAGCGTTGTGTCGCAAAATGCAGATTTGTCTAAATATGAATATGCCTCAATCATCAACAATGACACCTATCACATTCCTGCCCAACTGATGGAATACGAAATACAGTTGTTTGATGCAGTAGAAGGCTCTCGTCTTACGTTGGTCAGTGATATGCGTATAAATGAGCTGACTGCAACACAACAGTCAAAACTGCTTATGGTAAAATATGGGGTAGATATTTTAGAAGAAGAATCCATTGTAACTGTGAATTTCATAGATTTCCTCACGGGTCGCCCGATAGCTTCATGTCGTGGTGCATACAGTACATTAGGATTGAGCGTATCTGCAGACATTAGAGGTGCTATAAAACGTGTTGCCAAACAAATTGAAGCCACATTTCCTAAGTAATGCAATGCCACTTAAAAAACTAAAGGTTGCCTATCTAATGCATTCGCATGTACATAGGCAACCTTTGATGTATCTTTGTATTCTAAGAAAAATAGTATCTTGTTTAATAAACCCCAGCTAAAATTCATTTCTTAAATAATACAAAAACACCCAGTTTTACATTCTTGGGTGTAAAAATGGGTATTTATTTTGTAATCTACTGATTTTCAGCATTTATTACAGAGAGACAGGCTCTAACAAAATTCTGCCATTATCATAGGTACATAAAAAACAATAACCCTGAAGTTTGCTTGTTCAGCAGGGACAACAGGGTCTTACGCTTGCAAATATAGGCATTAATTTCTATATTTGCAAGAGAAGTTCCGCTTTTAAACTTATACCAAATGAAATATGACGAATGTTTGCAGGTACTATCCCCTGCAAGATTAAATAAATACGCACAAGCAAGTGGTAATGAAAAAGCCAAAACCTTGCGCCTATACCAATATAACATCAAGTTGAGCCAACGTTTTTATGGAGTTATCGGTATGTTTGAGATAATGCTACGCAATGCCATAAACGCTCACTACAAACAATATTTCAATGATGATAATTGGATAATCAACCAAGCAAGACCCAATGGATTACTTGAACAGGAAGCTTCCGAAATAGTACGCATACAGCGTACTTATACCAATATGGGAGTGTACAACAACGATAAGATGGTAGCTTCCTTTACATTTGGTTTCTGGACTTATCTGTTTACAAGACGCAATTATCGCATAGGAGGAAAAACACTTCTTCAAATATTTCCCAACAAAGCGCATGGCTTAAAACAAACAGACATCTACAAACAATTGACTGCCATCCGTGAATTTCGTAACCGAATAGCACATCATGAACCTATCTGCTTCAACGCTACACGTGCGATAGATACAAAATATGCCAAAGAGCATTATGAGTTAATACGAACCTATATAGAATATATGGGATTTGATTCGGATTCTGTATTGCGAATGGTAGAAAAGCCCGATTCTATACTAAAAGTAATAGATGGCATGAAATAAATGCCCCATCTTTGGTGGAATACATAAGGATGATTGGGAACAATTTGGGAACATCTCCGATAAAAAGAAAAAGCTAAGTATTGAATTATCAATTACTTAGCTTTTATCTTTGTACCCAGACCCGGGATCGAACCGGGATGGGTTTCCCCACTGGTGTTTGAGACCAGCGCGTCTACCTATTCCGCCATCTGGGCTTTTTGTTTCTCGATTGCGGTTGCAAAGGTATGCATTATTTTTTAATCTGCAAAATTTTTATCTGTTTTTTTATCCGTTTATGGGATTTTTTTAGAAAAGTGTTCTGAAGTCCCCTTTGGAAGCCGTTTTAAGCGACTTTCAAAGGGGGAGAAAATGGATTATGGTATGGCTATGGTTTTGCCAAATATCGTTTCGTCCTGTTGGTAACGTAGGATGTACAGACCCTTTTTCATTGGAATATAGGTGTCATATTCAGAAAGGATACGGCGGAGCACTACTTTGCCGTCTGCTGCGTATAATGTCAGCAAGCCTTGTGATGCCGTTTTTTGCTGGATATGGAGTATACCTTCTGTTGCAGCCAGGTTGATGGGGCATTCATCAGCAGAATTGTCGTTGATGGGACGGATCTGGTCGGGGGTTTCTTCATCCGGAACACGGACCAGCTGGAATTGGCGGTGGCTGGCAGTCGGACTGTCACCATACTCCCATAATCCGATCCGGGTGCCGGCAGCGTAATTTCCTCCTTCC
Source organism: uncultured Paraprevotella sp. (assembly GCA_900546665.1). GTDB lineage: Bacteria > Bacteroidota > Bacteroidia > Bacteroidales > Bacteroidaceae > Paraprevotella > Paraprevotella stercorigallinarum. The sequence continues at coordinate 130,808 of URDY01000008.1, read as the reverse complement.
AGGTCAAACGCTTTACTACCGTCCGAAGTCAGTATTTTGCAGAAAGGCTCGTCTATTGATTCAATTCTGAATTGTTGGCCGTTCTTCTCAGTCTGTGAGGCACCGAGATAATAGTTGGGAGACTGTTCGGTTAAGATGTCTCCATTCTGGTTCTTGAATGTGTATAGCCCATCCTGTTCGGTGACAGTCCAGATCTGTTCCGGCAGATTCTGGTTGGTTCCGAGGTTGACGGTGCCGTTGTCTGTCTGTATAGAAAGACCGGAGGCTGTACGGGGAATGATAAAATAAGATGCTCCGCTTTCTATCCCCTCACTGCTCTGCTCCTGTTCCTTGACCGGAATGATAAATGTCGTGATGCTGTAGCCTGGCATTTGGTAAGTCAGATATTGGTCTTCAAGGTCAAAGTCGTGATAAGCGGCCAGATCTCTGTTGTTGTCTGTAATGATACAGGTAATGTCGCTTCCGATATGGTCATAGAAGGAAAGGTCTGCCCGATAGGCTGACGGCAGAGCCCCTGTGTTGATCGTAATCAGTACGAGTGTGTCGCCAGTTGCATTGCGGGCAGCAAGGGTCTGTTCGTTTAAGGATGTCAGGAAAGTGTATCCTTCTTTGATGAACCGGCTGAAGTGTTGGCGGATACTGTAGTTCTTGACTTTGTGATACGTCTGTTCGGAGAAGTTGCCCTGCACCATACACCACTGGTCATTTCCTTCCTCGATGTATTGCCAGTCGATCCATGCAGACGGCATGATGTAACGGATGTCATCCATCAGTTTCTGGGCCAGTCCGAGGTTGCCCGCAATACCGCTTCCGCCGGATCCTACTTCGCTCATCCATAAAGGAATGCCGGCATCTTTGCAAAGGGCATTGATCTGGCTTCGGCTGGTCTGGTCTGCACTGTAGGTATGGACATTCCACTGTCCGACCAGAGACAATACGTCTGCTGAACGATAAGCCTCGAAACCGTTGACCGAATGTACTGTACTCGTTTCATCGGAAGCGGAAATAACAGTTTTGAGTCCGGATGCTTTAAGAATGGGTGAGAGGACCTTGAGAAAGGCAATTTGAGAACTGTAGTCGAAATGGCAACCTTCCTGTCCGCCGTTGGCTCCCCAATAGCTGGTCATCGGTTCATTGAAAGGTTCCAGTGTCCTGAATTCAATGCCGTAGGTATCTTTATAGTGTTTGCAGACATCTACAAGATAATGGGCAAATTCTTCGTAGTATTCCGGCCGGAGATTATCTTTTCCGGCATCAGTGTTTCCGGCACAGCAGCCGCTGTATGTCATATAATAAGGACAAGAATTGCTGAAAGCCTCAAATATGGCATCGGGTCGTTTTTCCTTTATTTTCAACATGATTTTACGTTGGGCTTCATCGCGGCTCCAGATGTATTCACCATCTGATGAATCCTTGAATCCTTCCATTTCGGCCCGCAGTCCTTTGCCGTTGCCCATGTGATGAGGGGTGCAATTGCGGTTGAGAGGATCGTCTCCACCACCAATGTTGTAACGGAAGATTCTGAAATTCAGTCCTTCCGGATCAACAAGCCAGTCTACGATCTCATCAATTTTTTCGTCGCTCCATTTGCCGCACATATTGGCCCACCAGCAGAGCGAAACGCCCCATCCTTCGAATGTCTGTCTTGTTGCAGCCGGATTGATCAGATAATTTAAGGTATCCGTTTCGGGAGTCTGATACGGATCTGTTGAAAGATACCAGTAGTGACGTGAATCAGTGCCGTTTTTGTCGGAATAGACGTGAGCACCTGGGCCGATATCGTCTGTTCCCAGGTATTTGTTGTTTGCTTGGCATCGCAACCGGATAAATGTACCGTTTACTTTCTCTATGGCATATTTGGCATTGGGTGAAGTAGGATCATTTTCGAAGAATGTATTCCATGATCCGTTGAGGGAAAGGTAATTCTCTCCGTTTGTAGTCTTGATGTTATAGTAGCCGTCGTTGCCCGGAATGAATTCCAGCATGTTGTTTTCAGCCTGATCAGGAGATTCGAGTACGGCTCTGTTGTCAACTCCTTTTGTCAGGATATTGCCGCTGGAATGTTTCAGATAACAAATGCCCGGATTTTCAACGGTTTGGGCAAGCCCATATACGGATAGGGCCAGAGAGAGCAGAAAGAATAGGGCTAATCGTAGCTTGATGTGCATAATTTGTTGTTTTTAAGGTTAATGTTGATGGGCAAAGTTACAACTAATAATCGGGTTTTACAAATGTAGTGTCAGTATCTGGCCAGACGGCAGGATGACAGTGTGCAGATGGGGATTTTGAATCACAAGGAGATTCTTTTAACCTCTATTTAACTGAATTTTAATGAAGACATTTTGAGATTGTACTTAAAAAGGCTTATCTTAGCGCGAGTAAATTAAACCAATAGTTTATGAAAGAACAGGATTTGAATTATTGTGTCATATTGGCGGGAGGAATAGGAAGTCGTTTGTGGCCTGTAAGCCGTAAGGAAAAGCCGAAACAGTTTCTAGACTGGTTCGGAGTAGGGCGAACATTGCTGCAGCAGACTTATGACCGTTTCCGTAAGATTATAGATCCGGACCATATTTTTATCGTGACGAATGAACATTGTGCTGATCTGGTAGCAGAACAGTTGCCGGAGGCCAATCCCAACCGGATCCTCAAAGAGCCTATTCGCAGGAATACGTTGCCGAGTGTGGCTTGGGCTACAGCCTGTATCGAGCGTCTCTGTCCTCAGGCCAGGGTTATCGTTTCGCCGGCTGACCAACTGATTCTTCAGGAAAATAATTTTGATGAAGATATGTTGAAAGGACTGGATTTTGTAGGCCGTATGGACTGTTTGCTGACGATGGGCGTAAAACCGACCCGTCCGGATGTAGGTTATGGCTATATTCAGGCTCATGAGGAGATCCAGGAAGGGGTGTTCTCCCGTGTCAAATCCTTTACGGAAAAGCCGGCTCTTGAGTTTGCCAAGGTCTTTATGGAAAGTGGTGAGTTCTTCTGGAATACGGGATTGTTCCTTTATAGCATCAATGCGATGATGAAATCCATCTATGATCTGGTGCCTGACTACAGAGACAGTCTTACTGAAGCGATGGAGCAGCTTGACGATGATTTGATCCGTTGTGTTCCGGCTCATTTCGATACCTTGCCCAATTTGTCTCTTGATTACGGCATATTGGAAAAAAGTGAGAATGTATATGTGCAGATTTGTGATTTCGGATGGGCAGATCTTGGCTCCTGGTATTCTTTGCACAATGATACCCAGCATGACACAAAGGATAATGTCTTGTTGAACACGGAGGCTTTATTGTATAATAGTGAAGGGAATGTAATCTGTCTTCCCAAGGGCCGTATAGCCGTTATTGACGGTCTGAAAGGTTTCGTCGTGGCAGAGAAGGATAATATACTGATGATTTGTCCGAAGGATGACAACGCGGCATTACGCCGTATGATGACGGATGCCCAAATGGAATTGGGTGAGGAATTTATCTGACAACAATCGGTTGTCTGATATTTATGCAGGTCAGATTGGAACTGATTTTAGTAATACGTGGAGTTTGCGATGTCTGTGATCGTAAACTCCACTTTTTTGGGGGAAGCATGAAGAAATTATTCTTGCATGATTTTTGTGGCGTGAGAATAATGGATTTCCTCCCTTTTACTTTTGTTCCGGAAACCCCTTCACTCCTTCACCTTTCTTTGTTTATAAGGGATTTGGGGTGAACATGATCCTTCACCACTCCTTCACCTCTCCTTCATTTTCTTTTTTTGAACTTTCGGGCAGATGTGATGATTGTATTTTAAAAATAAAATATCCTGACATGTTTAAAAAAGTAAAGCTTACTTTCAAAAAAGTAAGGTTTACTTTTCCAAAAGTAAGCTTTACTTTTTTGAAAGTTTGCCTAAGTCTTGGTTGCTCAAGGTAATTTTTATGAACAAATTGGACTGTTTTAACCTGTGAGGCCGGACAAGAGAGGTGAAGCCTGAATATTCATCTGTATTATATTGATAATCAATATGATATATAGTATAATGAAGAGGTGAAGCATTTTATGCAGGTTGCTTTCTTGGAGATTGGGCTGTATGTGTGGGGCGCTTGTTGAAGGGGTCGGAATTCATACTGTTTTTCTCTTGTCAAAAAACCAACTTAAGGAAAATTGCAGGGACCAAACTTGTCATAAAAAGACAATCTGCTTTTTAAAAAAACAAGTTTGAAGAATTGATGAAATAAGGGGGTGAAAAGAAAAATGATGATGTGGGGAAGAGTAGGATGGATAATTTTAAGAAAAGCGGAGTTTACGCCATTATCCAGTCTGTAAACTCCGCTTTTCTTATTTATCTTCAGATGTGTAGTAACTTAAGATAGCATCAGCAGTGGCCTTGAATTCTTCCGGTGTGAAAGACTGCTTGGGGTTGTTGAAGAGCATGTCTTTTTCGCTCTGCATCGGGATAAGGTGGATGTGAGCATGTGGAACTTCCAGGCCAAGTACAGCTTGTCCTACTTTAATGCAAGGAAAAGCTTTCTTGATGGCAATAGCTACATGTTTGGCAAAAACCTGCATGGCTGCCAGTTCTTCATCACTCAAATCGAAGATGTAGTCTACTTCGCGTTTGGGAATGACCAGAGTATGTCCCTTTACCAGTGGATTGATATCGAGGAAAGCATAAAAATCCTCGTTTTCTGCACATTTGTAGCTTGGAATTTCGCCAGCTGCAATTTTACTGAATATAGAAGCCATAATTCAAAACGTGATGAAAAGGGTTATTCAAAAGAAATGTTTGTGATCTCCAGTTGAATGGTTCCCTGAGGAATCTTGATTTCAGCAATATCGCCGATTTTCTTGCCGAGCAATCCTTGTGCAATAGGGGTCTGTACGGAAATCTTTCCTTCGCGCAGGTTGGCTTCGGTTTCAGATACGATCGTATAGGTCATTTTCATGCCGTTCTTCACGTTCTTCATTTCTACCTTGGATAGGATCTGTACGGTATCAGCCTTTAGTTTTGAAGTGTCGATGATCTTGGCTTCGCTGATCACGGCTTTCAGCTGGTTGATCTTCATTTCCAGCATGGCCTGGTGTTCTTTTGCCGCATCGTATTCGGAATTCTCACTCAAGTCGCCTTTATCGCGTGCTTCGGCAATAGCGGCAGAAGCGGCAGGACGCTGTACGGTTTCCATTTCTTTAAGCTGGGCCACTAACTTGTCGTAGCCCTCTTGTGACATATAAGCCATAATATTTCCTCCTAATTTTTATTAATTTCAACTTAAGGTTAAAGATAAAAACAAAAGAATTCCGGCCATTGAGCCGGAACCCTTTCTTTATCTTCTCAAATTACATTGCAAAGATAAGCTTTAATTTCTGATTGGCAAAAATTTTTGCTTTTTTTTGTGTTTCACGGGGTTAAGAGCGTGTGACGGTTGTTCCGGACTTCTGATTTATGCCTGAGGCAGAATGGATGACCGCAGTCCGGAGTCTGATTTTTCAGAGTAAGGCTTCTATGGCTTTTCCGATATTCGGGATATTCTCGGAACGTGCTACCACATTGCCTTCACGGTCTATCAGGAAATAAGTCGGAATATTGCGGACCTGATAGAGGGCCAGATAATCTGAGGCGGTATTTTCTTTTTCGTATACACATATCCATGGAAGTGATTCGGTGACTGTTTTCCAGTAGTGTTCGTTCGGATCGATGGAAATCTGATATATTTCGAATCCTTTTGAGGCGTACTTTTGATAAAGCGTTCTGAGCTGCAGGGTCCGTTCCTGTGATTTGGGCATTGAATATGCCGTAAAGTCGAGCATGATGACTTTGTCCTGTATGTCGGAAAGTTTTCTGTAATGACCTCTGATGTCCGGCAGCTCGATATCAATAAAGCCGGCTTCCCTGACTTCGATGTTTTTGAGATTCTCCGGATTGATCTCCATGGTTTGTGGCGTTTTGGTATTTTTCAAGCCTTGTATGGCGATGTTGTAAAGATTCTCTGCCCGTTCCGTTCCGTTGTAGCGTTCGTTCCAGGCCGTAGCTACTGCGGCAACATATCTTACGTCTTCGTGATCGTTGACGGGGTCGAATACCAGCATGCGTCCGAGCGTCTGGAATACGGCAAAGTAGGCATACGAAGAGCTCGGATCTTTGGCTATGTAGTTTTTCTTGAGATCTTCTTTATATTGTAGAACGGCTTGCATGATAAGGCGGTCCTGTTCGCCGACCGTGATTTGCTTGTTTTGGGCTATTTGGTCGATTTTGGCCTGTACGGCATTTTGCTTAAGGCTGATTTCGCGGATGACTTCGCTGTTTTCAGATCCCTTGATTGTATAGTTTGTTGACATGGTCGGGAATTCGGCCTCAATCTGGATCTGTTCCGTAGAGTCAATGGCGATATTGATAATTTGCCGTTCTATCCTCAAGCGGAAAAATTCGGGGCAGGCAGGTCTTTTATGGCTGAATTCGAATTGTCCGTTATCGTCAAGCTTGACGGAGTCAATGGGGAGTGTGCCGTTTAAGGTCATTGCTTCGAAATATAAGGTTTTGTCTTTGGCCGAAGTAATATGTCCTTTGACGTCAAATTGTTCTCCTTTTTCCTTGCAGGCGCTGAGGCAGAACATGGAAATTAAAAGGATGAAGATGATTCTGTTCATAATGTATGTCTTTTTTTCGTTGGCAAATATACATATAATAAATGAAAGAATGCAACTGATGGCAGGTAATGTCCGAAGTGAAGGTTTGAATAATAGAACCTGTTTTCAAAGGATGGCTGACAGGGGTTTGAATGACAAATGTCATAAAAATAAGGCTCTATTCGTAAAAAAACACGGTTATTATGCATTTTTTTGTCTGGTAAACACCCAATTAATCAAGAAATATGTTTAAATTTGCCTGATCTATTGAAGAAATATTTTAGAAATCAAATGAATGTAATTACGAAGACAGTCGAATTGCCTGATGGAAGAACCATCAGCATCGAGACCGGGAAACTGGCCAAACAAGCCGATGGAGCCGTGATGCTTACCATGGGTAACACTATGCTCTTGGCCACCGTTTGTGCCGCCCAAGATGCCGTTCCCGGAACAGATTTTATGCCTTTACAGGTAGAGTACAGAGAAAAGTTTTCAGCAGCTGGCCGTTTCCCTGGAGGATTTACCAAGCGTGAAGGAAAAGCTTCAGATTATGAAATCCTGACGTGCCGTCTTGTAGACCGTGCATTGCGTCCTCTTTTCCCGAGCAACTATCATGCTGAGGTTTATGTAAATGTGATTCTTTATTCTGCCGATGGTGTAGATATGCCTGATGCATTGGCTGGTTTTGCCGCTTCAGCTGCATTGGCTGTTTCGGATATACCTTTTGAAGGTCCGATTTCAGAAGTCCGTGTTGCACGAATCAACGGAGAATATGTAGTAGATCCTACATACGCTCAGCTTGAACAGGCCGATATGGATATTATGGTCGGTGCTACGGAAGAAAACATCATGATGGTTGAAGGTGAAATGAAGGAAGTTTCAGAGCAGGATTTGCTGACTGCATTGAAAGTTGCCCATGAAGCCATCAAGCCGATGTGCCGTTTGCAGAAGGAACTGTCAAAAGAACTAGGTAAGGATGTTAAGCGTGAGTATTGTCATGAGGTGAACGATGAAGAACTTCGTGAGGAATGCAAGAAGGTTTGTTACGAACCGGCCTATCGCATTGCTCAGGAAGGAAACCGTGACAAGCATGCCCGCGAAGATGCTTTCATGGAGATCCGTGAAAACTTCAAGGTGGCTTATGCAGAGGCTCATCCTGAACTGTCTGAAGAAGAACTGGCAGAAAAGAATGCAATGATCGACCGTTATTATCATGATGTAGAGCGTGATGCCATGCGTCGTTGCGTGCTTGATGAAGGCAAGCGTCTGGATGGTCGTGCTACAACAGATATCCGTCCGATCTGGTGTGAGGTAAGTCCGCTTCCTGGTCCTCACGGTTCAGCAATCTTTACCCGTGGTGAAACTCAGTCTTTGTCTACCTGTACATTGGGTACTAAACTTGATGAGAAGATTGTAGATGAGGTCCTGGAACAGGGAAAGATGCGTTTCTTGCTTCATTACAATTTCCCTCCTTTCTCTACCGGTGAAGCTAAGGCTCAGCGTGGAGTAGGTCGTCGTGAAATCGGTCACGGACATTTGGCATGGAGAGGTCTTAAGGGTCAGATTCCTGAAGATTATCCTTATACAGTGCGTGTCGTATCAGATATTCTGGAGTCTAACGGATCTTCTTCCATGGCTACGGTTTGCGCCGGAACATTGGCTTTGATGGATGCAGGTGTGCCTATCAAGAATCCGGTGAGCGGTATTGCAATGGGATTGATCAAGAATCCGGGAGAGGACAAGTATGCTGTTCTTTCAGATATCTTGGGTGATGAAGATCACTTGGGTGATATGGACTTCAAGACCACTGGTACGGTTAACGGTTTGACTGCAACCCAGATGGATATCAAATGTGATGGTTTGAGCTATGAAATCCTGGAAAAGGCATTGATGCAGGCCAAGGCTGGTCGTGAGCATATTCTTGGCAAGATCACCGAATGTATGCCGGCTCCTCGTGCGGAACTTAAACCGCATGTACCTCGTATCGAGCAGATTACTATACCAAAGGAATTTATTGGTGCAGTGATTGGCCCGGGCGGAAAGATTATACAGGGTATTCAGGAAGAAACTGGCGCTGTGGTTACAATTGAAGAGACTGATGGCGTTGGTGTGGTACAGGTTAGTGGAGCCAACAAGGCTGTTATTGATGCTGCTTTGTCCAAGATCAAGAATATAGTAGCTATTCCTGAGGTAGGTGAAGTTTACGACGGTGTAGTTCGCAGCGTAATGCCTTATGGTGCATTTGTGGAATTTATGCCGGGACGTGACGGACTTTTGCATATCTCTGAGATTGACTGGAAGCGTTTGGAGACGGTTGAGGAAGCCGGTATCAAGGAAGGTGACCAGATCAAGGTGAAGTTGGTTGATATTGATCAGAAGACGGGTAAGTTTAAATTGTCTCGTCGTGTGTTGCTCGAAAAGCCGGAAGGTTACGTAGAGCGTCCTGCTCGTCGCGAGCGTCCTGAAAGAGGGGAACGTCGCGAGCGTCGTCCGCACAATAACGGTGAGCAGAAAGGCGAATAATTGTCTATTCTTTCATAGAAAATAATCAAAAGGCTGTCTGTTTTTGCAGGCGGCCTTTTGGCGTATTTTGAATGTTCCTTTTAAAAAGAGAATATTTGAATTACTAATAATAGACTTTGATCTGAAGTTGATCTTTGATTTCAAGAAGTAAAACACAAAAAAAGGAATCCGTAACGGATTCCTTTTTTTGCGCTTCAGGATGGGCTTGAACCAACGACCCCCTGATTAACAGTCAGGTGCTCTAACCAACTGAGCTACTGAAGCAATTGGCAATCTTGAGAAATGGCGCTTCAGGATGGGCTTGAACCAACGACCCCCTGATTAACAGTCAGGTGCTCTAACCAACTGAGCTACTGAAGCAGTGTTTTGAGTATTTCTCTCAATTGCGATGCAAAAGTAGTGCTTATTTTTGAAATATGCAACAACTTGGAGAAAAAAATACGTTTTTATGCAAAAAATATATAAGTATTAACAATAGAAAGGGGGATATTGTCGTGTAATCTCACATATTTATGTAAATTTGCTGCATGAAAAAGATATTTATAATGGCAGGACTGCTCATTGCAAGTATGAGCGCCTCGTTTGCACAGAAAAGTGATAATCATAACTTTGAGATCTCAAAGAATCTGGAGATTTTCAATGATATTTATAAGCAGTTGGACTTGTATTATGTGGATACTTTGTCTGCAGATACGGTGATCGGATGGGCTATAGACGGTATGTTGCAGCGCGTGGATCCTTTTACGGAATATTATCCGGAAGATAATATGAATGAACTGCGTGAAATGACAACAGGTAAATATGCCGGTGTTGGCGCGGTAATCCGTTATTATAAAAAGGAAGACCGTGTCATATTTGTTGAACCTTGGGAGGATAGTCCGGCTACTGATGTGGGGATTAAAAGCGGTGATGTCATATTGACTATTGACGGTGTGGATGTGAAGGGAAAGAATGTGTCTGACGTCAGCAAGATGCTGCGGGGTGATGCCGGCACTTCCTTTGAGTTGAAGGTTAAAAGATCCGGAAATCCGGATCCGCTGGTTTTTAAGGTGACCCGTAGGAATATTGTAATGCCGCCGGTTCCTTATTATGGAATGGTCGGAAATCAGGTGGGTTATATCTATTTTGACCGTTTTACGGAAAACTGTTCGCGTGATGTCCGTCGGGCTATCATAGATCTGAAGAAGCAGGGGGCGCAGTCGCTTATATTGGATATGAGAGGAAATGCGGGTGGTCTTCTTGTTGAGGCGGTTGAATTGGTGAATATGTTTGTACCAAAAGGACAAAAGGTGGTATATACAAAGGGTAAATTATCATCTGTCAATTCTGAATATACGACGACCAAGGAGCCGTTGGACGAAAAAATCCCTTTGGCTGTTCTGGTTGACGGTATGACGGCTTCGTCTGCTGAGATCGTATCCGGAGCATTGCAGGATTTGGATCGTGCCGTAATTATAGGTATGCGTACTTATGGCAAGGGGTTGGTTCAGGTGCCGCGTGAGGTGCCATATCATGGTAGTCTGAAAGTGACGACGAGCCGTTACTATATCCCGAGCGGGCGTTGTATTCAGGCCTATGATTATCGTCACTTGAATGCAGATGGTTCGGTAGGAACCGTTCCTGACAGTCTGACTAAGGTGTTTTATACGGCCGGAGGGCGTGAGGTCCGTGATGGTGGAGGAATAAAACCCGATATTGTGATGCAGCCTGACAGCTTGCCTGCATTGGTTTATGATGTGGCAGCCAGTGATGTGGCATTGGAATATGTATGTAATTATGTGGCTGCGCATCCGGAAATAGCTCCTGCCGGTGAGTTTGCACTTTCGGATAAGGATTATGAGGATTTTGTCAATCTCGTGGCAAAAAGTGATTTTACCTATAAGCGCAGAACGGAAGAAGTGCTGAAACTGTTGAAGAAGGCTGCTCAGTTCGAGGGCTGTTATGATGAAGCCAAAGATGAGTTTGAGGCTTTGGAGCAGAAAATGTCAGGAAATGTGACGGCGGATCTGATGCGCTTCAGAAAAGATCTCTCGGAGATACTGGAAAATGATATTGTAAGCCGTTATTATTTCCAGAAAGGAGCAATCAAGCAACAGCTCCGTGATGATAAGTTTGTAGAGAAGGCATTGGAAGTGTTCTCGGATGAGGATTATTATTATTCAATATTGTCTGTAAGTCGCAATGAGAAAAAATAAGTTGAATCATAACCGCCAGTTTATGTTTGGTATTATGGCGATGGCCATAGTTGTATTGGGAGTAGTGGTACTCTTTTGGATGTGGTGCTTGCCTGATGGCGGTCTGAAAGGTCCGGCAGAACCTTGTTATTGTACGGTAAATATAGATGAGGCGTTTCTGGGCGACAGTCTGCAGGTGGTATGGAATGACAGTGTGATCTGTGACAAGGTGATAACAGAGAGTGATTCGGCAGTTGGTTTTCCGGTCGGATCTGCAGGTTTGCTTATGATTTCAGATGTCGGATCCGGAGTGACAGCTTCATCGAATGTATCAGAAGAAGGCGGATGCTTTGAACTTTATCGTGATCGGGGTGAATTGTTTATAAAATCCGTTCCGGACAATAAGGAATAGTTTGATTTTTATAAAATTACGGTCATTTATTTTGAGAATTGTATTAAAATGCTTAACTTTGTAAGCGTAAGATGAAATGAGGGGCTGATCAAGTCCCTCATTTTTTTCATATAATGTAATTCACATGATAGAAAAAAACGTTGTAAAAGAGTTAGTTGAAGAGTGGCTGCAGGATAAAGACTATTTCCTGGTTGACATTACCGTAAGTCCGGATGACAGAATAGTTGTAGAAATCGACCATGCTGAAGGTGTGTGGATAGACGATTGTGTGAGTCTGAGCCGTTACATTGAGTCAAAGCTCAGTCGTGATCAGGAAGATTACGAACTGGAGGTAGGAAGTGCCGGTATAGGACAGCCTTTCAAGGTGCTGCCACAGTATGTATGCCACATAGGAAAAGAAGTGGAAGTCCTGACTAAGGACGGCCGTAAGCTTCGTGGTATTCTGACGGCTGCAGAAGCAGATCATTTTGAACTGACTGTGAGTGTGAAGAAAAAATTGCCGGAACAGAAGCGTCCGCAACTGGTGGAGGAAGTATTGTCTTTCCCTTATGATGAAGTGAAGTATACCAAATATTTAATCCGTTTTAAATAAATCATGGCAAAGAAAGAAGAAACCGTAAATTTGATAGATACATTTTCGGAATTTAAGGAAAATAAGAATATTGACAGAGCTACTTTGGTGAGCGTACTCGAAGAAAGTTTTCGTAGCGTCATTGCAAAGCTTTTCGGATCAGATGATAATTATGATGTGATTGTCAATCCGGATAAGGGCGATTTCGAAATTTACCGTAACCGTATAGTCGTAAATGATGGTGAAGTAAAGGATGATAATCGAGAGATCTCGCTGAGCGAAGCCCGTGAAATAGATGCTGACTATGAACTTGGTGAGGAAGTGAGCGAGAGTGTGGACTTTGCGAAATTCGGACGCCGCGCCATATTGACTCTCAGACAGACACTTGCCAGCAAGATTCTGGAACTGGAGCATGACAGTCTTTATAACAAATATAAGGATCGCGTGGGTCAGGTGGTCAGTGCAGAAGTATATCAGGTTTGGAAGAAGGAAATGCTGTTGGTGGATGATGAGGGAAATGAGCTCATTTTGCCTAAGACAGAACAGATTCCTTCAGACTTCTATAGAAAGGGTGAGGCTGTAAGAGCGGTGGTATTGCGTGTGGATAATACTAATAATAATCCCAAGATTATTCTGAGCCGTACGTCACCGGTGTTCCTGCAGCGTTTGCTGGAAGCTGAAGTACCTGAGATTCATGACGGCATGATCGTAATCAAACGAATTGCACGTATGCCGGGAGAACGGGCAAAAATTGCCGTGGAAAGCTATGATGACCGTATTGATCCGGTAGGAGCCTGTGTAGGTGTGAAAGGAAGCCGTGTACACGGTATCGTGAGAGAACTTCGCGGTGAAAATATTGATGTGATCAATTATACCCAGAATATGTCGCTGTTTATTACACGCGCATTAAATCCTGCGAATGTCAATAGCATACGTCTTAATGAAGAGGAACGTAGAGCTGAAGTTTATCTTAATCCGGATCAGGTGTCACTTGCCATCGGTAAGGGAGGACTTAATATCAAGCTGGCCAGTATGCTGACGGAATATACGATTGATGTATTCCGTGAGGTTCAGGGACAGGAAGGAGAGGATGATGATGTTTATCTGGATGAATTTGCCAATGCCATCGAACCCTGGATTATAGAAGAGTTGAAGAAAATCGGTATGGTAACTGCCAAGGATGTTTTGAAGGCACCGCGTGAAATGCTTGTTTCACAGGCCGATCTTGAGGAGGAAACTGTGGATGATGTGTTGAGAATCTTAAAAGAAGAATTTGAGGAATAATAGCCTATGAGTATCAGATTAAATAAAGTAACAAAAGAATGCAATGTCGGCCTGCAGACTGCAGTGGAGTTCCTGCAGAAAAATGGATTTGCCGATATCGAACCCAACCCGAATGCCAAGATCAGTGATGAGCAGTATCGCATGCTCGTGGCTGAGTTCAAGAAGGATAAGGGATTGCGGGACGATGCCGACAATATTAGCCGGCAAAGACAGCATAAGGAAAAGAAAGAGACAATCGCTATACCTCAGCAGGAAACACAGACCGTTAGAATTGATGCTGTGGATCCTAAGCCAGAAAAACGGATCAAGGTGGTAGGACACATCGATCTGGACACTTTGTCCGGACGCAAGACTGTGAAAGAAACACAGTCACCAGTGCAACAAGAAAGTGACGGATCAGCCGAAAGCCTGAATGAAGAGAAAAACGAAGAAAACAAACTAGAGAAGCAAACAGAAAACGTGGAAAAAACACATCAGGAAGAAATAGGGGCTGAACAGGAAGACGGTGTGTTCCGCCTGAATCATAGTGCGCAGGTAACACCGCAACTTAAGGTGAAAGGCCATATTGATCTCGACAGTCTGAATCAGTCTACGCGTCCCAAAAAGAAAAGTAAGGAAGAGAAGCGTAAGGAACGTGAGGAGAAAAACCGTCAGATGCATGCTGACAAACGGCAAGGTGCACAGAATGCAGGATCTGCAGCCGGCAATAATAATGACGGCAACAAGAAAAAGAGAGTGCGGGTCGGCAAGGAACGTGTCGATGTGAATGCCGTTGGCGGACAGCAGGGCAATGGTGCTTCACAGGCGTCCAATAAGAAGAACAATTCTCGTAATGATAATGGTCATGACCGTCAGAACGGTAAACAGAATGGCGGTAAGAAAAACAATAACCGTCAGTCGGCTTTCAAGGCTGAAGTCTCAGATGAGGATGTAGCAAAACAGGTGAAGGAGACATTGGCACGGTTGACTAATAAGACCAAAACAAACAAGGGTGCCAAGTATCGTAAGGAAAAACGTGAAAATGCACGTGCAAGTCTGGAGGAGCAGCTTGAAGAACAGGCAGCAGAGAGCAAGATCCTTAAGCTGACAGAATTCGTGACTGCCAACGAATTGGCTGTAATGATGGATGTGCCTGTAACACAGGTTATCGCAACCTGTATGAGTATTGGTATCATGGTGTCTATCAATCAGCGTCTGGATGCAGAAACGATTAATCTGGTAGCAGAAGAATTCGGATTCAAGACCGAATATGTCAGTGCGGAAGTTTCTGAAGCCGTCAATGAAGAAGAGGATGATGAAGAAGATCTTGTACCACGTGCTCCGATTGTGACCGTGATGGGTCATGTGGACCATGGTAAGACTTCATTGTTGGACTATATCCGCAAGACAAACGTTATTGCCGGTGAGGCCGGAGGTATCACCCAGCATATCGGTGCCTATAATGTGGAATTGGAAGACGGACGTCATATTACTTTCCTTGATACACCGGGACACGAAGCCTTTACGGCCATGCGTGCCCGTGGAGCACAGGTTACGGATATCGCCATCATTATTATTGCAGCAGATGATGATATTATGCCACAGACTAAGGAGGCAATCAATCATGCTGTAGCTGCTAATGTACCAATTGTATTCGCAATCAACAAGATAGATAAACCAGCCGCTAATCCGGACAAGATTAAGGAGGGATTGGCTGCCATGAATTTCCTGGTAGAAGACTGGGGAGGAAAATACCAGAGCCAGGATATCTCTGCCAAGAAGGGAATCGGTGTGGATGAATTGCTTGAAAAGGTTCTTCTTGAAGCAGAAATGCTTGACCTGAAGGCAAATCCGAATCGTAAGGCTACAGGATCTGTTATTGAATCTTCATTGGATAAAGGACGTGGTTATGTCGCTACGGTCCTGGTTTCCAACGGTACGCTCCGAATGGGAGATATCGTGTTGGCGGGAACAAATTACGGTCGTATCAAGGCCATGTTCAACGAACGAAACCAGCGTGTGAAGGAGATTGGTCCGGCACAGGCTGCAACAATTCTCGGTTTGAACGGTGCTCCTACGGCTGGTGACACATTCCATGTGATGGATACGGAACAGGAAGCCCGTGAAATTACCAACAAACGCGAACAGTTGCAACGCGAACAGGGACTGCGTACACAGAAGATGCTTACCCTTGATGAAGTGGGACGACGCATTGCATTGGGTGGTTTCCAGGAACTCAATATTATTGTGAAGGGTGACGTGGATGGTTCTATCGAGGCACTTAGTGATTCGCTTATTAAGTTGTCTACTGAGAAAATCGCTGTCAATGTCATCCATAAGGCTGTCGGTCAGATATCAGAAAGTGATGTGGCGCTGGCTGCTGCTTCTGAAGCTATTATTATCGGATTCCAGGTTCGTCCTTCGGCAACAGCACGTAAGATGGCAGAACAGCAAGGCGTTGATATCCGTTTGTATTCTATCATCTACGATGCCATAGAGGAAGTGAAGTCTGCTATGGAAGGTATGTTGGCTCCTGAAGTGAAAGAAGAAGTGACTGCAACTCTTGAGGTTCGTCAGGTTTATCATATCAGCAAGGTCGGTACGGTGGCCGGAGCTTATGTGATGGATGGTAAGGTACAGCGTTCTAACAAGGCCCGTCTGATTCGTGATGGTATTGTGGTGCATACAGGACAGATCAATGCCCTCAAACGTTTCAAGGACGACGTGAAGGAAGTCGGTGTCAACTTTGAGTGCGGTATTAGCCTTGTGAACTATAATGATATCCGCGAAGGAGATATTATCGAAACCTATCAGGAAGTAGAAGTCAAAGCTAAATTGTAAACACACCGTGAATGCACTGGATATTATTATCATGGTAGTGCTCCTTTTCGGTATGGTCAAAGGCTGGATAAGCGGATTTTTCCGTCAGATAGCTTCTATTGCGGGTGTAATCCTGGGCTTGTTGCTGGCTACGATGCTTTATATCACGGTCGGTGACTGGCTGGCACCGCAAATTGGAATGGTGCGTGGTGTAGCCCGTGCGTTGGCTTTCATCCTGATTTGGATAGGAGTGCCGCTGGCTTTGTCCATAGTGGCTTATTTCCTGACCAAAACGGCTGAAACGCTTTGTCTTGGCGGATTAAATCGTTTGGGAGGCGCGCTTGTAGGCGGATTGAAATATGTCGTATTTTTCAGTTGTGTACTGAATGTCGGCATTTGGCTTCAGGTCATGGATGAGCCACGCCACACGACATCTCGCTTGTATGCTCCGATGACGGCTATATCGGGAGTGTTGTTTGATTATTGTGCGGACCATTTCCGTGAAGCGGCCAAAGAGCATACGGAAAAGGTATCGTAACGGAAAAGGCAGGAAGGTCTCTCAAGAAAAACGTTCAGCTAGCTGGAATGCTTTTTTTGAGAAACCTTTTTTCTTTAGGTGAATAAAAAGATTTGATATGGAAGAAAAAAACAAGTTTGTTAAAGAAGTCGCCGATAAAAAGTATGAATACGGTTTTACGACTGACGTGCAGACTGAAATCATAGAGAAAGGACTGAATGAGGATGTGGTGCGTCTGATATCTTCCAAAAAGGAAGAGCCGGAATGGCTTTTGGAATTCCGGTTGAAGGCATTCCGTTACTGGCTGGAGCAAAAACAGCCGGAATGGGGACATCTGAAAATGCCCGAAATAGACTATCAGGCTATATCCTATTACGCTGATCCTACAAAAGGTGCCAAAAAAGACGGTCCGAAATCACTGGATGAAATTGATCCGGAGTTGATGAAAACCTTCGATAAGCTGGGTATTCCGTTGGAGGAACGTCTGGCATTGAGCGGGACGGCTGTGGATGCCGTGATGGACTCTGTGTCTGTGAAGACCACTTTTAAGGAAAAATTGTCGGAACGGGGCATTATATTCTGTTCAATCAGCGAAGCCGTACGTGAATATCCGGATCTCGTCAGACAATATTTGGGATCAGTAGTGCCGTATCGTGACAATTATTTCGCAGCCTTGAATTCGGCTGTGTTCAGCGATGGTTCTTTCGTGTATATTCCGAAAGGAGTTCGTTGTCCGATGGAGCTGTCTACTTATTTTCGTATCAATGCGCGGAATACAGGACAGTTTGAGCGTACGTTGATTGTATGTGATGATGGTGGCTACGTATCCTATCTGGAAGGTTGTACGGCTCCGATGCGTGATGAAAACCAGTTGCATGCGGCTATCGTGGAGATTGTCGTGAACGAGAATGCTGAAGTGAAATACAGCACGGTTCAGAACTGGTATCCTGGTGATGCTGAAGGTAAGGGAGGTGTATTGAATCTTGTAACCAAACGTGGCCATTTGCGTGGTGCCAACAGCAAGCTGTCATGGACACAGGTTGAAACGGGATCTGCCATTACCTGGAAGTATCCGAGTTGTGTATTGAGCGGTGATAATTCCCAGGCTGAGTTTTATAGTGTGGCAGTAACCAACAATTATCAGCAGGCAGATACCGGTACCAAGATGATTCATATTGGCAAGAATACCAAGAGTACGATTATCAGTAAGGGTATTTCAGCCGGTAAGAGTCAGAATTCCTACAGGGGACTGGTCAGAGTGGCTGCAGGAGCTGATGGTGCACGTAATTACAGTTCATGTGACTCACTTTTGTTGGGCAGCACCTGTGGAGCGCATACTTTCCCTTATATGGATGTACACAATAATACAGCCATCGTGGAACATGAAGCGACGACTTCTAAAATATCCGAAGAGCAGTTGTTCTACTGTAATCAGCGTGGTATTCCTACGGAAGAGGCTGTCGGACTCATTGTCAACGGATATGCCAAGGATGTGATCAATAAGTTGCCGATGGAGTTTGCGGTAGAAGCGCAGAAATTGTTGAATGTTTCATTAGAAGGAACAGTAGGATAATTCAGAATCAGACGGTGGGGTGCATGTCGCCCCCTGTCCATATAATCATAAACATCTATGTTAGAAATAAAAGACTTGCATGCCAGTATTAATGGCAAAGAGATATTAAAAGGAATCGATCTGGTTATCAGACCGGGCGAGATACATGCCCTGATGGGGCAGAATGGAGCGGGTAAGAGTACGCTGAGCAATGTATTGGTCGGTAATCCCGCTTATGAGGTCACTCGCGGAAGTGTGACATTTAATGGAAAAGATCTTCTGGCACTTAAACCGGAAGAACGGGCACATGAAGGATTGTTCCTTTCATTCCAACAGCCGGTGGAGATTCCCGGTGTTTCAATGGTAAACTTCATGCGTGCGGCTATCAATGCCAAACGGAAATACCATAATCAGGAACCGTTGAGTGCAGGCGATTTCCTGAAGATGATGCGTGAGAAACGTAAAATTGTTGAATTGGACAGTAAATTGGCCAACCGTTCGGTAAACGAAGGATTCAGTGGCGGAGAAAAGAAGCGCAATGAAATTTTTCAGATGGCGATGTTGGAACCGACCTTGAGTATCCTTGATGAAACTGATTCCGGTCTGGATGTAGATGCCCTGCGTATTGTGGCTGAAGGCTTCAACAAATTGCGTACACCGGAAACTTCAGCATTGGTTATTACCCATTATCAGCGTTTGCTGGATTATCTGAAACCGGATATTGTACATGTCCTGTTGAACGGACGTATTGTAAAGACCGGTGGCCCGGAACTGGCTCTTGAGATTGAAAAGAAAGGCTTTGACTGGATTAAGGCCGAAGTCGGAGAATAACAGTTTGACTGAATATGCAGTCTGAAGGAGGACTGTCAGGCCAGTCAAATTAAAACAGAAAGATGAAATGAACAGCGAACAGCAATATATTAATTTATTTACGGAATGCCGTGAGATGATCGACCGTCATAGTGCTCCGGTATTGAATGCTTTGCGCCAGCAGGCGTTTGAGGATTTCTCCCGGACAGGTTTTCCGACAAAGAAAGCGGAACGCTACAAGTATACGGATGTGGCGGCTGCTTTTGCACCTGACTATGGTCTTAATCTGAATCGTCTGGACATTCCTGTCAATCCTTATGAGGCTTTCCGGTGTGACGTGCCTAATCTGAGCACTTCGCTATATTTTATGGTGAATGATGCCTTTTACAGTAAATCTCTGCCGACAGTGGCTTTGCCGGAGGGCGTATTGGTTTGTTCTTTAAAGGAAGCCGCTGAAAAATATCCTGAACGGATTGCTTCTTACTACGGACAGTTGGCCCGAACGGATAAGGATGCCATAAATGCGCTTAATACCATGTTGGCTCAGGATGGTCTTTTTATCTTTATCCCGCGTGGAGTGGCGGTAGAACGGACCATTCAGATCGTGAATATACTTCGTTCGGATGTAGATCTGATGGTCAATCGTCGTGTGCTGATTATTTTGGAAGAATGTGCGCAGGCTCGTATTCTCGTTTGTGATCATGCTGCTGACGACCGTAATTTCTTGACGACACAAGTTGTTGAAGTCTTTGCGGAAGAGAATGCCCGCCTTGAGTTGTATGAACTGGAAGAGACTCATGTCAAGAATCGTCGGTTCAGCAATATGTTTGTTGAACAGCGTCGGGACAGCAGTGTGACTTTACATAGCATTACGCTTCATAACGGACTGACCCGTAACCGTACGGATGTTAATCTTTCCGGTACAGGAGCCGAAACCAATCTTTACGGCTGTGTGATAGCTGATAAGACCCAGCATGTGGACAACAATACCTTGATAGATCATCGCATGTCGCATTGTACCAGCAATCAGCTTTACAAATATGTATTGGATGACAAGGCGACAGGAGCGTTTGCCGGAAGAGTACTGGTTCGTCAGAATGCCCAGCAGACGGTATCTACAGAGCGCAATGCCAATTTGTGTACGACCAATGAGGCGCGTATGTATACCCAGCCTATGTTGGAGATTTATGCGGATGATGTCAAGTGTAGTCATGGTTCTACCGTAGGACAACTTAATGAACAGGCTTTGTTCTATATGCAACAGCGGGGAATCAGTCGTGAAGAAGCCATGATGTTGCTCAAGTTTGCGTTTGCAGGTGAAGTGATCGATTGCATCGGTTTGGAGGCCTTGCGTGACCGTCTTCACCATCTCGTCGAGAAACGTTTCAGAGGCGAATTAAGTAAATGTGCCGGATGTAAATTATGTAAATAAAGTCAATCATGTACGATATACAGAAAATACGCGAAGATTTTCCGATTCTTTCAAGGCAGGTTTACGGCCGTCCGTTGGTGTACCTTGATAATGGAGCCACGACACAAAAGCCGCGTGCTGTGGTAGAGGCTATGACGGAGGAATACTATAATGTCAATGCCAATGTACATCGTGGTGTTCACTTCCTGTCGCAGCAGGCTACCGAGCTCCATGAGGCTGCCCGTGAGACAGTACGGCGTTTTCTGAATGCAAGGAGTACCAATGAAATCGTTTTTACCCGTGGAACAACTGAAAGTATCAATCTGGTGGCCACTACATTCGGTGATGCTTTTCTTAATGAGGGTGATGAAGTCATCATCAGTGAGATGGAACATCATTCCAATATTGTCAGTTGGCAATTGGTACAGGCGCGTAAGGGAATTCGTCTTCGGGTTATTCCTGTGACGGACAATGGTGAATTATGTCTTGATGAATACGAACGTTTATTCAATGAACATACCCGTCTGGTCAGCATTACGCATGTCAGCAATGTATTGGGAACGGTTAATCCCGTAAAGGATATGATCGCGACAGCACATTCTCATGGTGTCCCTGTATTGGTTGACGGTGCACAGAGTACACCGCATTTTGCGGTAGATGTGCAGGAACTGGATTGTGATTTCTTTGCGTTTAGCGGCCATAAGATCTATGGTCCGACAGGAGTGGGAGTACTCTATGGAAAAGAAGAATGGTTAGATAAGCTTCCGCCGTATATGGGAGGAGGCGAGATGATCAAACGTGTAACCTTCGAGAAAACCACTTTTAATGAGTTGCCGTATAAGTTTGAGGCCGGTACACCGGATTATGTGGCAACAACCGGTCTTGCACGTGCTTTGGATTATGTAACAGCTTTAGGTATGGATAACATCTATGCTCATGAGCAGGAACTGACCCGTTATGCCATGCAAAAGATGGCGGATATAGAGGGTATGCGGTTTATTGGCACACCTTCGCATAAAGATGCTGTCATTTCGTTCCTGGTTGGTGATATTCATCATCTGGATATGGGAACGTTGCTTGACCGTCTTGGCATTGCTGTGCGAACAGGACATCACTGTGCAGAACCCTTGATGCACCGTTTTGGTATAGAGGGTACTGTACGCGCCTCTTTTGGTCTTTATAACACATTGGAAGAAGTAGATGTTCTGGTGGAAGGTATCAAGCGTGTATCCCGTATGTTCTAAAAATAATTTTTGAGGATATAAATTGGCAAGTGTGTATCAGTCTGATACACACTTGCCAATTTTTTTATATTGTAGGGATGGTGTATATGTTGTTACCGTATTCGCTAATAAAGGGGTGACTTTTATGGATTGGTTGGTTTTTCTTAATACCAGTCCCTGAGAGCGCAGTATTCAGCATTCTGCTCGTCAGCAATGTTATAAAGTTCTTCGTAGGCTTCTTCTTCTGTTTCTCCGTAAGCGTAGCAGCTAGGGTTTTGTGTCAGATAAGCATAAAAATAACCGTCTTCTGTCTGTTCGATGCAGCAAGGATAGTGAGTTTCTGTCATAAGGTATTCAGTATTTAAGTATTATGCTGCAAAAATACTTGGCAAAGATTACATGTAAATGACAAACCCAATAAAAGTAGGTTACTTCCAGAAAGACAAGTGATTGATCATTTCAATCAGATTTCAGAAAGCACAAAAAAAGGAAACCAGAAACGGGACGGCAAAATCAATGGTTAGTCCATGGAAGATACTGACCGGTACAAATTCGGCACCGCACACACGTGAGATAACCGGAAGGGTCGTATCTTCCGTAGTGCAGCCTCCTGCGGTAATAGGTGCCAGAGGTCCGAACCATCTATAAATCAGCGGAGCGCCTATAAGCGTGATGATTTCTCTTAAAATATTAGTCATCAAAGCTAATGTGCCAAGTTCTGCTCCTTTGGCCTCTGTGACCAGAATGCCAGATAGGGAATAGTAACCGAATCCGGATCCTACAGCCAACCATTCATAAAGGCTATGTCTGGTAATAAGCAATTCGGTCAGAGCTATGCCGGAGAGTGTACCAATGACAGTCACAAACGGAAGCCACATCAGTCGTTTGTCCAGTTGGCGGATATGTTGTCGTATTTCCGCACTTTGTCCGATGTTGAATCCTACACATCCCATCAGTAGACAAAGTACATAAAAACTGGCTTTCTCTGGTATTGATGGAAGTAGAACGGTATATCCGGCAATACAGCCTATGGCGAAAAAGACAACAATAATAAGGCTGTCTTTCATTTGCATCCAGATGCTTTGCCGTTCTTTAATGTTCTCTCTTCCATATTTCATGTTACGTTTGTTGGTCAGTATGTGCCAGAAAACGAGTGCTGCGATTCCACTGCCGACAACGGTAAGGACAGCAGCTATTGCGGCTTCTATTCCTAGCCGGTCGAGTGAATTGACAAGCTGATGATTGCTGCCTGTTTCCACTCCTAATAGAAACAGCATGATCCAAATGATATAACTGATGAGGCCGCCAATCCATTTTTGCGGAAAACGCCGCAGCAGGTAACCTGCCATTGCACTGCACCAAAGACACAATAATACTGTAATCATGTTACAAAGGTCGGCTATTTTAGCCGCTCAACCAAATTCAGAATAGAAAACTTGTTTTTGCGTATAGAAAAATAAAAATAGACGAGATCTCAAACAGAACAAATGAGATAGAAATGGTACCTTTGCATTAATATGGTCAATGGTATAAAATAGAATTAAAATGTTATTATCTTGTATGACTCCCGGAAGGATAGAAGCCGGTTGTGATGAGGCAGGGCGTGGGTGTCTGGCTGGTGCCGTTTTTGCGGCTGCCGTAATCCTGCCAGCCGATTATCAGAACGAAAATTTGGATGATTCCAAAAAGCTGAGCGAAAAAAAACGCTATCAGTTAAGAGACGAGATTGAGCGTGATGCTTTAGCCTGGGCTGTAGGAATAGTGAGCCCGGAAGAAATAGATAAGATCAATATCCTTAATGCTTCTTTCCTGGCCATGCACAGGGCTCTGGATCGGCTTGATGTACGTCCGGAGGCCTTGCTTATAGACGGTAATCGCTTCAAGCCTTATAAAGATATTCCCCATACGACGGTTGTCAAAGGAGACGGTAAATACATGAGTATTGCTGCGGCTTCCATACTAGCCAAGACTTACCGCGATGATTATATGATGAAACTTCATCAGGAATATCCCCAATATCATTGGGATTCCAATAAAGGTTATCCGTCGAAGGCACATCGCGAAGCGATCCGGATTTTTGGAACGACCCCTTACCATCGTATGAGTTATAATTTGTTGGGAGATGGTCAGCTGATGCTTTTTTAATTATTTAATTCTTATCAATAGTTCAAAGTTATTTTTTACATTTGTAAATTTCTTGTTAAGCTCTTGTTTTAATTTTTTAAAACTATAAAGAACATAAGAAAGATATATTGCATACTGATGGTTTATAGGTTCTTTTCTGCATTTCAAAGTATGGGAGAATAGCTGTAATAGGGATTGCTATCAATTCTAGCGATAAAAATACAGCACTTTATAAAAAGAGATGCCAAGATCCATTTTCAATGGGGTTTTGGCATCTCTATATTTATAGAGGGTTAGATTTTCTTTATATTGATGATATAACGGTCGTTTTCGTTTCCCGTCTCATCAAATATTTGTACGATTTTGATTACACAAATAGCTTTGTTCCCTCTTCCGGCTAGAATGATGTCATTTGCTTTAAGCCCTTTTATTTTAGGATTTGAAATAGTAGCAGCGTAAGTTTCTGTAACACTTTGATACGTAGCATTACCGTAATCGAAGTTATTGGCTCTTGCAAAGTATATGTTAGTATTGGTATGCCATTCTGTTGGTATGGTTGTTTCAGATGCTGTTTCGTTGGGGATAAAAAGATCAATATCAGCAGAATCAGCAAGTGAATACATTATAGGTCTGAGGTTCTCTAAACATAATGCATTGGGATGTTCATCTGTTTCTACACTATAAAGTGTAATTCCAGCTGTTTCCTGTAAGAGATAATCGCGTTTGATTACTTTAATTGTACGAGATGTTTCCTGTGAGTCTCCATTTATATTAGTAGCACTAAAAGTCAGTTTGACATTCGTAGAATCTGTATCAAGCATAGGAGCTTTATAAAAATATTTGAAAGTCACGGATTCTTTATTGACAATAGAATCAAGAAGTGCAATTACCCCTCTTTGTGAATCGAATGAAGAAACGTTGATTTTATTTAACGGCCCATGAATACTGTTGGTTTCAATAGTTATTTCACATATTTCATTACTGTATATAACGGTATTGTTTCTAAGATCGGTGAAGACTGTAATTGGTGATGCATCTTCATCGTCTGTACAATTACTGAATGTGATTAGCGAAGAACAGAAAATCAGAGTTGCTATTAGTTTATTCATCGTTTTTATTTAATAAAACGAAAACTGTACCTCTTTTATTATGAATCTTGAGGTAAAATCCGGAAAGTTTAATATAAGATTCATTTAAAAGAATGTACAGTTCTCAAATTTTATATGTATTTTTAATTAGCTTCGCCTTTTTTAAGTTTGTAGGCTCTTATGGTTGCTTTTTCTGTGACTGTACTACCAAGAAATAGTCTTTCTTTTACTTTCGTACGTCGCATAACCTGGAAATAACGTGCTTCCGGGAATTGTTGCAAAACTTTGTAGGTGGCGTGATCTAATTTGCCCATACTTCCATTCCAGTTTGGATCAAGGCGTGCTATTTGTTTTTGCGTACCATCATATTCAATACCGTTTATGGTATGGATATTTTTGATAAAACCGAGATACGAACTGTATGTGACTTCTATTTCTGTTTCGCCTACATATTCAAGATCACTCATTAGCAGATGTAGCTGTGTGATTTGTGGACTAAAAGTCCTGTTGAATGTGGCTGTACCACAACTTTGCAGTAAGAGTACTAAAGTTGTTATGATTAAAAATTGAATTTTTTTCATTTTAGTAGATTATTTAAAATAGTACGTCAGGGTAATACGGAATTGACTTCCTATTTCACCTTTACTGGCTTTAAGCTCATCGTATTGTTCTTTTCCAAGTCCTTTTTCAGATAGCATTGGGAGTTCTTCCAAACTTGGACTATAACTGATTTGTTCGTCTTCGCCTTGCATTTTACTTTCATTCTTATAACGTAATCTGGTGTCGAATAAAGAAGATATACCATATTCAACACCAAGTGCAAGTGGAAGATCACCAATAAATGCTTGAAGACCTATAAAAGCACCAAGTCCGATTTGGAAAGAGGCTTTTCTTGTGTTCTGATAGTTATCGTCGCCGTCAAGTTCGGAATAAACAGAATTTCTGCTCCATCCAATAGGCATTTCTGCTCCTGCATAAACATCCAATAAGTTGTGTTTGTTAAAATGGTATGCAAATCCGGGATAAAATCTGTTGTAAGATTCAACGATCTTATTCTTGGTTTCGTATGTATGATCTTCTCCTTCTATATCGCCTTTTATGGTTTCTCTCTTTTTATAAATTTCGACACCGAGTCTAGCCTCAAACTCATCGGTAACCATGTATTTGAAATTGACAAGTGGTAGCGGATCTATTTTAACATCGCTTTTTCCTATACCCTTGAACATATTAGATGTAGCTCCCATATAAAGACCGAAATCACCAGCTTCTGGCCTGTTTCCTGTAGCAATTTTTTTGGCTGTAGGATTACCTGTTGTAATCTGTGCCATCAAAGGCATACTTGCAAATAAGGCAAGTAGAGCCGGAAAGAATAACTTTTTCATGTCTGATCTTTTTAATAGTTTAACTTGAGTTTAATGTTAAATTTTATGTTTTTGCAAAAGTATGAATAAAAATTTAAATAACAAATTTTTTATAAAAAACATTTTCTTTTATTTCTTCTGATATAAAAATGGACAGTAGTAAACTATAAATTCAAATTATATTCGTAAATTTGCAAGACGATAAAAATCATAGTATTAAAATATAAAGAATTATGGCAAAGAAAGCACTTTTGATGATCCTCGACGGATGGGGAATCGGCAATCATGGTAAAGGAGATGTGATTTTTCAGACTTCTACACCATATATGGATTATTTGGCCCAGAATTATCCGATGTCTGAATTGCAGGCTTCAGGTGAAAATGTGGGTTTGCCCGACGGTCAGATGGGTAATTCCGAGGTAGGTCATCTGAATATTGGTGCAGGACGTATTGTATATCAGGATCTTGTTAAGATTAACCGCGCTTGTGCAGACGGAAGCATTCTTAAGAATCCTGAAATCGTTTCAGCTTATGAATATGCCAAGAATACTGGTAAAAGCGTACATTTGATGGGATTGACCTCAAATGGAGGTGTACACTCATCTCTTGATCATCTGTTTACTTTGTGCGGTATTTCCAAGGAATATGGTATTGCAAATACTTATGTACATTGTTTCATGGATGGACGTGATACTGATCCAAAGAGCGGAAAAGGATTTATCGAGCAGTTGCAGGCAGAGTGTGACAAGACTGGCTGCAAGATCGCTTCTATCATTGGCCGTTTCTATGCTATGGACCGTGACAAGCGTTGGGAACGTGTGAAGGAAGCTTACGATTTGCTGGTTAAGGGAGTCGGCAAGCAGGCTACTGACATGGTTGCAGCCATGGAAGAAAGCTATGCAGAAGGTGTGACAGATGAATTCATCAAGCCTATCAACAATTCAACTGTGGACGGTACAATCAAGGAAGGTGACGTTGTGATCTTCTTTAATTACCGTAACGACCGCGCCAAGGAGTTGACTATTGTGTTGACCCAGCAGGATATGCCGGAACAGGGCATGATGACTATCCCCGGATTGCAGTATTACTGCATGACACCGTATGATGCCAGCTTTACAGGTGTGCATATCCTCTTCCCGAAAGAAAATGTGCAGAATACCTTGGGTGAATATCTGAGCAGCAAGGGATTGAAGCAGCTTCACACTGCTGAAACCGAAAAGTATGCTCATGTAACATTCTTCTTCAATGGTGGTCGTGAAACTCCGTATGAAGGTGAGGAACGTATTCTGGTGGCTTCTCCGAAAGTGGCTACATACGATTTGAAGCCAGAAATGAGTGCATTTGAGGTAAAAGACAAACTCGTGGCTGCCATCAAGGAAGACAAGTACGATTTCATCGTAGTTAATTTTGCCAATGGTGATATGGTGGGTCATACCGGTATTTACGAGGCTATAGAGAAGGCTGTGAAGGCTGTCGACGCCTGCGTAAACGAAGTAGTGGAAGCTGCCAAGGCTACTGGTTATGAAACAATCATTATTGCCGATCATGGTAATGCAGACAATGCTATCAATGCAGATGGTACACCTAATACGGCTCATTCATTGAATCCAGTTCCTTTCATTTACGTTACAGAGAATAAGAACGCAAAGGTAGAGAATGGAATTCTGGCCGATGTGGCACCTTCAATTCTGCATATCATGGGATTGGAACAGCCTGCTGATATGACAGGAAAGAATCTGATTAAAGACTGATCAGGTTTCTGATATATTTAATATCGCAATGAAGCCGTTTGGCCTGCTGTCTGTTGACAATGGCGAAACGGCTTCTTTTTATGCTTTTTATTGTTCTTTTTTGCTATAGGAATATGGCAACCGTCCACATTCTGAAGTAATCCATGCTCATGTAGAGATAACCGCCATAACGGTTTTTTCTGCCCCAGGAATTCTGCCCTATCAGATAGAGACTGCCGTTGGAATCGCGGGCCAGTCCCATCAGCAGAATGGCATGGTTGTCGTGGAGAAGCCCTTTTTGATAATTGGATTGTCTGTCTTCGGCTGATACCGTCTTACCATGCCAGACAGCCAGACCTTCCCGCCAATAGAATCCATCGTTACTGATATCTCCTTCCCATACGACGGTGCCGCCCTCCTGAATGGTTTTAACAGTGAGGTTGCAGAGAGAGTCGAGAGGCAGATTGAGAAACAGGCGATGTTCATAATTATCCGGATAGTTTAAAGGAATATACCGGTTGAAAGGCTGATCGGTCAGACTGGTTAAGGGAGTTACAGGCTTTGTATTCTCAGTCAGTATGTGGTAAAAGGAGAGCGGATCGGTGTAATGTGAGCCATAACTGTTGATGGAATCGGGAACCTTGCCCATATAACGGTCCATAATAAGTGCCGCTTTCTGATAGAATACGCTGACGCTGTCCGGTGCGTTTTGGTATCGTTTGAGCAGTTTGTTCAGTTCTTTGTTCATTTCCCTTAATTGTGCTTGTGGTTGTTCGGGATAGTCTTTCTGCCGTACAATACCATATTTTTGAGCCAATGACAGAAATGTGTGTCCCATACCTCTTATAGAGATTTTTTCATTTTTTCCTGTGAAGGCACGCTGGCAGGCTTCCTCATAGGCTTTGCGGGTGATGAACCAGGGGGACAGACTGACGGAATCATTACGGGTAATCAGCCTATTTTCCAGATGTCCGGTCATGGCGTATGCCCAGCAGCTTTCGGCCTGTCCCTGATTTTTGGGAACGCGGCATACACGGCTCAGATGTATGATTTCCGGTTTGATTTCCGGAGCAGGTTTTTGACAGCCGACCACTGTAATCAGCCATAATACAGAAGGTAAGATAAATATTTTTTTCATTTTGCAAAGGTATGGAATTTGTTAGAATTATAAGATGGTTCCATATATTTTTGGATATGAATTTTGTTTATTCTAAATGAATTACCTATATTTGTCCGAACCTTAATTGAAAATTGTTGTAGAGAACCCTATTAATAACTATTTTTTTACTAACAACTAAACTGGAAAAACGTATGAAAACATGTAAGCTTTATTTTTCATTGTTTTGTCTTTTCGCTGTCCTGGCGTTTGTGACTACTGGTTGTGGCAATGACGATGATGAACAGGAACAAAACAGTTTACCGTGATTTTTGATTCTCAGGGAGGAAGTCAGGTTGCTTCCCAAATGGTAGCTCCGGGAAGCAAGGTGAGAGAGCCGTTGGCTCCAACCAAGGAAAATGCGGCCTTTGGAGGCTGGTATAAAGAATCTGCTTGCGTGAATGCCTGGAATTTTAATCAGGATGTAGTGAATGGCGATATGACGCTTTATGCCAAGTGGACTGAAATCTCAATGAATGCGTTGCGTGATCTGGTTGCCTATGCTGAAAGTCTGAATGAAGACAATTATGAGGAAGCTTCTTATCGGGCTATGTATGATAAGCTCAATGCAGCCAGAAATGTCATTTATGGTGGAGCTGCTACGAGTGAGGAAATCAGAATTGCTTATGAAGAATTATCCAGAGCTATTGCTAATATGGTAGAGCTGCCTTACCGTGCTACGGCCAAGATTGAAATAGAACCATCTCCGATCAATGGGGTGATTTTTGTCGTACCAGGTAATTGGATCAATCTGTCTGCAGAAGGAGAAAATGAGTTAGGCGAAGAATCTACGCAGAGTGCGGTTATTTTTGAATACGATTTCGGATCATGGATCTCTTCCGATGATAAGGTTTATAAAGATGACCATAATTTAAGTTTCTATCTGGATGAGAATGTAGCGTATGGAAGTACTCGTCAGGTGACTGTCAAGTCTGTTGAAAATGCTTCAATCAGCTTGACCGTGACATTGAAGGCTGTGTCAGTTGAAGAATTGGTCAATCAGTTTGTTCAGCTGGTCAATTCATTCCCTCAAACGGTAACAATGGAGAATTATGAGGATGCCGCACGGTTGTATATGACAGCAGAAAATCTTGCTTCCCAGTGTGCAAATTCAGGAGGATTGACTCAGGAATTTGAGAGTGCCCGATCCAAGATGTACCAGTTCGGTTATCTTTTGGATGATATTGTGAAATTCGCTTATACTTTTGAAGGTAACAAGTGTAAGATGACAGAAGTCGTATACAATGAAACGTTTTATTGCGACTATCAGCCCAGTGGTAATTTCCCATACGGAGCCTATACTTCAGGTTGGGAAGATTGGGGAGACGGATATTATGCACAAACCCGTATTACGCTTTATCCTGATGGCAATTTCTACTCTGAATACCGTATGAGTTACAATGCAGATGGCAGCAATGCTTCTCAGTGGGATGAAGACGGAAGCGGTAAATATATTTATACCGGAAACAGAGAGCAGGGCGGAACAGTGACCATGCAGTATAATGATGACGAAGAAATGAGAATAATCAAACGGGTAAAGAAGTAATCCGAAAATGATATCCGACTGTCTTTTAGGCAGCGTAAATGATTGATGATAACCTTCAGTCCGGAAATCTGTTTTTGCAGTATTTTCGGACTGTTTTTGTATAATGGATTTGCTTGAAGAATTACAGGTGACGGATCATGCCAGCTTAATGTTCGGTTCCGGAAAGTTTGTCGATGCCAATGAATGGCTTAAAAGGAATGATCATGAGGAATAATTAGAATATATCAATGAATTGTCGTATTTTTGTGCGTTAAAAATGGGAATATCATGAATGTACAGATAGAAGAAAGCTGGAAAAAACGTCTGGCAACGGAATTTGAAAAGCCTTATTTCGCACAGTTGATAGAGTTTGTGCGCCATGAATATCAGACAACAGTCTGTTATCCTCCTGGAAAATTGATATTCAATGCTTTCAATCTTTGTCCGTTTGACAAGGTCAAGGTCGTCATTATCGGTCAGGATCCCTATCATGGTCCCGGACAGGCACATGGTTTGTGTTTCTCGGTTAATGACGGCGTGCCTTTTCCACCGTCTTTGCAGAATATTTTCAAGGAGATTCAAAATGATACCGGTGCTCCTGTTCCTTCAACAGGCAATCTGACGCGTTGGGCTGAGCAGGGCGTGTTGCTGCTCAATGCTACACTGACGGTTCGTGCCCATCAGGCCGGTTCGCATCAGCGTCGTGGGTGGGAAGAGTTTACGGATGCTGCCATCAAGGTGCTTTCAGACCAACGTGAACATCTGGTCTTTATTCTCTGGGGTGCTTATGCGCAGAAGAAAGGTGCGGTAATTGACCGAAGCAAGCATCTGGTTCTGTCGTCAGCCCATCCTTCGCCATTGTCTGCCTATCATGGTTTCTTTGGTAACAGACATTTTAGTCTGGCCAATGCCTATTTGGAACAAAACGGTCAAACTCCGATAAACTGGTAAAGATGAAAAAGAACGAGATGCCAATGATTCAGATTGACGATACGATTGTGTCTGTCGACTGTTTGAGTGAAAAATTCTGTTGTGATCTGGATTCCTGTAAAGGAGCATGTTGCATAGAAGGTGATGCCGGTGCTCCGGTAGAACTGGATGAGGTGGCCGAGCTGGAAGAGGCTCTTCCGGTAGTGTGGCCGTTATTGTCAGCTTCCGCACAGGCGGTGATCGACAAACAAGGAGTAGTATATACTGATGAAGAAGGTGACCTGGTGACCAGTATAGTCAACGGGAAAGATTGCGTATTTACCTGTTATGATGAGCAGGGTTGCTGTTATTGTGCTTTGGAAAAGGCTTTCAGGGAAGGCAAGACCCATTTCTATAAACCCATTTCCTGTCATCTTTATCCCATACGTTTAAAGAAAATAGGTGATATGGTAGCTCTGAACTATAACCGCTGGGATGTCTGCAAGATGGCTGTTCTGAAAGGCCGCCAGTTGGGCTTGCCGGTTTACCGTTTCCTGAAGGAGCCGTTGATACGTCGTTTTGGTCAGGAGTGGTATGACGAACTTGAGAGTGCTGTCGAGGAGTTGAAAGAGCGCGGTTATCTGGATTGATCCTTCTGGTGAAGGAGGGGAGGGTCCCTATAAAAAAGGTAAAATCGGTTTTTTTGTTCACCTTTTCAAATCTAATGTAAGAATTTGATTAATAGATGGGTAAAGGTGAATGACTATCCTTCAGATGGTTCATCGAAGGTGTCCTTTAGTTGGAAAAAAGTAAGCTTTACTTTTGAAAAAGTAAGGCTTACTTTTTTTAAAGTAAAGCTTACTTTTCAAAAGATGTCAGGAGTGATTAATTTTTTACAAAATACATCTTGTTTTCGTTTTTTTATACGTTTTTTTCTGTTGGTTGTATACAATGGAATACTTTGAAGTGAAGGACCTGTGAACCATCTCCTTCACCTTATATTCCCTTTTATAATGCGGAAAGTGAAGGAGTGAACCATTAATGGGGATAAAACTCCAGGGAGGTGGGATAGATGAAAATAAAAGGGTGAAGGTTGTCAGTCCTTCACCCTTATTTAAAGGTATTTTTATTTACTGATTAAGCATCAATGTTTGCGTAGGTCGCATTCTGTTCAATAAATTCCCGGCGTGGACCTACATCTTCGCCCATGAGCATGGAGAATACGTAGTCGGCGCTTGCTGCGTCTTCGATAGTGACCTGTTTGAGCAGTCTGGTTTCCGGATTCATGGTTGTTTCCCAAAGCTGTTCCGGATTCATTTCACCCAAACCTTTGTAACGCTGTGTGGTAACGCCCTGTTCAGAACCGTTGTTATAGGTCTTCATGAAGCGCAGACGGTCAGCCTCCGTATAGCAATATTCCTCTATTTTGCCCTTTTTGCAGCGGTAGAGCGGCGGGGTTGCGATATAAAGGTGTCCTTTCTGTATCAGTTCCGGCATATAGCGGTAGAAGAGGGTCATCAGCAAGGTGTCGATGTGTGAACCATCGACGTCGGCATCGGTCATGATAATGACCTTGTAATAACGTAGTTTGTCGTAGTTGGCTTCCTTACTGTCTTCTCCGAGTCCGAAACGTACGCCAAGTGCCTGTATGATGTTGTTGACTTCTTCGTGTTCGAAGGCTTTGTGCCACATGACGCGTTCTACATTGAAGATCTTTCCTCGGATAGGCAGGATGGCCTGGAACTGGCGGCTACGTCCCTGTTTGGCTGAACCGCCGGCAGAATCACCCTCCACGATGAACAGTTCGCAGTTGGCAGCGTCCTTGTCCGAACAGTCGGCCAGTTTGCCTGGCAGACCACCTCCGGCCATCGGGCTCTTGCGTTGTACGCTCTCGCGGGCTTTACGGGCTGCTACACGGGCTGTGGCGGCCAGTATGACCTTGTCTACGATCAGTTTGGCTTCCTTGGGATGTTCTTCCAGATAATTGGTCAGGGCTTCGCCCAGTGCCTGCTGTACGGCTCCGGCCACTTCGTTGTTACCCAGCTTGGTCTTGGTCTGTCCTTCAAACTGAGGTTCGGCCACCTTGATGGAGATAACGGCTGTCAATCCTTCGCGGAAGTCTTCTCCTGAGATTTCCACTTTGTTCTTTTCCAGTTTCTCCAGTTCCTTGCTGCACTGTTCCTCGGCATATTTTTTCAGCGTACGGGTCAGAGCCGTACGGAATCCGGCCAGGTGCGTACCACCTTCAATCGTATTGATGTTGTTGACGTAAGAGTGGATATTTTCGGTGTAGCCGGTATTGTACATAATGGCTACTTCGATAGGTACACCCTGTTTTTCAGTGTTCAGATAGATGACATCATTGAAAAGATGGATGCGGCTGGAGTCAATATAGCGTACGAATTCCTTAAGTCCGTCCTTGGAGTGGAAGGTTTCCTGGCGCGGATTGCCATTCTCGTCCTTTTCGCGCATGTCTGTCAGTACGATGGTAATACCGGCGTTCAGGAAGGCCAGTTCGCGCATGCGGTTGGCCAATACGTCATATTTGTATGTAGTGGTGATGAAGATACTGCCATCCGGCCAGAATTGCTGGCGTGTACCGCGCAGGTTTGTTTCGCCTACCACCTTGACCGGGTAGAGCGGCTTGCCGCATTCGTATTCCTGCTGGTATATTTTGCCGTCACGGTATACTTGTGAAAGCATCTTGGTGGAAAGTGCGTTTACGCAGGATACACCTACGCCGTGCAGACCTCCTGATACCTTATAGGACCCTTTATCGAATTTTCCTCCGGCATGAAGAACGGTCATGACGACTTCAAGTGCAGATTTATGCTCCTTTTCGTGCATGTCCACGGGGATACCGCGTCCGTTGTCCTGTACGGTGATGGAATTGTCTTCGTTGATGGTGACTTCGATATGTGTACAATAACCGGCGAGCGCTTCATCGATAGAGTTGTCGACTGTCTCATACACCAGATGGTGGAGTCCTTTTTCGCTGATGTCGCCGATATACATGGCCGGACGTTTGCGCACGGCCTCCAGACCTTCAAGCACCTGAATGCTGCTGGCTGAATAACTGGTACCGTTTAACTGTTCTTCTTCTGACATAATCTTTTTGATTCTATTAGTGTACAAATATACACAAAAAGTTTTGAATCAGAAAGTGTAGGAGGGTGCAGTTATGTTTTTTTTACTACCCTTTCGGGGGAGTATAAACAAGTGTGGAAAAAGCGGGAATTGCGGTATTACAGGTTAATCGGTTTTTCCTTTGGGAGGAATGTTCAGCGATGGCAAGAGATGGGTAAATACAAAAAAAGAGTTGAACTTTTGTCCAACTCTCCATTCTATTTTATTTAGGCTAATTTCTGTATGTAAAGTGCCAACTTTGATTTCAAGTTAGCGGCTTTGTTCTTATGGATGATATTGACCTTTGCCAATTTATCCAGAGCCTTCTGTACGCTAGGATACATCGCTGTAGCCTCAGCCTTGTCTGTTGTAGCGCGAAGCTTACGAACAGCATTACGCATGGTCTTCGCGTAGTATCTGTTGTGGAGTCTTCTTTTTTCCTCCTGACGGATTCTTTTTACTGATGATTTATGATTTGCCATCTCGCTGTTTAAATAATTCGTTTAACTTTGTAGTCCCTAGGAGAGTCGAACTCCTCTTTAGAGAATGAAAATCTCTCGTCCTAACCGATAGACGAAGGGACCGTTGCTTTGGCTTTCGCCGTGCTCTCGTTTTTGTTGTGCTTTTCTTTAGTTGAGCACCCTTGTTCTCGATTGCGTTGCAAAGGTAGAGCTTTTTTTTGAATCTCCAAAACATTTCATAAAAAAAATGCAGAAAAAAGCCATTTTTTTTTGTTTTAGCCCTTAAAAGCGTACTTTTGACGTATATTTACGGCTAAAAAAGGAAATATATGCAAGAGAAAACCCGGGGTATTGTTTTGCGGGTCCTGCGTTACAGTGACCAGGCAATAATAGTGGATATATATACGGAATTGCGGGGTTGCCTTTCTTTTTGGGTAAAAAGTACGGCATCACGCAAGGCGTCTGTGAAGAATATGTTTTTCACTCCGCTTTCCATGCTGGAATTGAATTATGATTTCAAGCCGGCTGCTTCCTTGCAGCGGATACGGGATGTCCGGTTCGCTTATGTTTATTCCACATTGCCTTTTGAGCCGATGAAAGCGGCGGTCGGACTGTTCCTTTCAGATTTCCTCTACAGGGTACTGAAGCAGGAAACGGCCAACCGGCCTTTGTTTGCTTATCTGGATTATTCCTTGCAGTGGTTTGACCGCAGCGAATCCTCGTATGCCAATTTTCATCTTGTCTTTATTACGAGGCTGACCAGGTTCCTCGGTTTCTATCCTAATGTGGAGGCTTATCATAAGGGGGATTATTTTGATATGCTGAATGCCTGTTTCGTGTCTTCGTGTCCTATGCATGCGGCTTACCTTGGTCCGGAAGAGGCTGCCACTATTCCCATGTTTATGCGTATGAACTATGATTCGATGCGTTTTTTTGTGATGAACAGGATCTCGCGTGCGCGTTATATAGAAGTGATCAATGATTACTATCGTCTGCATATTCCTGATTTTCCCGAATTGAAGTCTTTGGATGTTCTGAAAGAGTTATTTGAATAGTTTTTTTGTTAACTTTGTCCGCATGGAAATTTTCTCTCTAGTCACATTGGTTTTTATCGCAACGGTTCATTTTATGATGACCACGGTGTTGTCGCTTTATTCACGTTATAAGGTACAGTATCTTTCTCTGGCGTGGATCATGGGGTTGTTCTGTGCTTCCTTTTGTGTGGCCATACCTTTTTATTCGTTGCTTAAGTTTGAGAATATCGGTCTGATGCATCCCTTCATGCTGTTGGGGCTGGTGGCTACTTCGTATCTGCAGACCATTTATCCGTTGGGTATAGCCATGCCGGGCTATCTGCAGTGGCGTCGTATGTGGATATATGCTTCGCCGGCTCTTGTCCTGATCTTCCTCTATATATTGAATATTCTGTTAGGAACACGCCCCATGGTGATACATACTTATGCCGAGTTGTGGGAACATGTGTTGGAATGGGACATGTTGTTCCGTATTGCGGCGCTGGTGTTGTCAGTCTATTATGTGGTCAATATCCTGCGTTTGCCCAAGTTGCTGGTCAAGAATATTGAGCTGCCCCGGTATCTGTTGGGCTACGCCACGGCTATCGGTCTTAACACGGCTTATTATGTGGTGGTAACCGTGATGTTCCAGCCTTTGTTGTTTTACATTTATATTTATCTGTTCAGTGTGCTGAACATGTACCTGTTTTACCGTACGCTGGAGACCATGGCCATACATTTGCCTAAACCGGTCATTGAAACAGTGGAGGAGGCACCTACCACGGAAGTGATAGAAGAGGTGGAGAAGGAAAACTTTAATGAAGCCAACCGTCAGCGTTTCGAGCGTGTGGAATATTTTATGCAACATGAACGGGGTTGGCTGGAAAGCACTTTCGGGCGTGACCGGCTTTGTGAGATGACAGGCATTAACCGTCATCTGATGTTGCAGTGTCTGCGTAGCCAGGGTTATAACAACATACATGACTATATCAATTCATACAGGATAAATGCCTTGAAGCAGAAAGTGAAGACAGGGGAGATCAAAACGGCTGCCGATGCAGTGCTGGTGGGGTTCGGTTCGGGTAAGACGGCCCGAAACTGTTTTGAGCGGATGGAAGGCATGTCGCTGGATGATTATCTTAACCGGGAGGATGAGAGAAAGCGGCATGGGCAGAATGGATAGGCTTTTGAGAATTATGTTCTAACCTGTGCTTTTTGAGAAGTCCTGATTAAAAATATAACGGGCGACGGATTTTTCCGTCGCCCGTTGTGTTGAGGATCTGTTCCCAGGTTAAATGATTATTTCCACAATGTCCAGTTGTTGTTCGTGTTTGAACGGAAATCACCATTATAAGAATTATTAGGATCATTGCCCGGCATGATGCCTGAGTTCAAACCGCCGTTAGGGTCCAATGTAGAACCGGCCAGGATTTCACTGCCAGAAACCATTGCGATCTCTTCAACGCTTGGAGCGATATAATTTTTCTTAGTCATGATATTGTATTTTGATGTTTGTTATTATTTTACCATTACTTTCTTTCCGTTGACAATATAGATGCCCTTAGCCAGACCGTTCAGGCTGGTAGCGTTCTTGCGGATCAGCTGACCCTGGAGGTTATAGACATCGTATATGTCAGCCTGATTCTGCTCAATGTTCTCTATACCTGTAGCATTACCGTCCAGGTTGATATTGATCATTGCAGGCTGGTTACCTGACTTGGTGAAGTATGCGCGGGTTGCTTTCAAGGTAGAACCTTCACCACCAAGCATCAACTTCTGTACGTTGCCTTGATCTGCTACACCGTATTTACCGGCCATGCTTATGCTGGCTTCGTATGAACCACAGAAAGTGAAGTCACCAAAGGTTACGGATACAGGAGTGGTAGAAGTAATTTCGGTACCGAAATAAGTCGGAGTTTCTTTTGCTTCTTTGAAGTAAATCAAATAAGGCTTGTTAGCTTCGAGTTCGGTAACTTCTCCAAAGTTCAAACCGTTGTTGTCGGCACTAATGAATGCTTGGGCTTTGACTCCTTCGCCAAATGCTGCTGTTGTAGTTGCAAATGGGAGACAGATAGTGTTCCAGCCGGCAGGGAAGGTACGATTATAAACGAAATTAGTTAATCCATTGGTGAGATTTAGTGCGTTTCCTTCTGTATATGTTTGGGTTTCAGCAAATGTTACTTTTACTTCCATAAATCCAGGTGCCAATGGTATATCGATGATAGCTTCAATGGTCTGGTCGTTTATCAAAGTAGCATTTAATGAAACAGGAACTTCGCCGAGTTGAGGGCCAAACCACTCGCCTTCATAGGCAGGGTCATCTCCCTCTGTGATGTTGATAGTTTGTGTAGCCTGAATCTTATTGTCTTTTATCTCTAAATTGGTCAGTTTGATGTTGCCGACAGCTAATGCTTCGTCGCCGCTACCTAAAACAAAGTTATTCAAGGCCAATGATGTAGTGCCATCCAGTTCTTTAATTAATTGGATTTTGGCTTTTTGTGTTGGAGTGCCTTGTCCGTTCAATGCTACGAGCAAGTCATTCTCATATTCTGTAATTTCCGGCTGTGGTTTAGCAAACTGTACAGTATAGATGTGAACATTTTCGGGATTTATATTGACATCGTTACCTTTCACAGTAATGGTTAAGAGCGCTTCATCTTCATTGTATGATGTTTCTATTGTTGCTCCTTTACCATTAGATGTATAAGTTAATTTGTTCTTATCGTAAACGGCATCAATAGAGTAGGCGGTAGTTCCAGCTTGGAAGTAATTCTTGCCGTCATAGTTTAAAGAGGCGAGTTCTGAATAGTAAATAAATTTAAAATTGTCAGCCCATAATGTATTATCTTTGCCAATATTTCCTCTATTAAAATAATCAGAAGAAGATATGATGACATTTAATTTTTCAGGAATGTTATTGCTGAAATATTCTATAGGAATTGTAATTTCAGTCCAATCAGTTATATTTTCATCCTTAGATACTTGGTATTCTCCATATGAAATTAATTCAAAATCTTCAGATTTGATATCACCTTCGTTGGTTCCTAATTGATTACTGAGTATATCACGTTCTCTGTCAATTAATTCGGTTTCTGTATTCTTTCCATCTGAAGAAGATACCGTTTTTTTAATTGAAGTCGTACCCTTCCATGAATAGACTAATACTTGAGCTATTTCATTTTTTTCAGATCCTAATTGTCTTTTGATAAAACCTTTTAATGCATCAGGTCTATAATTAAATTTCAATCCACCATATGTACCACCATCAGCTTCATTAATAGTCATAGTTGCATAAACCCAAGGATTTCCTAATGTTATATAGGCAGGAGCATTCGAACCAATACCGAAAACTCCGACCCAATTGTTGACCATCTTGACAGATTTGTTTGAATGACCAGTATCCTCGAAAATCATTTGTTTTGAAACGCTAAGTCCAACTTTTTGTTTTACATTAGAGCCTTTCCAACCTATTGGTTGAACTCCGACAGAGTTATATCCTGTTTCGAAAGAGTCAAATTCTCCTTCGATTTGTTGTGCATTAGCCGTCATTATTCCGGCACATACTGATAGTGTAAGTAATAATTTCTTCATTTTCTACAATTGGATTATTTAAATTTTACGTTTATAAACTTTGTCACAAAGTTATTTGAATCTCTATAATAATATCGTTTATTTCGGTATAAAATACGGTAAAACGGTTGTTTCTATTATTTTTGATCTATAAATCAATATAAAGAGGGCATAACCTTGAACTTATATTATTAAATAAATGTACGGCAAGCATAACCATTAAAAGATTAAGCTTGCCGCAATAAGTCTTGTTTTATGATTTTTTATTTCTTGATGACTTTTAGTCCGTTGACAATGTAAATGCCTTTTTTCAGATTATCAAGTGCATGGGCAGCATTAATGTTTTTAGCTACACAGACACCGTTAATATTATAGACATTGACCTTGCCATTTTTAGCTGAAATATGATTGATAGAAGTTGTGATGTCACTACCGAAAGTAACTTTAATGATCTGTTTAAGGGTAGCAGTCATATCAATGTCGATTAAACAATATAATTTATCATCATTGATTTTTCCAGTCATAACGATAGGAACTTCTCCCAGTATAGAGCCTAACCACATATCAACTCCAGGCAGATCTCCTGGGGTGATGGTAATAGTCTGGTTGACGTTAAAACTTTGATATCCATTGTTATCAACAAGGTCGATATCGTTCAATTCGATATTGCCAACAGGAGCGACCTCACCATCTACTTCAAGACAGAAATTCTTTAGTGAAAGATTACATTTGTTATTTTCCAGGAATTCTACCTGAATATCAGCTTTCTGAGCCGGTGTGCTTTGATCGTTGATCGTCACTACCAAATCGTCTGTGTAAGTTTTAATATTTGAACTATTGTTAAAATCGCTACCGAAAGTAACTTTAATGATTTGTTTAAGGGTAGCAGTCATATCAATGTCTATTAAGCAATACAGTTTGTCATCATTGATTTTTCCAGTCATGACGATGGGTACTTCTCCCAGCATGGTGCCCAACCACATATCAGCTCCAGGTAGGTCTCCCGGGGTAATGGTAATGGTTCTATTCACTTCAAAAGTTTGATATCCATCATTGTCCACGAGGTCGATATCATTCAATTCGATGTTGCCGACAGGGGCTACTTCACCACCTAGTTCAAGACAGAAATTCTTCAGAGAAAGATTACATTTGTTGTTTTCCAGGAATTCTACCTGAATGTCAGCCTTTTGAGCCGGTGTGCTTTCTTCGTTGATCGTCACTACCAGATCGTCAGTGTAAGTCTTGTTTTCTGCAAAGCCCAAAACTGAAAGGGCGCAGAATACAACTGAAAGTAAAATTTTCTTCATAGATTTAATATGTATTTGTTATATGTCTTCTTGTTCTTAATAATAGTAGGCCAGGCCAAAAGTGGCATAAATGGGATACATGGTGAATGCAATGGTGTTGAAATCACTCTGGAAAGCACCATTTAATCCCCAGTCAACCATACCAAATACATTGAGGTGATTGCGTACGCGACAGTCGAAACCGAATTCCAACCCCCAAAAGAAGTTGCGCATGTCCTCGCTGAAATCATAAGTCGCCGGATTGTCTGATGAGATGTTGATTTTCTGTCCGGTCGGATCATTTTCTCTCAGATAGCCGTTATAGACTGAGCCTTTGAAAGAATGACTGGTATGATAACTGATGTATGGACCAAGGTTGAATGTCCATCTCGGGCTGACACGATAGATTGCCAGAAACGGGATGGTCAGTCCTGTCATTTTGGTTTCGGTTACGTCCGTACCGGTGAAATGGCCTTTCAGGACTTCATTGTCCATGGCGATACTCATTTTATAGTTCTTTACGTTGGCTTCGGTGTACATGCCTTCTATAAAGAATCGTAGACCGGTCATTATACCCCATTGGCGGTTGAACAGTTTGAAACCGTCTACACCGATACTCAGTCCGCCTTCGGGACGGAATTTGTTAATACTGCGGATTTCCTGTGGAATGGGCAATGGAGACGTGCCGCCAAGTGCAAAACCCAAACGGAACAGACACCCCATGCCATGATGGTTTTCTGCCGGTCCCCAATGGGCAAATTGTGCTTCTTTCTCTTGTTGCTCCTCGTTATTAAAAGCGTAAAGGTTATCAGTCAGGCTTAATACACAGACAACCAACAGATATTTGATGATTTTGATCATGATTATTCTTCGCAAATGATTTTGACTTCGTCTACATAGAGTGTGCTGCCTATGGCTCCACGGAATTCCGCTCCTTCGATACTGGAGGTAAAGACTACGCTCAGATTATATTGGTAGTTCTTAAGCATTGTTTTGTCTATTTTTTCGGTGTATTCGAATGGAATACTGAATTTTTGCCAGGTTTGACCGTGTACTGGATTCTGTAGGCGGGCCAGTGCTACAATGTTAGGATGGGTCAGTACGTTGTCTCCTCTCAAAGTAAAGCTGTTGCCGTTTTCGTCCGTATTGCGGTAGAGCACGGCATATAGGTCCGGATTATCTATTTTACCTTCAATGGGATTGCCGGCACGATCCCAAAATTCAGGTCCGGGCTGGTATTGGTAATAACCTTCG
Organism: uncultured Paraprevotella sp.; assembly: GCA_900546665.1. Taxonomy (GTDB): domain Bacteria; phylum Bacteroidota; class Bacteroidia; order Bacteroidales; family Bacteroidaceae; genus Paraprevotella; species Paraprevotella stercorigallinarum. The sequence continues at coordinate 88,321 of URDY01000008.1, read as the reverse complement.
AATACGATTGGTTTTTTGTTAAAAGGCAAGCCAAAACGTGTGGCAGCCATAGCATCAGTCAGCGCATTGCTGACATCGAATGTACCGATAAACAGGTTGCCAGCAGCGATACGCATATTGACCAGATTGCCGAAAGGACGGGTGTCCTGTGTGGTCAGTTTGACTGCATGTCCACTGACGCTGGGTGAATCACATGGAACGGTAGGATATTGGTACCATTTGGCTGATGACTTACTGAGTTTATAACCTGGATTGCCGGTAGCCCATATTGTCAGCTTATCGTTATATTCATTTCTTTCGAACCAGGTATAATATTTCTGACTGGCATCCAGTTCGAAGTCTTCAAATTTGATGTCAGTAGTAATTGGTTGTATCGGTTTGAATTCTACCAGATAATCCCGATGCCACATGCCATCTTCCGAGGTGACTCTATAACGTACAGGCCCCTGACTGAAGTCTTGTGTAGATCCGTTGGCTGGTTTGATTGTCGCTCCTGCTGTCAGTTTGAAATAAACGGCAAGGTCTTTCAGATAAGCATCAGCCCCAGTTTTGATATAAAATACGATTGTACTGTCTGCGGAAATAATACTTTTAGACGTGTCCGATTGATTGTAAAATAACATGTCACGCCAGCGAGTGCTGACAGTGGCATTTTCTATATCACACTCAGCATTAGGCGCTTCATCTCGTATACACGAAACGAATACGGCGGAAAAGATAAGTAGCGCAAATAGAACTTTTCTCATAAATAGCTTGTATCAAAACAGCTGCAAAGTTAATAAAAAAACCTTGAATATCATGATATTCCGGTATAAAATGCGGTATACCGTATATTAAATAGGGCGATAAGGACACAAAAATAGCTAATTGGGGATGAATGATTCTTTTTGTATTTGGTTTTAGTAAATAAGGTGACGGTTTGTACGTCGGGCAGATTTTCTTTTTGTAGTATTGGTTGCATCCTCTGATTTCTGTTCAACCGTAGCCTTAAGAATGAGGATGTCCTTAATGGGACGGTCATTATCGGCATTTGTAGTCTGCTCCTGAATTTGACCGACTACGTCCAGGCCTTCGATGACTTCGCCAAAAACTGTATAGCTGCCGTCAAGTTGGGGTGCGCCGCCCTTGGTACGATAGTCGAGTGACATGTCGAGTGTGAAATCGGCAGGGAGCTTTTTAAGTTCAGATGAAGAATAGGTCTTTCCCCAGACGATATAGAATTGAGCACCGTCGCTCAGATGATCCGGGTTGCTTTCGTCTGGTTCGCGAGCCATTCCTACGGCTCCTTGTTTATGATAAAGATAGGGTAAAGCTATTTCTGGCGGGAGCAGGTATCTGGTCGGATTTTTCGTACTGTCGGCCAGTTGGCTGACAGCTTCCTCCGTGGGAATTCCGCCTTGAATCATAAAGTCCTTGATAACCCTGTGGAAAGAGGAACCGTTATAAAGTCCCAGTTCTGTGTTTCTGAGAAAATTGTCCCGGTGAACAGGCGTGTCATCACTCAATGCAATGCGTATGACACCCATGGAAGTTTCCAGTCGGACAATTGATCTTTTTTCTTTCGCGGAAAGAACAGATATGGCAGGTAATGTCATGATCAGCAGAAATACAAAAAAGATTCTTTTCATGTTTCAGTGTTCTTTTAGGTATTGACAATTTACAAAATTAGTATGAATGGTGGTAATATAAAGATAATTTAATTCTTTTTAATAAAATTGAGTGATAATTTGAATGAATAAGTTCCTCTATATTAACAGGGATTTTAATGCCCGTATGACGGGTAAAAGAAGCCGAAAAAATATTTTTTATATAATAAGGTGTAGAGTGTACGGAATTTCGTATCTTTGAAGCCAAAAATCGTTAAAGAGAGAGAAATGACAGCTGAAGAAAATGTTTATCATGTGCCGGTATTGTTAAAAGAGACGGTGGATGGTCTGAATATCAATCCTGAAGGCGTTTATATAGACGTGACATTTGGAGGAGGTGGACACAGTCGGGAAATCCTGAGGCGTCTGTCACCTTCAGGCCGGCTTTTCAGCTTTGATCAGGATGCTGATGCGGAACGGAATGTGCCGGATGACGAAAGATTGACTTTTGTCAGGAGCAATTTTCGCTATCTGAAGAACTGGATGCGATATTATGATATACCTCAGGTAGACGGTATTCTGGCTGATCTGGGTGTTTCCAGTCATCATTTTGATGACCGTAGCCGTGGCTTTTCTTTCCGGTTTGAAGGTGCTCTGGATATGAGAATGAATAAACGGGCTTCCAGAACAGCAGCTGATATTGTCAATGATTATTCCGAAGAACAACTGGCCAGCCTGTTTTATCTGTATGGTGAACTGAAACAAAGCCGCAAGTTGGCTTCCTTGTTGGTAAAAGCCCGTGCACGAGGACGTCTGGAAACAGTTGAAGAGTTTTTGGAAGTTGTAAAACCGGTGTTTCCCCGTGACCGTGAAAAGAAGGAACTGGCCAAGGCATTTCAGGCCTTGCGTATTGAAGTGAATCAGGAAATGGATGCGTTGAAGGAAATGCTGATGGCGGCTTCGGAAATATTGGCTCCAGGCGGGCGTCTGTCGGTGTTGACTTATCACTCTCTGGAAGACCGTATGGTCAAGAATATCATAAAAACCGGAAATGTGGAAGGTAAAGTGGAGCAGGATTTCTTTGGCAGAATAAACTGTCCTTTCCGGGCTGTTAACAATAAGGTCATTGTGGCAGACGAAAAAGAGCAGCAGGAGAATCCACGAAGCCGGAGCGCCAAACTAAGAATTGCGGAAAAAATAGCTAAAAAATAATCAATCAGTAAGATATGAAAAAAAGATGGTTCTTGAGGCGGAAAGCGCAACAGAACGCGCAGCCTGAAGCAGACGAAAGTACCTGCGCGGAGGCTGTCTCGGAAGAGACTGCGGATAATGCAGAAACGCAGTCGGATGCAAAAACGGAAACGGGGTTGGTAACCATCCAGACTTTTACGGAGAGTGAAGGTGTAGAAGTGCGCAACAATCTCACTTTGCGTGAGATACTCGGAGGTGACATCCTGATGAACGGATGGCTAAAAAAACAAATGGGCCTGATATTGATGTGTGTGCTTTTTGCCATATTATATATCACTAATCGTTATTCGTCACAACAGGAAATTATTGAAATTGAGAAACTTAAAACGGAATTAACCGAGCTGAGGTATTATGCGCTGACCCGTTCGAGCGAGCTGACGACCAAAACAAGGCAAAGCCAGGTGGAGGCGTCTTTGCGGCATACTGCCGACAGCCTGCTGGCTTCACCAAAGGAGCCGCCTTTTGTCATCAAACAAAATAAGGAGGAAGAATGAACTTCGACAGAAAGAGAATCATGCCGCGGTATTTTGTGGTTATCGTGCTATTGACCTTGGGAGGACTCTATATATTGGGTAATGCGGCTTATCTGATGTTTTTTAAAAGTGAATACTGGGCGGAAGTCAGTCAGAAACTGGTGCGCGAAAACGTACCGTTGCCGGCCAAGCGGGGAAATATTCTTTCTGCCGACGGGCAGGTTATGGCCAGTTCGTTGCCGGAGTATAAGATCTATATGGATTATATTGCTTATGACAAGGATCCGGACGTGGCAAAAGAATTGCAGCATTGGCGCGACAGTATGCTGACGGAGAAACTGGATTCGATAGCGGAAGGACTCCATCGGATCATACCGGACCGTTCTGTGGCTTTCTTTAAGGACAGATTGAAAAAAGGACGTAAACTGAAAAGAAGAAACTGGCTTCTTTATGGTAACCGGATATCCTATATACAATATAAGGAGTGTAAAAAGTTGCCTTTGCTGAAGGAAAGTCCTTTTAAAGGCGGCTTCTATGTGGAAGAACAGAATCAGCGTAAGAAACCTTATGGTACGCTGGCAGCACGTACGCTCGGTGCGGTTTTTGCCGGAAAGGATTCAGCACGTTACGGTCTGGAGCTTTCGTATGATTCTGTCCTTCGCGGTAAACCGGGAAAGTCACATCGCTCAAAGGTTCGTAACAAGTGGTTGCCGATAGTGGATGAACCGCCGGTTGACGGATGTGATATTGAGACAACAATAGATGTGTCCATGCAGGATATGGCTGAAAAGGCTTTGTTGCGCCAGCTTAAGGAGATTAATGGCGAGGTCGGTGTAGTTGTCCTGATGGAAGTACAGACCGGGGATGTGAAGGCTATCGTCAATATGACCAAATGCAGTGATGGAGAATACCGTGAGGTTAAGAATAATGCGGTGTCCGATTTGATGGAACCGGGTTCTACCTTCAAGACAGCTTCTATTATGGTGGCTTTGGAGGATGGAAAGATCACCAAGGATGATGTAGTGGATACCGGCAACGGACAATGGCCCATGCATGGCCGCGTGATGAAAGATCATAACTGGCGTCGTGGAGGCTATGGACAGCTGACGGTTCCGGAAGTGCTGATGTATTCATCTAATGTGGGCGTAAGCCGGATTATTGATGATAATTATCATGACTGTCCGGAGAAGTTTGTGGATGGTCTTTACCGAGAAGGAGTGGGCATGGCGTTGAATCTTCCTTTTGTGGGAAGTGGAGAACCGCGCGTACGTCGCCCGAAACCAGATGGCAGCAACTGGTCCAGAACGGCTTTGGCATGGATGAGTATCGGTTATGAAACCCAGATTCCGCCTATTGCTACTCTGACATTCTATAATGCAATAGCAAATGGCGGCAAGATGGTTAAGCCTCGTTTCGTCCGTGCGGTCTGTAAAAATGGAGAGGTGTTGCGGGAGTATCCGGTAGAGGTATTGAAGGAGCAGATCTGTTCACCATCGACTCTGAAAGATATTCAGGACATATTGGAAATGGTTGTCAGCAAAGGATTGGGACGTAAGGCCGGTAACAAGAAATTCAAGGTTTCAGGTAAGACGGGTACGGCCCAGATTGCTCAGGGCAAGAGCGGATATCATGGTGGAGCCATGAAATATCTTATCAGTTTCTGTGGCTATTATCCTTCAGATGCGCCTAAATACAGTTGTATAGTTGCCATTCAGAAAACAGGTCTTCCGGCTTCGGGAGGAGGACATTGTGGCCCTGTGTTCAGTGAAATCGCTCAAAGAGTAATGGCAAAAGGCGTTTATCGTGAAGTTACCGAAGCGGCAGATTCGGCTTCTGTGTTTGTGCCGGAGGTTCTTGATGGGGATATGGTGGCCGGAGCTTCTGTGCTTCAGCAACTGGCTATACCTTATCGTGCGGACTGGAACCAGACAGAAAAGGCTGCTGTATGGGGAAAGGCACAGAATAATGGCAACCAGGTGGTGCTGATCTCTGAAAAAACAGAAAATAATAAGGTACCGGATGTCAGAAATATGGGAGCCAAGGATGCGGTTTATCTTCTTGAAAGCCGCGGACTTAAGGTCCGTATAGAAGGAGTGGGACGAGTCGTCGTACAAAGTCTGGCACCTGAAACCAAGATAGTGAAAGGACAGACTATATCGATAAAACTTAAAAAAGGGGGGGAATAATTATGATTCTTGAGCAGTTGTTGAAAGGCTTTCATCCGGTTGAGGTCAGAGGAAGCTTGGATAAAGATATTACTAACATCAATATAGATTCTCGTCAGGTTCAGCCTGGAGGCCTGTTCGTGGCCGTAAAGGGAACCCAGACAGATGGTCATGCCTATATCGGCAAGGCTGTTGAAAACGGTGCTGTAGCTGTGGTTTGTGAAGAGATTCCGGGTGAGACGGCAGAAAATGTGACCTATATTCAGGTCAAGGACTCTGAGAATGCCGTGGGACGGTTGGCTACTTTGTTCTATGGCGATCCTACTTCAAAACTTTATCTGATAGGCGTGACAGGAACAAACGGAAAAACAACTATTGCTACACTGTTGTATGAGATGTTCCGTGCGTTCGGGTATAAATGTGGATTGTGTTCTACTGTGTGCAACTATATAGACGGTGAAGCCATTCCGGCAGATCACACGACCCCAGATCCTATTACGCTTAACCGTTTGTTGGGACGAATGGCTGATGAAGGTTGCAAATATGCCTTTATGGAAGTCAGTTCACATGCGGTGGCACAGCAGAGAATTGCCGGGCTGAAGTTTGCAGGCGGTATCTTTACCAATCTGACGAGAGACCATCTGGATTATCATAAGACATTTGAAAATTACAGAGATGCCAAAAAGGCTTTTTTTGATGCCTTGCCAAAAGATGCTTTTGCTCTGACTAATGCAGATGACCGTAATGGAATGGTCATGGTGCAAAATACAAAAGCTGTTGTCAGGACTTATTCATTGCGTACGATGGCGGATTTTAAAGCCAAGGTTCTTGAAGAGTCCTTTGAAGGTATGTTCCTAGATATTAATGGTAAGGAAGTGAGTGTACCTTTTATCGGCCGTTTTAATGTGTCTAACCTTCTGGCTGTGTATGGAGCTGCAGTGATGTTGGGCAAGATGCCGGAGGATATCCTGATAAAAATGAGTACATTGCGTCCGGTTAACGGACGTTTTGAGACCATACGTTCAAAAGAAGGTCAGACGGCAATTGTGGATTATGCCCACACTCCTGATGCCTTGGTCAATGTGCTGGAGACAATAAATGAGATATTGAACGGAAGAGGGGAGATAATTACTGTCTGTGGAGCAGGAGGAAACCGGGATAAGGGAAAACGCCCGATTATGGCACAGGAAGCAGTCAATCATAGTGACCGGGTGGTCATTACCAGTGATAATCCGCGCTTTGAAGAACCGCAAGCTATTATTGATGACATGCTGGCAGGATTGGATAAGGAGCAGATGAGAAAGGTTGTGGCCATAGCTGATCGTAAGGAAGCAATCCGTGCAGCCTGCAAGATGGCCAAATCAGGTGATGTGGTGCTTGTAGCCGGTAAGGGACATGAGAATTATCAGGAAATAAAAGGTGTAAAACACCATTTTGATGACCATGAAGTGATAAGAGAAATTTTCGGCATTTAAAATCAAAACATTATGTTGTATTATCTGTTCAGGTATTTGAATGAGTTTGGTATTCCAGGCTCACACATGTGGACTTATATTTCTTTCCGCGCATTGCTGACTCTTATCCTTTCTCTGATTATATCAGCATGGTTGGGTGAATATTTTATCCGTTGGATGAAACGGCATCATGTAAGTGAGGCGCAACGTGACAAGAGTATCGACCCTTATGGTGTGGAAAAAAAGGGAGTACCTACCATGGGAGGAATTATTATTATTGTGTCCATCATTATTCCTTGTCTGTTGTTCGGTCGTTTGCGTAACATTTATATGATCCTGATGTTGGTGACTACTGTCTGGCTGGGGCTTCTGGGCTTTGCGGACGACTATATCAAGATGAAGGTGACGAAGGATGGTTTGCGTCCTATTTATAAGTTGATCGGACAGACGGTTCTTGGACTGTTTGTCGGTCTGACCTTGTGGTTGAGTCCGGATGCAGTCATACGCGAGAATGTGACCATGCAGAGACAGGGAACGGCAGAGGTGGTTGTTCACAAAAGCGAAAAGGTGAAATCCACCATGACGACGATTCCGTTTGTGAAAAACAACAATCTGGATTATGCGGAAATCATGAGTTTCTGCGGTAAATACAAGACAGCTGCCGGATGGGTGCTTTTTGTGGTGATGACCACGTTGGTGGTCGTGGCCGTATCGAATGGGTCTAATCTGAATGACGGTATGGACGGTATGGCAGCCGGTAATTCGGCTATTATCGGTGTGGCACTTGGCGTGTTGGCTTATGTATCAAGCCATATAGAGTTTGCCAGTTATCTGAATATTATGTTTATTCCAGGTTCGGAAGAATTGGTGATCTTTATTTGTGCGTTTGTGGGTGCATTGATCGGTTTCTTGTGGTATAACGCTTATCCGGCTCAAGTATTCATGGGAGACACCGGTAGTCTGGCCATAGGCGGTATTATAGCAGTGACGGCTATTATCATTCACAAGGAATTGTTGATTCCTTTGATGTGTTTTGTATTCCTGATGGAAAGCCTGAGTGTGATTCTTCAGGTTAATTATGCCAAGTGGGGTAACAGAAAAGGACTGAAACTTAGAGTGTTCAAACGTGCGCCTATCCATGATGCGTTCAGAGTGCGCCCGGGACAGCTGGCACCGGACGTCAAGGTGCTGTTTAATTGGCCAAAAGGCTGCTGGTTGGAATCGAAGGTGACAGTCCGTTTCTGGATCGCGACCATTATTCTAGCAGCGATGACCATCATTACATTAAAAATAAGGTAGAAATTTCAAAATACGATACATATTATGAAAAAAAGAATAGTAGTATTGGGAGCAGCCGAGAGTGGAGTCGGTGCAGCTGTATTGGCTTTGAAAAAGGGATTTGATGTCTTTGTTTCCGATATGGGAAAGATCAAGCCCCGTTATGTAGATATGCTGGAACAGTATGGTATTAGCTGGGAGGACGGACACCATACGGAAGATTTGATTTTAAATGCCGATGAGGTTATCAAAAGCCCGGGTATTCCGGAAGATGCTCCCATGGTTGTCAAAGTGCGTGAGAAAGGCATTCCGGTAATTTCTGAAATTGAGTTTGCCGGCCGTTATACCAATGCCAAAATGATATGTATAACTGGCAGTAACGGTAAGACAACTACGACTTCTTTGATTTACCATATCTTTAAGGCTGCCGGATATAATGTTGGTCTGGCAGGTAATATAGGACGGAGTCTGGCTTTGCAGGTGGCAGAAGAGAACTTTGACTATTATGTGATAGAATTGAGCAGCTTCCAACTGGATGACATGTATAATTTCAGAGCAAATATTGCCGTATTGTTGAATATCACACCTGATCACCTTGACAGATATAATAACTGTATGCAGAATTATGTGGATGCCAAGATGAGAATCATTCAGAATCAGGAAGAAGATGATGCCTTTGTATATTGGAATGATGATCCGATTATTCAAAAGGAGTTGGAAAAGTACGGTATAAAATCGAAGAAATGTCCGTTTTCTATTTTGAAGAAAGAGGGTATGATCGGTTATATCGCTGACGGACAGTACGTATTGGAATATCCGACTCCGTTCAATATGGAGCAGGAATCTTTGTCTTTGAGAGGAAAACATAATATGTATAATTCGCTGGCGGCTGGTATTACGGCTAATCTGGCAGGTATCAAGAGTGATGTGATCCGTCAAAGCCTGAGTGATTTTGAGGGTGTGGAGCATCGTTTGGAAAAAGTAGCTCGTGTAAGAGGAGTTGAATACATTAATGATTCAAAGGCAACGAATGTAGATGCCTGCTGGTATGCTTTGGAAAGCATGACAACACCGACAATCCTGATTCTGGGCGGAAAAGACAAGGGAAATGATTATCGGGCAATAGCAGAATTGGTTAAGGCGAAATGTAAGGGATTGGTCTATTTGGGAGCAGACAATAAAAAGCTTCATGACTTTTTCGATTCGTTCGGATTGCCGGTAGCCGATACGCATAGCATGAAAGACTGTGTGGAAGCCTGCTATAAGATGGCAGAACCGGGTGATACGGTATTGTTGAGTCCTTGTTGTGCAAGTTTTGATTTATTTAAGAACATGGAGGACCGTGGCGAACAGTTTAAATCTTTGGTCAGGGCCTTATAAAATGAAAATTTATGGTTTGGTCGGCAAATAAAATAAAAAAATGGAGTCTGTTTGAAGGTGACAAGGTGATATGGATCATACTGATGTTTCTGGCTATGGTCTCTATTGTCGAAGTTTACAGTGCCTCCAGTAATATGAGTTATAAGACGGGTGCTTATTGGAAACCTGTCTTACAGCATGCGTCATACTTGCTTGTCGGTATTGTGGCTACCTTGGTTATTCATAAGATACATTGCCGGTATTTTAAGCTTATTCCTGTCTTTGGATTGCCGCTGTCAGTCCTCTTGCTGATTGTGACCATGTTTACGGAAAAAGTGAATAATGCCAGCAGATGGTTCGAATATGCCGGTATTACTTTTCAGCCGTCGGAACTGGCTAAGGGGGTATTGGTCGCTGCTACGGCCATGATCCTTTCCAGTATGCGGGATGAGGCCGGTGCACAAAAGCGCGCTTTCAATTATATCTTATGTATTACCTTGATCATTTGCGGCCTTATAGCTCCAGAGAACTTTTCAACAGCAGCCATGACATTCCTGGTCATTCTGATCATGATGTTTATAGGCGGTATTCCATGGAAACAGTTGGGGTTGCTGGTTGGAGTACTGGTTATTGCTGCGACCAGTTTTTTCTCATTCCTGACCATGGCATCCGATGAAACGTTGGGAGCAATAGGCAAGATGCCGGGTATGCACCGTGTACCGACATGGGCCAATCGTATGAAAGCCCAGGATGAAGGGGATGTGGACGCCAAATCCTATGATATCAGTAAAAACTTGCAGACTGCACATGCTAAAATAGCGATAGCCACTTGTAATGTAGTGGGGCGTGGTCCGGGAAACTCTATAGAGCGTGACTTCCTGCCGCAGCCATTTTCAGACTTTATTTATGCTATCATTATAGAAGAACTGGGGCTTTTCGGGGGCACTTTCGTCATGTTCCTTTATATTGTCCTGCTATTTCGGTCAGCACGAATTGCTAACCGTTGTGAACGTAATTTTCCAGCCTTTCTGGTGATGGGACTGGCACTGATGCTCGTTATACAGGCACTTGTCAACATGGCAGTGGCTGTGGGAGTTTTTCCTGTTACAGGACAGCCGTTGCCGTTAATCAGTAAGGGCGGAACTTCAACAATGATCAACTGTGCATATATCGGCATCATCTTAAGTATAAGTCGTTCTGCGAAAAAGAGTGAAGAGGTGACAGACGAATTGGCGATGCCCTGATATTAGGCTTATAAAAGTCATAAAAAAATAAAAAGACTATAAAAAAGGTAGAAATAGGATATTTATTACTACTTTTGCCTAGAATATATATTATAAATCAATTATGGAAGAAGAGTTGAGAGTCATTGTCAGCGGAGGTGGAACCGGTGGTCATATTTTTCCGGCAATTTCTATCGCAAATGCTATAAAAGCGCAGCATCCCGAAGCAAAAATACTGTTTGTGGGAGCTGAAGGAAGAATGGAAATGAAACGTGTACCAGCTGCTGGTTATCCGATCAAGGCTCTGCCTATTTGTGGTTTTGACCGTAAGCATCTGCTGAAGAATATAGCAGTTCTGTTTAAGATATGGAAAAGCCGTCGGATGGCCAAGTCTATTATACGTGATTTTAAGCCGATGGTGGCTGTCGGTGTAGGAGGCTATGCCAGTGGACCGACTCTGAATATGGCAGCAGCCATGGGTATTCCGACATTGATTCAGGAACAGAATTCTTATGCCGGAGTGACAAATAAACTGTTGGCAAAAGGAGCAGACAAGATTTGTGTGGCCTATGAAGGCATGGAGCGTTTCTTCCCGAAAGAAAAGATCATTATGACCGGAAATCCGGTCAGACAAGGCCTGTTGTCCAATACACGTTCGCGTGCAGAGGCATTGGCTGCGTTTGGTCTACAGACAGATCGTAAGACCGTATTGCTGATTGGAGGAAGTCTTGGAGCGCGGACTCTGAATGAAAGTGTGTTGACACATTTAGATGAAATAGCGTCATCCGGTATCCAGTTTATATGGCAGACCGGAGGATATTATTTTGAACAGATACAGAATGTTCTGAAGGAGAAAGGTAAACCATCCAATCTTTTTGTGACAGATTTCATTTCAAGCATGGAAGATGCCTATGCTGCTGCGGATCTGGTTATATCACGTGCGGGTGCAAGCAGTATCTCAGAATTATGTCTGCTTGGCAAACCGGCTATATTAGTGCCTTCACCAAACGTGGCAGAGGATCATCAGACTAAAAACGCATTGGCGTTGGTAAACAAGAATGCGGCTTTATATGTGAAAGATGCTGAAGCGAAAGAGAAACTGATTAATTTGGCCATAGATACGGTAAAAGAGGAAAAGGTGTTGAGCGATCTGAGCCTGCATATCAAGGGTATGGCTTTTCTTAATTCGGCAGATAAGATCGCAGAAGAAGTTTATAAACTGGCAAAAGCTTATAGAGAAAGGAAAAAACAATAATGGAACTGAAAGATATTAAGGCAGTTTATTTTGTTGGAATTGGAGGTATCGGCATGAGTGCCATAGCTCGTTATTTTTTGCAAAAAGGATATGCCGTTGGAGGATATGATAAGGTTGCAAGTGATTTGACCGAACGTCTGGAAGCAGAAGGCGCATGGATACACTATGTTGAGGATGTGGCTGCAATTCCGGATGTATTCAAGGATAAAACGAATTGTCTCGTAGTCTATACGCCTGCAATTCCGGAAGAGCATAAAGAGCTTGTCTATTTCCGTCAGACGGGATTTGAAATAGAGAAACGGGCCCAGGTGTTAGGTACCCTGACTCGTTCACATAAGGGGTTATGCGTTGCTGGTACACATGGTAAGACGACAACTTCATCCATGGCGGCACATATTCTCCATCAGAGCCATGTTGACTGTAATGCCTTTCTTGGTGGAATTACCAAAAATTATGGTACAAATTATATTCTTTCCTCACAAAGTGATTATGTGGTGATAGAAGCAGATGAATTTGACCGCTCTTTCCATTGGCTGACACCTTATGCGTCGGTCATTACGGCTACCGATGCAGATCATCTGGATATTTACGGTACAAAAGAGGCTTATTTGGAGAGCTTCAGCAAATACAGTTCCCTGATTCGTCCGGATGGTTATCTGATATGGCATGAAGGCCTGGAAATGCAGCCTCGTGTGCAAGATGGGGTAACGGTATATACTTATAGTCGGGATAAAGGAGATTTCAGAGCAGAAAATGTACGGATCGGTAATGGAGAAATCCGTTTTGATCTGATATCACCGTTAGGAAATATTCCGAATATTCAGTTGGGGGTACCTGTCAGCATCAATATAGAAAATGGAATTGCTGCTATGGCTTTGGCACAGATAGCAGGTGCTACCGAGGACGAAATCAGAACGGCAATGGCTTCTTTCAGTGGGGTAGATCGTCGTTTTGATTTTAAACTGAGAACCGAAAACAGGGCTTTCCTGACAGATTATGCTCATCATCCGGAGGAGATCCGTCAGAGTGTGATCTCAATTCGTGAGTTATATCAGGATAAAAAGATCATGGCTATATTCCAACCGCATTTGTATACGCGGACAAGAGACTTTTATCAGGATTTTGCGAAGAGTCTGTCCTTGCTTGACGAGGTGGTCTTGGTGGATATTTATCCTGCCCGTGAACTTCCTATACCGGGAGTGACATCTAAACTGATTTATGACAATCTGGATCCGGGAGTTGAAAAACAGTTGTGTCATAAGGAAGATATCCTGAAGGTGGTAGAACAATCGGATGCGGATGTCATTATTGTATTGGGAGCAGGTGATATAGAATCGTATGCGGCTCAAATAACAGAAATATTGAAGAAGAAATGCTGAAAAAAATAGTCATTGGTATCATTGTATTAGGAGTGGCAGCTTATTGGATTGCTGCAGTCACAGTCTTGAACAAGCCTGAGAAGGGCATGGTATGCGATGGCGTGGAAATAATGATAAATGATAGCTTGCAGACAGGTTTCTTGCAGGAAAATGACATTTTGAACCTGCTGAAAAAGGAAAAGATAGATCCGGTAGGTCTTAAAATGGAGCAAATCGACCTGAATAAGATAGAATCCTGTCTGTTGAAGAATAAATATATAGAACAGATTACATGTTATAAGACACCGGGAGGTAAAGTCTGTCTGGAAGTCAGTCAGCGATGTCCGATACTGCATGTGATGTCGGCCAATGGTGATAATTATTATTTGGACCGGCATGGGAAACAAATGCCGAAATCATCTTATGCAGCTCATCTGGTGGTAGTGACCGGTCGTGTTACACCGGATTTTGCGCGTAAGAATCTGATGATATTGGGCCGATTTATAGCTGATGATCCGTTTTGGCGACAACAGATTCAGCAGATAAATGTGTTGGAAAGCGGAAATGTGGAACTTATTCCGCTGGTAGGTGAACATATTATCTATTTGGGTAGTCCGACCAACATCCAGAACAAGTTAGACAGAATGAAAAAGTTCTATACAGAGGGGTTGAATAAGGCGGGATGGAATAAATATTCTATGGTTAATCTGGAATATGATAACCAAATTATTTGCAAAAAAAAATAAAACTAGAGATATGGCTGCAGAGAAAGAAATAATGGTTGCAATAGAGTTCGGTTCTTCAAAGATAAGGGGAATTGCTGGTTGCAGGAATTTGGACGGGACAATTCATATATTAGATGTTGTACAGGAAGATGCCAAGAATTGTATACGTAAGGGAGTAATATACAATATGGACAAAACGGTTTTATGTTTAAAGCGGATTGTCCAGAAACTGGAGTCAGATTTAGATCTGGAGGTAGTAAAGGTATATGTCGGACTGAATGGAAAATCTCTTCGTACGGTCAAAAATGTAGTATCCAGACAGCTGGATACCAAAATTGTCATTTCTTCCGATCTCGTCGACGGCTTGTGTGAATCTAATAAGGAAACCGTTTACCCTGATTATGAGATATTGGAGGTTGTTCCTCAGGAATATCGTATCGGAGCAGAACTGACTTTGGATCCTGTAGGCATTTTGAGCAATCAGTTGGAAGGACGTTTCCTGAATGTGATTGCACGGACAACAATAAAGGAATACGTACGTAAGTGCGTAGAAGCAGCTGATTTGGAGATTGCAGGCTATTTTATTACTCCTTTGGCCCAGGCAGACAGTGTCCTGACAGATACAGAGAGACGTTCAGGATGTGTTTTGGTTGATTTTGGGGCCGATCTGACAACTGTAGCTATATATAAGAATAACGTGCTCCGTCATCTTGCAGTTATACCTTTGGGCGGAAATAATGTGACTTTGGATATCTGTTCTTTGCGTGTTGAAGAAGAGGAGGCGGAACGACTGAAATTTGAGTATGGAACGGCCTATTCAGAACAGCGTGCTGAAGGAGTTGTCAAGACTACATCTGGCAGTGAAAGAACGATTGAGACCAGAGAACTGGTTGAAGTGGTAGAAGCCCGTATGGAAGAAATCCTTGGCAATGTTTGGGAACAAATCTGTCAAAGTGGTTATCGTGATAAACTGATTGCAGGTATGGTGATAACAGGTGGAGGTGCCAATATGAAGAATATGGATCGTGCCATTATGAATCGGATGGGATTGGATAAGGTGCGTTTTGCCCGTATTGTCAATATACCTTTTGAAACAGAACGTCCAGATCAGATTGTCAAGGACGGGACAGCCAATGCCATGATTTCATTGTTGAGTAAAGGTACACAGGCGTGTGTACGCTTCAATGTCGTAGAAGAAAAGGTCGAAGAAAAGGAACCCGAAATCGAAGAGGAAGTTGTTATAATAGATAATGTGACGGAAAATACAGATAACGACACATCAAAGGAAGAAACCAAACCGGAAGAAGAGGAACCCAAACGTAAATCCAAGCCAGGTTTCTTCTCAAGAGTGTTTAAAACGATCAGTGATATTTCCCGGAAAATGGTGGATGAAGAATAAAAACAGGCTAAATTATAGATAATTATGGATGAAGGAAACGGTATACAGTTTAATCTCAAGACAAACAGCCCAAGTATAATTAAGGTAATAGGCGTTGGTGGCGGTGGCGGTAATGCGGTTAACCACATGTATAAGGAAGGAATTCATGATGTGAGTTTCGTTCTATGCAATACGGATAATCAGGCTCTGAGTGACTCTCCTATACCGACTCGCCTGCAATTGGGTACAGAAGGTCTTGGAGCCGGAAACAGACCTGAGCGTGCGCGTCAGGCTGCCTTGGAAAGTATAGATGATATACGTAAGATGTTGAATGACGGAACACGTATGGTCTTTATTACAGCCGGTATGGGTGGAGGTACGGGTACCGGAGCTGCACCTATTATAGCGCAATGCGCAAAGGAAATGGGTATATTGACAGTCGGTATTGTCACAATCCCGTTTATATTTGAAGGCAATAAGAAGATTGACCAGGCATTGGATGGTGTAGAGGAGATTTCCAAGCATGTAGATGCACTGTTGGTGATCAATAATGAGCGCTTGCGTGAAATTTATCCTGAGCTGACCGTATTGAATGCTTTTGCCAAAGCTGACGATACTCTGTCTGTAGCGGCAAAAAGTATTGCTGAGATTATTACGGTACATGGTATTGTCAATCTGGACTTTCAGGATGTGACAACCGTTTTGAAGGACGGAGGTGTTGCAATCATGAGTACCGGATATGGAGAGGGTGAAGGACGTGTCAGACAAGCTATTGAAGGTGCTCTTCACTCACCGTTGCTTAACAATAATGATATATTCAATTCCAAGAAAGTTCTTTTGAGTATTTCTTTCTGTGACAAAGAAGAAAGTGATCAGCTTACGATGGAGGAAATGAATGAAGTTCATGAATTTATGAGTAAGTTTGGTTCTGATGTAGAAACCAAGTTCGGTCTGGCTACAGATTCTACTTTGGAGAAGAAGGTAAAGATTACAGTATTGGCTACTGGATTCGGATTGGAACATGTGCCAGGTATGGATAATCTGCAACATTCGCAGGAGGAGGCTGAGAAAAGAGCACAACAGGAAGAGATTGAGGCACGCAAGCATGATCGACGTTCCAAGTTCTATAAAGACGGAGAAAATCAGCGTTATACCAAACGTCGTCATCATGTCTATATATTTGGACAGGATGATCTGGATAATGATGATATCATTTCTTCAGTAGAAACCAGTCCGACTTATAAACGTAGCAGAGAAGTTCTTGCCACAATTAAAAGCAAGGCTACGACTGAAGAAGAACTGTCAGAACAGCAAAATGGTGAGAATGAAGTTCAGAATGGAGAACAGGCGACAATTGTATTTTAATTTAATATAAAAATATAAGATTATGGCACTTTTTGAGCAAGTAAGTAAGGATATTGTAGCAGCCATGAAGGCAAAAGATAAGATGACCCTGGAGGCGCTGCGTAATATTAAAAAATATTTTATTGAAGCAAAGACTGCACCGAGAGCAAATGATGAACTTACTGATGATGCCGCATTGAAAATTTTGTCAAAGCTGGCTAAACAAGGTAAGGATGCAGCCGCACTTTATATTGGCCAGGGCCGTCAGGATCTTGCAGATGAAGAACTGGCACAAGTTAGCGTTATAGAACGCTATTTGCCGAAACCTTTAACGGCAGAAGAACTGGAAGCAGCGATAAAGGAGATTATTTCGTCATGTGGTGCTTCTTCTGCCAAGGATATGGGCAAGGTTATGGGAGTTGCAACCAAGCAGTTGGCTGGAAAAGCAGATGGTAAGGCCATCAGCGCTGTGGTGAAAAGTTTGTTGGCATAATTAGTAAGAGTTGAAAAATAGAAAAAGGGAGATCAGCCTGATGTGGCTGTTTCTCCCTTTTTTGTGATAATAAGCCAAGGTTTTTGTAATAGAGCTGTAATTGGAGCAAACAATATTTTGACGATGTGTCATAATTTTAGCGAATACATAAAAAATGTGTCAGAAACAATATAAAAAATATTAAAATAGAGCGTTTACATCTTGTTTTTAGTTGATTTTACTTTATTTTTGCAAAAAAATAAAATCAGCGGAGAAATAAAAGAATGAACTGCATAAGTCTGATCATCGGTTTAATTATGAGTTTTTTTGTGGGGTCTTCAGTAGTAACTGCAACTGTAAGACAAAAAAGTTCGTTGGATTCTTTGAGTCATAAAGTGCCTTCTACAGAATATGGACGGGTTTATCGGACAAAGAGAGTTTCTTCGCCTTTCCCGGTAGAAATCAAGGTAAAAGGACGTAATCTGTATGTAGTGAGTGATTATGACCAGATGTTGCCTGTTTATAAGGAAAGTGGTGTGTTTTATGGACTTTTTCATATCAATAAAGGGACAAATTGGTTAAGTGGCCTCCCTTCAGGAATTTATATAATTAATAATATCCGTATAACGGTATCCTAAATACATTTTCTTATAGAATCATTAGCAAGATTCAAAAAGATAACTTATTTTTGCATTTAACTTAACAATAATGATTTCATGCAAAATAAAACTGTCACATTGATAGATCTGGATAAGGTTGTTCGTCAGCGTGCAGGTAAGCGGGCCAAGTATATACCGTCTTTCCTTGTGAATTGGCTGAAACGTATTATTCATCAGGACTTTATCAATAATTATCTGAAACACGGTTATGTGGGAGTAGATTTTTGTGAGAACTGTCTGCAATATCTTGATGTAGAAGTAGAAGTGGAAGGATTGGATATTTTATCCGATGATGCCCAACGTTACACTTTTGTGTCTAATCATCCTTTAGGAGCAATAGACGGAGTGACTTTAGGTATGATTCTGGGAAAACGTTATAATGGAAAGATCAAATATCTGGTGAATGATTTGCTGATGAATCTGGAAGGTTTGGCACCTTTATGTGTTCCTATCAACAAGTTGGGTAAGCAGGCGCGTAATCTGCCTCAAGTGATAGATGAGGCATTTCGTTCTGATGATCAGATTATCATGTTTCCTGCAGGAATCTGTTCTAGGCGGATCAATGGAGAAATAAAGGATTTACCATGGAACAAAACCTTTATTACCAAAAGTATTGAAACAAAACGTGCAGTGGTTCCTATTCATTTTATCGGGCAGAACTCGGATCGTTTCTATACGATAGCCGAATGGTGCAAACGACTTCATTTGAAGTTTAATCTGGCCATGCTGTTTCTTCCGGATGAGATGTATCGTAGTCAGCATGGAAAGTATAAAGTAATCATAGGCCGTCCGATACCATATACTGTTTTTGACAAATCACGTAGTCCGATGCAATGGGCGCAGTATGTGAAAGAGCAGGTCTATAAACTGTAGATTCAGAAAAATAATTATATATTATGGAAGATATCATAGCTCCGGTAAGTAAGGAACTCCTTAAGGCTGAGTTGACCGCAGATAAAAAATTGCGTTGTACCAATAAAAGTCATAATGAAATATATGTCGTGACCTATCAGGATTCGCCTAATGTAGTGCGGGAGATCGGACGCTTGCGTGAAATTGCCTTCAGAGCTTCAGGAGGGGGAACAGGCCTGTCATTGGATCTGGATGAGTTTGATACTATGGAAAATCCCTATAAACAGTTGATAGTTTGGGATCCGGATGTAGAAGAGATCTTGGGAGGTTATCGTTATCTTTTGGGACGGGAAGTGAAAGTCAATGAGGAAGGTCAGCCGATATTGGCTACTTCGCATATGTTTCATTTCTCAGAGAAATTCATGAAAGAATATATGCCATATACGATAGAGTTGGGACGTTCGTTTGTGACATTGGAGTATCAGAGTACACGGGCAGGATCAAAGGGACTGTTTACATTGGATAACTTATGGGATGGTTTAGGTGCCCTTACGGTATTGGAGCCCGATGTACGTTATTATTTCGGTAAAATGACGATGTATCCTTCATACAATCGTTATGGACGCGATATGATACTTTATTTCCTGAAGAAACACTTTGAAGATAAGGAAAAACTGATTGTTCCTATGCAACCCTTGCAGTTGGAAGTGCCCACGGAAGAACTGGAACGTCTGTTTACAGAAGATGATTTTAAGGAGGATTATAAGATATTGAATACAGAAGTTCGGAAACTGGGTTATAATATTCCGCCTCTGGTAAATGCTTATATGGGACTGTCTCCTACGATGAAAATGTTTGGTACTGCGATCAATTATGAATTCGGTGATGTGGAAGAAACCGGAATATTGATAGCAGTGGACGAGATACGTGAAGAAAAACGCAAACGTCATATAGATACTTTTGATCCGACAAAATAATGAATTGATCAAAACAGGAAGAACCGGATATATTTTAGTCCGGTTCTTCCTGTTTTGTATTGGATCTGTTTTTGAGATCATTATACGTTTGGTATACTGATTCCCTTTATTTTCCGATACAGATCGAGGGCATATACATCCGTCATTCCGGATATGTAATCCAATACAGCCATCAGTCTGTCATAAAGTCGTTCTGCACTTATATCATATTGGGGAGATACTCTGTTGATGAGTAATTGTGAGTAAGTTTTCTGAGGGTTGCAGACAGCTTCGATCATTACTTCAAGGAGAGTCGTGATAACTTGAAAACCGGCGAGTTCGATATCTACAACATCTTTGCTTCGATAAATGCAGTCATAAGCTTTCTTTTCGCACGCTTTGTATGCTTTTCTTGGTATCTCACTGATATGGTTGATGAGTGACCCCTTAAACCGCCCCTTCAGAATATCTTCTTCATTTTCCACAAAGACCCGTACACATTCGCTTTCCAGGCAGCCAATAACGCAGGATCGCAGATATACGATCTGTTCGTTGACGTCTGTGACCAATTGAAGGGTTTTTTGGATATGAGCCTTTCGGTCTTCATCAAAGAAATTAAGTAATAAGTCCTTTGTTTCGTTAGTGTTAAGAATCTTTAGCTTGTGGGCATCTTCTATGTCCATTATTTCGTAGCAGATGTCATCTGCCGCTTCTACAAGATAGACGAGTGGATAACGGGCATATTGGTAAGAACCTTCTGCTGTTTCGTATCGTGGAATACCAAGTTCGGTTGCAATGCGTTGATAGAACTCTATTTCACTTTGGAAGAATCCGAATTTTGAATGACTTCCGGCCAGATTGGATGAGAAAGGGTATTTTACGATAGATGCCAGCGTGGAATAGGTCATGACAAATCCACCTTCTCGACGTCCTTTAAAATGATGGGTGAGAAGACGGAAGGCATTGGCGTTTCCTTCAAAATGTGTCAGGTCATTCCATTCGTCAGTCGTTAGCCTGTCTTTATTTTCAGGCTCAATATGATCCTTTAACCATAATCCTTTTCCTTCGCTGAAGAATGTACCTATGGCCTGTTCTCCGGAGTGTCCGAAAGGTGGATTGCCCAAATCATGTGCCAGGCAGGCAGCAGAGACAATAGAACCGATTTCTGTCAGATGGGTATTGGACAGTTGTGGATGTCTGGATATCAGTATTCTGGATACATCATTGCCTAAAGAACGGCCTACACTTGATACCTCAAGGCTGTGGGTCAGACGATTGTGAACAAAAATACTGCCAGGGAGAGGGAATACTTGTGTCTTGTTCTGAAGCCTTCTGAAAGGAGCGGAAAAAATAAGCCGGTCATAATCCCGTTGGAATTCAGTACGGTCGTCTTTGCGTTTCTGATGGTATTCTTCCAGTCCGAACCGTTTGTTAGAAATTAATTGTTCCCAGTTCATATTATAAGCTGTTGTTTTTTCACAAAAGTAATTAAAAACCCTGATAATCCAGCTTTTTATTTGAAATTCAATGGAAATCTGACTGGAAATGGTTATTTTTGTAGTTAAATTTATAATTTGGTCAGATATGTTGAAAGTGCAGATTATTAATAAATCCCATCATCCGTTACCGCAGTATGCCACGCCAGGATCAGCAGGCATGGATCTTAGGGCAAACCTGGATACACCTATTTTGTTGAAACCCATGGAACGCTGTCTGGTTCCCACAGGATTGTATTTGGCTTTACCTCAGGGTACAGAGGCGCAGGTAAGACCACGTAGTGGCCTTGCATTGAAAAAAGGTATAACTGTATTGAATGCTCCCGGAACCATAGATGCAGATTATAGAGGGGAATTATGTGTGATATTAGTCAATTTTTCTTCTGAACCGTTTGAAATCTGTGATGGAGAGCGTATTGCTCAACTCGTGATTGCGCGTTGTGAACAGGCTCAGTGGGAACAGGTCGAAAGTCTGGATGAAACAGAACGTGGAGAAGGTGGTTTTGGACATTCTGGTGAAAAATAATAAGATGAAAACAAAGATTCTGCTGTTTGGAATATTAAGCATAATGATCCTGGGTTCCTTTGTTTCTTGTAAGAGCGTGAAACCGGAACCATTGAGTGAAGATGCTCGGTTAAGAGCCAGTTATTATTTTGTAGAAGGAGTAAAAAAAGAGCTTGCTTCCAAGCATGATGAGGCTTTTGAGTTATTTAAGCATTGTTTGTCGATTAATCCAGATGCCAGTGAAGCCTTATATCAATTAGGACTTTATCATTTGGCCTTAAGAGAGGATGAACAGGGAGAAAAATACTTGAATAGAGCGGTCGTTCTTGAACCTGATAATATTTATTACAAAGAATCTTTGGCTTCATATTATCTGAAGATTCGCAATTTTGACAAGGCTATTCCTGTTGTAGAAGATATTGTCAGATGTAATCCGGCACGTATAGATGCATTGACTCAGCTGGTTTCATTATATATGGACCGGAGCGATTATCGTAAAGCCATAGATGTACTGAATCGAATTGAAAGAATTGAAGGACGTAGCGCTTCTATCAGTATGGAGAAATTCAAGCTGTATCGCGAACTGAATGAAGAGGAGCGTGCGTTTGCGGAATTGGATACCCTGGCAGCGGAGAATCCAAATGACTTGTCTTATAAGGTATTGATAGGTGATCAGTATCTGCTGGTTCAAAAACCCGAAAAGGCTTATGCCATTTATAAGGAGGTGGCAGATCAGGAACCGGATAACCAGCCTTTACAATTGTCCATGCTGGATTATTATAAACAAACAGGGCAGGATTCTGCCTATACGGCATTACTTGATACTTTGTTGTATGGAAACCGGATTGAAAACAGATTAAAAGTGCTGTTGATGCGTAATTTGGTTGTAGAAAAAGAAAATGCCAAGGCTGACAGTTCTGAGGTATTGGGTATTTTTGAACGGGTATTGAAAAATACGGATGAAAATGTAGATATGCTGGCATTGTATGCTTCGTATATGCAATTAAAGAAGATGGATGAATCCCGCATAGCCGGAGTGATGGAGCAGATCCTGGCCATAGAGCCTGACAATCAGGCTGCTTTATTGGAAGTGATGCGTTATGCACTTATTCGTCAGGATTATAAGAAAGTGGCGGAAGTGTGTCGGAATGGATTGGAACATTATCCGGACCAGTTGCCGTTCTATTTTTATTTGGGATTGTCATATTATCAGTTGGATCAGAATGAAGAGGCATTGGAGGCCTTTAAGAAAGGTGTGGGACAGATCAACGAGAATTCAGACCTTTCGATGGCTTCAGATTTGTACTCTATTTTAGGAGACTTGTGGTATAAAGAGGGAGAGAAGGAACTGGCTTATGCTGCTTATGACTCCAGTTTGACTTATAAATCGGATAATATCGGTTGCTTGAACAATTATGCCTATTATTTGTCATTGGACAATAAGGATCTTGATAAGGCTGAAGAAATGAGTTATAAAACCATTAAGGCAGAACCTTCTAATAAAACTTATCTTGATACTTATGCCTGGATTCTTTTCATGAAAGCACGATATACAGAAGCCAAGGTTTATATTGATAAGGTAGTGCAGGGAGATAATGTGATGAATGATGCAGAAGTTTCAGCCGGTGTTCTTGAGCATGCAGGAGATATCTATTATAAATGTGGTGATACGGATCAAGCCATGAAATATTGGGAAATGGCTCAGAAAAAGGGTGGTGATGTGACAAAAGTCTTAAAGAAAAAAATTCAGCAAAAGAAATATATAGCGGAATGATAAATCTTAAAATGGGAAAATGGATCATAGGTTTGGTTTTGGTTTCTGCATTCTTTGTATCGGGATGTCGTTCAACCAAGACTACCACGGAGCAACAGACGGATACTTCTTCTGAATGGGTAGATAAAATGTCTGCCGGAACCTTTAAATCAGGCAGCTTGACAGCTAAGCTTAATCTACAGTTAACGGGAGACGGTAAATCTCTTTCTGTGGGAGGAACTTGTAATCTGAAAAGGGATGAAGTTATTCAGTTTTCTTTGGTTGCACTCGGATTAATGGAAGTGGGACGGATTGAAATGACACCTGATCACCTGTTGATGATAGATCGTATGGGACGTCAGTATGTGATGATTGATTATAACGAAGTTCCTTACATGAGACAGGCAGGTATTGATTTTTATACGTTTCAGGCTTTGTTCTGGAATGATTTGTTTGTTCCGGGAAAATCCGGACAATGGAGTAATCATGATTTTAAAATGGTTTCAACAGAAGATAACCTGATCCTTACTTCAGAAAACAATGCTTTGTTACAGTGTCGTTTTTTGATGGATGCCATGACTGGCTTGATTCGTCAAACGGTGTTGAAGATAGAAGGAAAACCAAATCTACCGGCTTTGAATTGGGATTATTTGCATTTTTCCAATATAGATCAAAAGTCTTTCCCTGACAGAATGAAGTTAAGCGTTGTCAGCGGCCAGAAAAATTATACTGCATCCTTTACATTGACTAATATGAAGGCCAATGCAAAAGAAATTAAATTGTATGACGAGCCGGGAAGCAAATATAAAAAAGTAGATGTTCAGGCTATATTAAATATGTTGTTGAAATGAAATTATTTCCGTTTTGTTCGCTAATTCTGTTTTTCTCTTTGTGTGGTATGCCCGTATGGGGGCAGACTAGTTCCAAGATTAAACGTTTGCAGAATCAGAAGAAAGAGATTCAGAAAGGTTTGTCACGGAAACAGAATGAATTACGTGATAACAGACAGAATGTGAATCAAAAGTTACGGGATATCGAAATGTTGTCGAATCAGGTAGAAAACAGACAACGTTATATTGATGACATGCTTTATCAGATTAAGGGAATGGATAGTCTGATAGCAAGGCAGCAGCAGGTTATAGAAAGTACTGCCAAGGATTTGGAACGACAGAAGGCAGCTTATGTCCGTGCTCTTCGTTATGCCAGGGTTAGTAAAACGGTTCATAGTCCGCTTTTATTTGTTTTGTCTGCAACATCTGTAACTAAGATGTACAGACGTTCTCGTTATGCTCGTGAGTATGCCCGTTATGAAAGAAGATTGGCCGAACAGATCATTGAAAAGCAGAATAAATTGCTGGCAGAAAAAAATGAGTTGCTGAAAACAAAAAATGAAAAAGGAAAGCTGATGGCAGAATGTGAGGCTCAGAAAGCTCTTTTGGTGGAACAAAAGGAAGCTGAGAAACGTAATGTGGCTGGTCTCAAACAGCGTCAAAAAGCTTTGCTTAAAGATGTCGAAGCCCAAAAAAGGCAATTGACTGAATTGGACAGAAAGATAGATCAGATGATAGCATGGGAGGTGGAGCAGGCCAGAAAGAGGGCGGAAGAAGAACGGAGGCGTAGAGAAGAAAAAGCCAGAAAAGAAGCAGCCGCAAAATCAAAGAACAAGTCTCGTCCAGATTCCAGACATGAGCAGAAAACAAATAAAAAACCTGCAGCTGAAAAGAACTGGATATCTTCAGAAGAGCGTGTCCTGAATGGTTCCTTTGAGAAAAACAAGGGACGTCTGCCTGTTCCTATAACAGGGCGTTATATGTTGGGGAGCCGTTTCGGTACATATAATGTGCCGGGATTAAGAGGGGTCATGTTAGACAACAAAGGAACTAATTATATTGGTCAGGCAGGTGCACGCGCACGTAGTATTTTTGACGGTGAAGTGACAGCCATATTCCAGTTTGGTGCTACCAAAAATGTATTGGTACGTCATGGTAGCTATATATCAGTTTATTGTAATCTTTCGTCAGTGATTGTATCACGTGGTCAAAAAGTAAAGGCTAGAGATATACTTGGAACTGTTGAGCAGGATGGTTCGGGCAATAGTGTTTTACATTTCCAGTTACGTAAAGAAAAGACAAAGCTGAATCCTGAAGTGTGGATCGGGAGATAAAACTGATTCCTGTTATCCGCTTTTTGATAAGATAAAAAAACAAGGCCTCCGATTCCATGTATGGTCTGGAATCGGAGGCTGATTGTTTATAATACGAGCCCGTTCAATATGTTATAATATAGTGTGATGGCCTCTTTTATTTCGTTTAGTTCTATGTATTCATTAGCTGTGTGTGAGCGTGAAGACTGGCCCGGACCCATTTTCAGAGAAGGGAATTTCATTAAGGCCTGATCAGAAAGTGTAGGTGAACCGAAAGGAATCCGTCCCAATTCTATTGCTCTTTTGACTAAAGGATGGTCTTCTGTGATATGGGATGAGTTCAGACGGAAAGATCTTGCTTGAGCCTCTCCTTGAATATGATTACAGATGATTTTAAAGATTTCCTCATTGGAATAGAACTCGTTGCTACGTACATCAACGGTAAATTTACATTGGTCGGGGATGACATTATGTTGCGTTCCGGCTTGTATGATTGTTACGCTCATTTTTACAGGACCCAACAGAGGAGATTCTTTGTCAAAATGAAACTGGCGAAACCACTTAATGTCGTCTAATGCCTTGTATATGGCATTCTCTCCTTCATTGCGGGCAGCATGTCCGGATTTGCCGTGTGCTGTGACATCTATTACCATCAGCCCCTTTTCTGCGATGGCAGGCTGCATGCCGGTCGGTTCACCCACTAATGCTACATCTATGTGAGGCAGTAAGGGCAAGACCTGTTCAATGCCGTTTTTTCCGGAGACTTCTTCTTCGCAGGAAGCTAAAAAGACAATGTTATATTGTTGTGGAGATTGGATTATCTGACGGTATACTTGTAGAAGGGATACTACGCTGGCACCATCATCATTTGTTCCTAAACCGTAAAGTTTTCCATCTTCAATGACGGGAGAAAAAGGAGAGATGGTCCAGCTGCTGGTTGGTTTGACCGTATCAATATGGGCATTAAGTAACAAAGTAGGTTTGGAAGGATCGTATGTAGGGCATATTGACCAGATATTATGTCCGTTTCTGTGTGGATTCAGACCATAATCGGAAAGTACTTTCTCAAGAAAATCAGCGACTTCTTTTTCTTCACGGCTTACAGAAGGAATACTGACCATTTTAATTAAAAGATCAGTTGCTTCGTGAGTGAGATGATTGATATCCATATTCATGTTTTTGCTGTAAAGTTACAATAAAATTTTAAATGTTTTCTGTCGGATATAAAGGTAATTTGAATATTGGGATTATAACAGATTCAAAATTCAAGTAAAATTTAATATCAAATATGGATGTCAAAAAGAACTCTGAATAGGCATAGTCGTGAAAAGAAGAGACAAGATGATTAGCAGACTTCTTCTACTCTGCTGATGTTTTTTATAGTATTTGTTATTTTGGATTCATCCATAAAATCAGGGCAGTTCCGTTTTTATTAGAAGAACGGGTCCATAAAGCAAAGACGCCAAATGAAAGGTTAAATAATTTTTTTTAAAAAAGTGAATCTTTTTTAGCTTTTCTTGTAGATAGTTTCAGATAAAACTATATCTTTGTGCATTATAAAAATTAAAACTATGTTAAATACATCTTTTCTGGCTACGCTGATTCATGAACAGGCAAAGATTTATGGTGACAAAACCGTAATGTCTTACCGTGATTATGACAAAAATGAATGGATTCCAATAACTTGGAACGAATTTTCCGACACTGTAAATAAAGTGTCCAATGCTTTGTTGGCATTAGGGGTCAATGTGCAGGAAAATATAGCCGTATTTTCTCAGAATAAGCCTGAGTGTTTGTATGTGGATTTTGGAGCTTATGGCATACGTGCCGTGACAATTCCATTTTATGCAACCAGCTCTGAGGCGCAGATCAGTTATATGGTTGATGATGCAGAGATACGTTATATCTTTGTAGGCGAACAGGAACAGTATGACATAGCTTTCCGGATAATGCCTTACAGTTCAACATTGCATAAGCTGATTATATTTGATCCTAAGGTGGTTAAGAATAGTCAGGATACGATTTCCATCTATTTTGATGAATTTTTGCGTCTTGGTGAAGAGCAGTTGCATCAGAAGGAAGTGAAGAAAAGAATGTCAGAAGTGCAGGAAGATGATCTGGTCAATATCTTGTATACCTCTGGAACTACAGGTACGAGCAAAGGAGTGATGTTTACCAACCTGATGTATCATGATGCTATGATAGCGAATGATAAGGTGCTTAATCTGACCGAAAATGATGTGGTTCTTAATTTTCTTCCTTTTACTCATGTTTTTGAACGGGCATGGTCTTATCTGTGTCTGGCGGAAGGTGTGCGTTTGTGTGTAAATCTTCGCCCGGCAGATGTGTTGCAGTCACTTCAGGAAGTTCATCCGACATGTATGTGTGCTGTGCCTCGTTTTTGGGAAAAGGTTTATGCAGGAGTTCAGGAAAAGATAAGGACAAGTAATCCTGTGCAGCGTGCTTTGTTGCAGGAAGCTCTTCATGTTGGAAAAACTTATAATGTGACTTATAAGATGCGTGGACTTCAGCCGCCTCTTCCTTTGAAAATGCGGTATAAGTTCTTTGAGAAAACGGTTATTGCTCTTTTGAAGAAAACGTTGGGACTTGAGAATGCCAATTTCTTTCCTACCGCAGGAGCTGCAGTGCCACCGGCTGTAGAGGAATTTGTTCATGCTGCAGGTATCAATATGGTAACAGGATATGGCTTGACAGAATCCACTGCTACGGTATCTTGTGCGTGGAAGGGATTACCTAAGACCATTGGTTCTGTAGGACGTGTCATAGATGGTTTGGAACTGAAAATAGGGGAAAATGATGAAATCCTGTTGAAGGGAACTTCAATTACCAAGGGATATTATAGGAAAGAAGATGCTACAAGATCGGCTATAGAT
Source organism: uncultured Paraprevotella sp. (assembly GCA_900546665.1). Lineage (GTDB taxonomy): Bacteria > Bacteroidota > Bacteroidia > Bacteroidales > Bacteroidaceae > Paraprevotella > Paraprevotella stercorigallinarum. The sequence continues at coordinate 59,742 of URDY01000008.1, read as the reverse complement.
TCTGAAGGATGGTTCCATACGGGTGATGCCGGCTATATAAAGAATGGTGAACTCTTCTTGACTGAACGTATTAAGGACCTGTTCAAAACCTCGAATGGAAAATACATAGCTCCGCAAATGATTGAATCAAAACTGGTTGTAGATCGTTTTATAGATCAGATAGTTATAATAGCCGATCAGCGTAAATTCGTTTCTGCTTTGATTGTTCCTGATTATGCCGTATTGGAGGATTTTGCGCGGCGTCATCATATTTCTTATACTTCGATAGCAGAATTATGTAGAAATCAGGATATTGTCAGAATGATACTTTTCCGTATTGATACCTTACAGCAGGAATTTGCACACTATGAGCAGGTAAAACGTATTACCTTGTTGCCGGAACCTTTCAGTATGGAAAAAGGAGAACTGACAAATACATTGAAAATCAAACGTAATGTAGTCAATCAGAATTATGCTGGGGTTATAGATGAAATGTATAAAGAGAATAATCAGGCGTAAAAAGGTATTTTTTTCATGAAAAATTACCCTATAAGGCAGATTTACAACGAGGATATCAGAAAATATTATCGCTGTTTCCTTTTCATTTGCGCATGATTTGCATTATCTTTGTGCATCAAAAGTTTATTATTTTATGATCACCATAGACCAATTAAAAGAAATTAAAGCGCGGGTAGAAGCGTTGTATCGTTATTTGGACATAGAAAACAAGAAAATTCAAGTAGAGGAAGAACAATTGCGTACTCAGGTTCCTGGATTCTGGGATGATGCCAAAGCTGCTGAAGAACAGATGAAAAAGGTAAAAGGACTTCAGAAATGGCTTGATGGTTATAAAGAGGTGAAAACCTTATGTGATGAGTTGGAACTGGCATTTGATTTCTACAAGGAGGAAATGGTGACTGAAGATGAGGTGGATCAGCAATATGCAGATACTCTGGAGGCCGTAGAAGATCTCGAATTGCGGAACATGTTGCGTCAGGAAGAAGACCCTATGGACGCCGTGTTGAAGATTAATTCAGGTGCAGGTGGTACGGAAAGCCAGGACTGGGCTTCGATGTTGATGCGTATGTACATGAGATGGGCGGAAGCGCATGGTTATAAATGTACCATCAGTAACTTGCAGGACGGTGACGAAGCCGGAATCAAGACAGTGACCATGCAGATAGAAGGAGAATTCGCTTATGGTTATCTCAAGTCGGAAAATGGAGTACACAGACTTGTACGTGTGTCGCCATACAATGCACAAGGTAAACGTATGACCTCATTTGCCTCTGTGTTTGTCACTCCACTTGTGGATGACTCTATTGAAGTATACGTAGATCCGGCAAGGGTATCATGGGATTTGTTCCGTTCAGGAGGCGCCGGTGGACAGAATGTCAACAAAGTCGAGACGGGTGTGCGTTTGCGTTATCAGTATAAAGATCCGGATACCGGTGAAGAAGAAGAAATCCTTATTGAAAATACAGAAAGTCGTAAGCAGTTGGAGAACAGAGAAAACGCCATGCGTTTGCTTAAATCACAACTTTATGACCGTGCTTTGCAAAAACGTAAAGCCAAGCAAGCAGAAATTGAAGCCGGAAAAAAGAAAATTGAATGGGGTAGCCAGATCAGAAGTTATGTCTTTGACGATCGCAGAGTGAAAGATCATCGTACCAATTATCAGACTTCAGACGTAGGAGGTGTGATGGACGGTAAGATAGATGGTTTCATCAAGGCTTATCTGATGGAGTTTGCAGGATCGGAATCCTGAAGCATATATATTAACTTATAAATCTTTTAACCATGAGTAGCACGAAAAAGGCACAAAGAAAGCTGGCTCGCGAAGCCCGTGAAGAAAAACAGGCCAAGCGGGTTATGAGAAGTTTGGTCGGAGTATTGATATTGCTCGTTATATTGGGTATTATTGCTTTTGCATTGTTAGGAAATGGGGCTTGAGATAGAACGGAAATTTTTAGTATGCGGTGACTTCAAAAGTAAAGCTTTTGCCAATAGCCGGATCAGTCAGGGGTATATTTGTTCAGGAAGCGGCCGTACGGTTCGTGTTCGGATACGTGATGATAAAGGTTACCTTACTATTAAGGGACCATCCGATATGAAAGGCATGACGCGTTATGAATTTGAAACAGAAATACCCTTGACTGATGCCAGACAGCTTATGACCTTGTGTGAACCTGGAGTAATTGATAAAACACGTTATTTGGTCAAAGCGGGACAGCATGTGTTTGAAGTGGATGAATTCTATGGTGAAAATGAAGGGTTGGTTGTAGCAGAGGTAGAGCTTGCTTCTGAAGATGAGCCTTATGAACGTCCGGATTTTCTAGGGCGTGAGGTGACAGGTGATCGCCGTTATTATAATGCCCAACTGAGAGTGAGACCCTATAAATTATGGAAGGAATAAGGACACTGATTGGGATCAACCGAAAACAGTTCACCTGTGAAGACGCATTTTTCATAAATTGTAAACACCCGATAAGATAGAAGCCGTCTATAATATAGACAGGCTGTGTCTTTTAACGGGTGAGGTAATGAATGTGAAAAGAAAAACAGTGTTTTTTTTAAATATACGTCAGATGATTTCTTTCCCAAAGATTAAATTTCTAGTCGTTTGGGTTTTAATCATTTTCAATTGTTTTATGGTGAATGCCGCCATTAAGAAAGAGGCGGTACCATTGCCTTTTGCTTCTTCGTTACTGTCGAAAGAAATTACGGCTCTTCATCAGGACAGGGAAGGGTTTCTGTGGATAGGTACGACTTATGGTGTTGCGAGATATGACGGGTATTCCACATTGCTTTTTACTGCAGGTCCCTCAGGATCAGTGCGTCTGACGGACAATGTGGTGACCGGAATAGCAGATACTCCCGAGATGGTACTTATCGGAACTAAAAACGGTCTTAATAGAATTGATAAGAAAACCTGGCAGGTTTCTGTTGTCAGTGAAGCCTCGTTTGGTCATGCAGATATTAAATGTTTGCTAACTGCACGTGATGGAAAAATTTGGGTAGCAACATCTGGAAGAGTGTATCGGTGTAACCGTAATTTAAAGGTAGAAGACAGTTATATATGGCCGGAAGCTGCAACTTGTGGTGTCACTTCCCTTTATCAGGACCAGAAGAATCGGATCTGGATTCTGACTTGGGGAGCTGGTCTTTATTGTTTGAACGAGGGAAGCCATGTATTGAAGAGCTATCCTCCGATAGGGAAAGAAAACCGTCCGTTTATTCTTTTTCAGGATCGTGACCAACGTTTTTGGTTAGGGACATGGGGGGATGGTCTGTATCGTTTTTATCCGGATGGTGAAAAAGAGGATTTCTATGTAAGGCAACAGGTTGGTGGAGAAGTCTGTTTTGATATCATGCAGGATCAGCGTGATGGTCATCTGTGGATGTTGTTTTATCAGGGTATGGGCGTTTTCAGCGTGGATAATAATGGCGGACTTCATAATGAGGAGATTCCTGCTGGGCTGGATTCTCAGAGAATGTTTTCCATGATGTTGCAGGATCGTGAGGGACAAATCTGGATGGCAGCCTATGACGAGGGATGTTGTATTGTGGAAAATGATTCATTCCTGACCTCTGATAATCTGTCGTTTATTAAGCGGGATTTAGGCTTCGATGCAAATCTTAATTGTATGGCTGAGGATCGGGAAAAGATCTTGTGGCTCAATCAGGAGAGGTATGGATTGTTCTTTTATGATTCACGTACCGGACAAAACAGCCTGTCGGTAGAGAATCCTCAAGTGGAGGTGAATTATATCGCTATGGATCATGATGACCTTTCGGCTTGGGTGGCGTCGATGTATGTGGAACGGGTGTTCCGGGTCAGACGGGAAGGTATGCGTATGGTATTTGCCGATACGCTTGAGCTGGATGACGGACGTGGGGCTTTGGATTATGTACGGGGTGTTCATTTGGATAAAACCGGTTATCTGTGGGTACGGACGGGACGGACGCTTTTTGTGAAGTCTCCGAAGGGACGTAAGATGAGTCCTGTACGCGGTGTGAAAGGGGTTGTTTCCGGTTGGGCGGAAGATACAAAGGATCATATTTGGCTTGGAGGGGAAGATTTTACTTTGTATAAAGCCATACATCTCAAGGAGGGTATACGTATTGTGTCCGTTTATTCCTTTCCTTTTCTTAAAAGATCATCATTGAAGCTTGGACATATAGCAACGGATCGGTTTGGACGTTTATGGATGGCGGCAGTTTCCGGAGAAGTTTTTTGTTTTGATCCTCAGAAACAGATTTGTTCGGATAATATGAACAAGGTCATAGGAGGACGTCGGCCTGTTCTTCACTGGATGGTAAGGGGTGATACATTGTCGGCTTTGACACCCGGAGCCTTGGTCTGTTATGATATGAAACGAAGAAGCGTGCATGTGTATGAGGTTGGTAACAGACAGATAACAGTAACAGCCTTTCGTAATGCAGCTACATGTTGGGGGCAACAGGGAAAACTTTATGCAGGAGGTCACGATGGATACATGGTATTACGGCCAGGTGCCAAATCCCGCCACCGACAGGAACGAGTGTTTTTTACGGATATTTCGGTTAATGGAAAGAGTTTGTGGCAAGATCACTCCAGACATAATGATGATAACGGAAATATCTGTTTACCTGCAGGTAGCCGTCAGATTGTTTTTTCGTTTTCTACTCTCGATTATAATGATCAGGATCATATTCGTTATGCTTATCGGATGGATAACGATGTTGATTGGAGCGTTCTGGCCGGAGGCGAGAATAAAGCAGTATATAATGTTCTGTCGGCAGGGGTGCACAAGTTACATGTACAGGCTTTGGATGATAACGGAGATATTACGGCAGAAGGTGTTTTGCAATTCCGAAGATTCCCCTTGTGGTACGAAACGTGGTGGGCCCGTCTGGGGTTTAGTCTGGTAGGTATTCTGCTTATTCTACTTTTGGCTTTTGTTTTTATTCTTAAGATAAAGCGTAAGAACGCTGAACGGTTTCGTCGTGAGTTGATCAAAGTCAAGATAGATTATTTTACAAATGTATCGCATGAGTTACTGACTCCTTTGACGGTTCTGTCATGTCTGGCGGATGAAATTGAGTCCAGAATGCCTTGCGAGCAACGTTTTGTAGATATCTTGAGAAGTAATACCCGTCGGCTTAGAAAATTGATACGTCAGGTTCTCGATTTCAGAAAGGTGGAAAACAGGGCTTGGCCGTTGAGGGTTGATTATGCCGATGTGATGTCCTTTGTACGCCGTTTGTCTGAGACTGATTTTGAGATGTTGGCCTATGGGCGCAAATTGAATTTTGAATGTCATTTAAATCCCGATTCTGCGTTTGGGTATTTTGATTCGGATAAATTAGAAGAGATTCTTTTTAATTTATTGTCTAATGCCGTAAAATATACAGAATCACCGGGTCGTGTAGGGTTGGATGCCCGGCTGGAGCAGAAGGCCGATGGCGGTCAGATCTTATGTCTGGAAATATGGGACGAAGGTATCGGTATTGCCGATCGGGAAAAACAGCTGATTTTTAACCGCTTCTATCATTCCGACAAAAGACCGGGAACAGAGTCCAATGGTATAGGTTTGGCTTTGACACGAGAATTGGTTAACTTGCATCATGGAGAATTGACGCTGGAAAGTTGTCTGGGTAAGGGAAGTCGTTTTTGTGTCCGTTTGCCTTTGGATAAATCCAGTTATTCTGAAAATGAACTGAGAAAGTCGGAATTCCTGCAGGATGAATCTGATGAAGGACTGCGGTCGCAAGCCCAGCCTGGCAGAGTCTGCATATTGATAGTAGATGATAATAAGGATTTGTTGAGAGCTGCAAAGATATTGTTTGGCAATTATTATGAAGTTCTTGTCGCTTCCGATGTATCTTCTGCACGTCGGATTCTTTTGGCTGAGCGGGTTGATCTGGTCGTATGTGACGTGCGTATGCCTGGTACGGATGGTCTGGCATTCTGTAAATCTTTGAAATCAGATGTACAGACCAGCCACATTCCGGTATTGATGTTGACTGCTCAGGGAGATGAGCAGACTCGCCTGGAGTGCTATGAGGCCGGAGCGGACGGGTTTATGGCGAAGCCTTTTGAAACGAAGGTATTGAAGGCGCGTATAGACAATTTGGTCTTGCAATATAAGAAAAGGCAGAAAGAATTCAGGGAAGATTCAGCTTTGGATCTTTCGAAATTATCCGGCCGTGAAACTGATGAGGAATTTCTGAAACGTCTGGTCAATACGATCGAAGCACATTTACAGGATGACAGTTTTGATTTGGACGTATTGACAGAGGCTGTTGGGGTATCAAAATCTACATTAAACCGTAAGATCAAAACCATGACAGGATTGACTCCTATGGATTTTGTTCGTAATATCCGATTGAAGTATGCATGCACCTTGTTGACAGAAGGACGGTTGAATATTTCTGAAGTTGCTTATGCTGTAGGATTTTCAGATCCTCAATATTTTGCACGGTGTTTTAAAGAAGCCTTTAGGGAAACTCCTACGCAGTTCCAGCACAGAAAGCAAGGCAGAATGCAATAACTGTTTTTATAGAACCTTAGCGTTTTCTTTGTGACGGTTTGGATTTATTTTCCATGCTTTTGAATATAAAATCCACATTTCATCGCTATGAATATGATAATTTTGCGATGAACATTAAATCAAGTATGCATGGAACAGAAAAAAAGAAAAAGCTTTGCTTCATGGGCACTGAAGATGCTCATGTGGTGTAGTCTCTGGCTGGTGGCCGGTCAGGCCTTGGCAGCAACGGCGACGGTGTCGCGGCTACGTGTGAATGCAATGGAAAATCCAGTCGGAATTGATTCCGATAAACCTTCTTTCAGCTGGACTCTTGAGGCCGGTGAGAGCGAACGTGGTGTATGGCAGACTGCTTATGAAATCAGGCTGTATACAGATCAGGCGTGCCAGAATGAATTCTGGACTTCAGGAAAGGTGGAATCCGGTTTGAGTGTGGATCGTCCTTACAATGGCCCTTCCTTGCAGGCTGCTTCGCGTTATTATTGGCGCGTAACGGTTTGGGATAACAAAGGACGGGAAGCAACATCCGATGAAATGGCCTATTTTGAGATGGGATTGATGAATGAAGGATGGTCTGGTGCCAAATGGATAAGTCCTACAACACTGAAACAGGACGAGTATGAAATTACACGCTACGACGTGGAAACTGACTTTCAGGTAGAGAATCTGGCTGCTGGTATTATTTTTGCTGCGCGCAGTCAGGATACTTATTGTATGTGGCAGGTTAATTTCGAGGCCGGCTATCCTCGTTTCCGTCCGCATGTATGGACTAATGGTCAAGCTTCTTGTCTTGTAGAGGAGGATTTGCGCCCTCTTATCAGTCTGGAACTTCATAAAACTTATCATTTGCGTATTGAAGTTGACGGTTCAGTGGCCCGTACTTATATTGATGATGTCTTGATTGATACCCGTGAATGTCCGTGGGGTGGAAATTATGGGTATGGTCAGATAGGTATCCGTCAGGACAGGGCACTTAATAATTATAATGATCTTGAACGGGCTTATTTTGATAACTTCAAGGTAACTGATAAAACAGGACAGACCGACAAGGTATTAATAAATGAAACTTTCGATGAAGGTTCTCAGTTGCCTTTTTCTGCAGGTACATTGACTGATGGAAAATTGTATGTAGAAGCTCAGTATTCATGGTATGATAAATCTGAAGATGAGGCTAACTATGATCTTACTTTGGATATGCGTATCGGTCGTGATAATGCGGGTGTTGTATTCTCTGCTTATGATACGCAGAATTTCCACATGTGGTCATTTAATGTACGTGATGCCGCGCATCCGTTCCTTCGCCGTCATCTGAAAGTTAATGGCGGTTATACGACTTCTGATGTCAGTCTGGCGGACTTCTTTACGAAAGAACAGCTAATGCAGCAATATCATCAGGTTAAAATTGCAGTCAGAGGAAAGATAGTAAAGACTTTTATAGACGATCAGTTAGTGGACACCTACACGGATAATTCCGGTCGTTTGCATTTAGGTGAAATTGGCTTCCGTGCTTTCTTTGATAAGACAATGGATGAAGAAGTTTATTATGATAATGTTAAATTGACGGTATATGATGAAGAAAATCAGCCTTCAGTAACGTTCTCTGAAAACTTCGAAGGACCAGGTAATGCCTTTGATGGAGGTGAAGTTGTAGTGGATAATGGACAGAAAGTCCTTTTTGTCAGCTCGCCTTATGAGGAAAATTGCGTAATGCGACAGTCTCAACAGGGTATGCCTTTATTCCGTAAGAAATTTGTGACTGATGCCCCGATCAAAAGAGCACGTTTGTACACGAGTGCATTGGGAGTATATGATGTCTTCATCAATGGAGATAGAGTAGGCCGTAAGATGGATGACGGTACTCTTCGCTTTGATGAACTCAAACCAGGATGGACGGATTACCGTTATGAAGTTTTTTATACCACCTATGATGTTACGGACTGGTTGAAAGAGGGAGATAATGCTATTGGGGCTCAAGTAAGCCACGGTTGGTGGAAAGGAGCAATTGCTCATGGCATTTATGGAACCCCGGAATCCGGGTTTATTGCCAGACTGGATATTGAATATGAAGATGGTCGCAAGCAAACTGTAGTGACAGATACGGATTGGCTGTCTGCTTATTGTGGTCCGTTAGTCTTGGGAGATATCTATAATGGAGAGACTTATGATGCACGTAGGGATAAGAACTGGAGTCAGCCGGATTATGATGATTCTTCCTGGTATCAGACAGTAGAAAATTCCGATTTCAACGGTGAACCGGTAGCTTGGGAAGGTCCTACTGTGCAGGTTCGTCAGTCACTTTGTCGTCGTCCCCAAACTATTACAGTTTATGATGGTGTGGATAATACGGGAACAACTTATGGGCAGATTCATGTTGTGAGAACCTTGAACGGTGATCAGAAACTGCAGTTGAAAGCCGGTGAAACCGCCATTTTTGATATGGGACAGAATATGGTAGGATGGGTCCGTTTTACGGCTAAGGGTGAAGCCGGGACACAGCTGAAATTCCGTTTTGGAGAGATGTTGAATGATACAGGAGATGCGAATCGCGCTGATGATGGTCCTGGAGGAAGTGTGTATACCTATAATTTACGTACGGCAAAGGCTACATTACTTTATACGCTGAACGGTGATAAGGATGGCGAAAATTATGCTCCTTCATCTACGTTCTTCGGATTCCGTTATTGTCAGGTGACAGCCAGTGCGGATGTGGAATTGACTGGTCTGACAGGAGAAGTAGTCGGATCTGCATTGGAAGAAACCGCAACATTTGAAACAGATCATCCCGATGTCAATCAGTTGTATAGTAACATTATTTGGGGACAACGCGGTAATTTCCTGAGTATACCGACAGATTGTCCGCAGCGTGATGAGCGTTTGGGATGGACAGGTGATACCCAGATTTTCTCACGTACAGCTTGTTATAATTCAGATGCACGTGCTTTCTATCGTAAGTGGATGCGCGACATGCGTCATGGCCAGCGTGAAGATGGAGCTTATCCGGATACAGCACCTTTCTGTAATTTCTGGGGATTTGGCAATGCAGCCTGGGGTGATGCTGGTGTAATCGTGCCGTGGACTGTTTATCTGATGACTGGCGATACGCAGATTCTGGCCGATAATTATGAGTCAATGAGTCATTATATGGATTTCCTGGCCAGTCAGACTGGTGGAGGATTCACTTATAACGGTGCCGGAGTTTCGTTTGGTGACTGGCTTGCCTACGAAGAGATGGATGCCCGTTATGTCAGTGTTTGCTATTATGCTTATGTAGCAGAACTGATGAGTAAAATAGCTGGTGTCTTGGGTAGTGAAGGTGATGAAAATTATCAGGCCGATGCCTTGAAATATGCCGAACTTCATGATGCTGTCCGTAAAGAATTCCAGAGCCGTTTTGTTGGAACAGACGGATTGCCTACAGTTGCTACGCAGACGGCTTATCTTTTGGCTCTTCAGTTTGATCTTTTGTCTGAAACGAGCAAGGCTAAGGTTCAGACTGCTCTTCGGAGAAAGATTGTTGGTAATGATTATAAGTTAAGTACCGGTTTTGTCGGTACAGGTTCATTGAATCAGACATTGAGTCAGTATGGTATGGACGATCTGGCTTATGACTTGCTGTTACAGCGTGATAATCCTTCATGGTTGTACAGTGTTGACCAGGGAGCCACAACAATATGGGAACGTTGGGATTCTTATACCAAGGATGGAGGTTTCAACAAGCATCCATGGATTATGAATTCATTCAATCATTATGCTTATGGAGTAGTGGCAGAATGGCTTTACCGTTATGTAGCCGGTATTGAATCTGATGAATCGCAGCCTGGATTTAAGCATATTATTTTGCAGCCGACTCCTGATGTAAGAGATATATTACCTCAGAATCAGGCACGTATCAATAAGGCTTCTGCTTCTTACCGGAGCGTTTATGGTATGATCCGCAGTGAATGGCAACTTAATGGAGAAGGTGGTTTGGATTATCAGGTCACTGTACCGGTCAATACGACAGCCACATTATATTTGCCGTTGACTGATGAAACAGACGAAGTAACCGAAGGTGGTAAAGCGCTTGATGAAGCAGAAGGTATCACTTATAAAGGGGTGAAAGACGGATGTGCAGTAATGGAACTCGTATCAGGAACCTATCATTTTAATGTTGTTCCGGGTGGATCTGTATCTGTAAAGGAGAATAGCGTACAGTCTTTGGATGTACAGCCCAATCCGTTTTCTGATTTTCTTGAAATCAGTGCACTGAGTCCAGTCAAGGATCTGACGGTCTTCGGAGGAAATGGAAATGTGGTTTGTAAACAGGATCATGGAGGACGTATTAATACGTCCTCATGGAGCCCTGGAGTATATGTGGTGTATGCTACCTTTGAAGATGCTACAAAGGTTTGTAAGGTTATAAAATACTAGTTGAGATTAATAGTTAAAGAGGCTGTATCCCGTTGTCGGGATGCAGCCTCTTTAAGTTTTCTGACGGTGCAGATTGTTATCTTTTAATGTTTGATCATGAATTTAACAGCTTCTTCTTTATTTTCATATCTTAATTTTAAGATATAAAGGCCTTCAGGCCAGGAAGCTACATTAAAGGTGTTTTGGCCATAGTCCAGTGCGCTGTTTTGTATACATGTACCTTGTATGCTGTAAATGGAAGCGTTGCCTTGTTTGTCCTGCAGGTTCCAGTTGATTGTCAGATTCTTATCAGCAGGTAGAGTGTTGATGGTAAATGTTTCTTTTGCAGTATGAGCCTGTTGGATATCTACTGTTTCTCCATTATATAAAGCTTTAATCTCTTCTGCTGAAAGAGCATAGTTATAGATGAAGAAATCATCTATGTTGCCGTCAAATAAAGGATCTGTATCGAACTGGCTTCTTCCTATATAATTCAGGAAGGGCATGAAGTCTGTCGGACGAATACTGATGGATGAGGATGAGGCAACTTCTTCGCCGTTGACATACATGGTCACTTTATCTTCACCGATGGTGACGGCCAAATGTACCCATTTGCGTAAAAGTGTAGAATTAGAAGTCGTTTCGATGTATTCTTCTTCACCCTTATTCTTGATGGCAAATCTCAGAGTACGTTTGTCTGTCTTGGGAGTAAGGAACATATAGCGGTCTTCTCCGCATCCGAAGTCAAAGATCCTTTGCCATTCTGTTCCACCGTTCCAGTACATCCATGTGGCTATGGTCAGTTGTTTGTGGTTGGCACAAGTTGTCGGTAATTGCATAAAGTTATCTTCGTTGAATGCAATAGCTTGGCCGTTTTGTCTGTCTTCAGTCCAAGACGGTGTCTGGTAAGATGCTCCATTCATTGCATTGATACTTTGGTCTGATAGATTGCCTTCAAAAGAATAATGCAATACCATATCGTTTGTTCCGGTGACTGTTGCTTTAATTTCAGTTGAATTTTCAGATCTGTTCTGAACATCGTCAAGTGAACGGATTACATAATAATATGTAGTTCCGGCCATGGCTTTGTTGTCAATGAATGTCGTATCGGTGACATATCGTCCGATAACTTTATATGGACCTCCGGATTGTTCGCTGCGCAATATGGTATAGCTGGTTGCATCAGACTGGCCATCCCATTTCAGCTGAATAGATGCGGCTCTTTCTTCTGCTGTCAGGTTTTTCGGAGCATCCAGGTCTTTGATACGTATTCTCTTTATATCACTCTTCAGGAAGCGCCAGAGCTGGTTGTCTTTTCCGTCTTTTACACCCTGCTGGACATTGCCTGCAGCGCTTTCAAGACATAAGGCACTGTGACGGCTGCGGATATAATACCAACCATCTCCTGCATATTCCAGGAACCATTGTTGGTTGTTACCGCCCGCATGGGTATAAGCAATAATGTTTCCACCTTCTTCCAAAGACCAGTTGAGGATATCCGGTGACAATTGGTTGAGTGAGGACGTAATGCTGTAGTAGCTGAAGTCTCCTCCTACCGTATTGGCAACCGGTTTGATATTCCATTTTTGGTATTTTTTAGTGAAAGTATAGTTGTTGACTTTGATGTTTGAACCGGCACCGAAATTGGAGTTACCGTCAATTTCCATGACTTTATTGGTACTTTTGTTCAAAAGTACGTATTCACCGTTGATTGGGTCCGGTACGTCCTCTCCGGAGGTAATGTCCACTACGCATTCTGCATTGGTTTGGCCTTCCTGATAGCCGGTTCCGCCTGGCATATCAACGATAAATTCACGTTGTGGACCGTAACCGTTAAAGAATACATCTTCTGATTCCGAAATGAACCGGTAAGTCGTGGCAGCGGCCTGACGTTCGGATGATCCTACAAATCCCTTGATTTCTCCTTCCGGATTACGATAGACAGCGGCTGCAGTCCAGTTGGGACGGTGCTCAGTGTAAGCCAGTCGTGTACCGTCACTGGCTTTGACGAATTCTGCACGGGCATGTTCGGTTGTTCCCCACCAGATACCTGTCTGCATGCCGTATTCCACTCCAACCATAGCTTCCATCACGTTATGCAATTCATCGGCAGTAGCATAGTGTCCGTTGTTTCGGACTGTTTCAAAGAAGCTGGCATAGTTGTCAAACGTTCCGGCCAATTGATGGGTATTTCCTTCATCCAGATAGTCTTTCAGGAAGTTATACCATTCCAAGGCCCTGTCGCAATTCAAGGTATTTCCGCCACAGATCCTTATCTGGTCGAAAAATGGATTTTCCTGTAAAAGCTTGGCTATGTTATAGAAATCAAAGATATTACCTTGCCCCCAACCAAAGTCTGGTTCGTTGAATGGTGCAATAGAGACAACTTCTCTGCCTGCGGCCTGGTAACGCTTAGTGGTGAGTTCTATGAGTTGAGCCCATCTTTCTGGGTTTCCGACGTACCAGTCGTCAACGTGTGGATGGTCACAGTTTATTGCCAGTTTGGTGTCAGCTCCAGTCAGGTCCACTAGTTTAAGGCGCAGGTCAATGGAGTCTTTTTGATACTGTGTGAGCTCGCCTTCATCTGTAATAGGGTAGGTCGGCTGGAAGGATACGCGTACTACGTCAATACGTTCAGGGCCTACATAAGCAACTCCGCGTCGGATATTTTCTTCGCTGGGCCATGCTGTATCCAGTCCCCAGGTGATGGGCAGGCTGACACCTTCATCCTGGATGTTGAATGGAACGATCCGGTCTGTTTTCGGTAGTGCTTCCAAAGTTCCGCTAGAACTGGATGTCTGTGCCATTGTAGTCATCTGACCTCCGACTATGGCTAAAGAGAAAAGAAGTAGAATTTTGTTTTTCATATATTTGTTAGAATGATTATACTTAGGTAACAAAAGTACTAAGATAATTTGATTTATAAAAATGCAGGTTCTGAATTTTCCGATAAAAGGGGCTTTATATATAGGGTAATTGGGGTCTAGAGAATAATGGAATGTCTGAAAGGGGGTAAAAATGGTGCTTTCATTATATCTCTTAACGATTTGGGGTCCCTATGTTTTTTATAAAGATGGTTTTTTAAAAGGAGGAAATAATCATTAAATTCCAGTGAGTAGAATATAGCAAGCAACGGAATTGGAGTTCCTCCCAGGAAGAAAGTTCACAAAAGTACTTCACCTCTTCATTTGTCGTTGTATATATTTATAAATCAGTACATTATAGATGAATATTTATACTTCATATCTTATATATGCCTATGAATATCTTGGACTCCCTATTTGTTGATAAAAATGAAAAATTGATTACTACATGTCGGCATAATTAGGAAAAAGTCTGGCTTACTTTCAAAAAAGTAAGCTTTACTTTTTCAAAAGTAAGCTTTACTTTTTTTAAAATGTTGTGATATTTGATTTTTTGAATTTAGATGTCAGATGTTTTAAATGAAACAGGTGAAGGATGAGGTGAAGGAGTGGTGAAGGGGCTATGTCATCCTCTAGCCCGCATAGATAAAAAGGTGTGAAGGAGTGAAGGACTTTTTCAAGAAAGTATGGTAAATAGAGAGAAGACAGGAAAGATCATTCAATCTGACAGAGTCAGGTCATTATAGTCAGATTAAATTGTAAATAAAAACAGTTGGTTTTTGATGCCTTTTCAGTATATGGTTTATGGAAAGTATTTTATGATAATCTGGAAAAAGACAATAGAAACTAATTGTCTTTTTCCAGATAGTCTGTCAGATAATACCCATGATACTAAGTATTAATGGAGTGAATAAAGCTGTCAGCAATCCGTTGAGGATAAGTCCAAGGCTGGCATACGCACCATAAGTTCTGCCATATTCCATTGCTCTGGAAGTACCTACCGCATGTGAAGCCGTTCCCATGCTGATGCTTTGGGCGATCGGACTCTTGACCCGTCCTACTTGAAGGATCTTGAATCCGCAGACAGCTCCGAAAAGTCCGACAATAACTACAATGGCTGCTGTCAGTGAAGGAATGCCCTGCAAGGATCCTGAAACCTCCATTGCTATAGGTGTGGTGACGGATTTGGGAGCCAGTGAAATAATGACTTCATCCGAGGCTCCCAGCCATTTGGCAGTCAAAACGACAGAAACGATACCGGCAAAACAACCGGTAAGCTGTGAAATAAGGACTGGCAGCAGTTGTCGTTTGATACTTTTAAGTTGGAGATAGAGCGGGACACCTAATGCGACTATGGCTGGTTTGAGCCAAAAATCGATGATGGATGCGCTTTGGGCGTATGTTTCGTATGATATGCCTGTGATTTTCAGAAAACCGATCAGGCAGATTATGGCTACGAGTATAGGATTCAGAAAAACCCATCCCGTGCGTGCCTGCAAACGCTTGGCCAGAAAATAAACACCAAACGTCAGGGCAATTAAGAAAAAGTTACTTTCTAGATATTCCATGTCTTCTTACCCATTGATGTACATGACCTGTGACAATTAAAACCAAGACAGTGCTGACCACGGTTGCAATGACAATGGGCCAGAATTCTGCTGCAATGATATCAAAATAAAGCATGAGCGCTACGCCTGGCGGAACGAAAAAGAACCCCATATTACTTACGAGAAAGTCTGAAATACCCTTGATCCACCGTAGTTTGACCCATCCCATTTGGAGGAATGCAGTCAGCAACAGCATGCCAATAATGCTGCCTGGTAGTTTTACTCCTGTGATCCAGACCAGAAAATCACCGAGAGCCAGACAGCCAAACAAAATAGTACATTGTTTAACCATAACTAATACCTGTAATCTGAATTTTCTGCAAAAATACAATTAATATGGATTCGTTGTCATTGTAACCTGATGAAAAAAGAGACAGAATGAATTAAAATTCGGATTGTATGATTTGTGTGTGGCATGGATAGATGATACTGTTCTGAAAGCACACGATGAAACAGCTCGTTTTGTTCCTATAGTTCCAAAGATGCAGGCTTTTGGCAGTAACTGAGATTGAGAAATCTACTTCTTAAATAAAGCTTCTAAAAAACTACCGTATTGCTGAAGATTCTTTCAACAGCAGTACGGTAGTTTTTTACGGGTTAACGTGAGTTCGATGTAAAGTTAGAAAGTTGGAATCATCTCTCCGGTTATATCGGATTCACATTAATTTAAATGAACGGGCAGTTTCTCTTAGGTCGGTTGCCGACTGACAGATTGTTTACTGCAATCTGAATGTTAGCGGTAAAGTATATTGCAGATCAACATTCTGCCCGTTGCGCTTCGCCGGTATCCAATCGGGCATAAAACGGAGCACACGCAAAGCTTCCTCATTAAGCAACGGATCTGAAGAACGAACAACTTCCGCATTAGTGATCTTTCCGTCTTTTGTCACGACGAATGTAACAATGACTCTTCCTTCTATTCCCTTTTCAATGGCTTCAGCCGGATATTTGATGTTGTCTCTCAGCCATTCCATGCATGCAAGATCACCTCCCGGGAAAGACGGATCCTGATCCTCAAGGTTCTCATGAGCATCCTTTCCTGAAGGTTTCTTCACCGGTTCTTTAACAGGTGTTGTAGTGGCAACACGCTGCTGCTTCTCTTCTTGGAAAGAAGCTACGGTGTCACGGGGCTGCTCCTTGACGGCCACTTCTTGGGGCTTTGGTGATTGAGCCTCTGCCGACTGGGTTTCCACCGGCTGAGTCTCCTGTACGGACGGTTTTTTCCCGTCTGTGCAAGCAAACAAAGACAATACGAATCCGCCAAGCGGCAGGACATACAGACATTTAGCCTGCGTCCAGAATTTTGATTTACGTTTCATCATCATCGTAATACGTTTTTTAAGTGAATAATTATTGAAGCTGTGGACCATATTGTAGAGCTTTGGCCCGACAGATTTTCTGATTAACAATAACTGATAAGTGCATGCGTCAAAGCCGGAAGAAAGTACATACCGGTCGGCCTCATACTCATGAACCAATCGCAGATCTTTCTTCAACCACCATGCTGCCGGATTGAACCATTGGAAGCAAAGGAACAATTCAACGAGCACTAAATCCAAGGAATGCCCTAATTGGACATGCGCTCTTTCGTGAGCCAGAATACAACTTGTCAAAGCCCCGTCGTCTGCCGAAGAAAGCACTACACGCCCCAACCAGCTGAACGGGCCGATCTGATCCGGATATCGGTAATATACTTGTCCGTCAGCAGTCTGTTCCCGACGGCATCGTTTCAATAACCGGTTTAAATAAACAAAAACAAATAAATTCTTTAGAAGCAACAGCACAACACCTGTCAAATAGATTCCGAAAAGCACTACACTCACAGTCATACCGTTATGATCTGATAGTGCCGCAGTTTTCTGTTCAACAACCAGTTCTTGCAGTGATACTGTCAGTTCTGTTAAAGGAAGAGCTCTATTCTGGCCTGCAGTCGCAAACCATTCCGATACATCGAACAGCGGAAGCAATAAAGACAATATCAGCGATACCAATAACACGATCCGGTTCAAACGGTGAAAGGTCTCTCCCCGTAAAAACAATCGGTAGAACAATTCGTAAAACAGAATACAAACCGATGATTTGACCAGATAGACAAAGAATGTTTCCATAAGTCAGATTTTAGAGCGTGAAAAACAGAGAACACATGAAAGTCATCGGATTTCTGAGATTTTTAACAACAATCCTTATGCTGCCAGAAAATCTATTTGTACCTTTGTCCTCTGCATCATCGTAATACGTTTTTTATTTATAGAGATGCATTTGCTGCCGGCAAGAGAGTAGAGCCTTTAGCCGGCAGTTTTTTAGATAGATGATTTTCCTTTTTTCACTTGATCAATCAGATCTTTCAATTCGTCAATTGAAATTTCTTCTTCCTCCACCAAAGTAGAAACAGCACCGAGCACTGATTTATTGAAATATTTGTCAATTACAGCACGAAGTGTCCCTTTTTTGAAATCCCCTTCTGATATCAACGGATAATACTCGTATGTGTTTCCGTATGTTTTATGAGCCAGAAAACCTTTCTCTTCCAGTCCGCGTACAATCGTAGACAGAGTATTGAAATGTGGTTTGGGGTCTGAATAGAACGGAAGCAGTTGCTTCACAAACATAGGACCTTCTTTCCAGAAGAAACCCATGATTTCTTCTTCTTTAGCAGTCAATCTTTTCATAATATTGTAATTGTTTTTGGCAAATAACGAGATTTTATAGTTTATAAACTAATTTTTCAAGTTAATAAATATTAAACATCCGTGATTTTATAAAAAATCGCATTTCTCATCCTCTAAATCTTTAGTTTAGGGGATGAGAAATGCGGGGTGGCGAAGGTACTTCTGGTCCTATTTATTTTCTGATGGCAAAGGATATTCTGAAGCCTCTAAATATTGAGTTGAGAGATGGTTCACTCCTCATAGGACAGATAGGGAGAAAGCCGTTCCAGATCTTTGGCCGTGAATTCTTCATAAAGACTGAGTGATTTGATGTCTTTGATCGGGCCGTATTTTCTTCGGTGTTCTGTGATGATCTTGCTTTGATAGAAATTAAGGTAAGGATGTTTTCGTAACTGGTCTGTAGTAAGACGATTGATTTTTATTTTTCGTAATGTCGGATTGGAAATCACAAACCATCTTTCGATATCTTCTGGCAGGCCTTCTATTTCCTGAAGCTGTTGGAGGGAAGAGAATCCACCCAGTTTTTCCCTGTATCTTATGATTTGACGGGCATAATATGATCCTATACCGGGTATTTTCTTCAGATTCACCGTATCAGCTGTATTGAGATCGATTTGTGTTCCTTCCGGGTATTTTTCCGTATAGGTGAATGTCGTTTTTGTGCTTTTTTCCGGCTCTTCGGATGATGAAGATGTCAGATCACTCATTAACTTGTATTTTTCCGCAATGCGGATGTAAGGGCGGAGTCTGTCATAATCTCCCTTGGTTAATCCGTAAAGTCGCGCGAAATCTTCTACCCGATGGTAGCGTCCTCCACGTGCCCGATATTTATAGATGTTGCGGATTTGCCACGGTGAGAGTCCTAACCGTTTTAAGGTAATGGAATCTGCAGTGTTGGGATCAAAATAAAAAGTTTCGGGTTGCGGTAAGGTTTCCGTATCTGTAGTGTGGTGATCAGGATATTTTGGAGCGTTTTCTTTCGACTGTTCAACCGATTCAATCTGTTTGATAAATGCTTCGTATGAAGATAGGCTGATGCTGTCTGGCTGTACGGAGGATTGGTCTGTTTGATTGAAATGGTGAAATAAAGTGCTTATGGCAATACCTGCCAGTACCCCACAAAGCAGAAGGAGGACTCTGCGGTCTGCCTTCGAAAAGTAAAACAGATTTTTCCAGTCCTCCCAAGCCATTTATTTGATAAGTTCATTGATAAATATGGAACCAATGCCTATAGGGGCGACAAATTTCAACAGGAATATATAGATCCTGAAAAATGGGATACGGAGTTTTCCGTTATTGGTCAGTTCCTCTTCGACAATTCTTTTGTCGAGATACCATCCCGTAAAGATGGCTATGAACATACCGGCTAGCGGTAATATGAATTTGGCCGTAACAAAATCGAACCAGTCGAAAATGGTCATGCCCATCAGGGTCCAATCCTTCAGTACACCGAAAGACAATGCACAGAAAATACCCAGGAAGATACAAATGGCTGTCATGCAATTGGCGGCTTTCCTGCGGCTGAATTTGAATTGTTCGTGCAGGAATGCAGTGGATACCTCATGTAATGATATGGTAGAGGTTAGGGCTGCCAGAACCAGAAGGATATAAAACATGAGTGCAAATAAATAACCAAGCCATGGAACGCTGTGGAATGCCATCTGGAATACATTGGGCAATGTGACAAAAACCAGTCCGGGACCGGCATTGGCGGAAAGACCCGGTACGGAAAATACGGCAGGGAAAATGATAAATCCGGCCATAACAGCTACTATGGTATCGATAATGGCTACACTGCCGGCCGTTTTGAAAAGGTTGGCATCTTTGGTAAAATAAGACGCATAGGTACACAAACATCCCATGCCTATACTCATGGAAAAGAAAGCCTGTCCCATGGCATCAAGTACCACTTTTGACGTGACTTTGCTGAAATCGGGTTTGAGCAGGAAACGAAGACCTTCAGAAGAACCCGGCATGGAAAAAGAGCACACTACCAATACGCAGATAATCAGTAGAAGGAGTGGCATCATGACTTTGGAGAATTTTTCAATGCCGTCTTTTACGCCACGTACGATAACAAAATGGGTCATCAGTATGAATGCGGCCATATAGACTACTGGTTTCCAAGGATGGCTGACAAAAGAATCAAAAAATAGCGTGAAGTCATTTTTCTCATTAAAGACTCCACAGGCTGAGGCTATCGTATATTCCAGAGTCCAACCAGCCACTACGGCATAATAGCTCAAAATCAGGAAAGAAGACACAACTCCCATGATGCCGACCCATTTCCATGGCGTTCCAGGAGCCAGGATCTGGTATGCACCGGCAGTATTGGCACGTGAACGTCTGCCAATAAGAAACTCTGATACCATGACCGGTATACCCAAAAACAGTATGCAGAGAATATAAACCAGAATAAAGGCTGCTCCGCCATTTTCACCGACCTGACATGGAAAACGCCATATATTGCCCAAGCCTACCGCAGAACCTGCTGATGCTAAAATGATACCGATCTTGCTTCCGAAATTTGCTCTGTTATTATGAGACATAGAAAAATGTATAAAATTAAAATTAGTCGCCGCAAATGTACAAAAAAAGAATTATTTTTGCAGAAAAATGTAAATGATATGCGCTTTTTAATAACAGATTATTTAAAAAAGTACCCTGTAACTTTGGTTTTAATTCTTGTGATATGGTTCCTGTCGCTGTTTACTCCACCGGAAACGAAGCTGAATGAAATTAAGTTTATTGACAAATGGACTCATTTGCTGATGTATGGTACTTTGACTGCCTGTTTTTGGATAGAGACATTCCGGACCCATAAGCGACCGTTTACGTTTGTTCGCTGGAGTATCATGTTATTGTTGCCTGTCATGATGGGTGGACTGGTAGAACTGGTTCAGGCGTATTGTACTGTAAATCGTACGGGAGACTGGCTGGATTTTGGGGCCAATACGGTGGGTGTGTTATTGGGAGCAGGTGTGGTTTGTTTATTGGGCAGATATATTAATGGCGGCAAATGACCTGAAATGCCAATAAAAATACGTTCGCCTTTTATTTTTTGTATATTTACCCATTGAATGACAATAGGAAACAAGACTTTATGAAAAGATTTTTATGTCTTTGGGGGCTTCTGCTGTGTCTTTCTTTGGAGGCTGTTGCCCAAAGAGCATTTACCGTACGTGGAAAAATTATTGACCGTTTAAGTCGTGAACCAATTCCTGGTGCAGTCGTATCGCCGGTTTCTGCAGATACATTGAAGGCTGTAACCGATACGGCTGGTGTATTTCTGTTGCAAGGGGTGCGTCCAGGTATTTATTCCTTTCAGGTAAAAGCTGTGGGCTATAAAATCATGCAGACACCGGATTATATGGTTTCGGCTACGATTCCTGAGGTCAATGTGGAGATGGATGAAGAAACCAAATATCTAAATACGGTGACGGTTCGTCCTGTTTCATACGGAAAAACCGCTGAGAGTCCGGTAAGTGTACAGGTGATAGGATTACGAGAAATAGAGAAAAGTCCGGGTGCCAATAGGGACATTTCCCGTATTGTCCGTGGGTATCCGGGTGTGGCGTTTTCTCCAGTCGGTTACCGTAATGATCTGATTGTTCGTGGTGGAGGGCCGTCAGAGAATCGTTTTTATATGGATGGAATTGAAATTCCCAATATTAATCATTTTGCTACGCAGGGAGCAACAGGGGGGCCGGTCAGTATTGTCAATGCCGATCTGGTCAGGGAAATCAAGTTCTATACAGGTGCCTTTCCTGCAGAACGTGCAGGAGCCATGAGCTCTGTACTCGATTTTCGTCTGCGTGACGGCTTGTCTGACGGTCAGTCTTTTAAGGTGACCTTAGGTGCTTCAGAAGCCGCTTTGAGCGGAAACGGACATATAGGAGAGCGGACGACTTATCTTTTCTCAATCCGTCAGTCTTATTTACAGCTTTTGTTTAAAATGCTCGGCTTGCCCTTCTTGCCGAACTATATTGACGGGCAGATGAAGGTGACAACACGTTTTTCATCTTATGATGAATTGACCGTAATGGCTTTGGCTGGAGTAGACAGAATGGAACTGAATACGGATCTGGCAGGAGAGGATGAGGGAGCTGATTATATTTTGAGCTATTTGCCCAAGATAGAACAGGAAACTTTTACGGTGGGGGCTACTTATCGTCATTATGCTGGTAAGCATACTCAGACTTATGTACTGAGCCATAATTATTTAAACAACAGAAATTTGAAATATCGTAATAATGACGAGTCCGTAGAGGATAATTTAATGTTGCGTTTACGTTCTGTTGAACAGAAGACTACTTTTCGTGTAGAAAACCGGACGGCATTGTCCGGCAACTGGGTCTTGCGTGAAAGTGCAGAGCTTAATTATATGGATTATACAGATAATGAACGTCGGCTTCAGCCAAATGCTGATTGGACTAAATATCAGACTCATTTAGGCATGGTGGGTTATGGAGCTTCTTTCACGGCTGCATATACGGGGATGGAAGAGAAATTGATGTTGTCAGCAGGTGCACGAGTGGACGGCAACAATTATTCTTCCAGAATGATGAAAGCTTGGGAACAGATTTCACCTCGTGCTTCATTGCGCTATATGTTTACACCGCATTGGTCGGTAGCGGTTTCTTCCGGATGGTATCATCAGCTGCCACCGTATACGGCATTGGGTTATAAAAACGAGATGGGGACGCTGGTAAATAAAGATTTGCGGTATATGAGCGTGAGCCAGACTGCGTTGGGAACAGAATGGCGTGTAAATGAGCGTGTGGCTTTGTCTGCAGAAGGCTTTTATAAGGCATATCAGCATGTACCGCTTTCGTTGTCAGATGGAATTCCTTTAACTTGCAAGGGAACTGATTATGGCGTTGTAGGCAATGAATTGCTTGTTTCTACAGCTCAGGGGCGTGCCTATGGAATAGAGACGTTATTGAAATGGAATATTCCTGATAAATTGAATGTGACAGGATCGTTGACCTGGTATCGTAGTGAATATCGTGCAGACCACCATTCTGCTTATATTCCTTCATCATGGGATAACCGGATTATTCTGAATATGAGCGGGACTTATGATTTTCCGCATCAGTGGAGTATCGGAGCCCGATTGAGCTGTATTGGTGGCTCTCCTTATACGCCTTATGATGAGGAATTGTCATCCTATGTACAATATTGGGATGCTAAAGGTCAGTCTGCCTATGATTACAGTCAGTATAACTCCAAACGTCTGCCGGCTTATGCTCAGTTGGATCTGCGTGTTGATAAGGCTTTCTTCTTCAAAAAATGGCGTTTAGGATTGTATTTGGATTTGCAGAATGTGACAGTAAGTCAATTGCGTCAACAAGATGTGTTTATGAGTACGGGGAAAATCATAAATCCGGAAGCACCTGTCGCAGAGCAGCGTTATGAAATGAAACGGATAGAGCAGGTCAGTGGCAGCCTGTTACCGACGATAGGATTGACAGCGGAATTTTAGTTCCTCTTATATTGAGGAACTGATGCTCAATTGACATGTTCGAGTGTATTTGCTGATAGATTGTACTGTTAATGCATACTCTTTAACATTAAAGACTTAAAAAGTATTTGAAATGAGAATATCAGTCGGTTATCAGGAATTGTCGGATCTGGTTAAGAACAGATCCGGTCAGAAAATAGACCTGGCTTATGTGAGTCAGAATACAGTCAAGGTTTCAAAAGAAATCAGATTACCGTTGATCGGAATGAAATCTGTAGGAGTGAATTTGGCGGTAATAGGATTCGACGGAAAAAATTTAAGATTAAGAACAGTTTCAAACTTGTTGTCCAAACTGTTAGGATTGATAAAATGGCCTGCCGACAAAGAGCAATATCTGACCTTATCGGAAGATCAGGTGATTATTCATCTTGGCGCTTTTCATCAGTTGGATAAGGTGTTTGAATATGCTGAGTTGCAAGGAGTGGAGTTTACACCAGAAATGGTAGAACTTACTGTTTGTATGAAATAGTTGAAAGAAAAAGAAGTGATTTTGATAGCGGTTTTAGAAATCTCTCTTTAAAACTCATATAAATTGAGGGTATATCTGAAAAAGATATACCCTCGATTATTAATGTATGAAGATTATTATTGGTTCTTCTTCTTCATGACAATGGCATCAATAACGGCTACTGCTGTAATATTTACAATATCACGTACGGAACTTTCGAAGTCGGTGAAGTGGATAGGCTTGTTCAGTCCCATTTGTATCGGGCCGATAAGTTCCATGTCATCACCGTTCATAGCCTGTAAGAGCTGATAACCGGCATTGGCAGAACTCAGGTTAGGGAATACCAATGTATTGACTTCCTTACCGAAAAGACGTGTGAAGGGGTATTTCTTGTCGCGCAACTTGTCGTTGATGGCAAAATTAACCTGCATTTCACCGTCAATGGCCAGATCAGGATAATTGGCTTGCATATATTCTACAGCCTTATGAACATTGGCCGGGCTGCCGGTTGTGTCTGATCCGAAGTTAGAATATGATAGCATGGCCATGACTGGTTCATGATTGAAGAAACGCACAGTCTGTTCGGACAGACGGGCCAGATCAATCAGGGTGTCTGTATCCGGATGGCGGTTGATCAGTGTATCTGCCAGGAAGTAAGTTCCTTTCTTGGAGTTGAGAATATGCATGGTACCGAAGTGGTTGTATTCCGGTCGGATACCGATCACTTCTTTTGCTACCTTTATGGTATTGGAATATTTGGTATATACACCGGTGATGAAAGCATCAGCTTCTCCGGTTTCTACCATCATCATACCGAAATAGTTGCGTTCGAACATCTTGTCGTTGGCTTCCTCAAAGGTATATCCTTCGCGAGCTTTCTTTTCAGCCAAAATCTTGGCATAACGTTCGCGACGTTCTGCTTCGCGGTCGTGACGCAGATTAATGATTTCTATACCTTCCAGACTAAGATCAAGTTCTTTAGCCAATTTTTCGATACGTTCGTCATTGCCTAACAAAATAGGATGGCAGATACCTTCAGCCTTGGCTTCAACTGCGGCTTTAAGCATATTGGGATGAATACCTTCTGCAAAGACCACACGTTGCGGGTTACGACGGGCTGTATCCATCAGCTGACGGGTAAGTTGAGATTCATATCCCATGAGTTCTTTCAGGTGCTGGCGGTAAGCATCCCAGTCTTCTATGTTTTTACGGGCAACACCGGATTCGATTGCAGCTTTGGCAACTGCCATTGAAACTTCTGTGATCAGACGTGGATCAACTGGTTTGGGGATGAAGTAAGAGGGACCGAATGTCAGGTTGTTGACATGGTAAGCCTCGTTTACAACGTCAGGAACAGGCTGTTTGGCCAATCCGGCAATAGCGCGGACGGCAGCCAATTTCATTTCTTCGTTGATGGCAGTGGCGTTTGTATCCAATGCACCGCGGAAAATATAAGGGAAGCCGATCACATTGTTGATTTGGTTGGGATAGTCAGAACGGCCTGTCGCCATCAATACGTCCGGACGTGATGCCATGGCATCTTCGTAAGAAATTTCAGGTACAGGATTAGC
Organism: uncultured Paraprevotella sp.; assembly: GCA_900546665.1. Taxonomy (GTDB): domain Bacteria; phylum Bacteroidota; class Bacteroidia; order Bacteroidales; family Bacteroidaceae; genus Paraprevotella; species Paraprevotella stercorigallinarum. Next base: position 34,158 of record URDY01000008.1, on the reverse strand, counting down.
CAAAGCAAAGACAATGGGTGATGGAGCCATACTGCGTACCATGTCTTGAGTCAATACGTTGCCTCTTGAAAGACCGAGGAACACATCTGCGCCTTTGATAGCTTCGGCGAGTGTATGGATATCTGTACGGTCTGTTGCAAAGAAACGCTTCTGTTCGTTCAGATCTGTCCGGTCTTTAGAGATGACGCCTTTACTGTCGAGCATGACAATATTCTCCAAACGTGCTCCTAAAGACACATAGAGTTTGGTACAAGAAACAGCAGATGCACCGGCACCGTTTACAACGATCTTGACATCTTCAATTTTCTTTCCGGCTACTTCAAGTGCATTAAGTAATCCGGCGCTTGAAATAATGGCTGTACCATGCTGGTCGTCATGCATGACGGGGATGTCCAGTTCTTCTTTAAGTCTGCGTTCTATTTCGAAACATTCAGGTGCCTTGATATCTTCCAGATTGATACCACCAAATGTTGGGGCAATGGCTTTGACAGCCTGAATGAATTTTTCTGGGTCTTTTTCGTTAACCTCTATGTCGAATACATCAATACCTGCATAGATTTTGAACAGCAAACCTTTTCCTTCCATTACAGGTTTTCCGGCCATGGCGCCGATATCACCCAGACCGAGTACGGCGGTACCGTTGGAGATGACAGCTACCAGATTACCTTTGGCGGTATATTTGTAAGCATCCTGAGGGTTCTTTTCAATTTCCAGACACGGTTCTGCTACACCAGGAGAGTAGGCTAATGACAAATCGGTCTGTGTAGTGTAAGGCTTGGTAGGTACTACCTCGATCTTACCGGGTTTGCCCTGTGAATGATAGAGCAAAGCCATTTCTTTTGTAATTTTTGCCATATAATAAAGTTGTTTAGATGATGTTTCATAAAAGATATTGCAAATATAACAAAAAAATATATTTTAATGTTTATTGTACACTTTTTTATGATAAAATGTGAGGTAAAAACCTTTATTAGTGACAGAATATAAGATTTTAATCTGTTGAAACAGTAAAGAGAGTATGTGGGCTTTGTCAGATATAGTGTTAATTGGAGGGGGCTGTAAGGCTTGTATGACCATAAGGGTAAATCCCTATTAAAAAAATAGAATTTCCGATCATGTTACTTTGGAATTTAGTTATATCTTTGTATGTGAGTCTGTTTTAAAAAAATAATTGTTATGTTGATTAGAATTTATCCCGAAAATCCCAATCCTCGCGAGATATCGAAGGCTGTAGGTTTGCTGAAAGACGGTGGATTGGTGATCTATCCGACAGATACCGTATATGCCATAGGGTGTGATGCGTTGAATGTGAAAGCCGTAGAGAAAATATGTCAGCTTAAGGGCGTCAACCCACAGAAAAGCAATCTTTCAATAATCTGTTATGACCTCTCAAATATCAGTGAATATGCGCAAGTCAGCAATGCGGCATTCAAGGTTTTAAAGAAGAATTTGCCGGGGCCGTTTACATTTATACTTCCAACAAGCAACCGGTTGCCGAAAATCTATAAAAATAAGAAAGAGGTGGGTATCAGGGTTCCCGACAATAATATAATCCGTACATTAGTGAAAGAATTGGGAAATCCTATTCTGACCATGTCTGTCAGGGATGAGGACGAAGTGATTGAATATACTACCGACCCTGAGCTGATTCATGAAAAATTTGCTGATAAAGTCAGTATGGTGATAGACGGTGGATATGGGGGAGATGAGGCTTCAACAGTGGTTAACTGTGTGGAAGATGAATTTGAAATCGTCCGTCAGGGTAAAGGGCATTTGATCTTATAAATGAAGAAAGGCGGAAACTGTAACAAATATATGATTACAGCTTCCGCCTTAATACAATATTGGATATTATTTTATTTCTTGGTTAGTGTGATGATTTCTTCACCGTTGTCACTAAGAAGTGCTACTGTTTGTGCATCCTTGACTTCAAAACTGCGTACTTCATTAAGAACCGGTAAGATCTTACGTTCAACGTCCATACCCGGACCTGCCATCATGGTGGAAATCATTTGTGAGAATTGCAAAGAAGCATTCTGTCCGTCTTTTTGTGTGAATCCTCCATTGATGATATTGCATCCTCCGGTACCATGAACCATTTTTTCCTTGATGTCGAATGCCAGAAATGGTGTTTTTTCAGTTTTGCCTAAATCCTCTACTTTTGTTCCTTTTACGGAAGAAATGAGCCATTCGCCTTCCAGGGATTCAATAGTGTTTGCAGTGCGCTTTTCCATGGTGATCACAGTTTTGCCTTTTTTGTCAGTAAGTGAAATCAGATTAGTGTCACCTTTATAACCGGCTACTTCCTTAAGAGCGCCCATAACGGCGTTTTCTGTTTCCATATCCTGACATAACATCCGGGTGGTACCTAGTTTGTCGAATGACAGTTTGCCTGGTTTCAGGGAATCTATTTCAAAGCTGCCGATGATTCTGTTGCAGCCGGCACATCCATATACGTTTTTCTTCTTGAAATCCAATCCGATAAAGACTTCTTTTTCAGCAACAGCTTTTTGACCGTTTACTTCAGTAATGGTCCATTCTCCGCTTAATGCATTGGTTCCTAAAACATTTTGTCCACTTTTACAGCTTGTTGCCAACAACGTCATACCCATAAAGGCAGCAGCCATCACATTTGATTTCTTCATATTCATTTTATTTGTGTTTATAGATTAATGATATGCAAATGTACAATTCTTAAATGAAACAGAGAACCTTTTTGTATTATTTACGGTTTGTATAAAAAAAAGTTATAACTTTATTATATTCTTAAAAAGAATGTAATATACAGAAATATAGTGCCTTAAGGAATGAATATTGATAAGTATGGGAGAAAGAAAATATAGAGTGTAAAAAGGAGAGGATTATAACAAATGATAACTGATGCTCTGAAATTCCCACTTTTTTCGTATCTTTGTTTTCTTGGAATGATAAACGGAAAATAAGAATCTTTATAATATGAATATGCAGAAAAACACGGCAGAAGAGGCTTTCTTTAAATTGATTCGTTTGGCTATTGGTTCGTGTAAAGACGGACATGTAGAATTGGAGGCTGAAGATTGGAACCGCATATATGAATTGGCTCAGAAGCAAGCCTTGGCTGCAATCGTGTTGGATGGTGTGACCTGTTTGCCGGTATCAGAAAAGCCACCAATGGATTTGGTCCTGAAATGGATAGGACTGGTTCAGAAAATTGAAATGCAGAATCGTCGCTTAAACAAGCTGGTGGTGATGGTGGCTGACAAGTTTCGTCAGGAACAGATGGGATGTATCCTGCTGAAAGGGCAGGGATTGGCTTCCTTGTATCCTAAACCGTTACATCGTATGCCCGGTGATATTGATTTATGGATGACAGACGACAGAAGACGTCTGGTCAAATACGTTCGCCAACGCTGTCCTGGAGTGGAAGTTGTGTATCATCATATTGATTTTCCTGTTTTGAAAGATGTGGAGCTGGAACTTCATTTTACACCATCATGGATGAACTGTTGGAGAAGAAACCGGAAACTGCAACGCATGTTTAAAGAATGGTTGCCCATGCAACTTATCCATCAGATCAAATTGCCGGAAGTTGTAGGTACGGTAGCAGTGCCAACACTGGAAATGAATCGTATATATGTATTGCTTCATATTTACAGGCACTTATTTGATGAAGGAATAGGGTTGCGGCAATTGTTGGATTATTATTTTATATTGGTACAACCTTGTACGGAAAATGAACGTCAGACAGCTGTCAGACAATTGAAGCAATTGGGAATGTACCGTTTCGCACGTGCAGTGATGTATGTAGAACAGGAAGTCTTCGGTCTTGATGAGGAGCATTTGCTTGTACAGCCATCTGAATTCTATGGTCGCCGTTTGTTGGAAGAGATTATGCTGGCTGGTAATTTCGGGCAGTATGATTTGCGTATAAAACGGCAAAAGGATGAAACGCATTGGCACAAATTCAATCGTAAGGTTACTCGGAATTTTCATTTCCTGACTGATTATCCTGAGGAAGTAATCTGGAGCCCCTTGTTTAAAATGTGGCATTATCAGTGGCGTAAACGGAATGGTTACTTTGCAGGAGAAACCGGAAAATAAAGTCATTCTTCTTGGTTGGTTTGTCCGGTAAATTGGTTGGTTTGTCGTTTTCGGACATGGTTTTGACCCCCTCTTGTCATATTTTTGAGAAATACTTTATAATTTTGCTACGTTAAAGTAATATGATTAAATATGAAGTATGCTATCATAGCAGCAGGAGAAGGGTCGAGACTGGCGCAGGAAGGTATAGAGTTACCGAAGCCGTTGGTTCGTTTACATGGTGAACCGATGATTGACCGGCTTATCCGGATTTTTACGGAAAACGGTGCCGAAGAAGTGGTCGTGATTGTCAATACATTACATCCTCAGACCGAACAACATCTGAGAGAAGGCCTGGCAACAGGCAAGTATGACCGTTTAAGATTGATTGTCAAGTCTACTCCCAGTTCTATGCACAGTTTTTATGAATTGTCTGCTTATCTGAAAGATGCACCATTCTGTCTGACAACTGTTGATACTGTTTTTCGGGAGGCAGAATTTGCTGATTATATTAAAGCTTTTCAGGAGTCGGATGAAGACGGGCTGATGGCTGTAACTGATTTTATTGATGATGAAAAGCCTTTGTATGTGGCTACTGACGGACAGTTACGGATAACAGGGTTTCATGATTCGTGTGAAAACGACCGTTATATATCCGGAGGGATTTATTGCTTGCGTCCTAATGCTTTTGAAACTTTGGAACGTTGTATGGCAGAAGGAAAAAGCAGAATGCGTAACTTTCAGCGTGGGTTGGTAGAAGATGGTCTTAGATTGAAAGCTTGTCCGTTTTCAAAGATTTTGGACGTGGATCATGCAGATGACATCCGTAAGGCAGAAGAATTTTTGGCTGCTGAAGATAAATAATTAGGGAAAAAGATGAGGAAGGATATTTGTTGTATAGGACATATTACATTAGATAAGATTATTACTCCGAAACTGGAGAAATATATGCCGGGTGGGACCTCCTATTATTTTACGGAAGGTTTATTGCATTTGGGGAAAATCAGTTATCAGTTGGTTACGGCAGTAGGAAAAACGGAATTACATGTGATAGAAGAATTCCGTCAAAAATCGGTTGATGTTAAGAATATTCAATCAGAAAGATCAGTCTTCTTTGAAAACAAATACGGTGAAGACCAGAATCATAGAACCCAACGTGTACTTGCCAAGGCAGCTCCTTTTACGGTAGATGACTTAAAAGATGCAGATGCTCAGATTTATCATTTGGGTAGTTTGCTGGCAGATGATTTTGAACCGGATGTGATACCCTATTTGCATCAGAAAGGATTGGTTTCGCTCGATGTGCAAGGCTTGTTGAGAGAAGTACGCGATGAAAAAGTATATGCAGTAGATTGGAAAGAAAAACGTGAGCTGTTACCTTATGTGGATATTCTGAAGGTCAATGAATATGAAATGGAGGTGCTTACGGGTTGTCATAATGCTTATGATGCTGCACTTCAACTGGCAGAATGGGGATGTCGTGAGGTCTGTATTACTAATGGCAGTTATGGTTCACTGATTTATGCAGAAGGACATTTTTATGAAATTATGGCTTATCCGCCTTGCAAGGTCGTGGATGTGACCGGTTGTGGCGATACTTATTCTACAGGCTATCTGTATCAGCGTTTGAAAGGAGCGGGTTATGAGGAAGCCGGACAGTTTGCTGCTGCTATGTCTACCTTGAAATTGGAGGCTGCCGGACCTTTTTCGCGGACGGAAACTGATATACAACAATTGGTGCGTCAATATCAGAAAGCTATCTGATACAGAATGTATTTAGACATTGATAATTTGATATACTATGAAAGCTTCGCTGCCTTGTTCTTTGGGAATAAGGTTGTGAGGCTTTTTTAATCAGGGGAGATGAGAAATATGACATTGCGTTTTTGGGTATTATGTTTGATGAGTCTGATGATGTGGCAGGTTTCTGTCGCACAGAATGTGGCAGGACGTGTGACTGATGCTGAAACCGGAGAAACATTGCCTTCTGTAAACATTTATTACGAAGGGCGACAAGGACATGGATCGCCTTCGGATCTGGATGGAAATTACAGTCTGCCGTTTGAAGAAGGTACACTTGTATTTTCTATGGTCGGTTACCAGACACAAAAGATTCAGATAACCAAGCCGCGTAATCTTAATATTAAGCTGGTTCCGGATACCAAAATGGTCAAAGAAGTCCTGATACAGAAGAAAAGGCAACGATATAGCCGTAAAAACAATCCGGCAGTGGAAATGATGAAAAAAGTGATTGCTGCGAAAAAGAAAACCGATTTGAGAGAACGGCCTTATTTTTCTTATGACAAGTATCAGAAGCTGACTTTTGCGTTGAATGAAGTGACGGAGAAAGTCTTTCAGGATGACAAGTTCAAGCGTATGCCTTTTCTCAAGGATCATGTAGAGGTTTATCCTGCTACAGGCAAACTCATTCTGCCTATTTCTGTCAATGAGACTGTGACCCGTCATATTTACCGTAAAGATCCAAAGACAGAGAAAGACATCGTTACCGGTGAACGTGTTGATGGTATCAGCGAGTTATTCAATACCGGTGATATCATGACGAGCATTATCAAGGATTGTTTTACGGATGTAGACATTTATGAAGATGAGGTCCGTTTGCTTCAGTATCCTTTTATCAGTCCGATTTCCACAACCTCTGCTATCCGCTTCTACCGTTATTTTATAGTGGATACGGTTATGGTAGATAAAGATAAATGTTATCATCTTGAATTCTTGCCTAATAATCCACAGGATTTTGGTTTTTCCGGCAGTCTGTATATTATGGCAGACTCAACATGGAGGGTCCGTCGTGCCGAACTTGGTATTCCTCAACGTTCGGATGTAAACTTTGTAGAGGAAATGGATATTGTGCAGGATTTTCAACAGTTGCCTACGGGTGAACATGTTTTGGTCAGTGACAAGATGGTTGTACAGTTGGCTTTGGTGAAGTTCATACAGAAGTTTCAGGTAGAGCGAAGTACGGCATATAGCCATTACGAATTTGATGAAATTCCGGATAAGACATTTAAATTCAAGGGTGACCGTAAGGTGGAAGCCAGTGCCATGATGCGTGATGAGGATTTTTGGGCGGTGCATCGTACGGAGGAACTCTCGAAGTCGGAAAGTAAACTGGATGTTTTCATCAAGAAGATGGAGCAGATTAAAGGCTTTAATTTTGTTTTGTTTGTGGCAAAGGCCTTTATTGAGAATTTTGTGGAAACGACTGCTGATCCCAAGAAGCCGAGTCTGGTGGATATTGGTCCGGTCAATACGATGATTACTCATAATTTTGTGGAAGGTTTGCGCTTGCGGGCCAGTGCCCAAACGACGGCAAATCTTAATCCGCATTGGTTTGGAAAAGGTTATGTGGCCTATGGTTTTGAGGATCACCGTTGGAAAGGCATGGGCGAGTTGACTTATTCATTCAATAAGAAGGATTATCTGCCTCGTGAATTTCCGGTCAATAACCTCACATTTTCTTATGCTAACGATGTAATGTCACCCAGTGACCGTTTTGTTCCGACAGATAAAGATAATGTCTTTATTTCATTTAAATGGACAACAGTTGACCACATGCAGTACTATCAGCGTTATCATCTTACTTATGACAAAGAGTGGGAGAATGGATTACGTATCAATATGCAGATGAAACATGAGGTCAATGAGCCTACAGGTGCTTTGTTTTATCAGTCTTTAGATGGTAAAGGCGGTCCTTCAACAGATCCTTCACTATATAAAAAGGACATTACGACGGCGGAAGTCGGTTTCGGTGTGAAATATCAGCCTGGAGCGACGTGGATCAATACTAAGCAACGTCGTCTTTCTACTAATTTGGATTCACCTATATACAGTCTTCAGCATACAGTGGGAATCAAGGGTGTTCTCGGTGGTGAATATAATTATAATCTGACGGAGGCGACGGTTTATAAACGTTTCTGGTTACGTTCATGGGGAAAGATGGATTTCTTCATCAAAGGAGGCGTGCAATGGAACAAGGTGCCATTCCCGCTTCTGATTACGCCGCCAGCCAACCTGTCCTATATTATGGAGGATAATACCTTCAACCTGATTGACAATATGGAATTTATGAATGACCGTTACGGATTGATGATCTTCTCATGGGATTTGAACGGTAAGATTCTCAACCGTATACCATTGATCAAACGTCTGAAATGGCGTGAATATATAGGTTGTAATGTGTTGTGGGGAACATTGACTGACAAGAATAATCCTTTCCTGGCAGAGAATGCAAATGACAAGGAGCTGTTTTATTTCCCAGGCAACTTCCGGAATGACGGTTCATTTTATTATAATTCCCGGGTGATGGATCCGAAAGTACCTTATGTGGAGCTGGTTGCAGGAATTCATAACATATTCAAACTTCTGCATGTCGAGTATGTACATAGAATGAATTATATACGTCCTGACACACAGAAGTGGGGTATCCGTTTTATGCTTCGCGTGACGTTCTGACGGTGCTTTGAATGGTGCGTGTGTGCTTACGTCCGTAGTCCATCCTGAATGCAAACAGCCATACTATGATAAAGGCCATAAAAGGTACGATAAAGGCTGTTGGAACGGAAAGATGGTCTGCAACGTAGCCAGTCAGTAACGGGCCTATAGAACCACCGATTACGGTCATCATCAGAATGGATGAGGCTCGTTCGGTCCATTCTGTGCCGGCGGTACGGAGTGTCAGTGCAAAAATGGTAGGAAACATAATGCTTTCAAATACGTAACATGTAACCAAAGCTACTATGGAGACTACGCCCAAATGGGCTATGACAATGGCAGATGTCAGAACCGTACCGATAGCACAAATGTGAAGAAGACGTTCAGCTGTAAAACGTCGCATGAGTATGCTGCCGATAAAACGGCCGCACATAAAAAGTCCCAATCCACCAAATGACAAGACCATAGAGGCCTGTAGGGGAGTCATGAATCCGTCGTCACTGACGTAGTTTATAAAAAAAGTATTAATGGATATTTCTGCAATTTCATAACAGAGTAAGGCCAGGAACCCGAATATAAACAGACTGTGTGTGAATGGCTTTCCGGTCTTCTTGCGTTTTGGTGTATCTGTTCGGGCATCCATCAATACGTCCGGTAGTCGGAAGTGTGAAAAATAAAAGGCTACTACCAGTACGACAAGTCCGATAATACTGTAAGGAATGGCGATGTGGGCAATTTCTCCTTCACGGCCAAAGAAAAATAATCCGCCGAAGAGAGCACCGCAAATACTTCCCAGACCGTTAAATGACTGGGCACGGTTCAGACGTCCGGCTGCAGTGGCCGGATCTCCCAGCAGAGTGACATAGGGATTTGCAGCAATTTCAAGTATGACCAGACCACAACCTATGATAAAAAGCGGTAGCAGGATATAATAAAATGATGAAATAAATTCCGTAGGGATAAACATCAGTGCGCCGATACCGAAAAGCATCAGACCGAATACAATACCGCTACGGGTTCCGAAGCGTCGGATAAACTGTCCGCCAGGTAAGGCCATCAGAAAATAGGCACCGTAGATAACGGTCTGCATTAATGCAGCATGAGTATGACTGACTCCCATTGTCATTTGGAAATGTTTGTTCAAAACATCCATTATGGAACGTACTCCGCCCCATAAGAAAAATAGGGAAGTAATCAGGATAAAGGGCACCATATACGAGGTGTCAACAAGTTTGGTAATGCCTTTTTTCTGTTTCATGATATCATGTATATTTATGTACCGTTATTGTCTGACAAACAGGTCTGCCACTTGCGTTATATTTTCGACGATTGCATCAGGTAATGTTTCATCTGTTTTTTCCGGAGCCCAACTTTCTCCTTTCATCCAGATTGCCTTGCAGCCAACAGCTTTGGCCGGTATGATATCCTTGCCGTAAGAATCGCCGACAACGGCCGTTTCTTCTGCAGGAAAACCTGTAGCCCGGACACCCATACGGTAAATCTCCGGATCTGGTTTCCGGACGCCGACTACGGCAGATTCAATTACACTTTCAAAATATTCCAGTTTGAAATCCTTTAGTATTGTTTCAATATTACCGTAAAAGTTAGAGACCAGAACCAGTTTATATTGTTTTTTTAGCTTTTTAAGCACCTCACGACTTGTTTCAAGAGTCTTGACGGCATAGTTATTACAATAGTCAGCAATAGCTTTAACTGCAGATTGTCGTTCTGTTTCTGATGGTGACCAATAGTTTTGACGTACCAGTTCTTCTGTCTCGATATTGACCTTTTTAAGTAATAATGTATGGAAATTGTCTTCCGGACAAATGATTGGTGATTTGGCCAGAGCCCTTTCTGCAAAGACATAAACTTCACGGAATTGTGCTTCACTGACAGGAACGGATGCCTGACAGAATCCTTCCCAAAGCACGTTGGCCCAATGGCGCGCACCTGTATCCAATGTACCCCCGTAGTCAAATATGATGGCTTTTATATTTTCAAATTGTGACATATTCATCAAGTTTGTTATAAAGTGTTCTGCTTAATTTCTCATGGCAAGCGCGCATGTAGAAAAAGATCAGTGAAAGGACAATGATTTCAAAGGCCACATAGAGCCACGGCATCTTAATAAGAAGTGACACATAAAGCGCGATGGCGCGGGTATTGAAGGTCAGTATGTTGGTGTACTTCATCAGAGGCAGACTACCGGCTCGGAAATCATCACGAAGCTGTTGGGGGATATTATCGCCGAATTTTTCTTTTACGGCCTTTTTGAATTTCTGGAATTGCGGGCTCATCTGTTCTTGTGAACGGGTGTAGTTGCAATAGGAATACAGGAAAATTTTCCAGGCGAGGTTACCTTTCCAGGGAGTTGCAAGATAATCAGCTCTGACTTTTTCATAACTGTCCAGTTCGCTTCCGTCCTTACCTTTGAGAAAGTACAAGTGTATGTTACGGTAATAATCAGCAAGCTGACACTGTTTGACGTGGCAAATCAATCCGTCGAAAGCACAGAGCAACCAGATCCATACACCCCATTCCGGCATAAGCCGAAGTGAGATAGCCACATATATGGAGAAAAACCATACATCCCCTGCGAATCCGTCAAGAATTCGGCCCCATAAGGTTTTTTTGCCTGTCATGCGGGCTAATTGTCCGTCTGCACTGTCATAAAGGTTTGCCCAAATGAGTAACAGAATACCAATCAGTGTATGGGTCAGATCCGGAAAATAGAACATGACGCCAGCCGTTCCGCCCAAAATAATAGACAGGATGGTGATCACATTAGGATGTGCATTAAACTTATTGAAGAAATTAGCCCACATCAAACCTAAAGGGCGGGTAAAATGAATGTCAAGCCACTCTTCTGTGTCCTGTGACTTGAAAGTGGATTGTAATTTGTTTTGTTTTTTATTCATGACAAATGAAAAACTATTGAGAGATGTGTTTATAAATGAGCTGTGCAATGGCAGAGGCTGCTTCTTTACGGCAGACAGAAAAACTGGGCCAGTCGTTGAAATCAATGAGCACAAACTGCCCCGATGGTTTGATGATAGCATCTCCTCCATAGACAGACACGCCTGTTGCTTTGGCTAATGTATTCATTTGTTGTTTGAGTGCCTGCAAGTCGAATTTATAATTTCTGGAAGGAGCATTGAAACGTTCCAAACCGAATTTACTGTATCCGTTACTTCCTCTCGAAGGGTAAACGAAGAAAAATTCTGTGTCAGCTACACCGTAAAATTTCAGGAGGTCCCCTTCTGTATGTGATTCTGTAATGAAATGCTGGATACCTCTCATTTTGAACAGGTCCAGAGCTTCTGATAATTCTTCGGGAATAGAAATGAATTGCACATCGTCTGCGTGTTGGGCACAACCGTCGTCTCTTTTAAGCCAGCAGGGGTATGAAAGGGTAGATAGATCTTGAGGCAGATTCGTTTCATCATACCCTTCTGGTGCCTCAATGTGTAGTGCTTTGTAGAAAGTGTGTAGTTTTCGTCTGTTAAGAGTTAACAGGCTGGCAGCACTGTTTGGCATATAAAGTCCCTTGGCTTCTGCCTCTGCCAGAATTTCCAGGGTTTCTTTGGCGCGTCCCATGGAAAAAATCCCTTCGATGTTTTCTAAATCAGCGGGGATAAGAAATCTTTCATCTATGAGTCGTACGTCGCAACTATGATTTTTAGACAGACATTTTGCTACAGATTGCAAAATGGCCGTATCGCGCAGAACAGAGTTGGGTGAAAAAAGTGGAGCGCGGCTAATTCCTAATATTCTTATCATTTTTTGTTCAGGTAAGAGAAACCGCTCATAAAAGATTCGGTTTCTAAGATGAAATAACTCAAATTGAACGTGTAAAGTTACGTTTTTTTCTTCTTTTATTCAAATTTGTTTGCCATTTTGAACAAAAATGAGGTATAATGGGTACATGATATTTGTTTTGCTCAGTATGAGCGTAAAAATGAAAAGGGCATCCCTATTAAAGGATGCCCTAAATTAAGATGGGAATTAGTGAATTTCAATCATTTTATTGATTTTGGCCTTGTCTTCCGGAGCCAGTTTCGGTAATGTGATGTTCAATACACCGTCTTGAACGTTGGCACCGATCTTGCTGACATCCACATCATCAGGTAAAACAAGAGCTTGCTCGAATTTAGAGTAAGAAAACTCGCGACGCAAGTATTTCTTTTCCTCTCCTTCTTTGGTTTCGTTCTTCTTTTCCATACTGATGACCAATTCATTGTTGTCGCTTAATTGTATTTTGAAGTCTTCCTTGGTCATTCCGGGAGCGGCAACCTCTACTTTATATTCTTTTTCGCTTTCTATGACATTGATAGCGGGTGCTGTGGCATTGGCTCTTACCATCCAATCGTTATCAAAGAAATCGTTAAAGATACTAGGTAACCAATTCTGATTGTTATACTTTCTAATGGGTGACATAATGTAAATCTCCTATATTTTTTAGTTAAACTTTCTGTTTCTGAACCCTTCACCTTTCGGATCCGCGTTCACTATATAAAATACAAAATCTGTGCCGGATGTCATTTTGACAATATGCTTCCTCCTGATTTTAAACATCCGAAATCTTCTTTAAATACTGGCCGAACGTTTTTAAAATAACGAAAACCTTTTTTACATTTACATCTGACATCCTTGTCAGAAAAGTGGTCATAATGTCTGTTGTTAGATCATAGTCGTACGTAAAACAACTCGAGGAAAGTATAGATTGGGAGAGTCAAGCCTGGAAAATGCAAGATCGTGATGTGGATTTACTTTTAATATATGTGATAGAAAAGGTGATGTGGTATGCTCTTTCTAATAAGACAATAAAAAGAATAAAAGTATGATAAGGAAAATTTTGAAAATGTTATGGCGTACTTGTGTCGTTTTCGCAGGCTTGGGTACTTTGTTTGTTTGCTGTGGAGTGGGTTATGAAATCTGGCAAGAGAAAAACTACCATTATACAACGTATGAATTTAAGGGGGCGATAAAAGAGCATTATTTCCCTAATCGTAATGAATATCGTCTTTATAATGCTAATACAGACCGTTATACTCTTAAAGGTTTGAGTTGGGTATCTTGTTGTGCAGAAAATGATTCCCTGGTTGTTTTTTGTAAGGATGGCAAACGTGGTTTTGCCAATGCCAATACCGGTTTGGAAGTGATACCAGCCCAATATGAACGTGCGTGGGTGTTCTCAGAAGGTCTGGCTGCCGTGATGAAAGGTGGTAAGATAGGTTTTATCAATGTTCGGAATGAAGTCGTATTGCCTTTTCAATATGATTATGCTGATCGCGACGGACTGGCAATAGACTATCTTTTCCGTGACGGTTATTGTACGATGACTGACAAACGGGGTGCATGCGGTCTTATAGATCATTCTGGAAAATGGGTGGTGGCTCCAAAATATGATTGTATATGGGCTCCTCATGAGAAAAAGTACCGTATTGTGAAGGATAATGATCAGTATGGTCTGCTAGGTGACGGTCTGCAGTTCCTCTTTCCTATTAAATATGATTACATCGAATTTGCCCCTCATGGTGTCTATCTAAGTAAAGACGGTCATAAATGGCAATCCGATTATGATGGTACCGTGATTCGTCCGTTTTTGGCTGATAACTTTTGCCGTATGGAATATCAGTCCGGTTATACGGATGAAGGAGACATGAAGTTGCAGCTTTCCGGTTATCTTAGATATGATATTTATAATTGTTGCGGTGTCATCCGCAGCTCAGATAACAAAGTGGTTATTCCTGCTATTTATGAAGAGGTGAATTTGTTGTCTTCAGGTTTGTTTGAAGTGAGATTGCCTGATTCCGATCAATGGATGTTGTTGGATGGTGAAGGTAAAGAGGTTTTTTGTGATTGATGATGATGAAGCAAAAATTAGAGCTGGGGTGGAGTACATTTTGTATGTCAATTTGTCATTTACTATATTATGAGTATATTTGTTGTGTTATTTCTAAAAATATATTTGGATCTTCTGAATATGTTCCGATGAATATAAAAGTGGAAAATTTTTGGCGATGTGTGCATAGATTTGCTTGTAAACTGATAAAATTATCGCATAAGATGTGTTTTGAATACGATGAATGGAATTTGTATTTCTTCCCTCTGGATTGTTGTTAAATGCACTGTATATTAAAAATATAATTTAAATTAGGATTGTTTTATCAGGAAATATTGTTTTTTCTGTTTAAATCTTAAATATTGATATTTTATGTATTAATATTATCTATTAAGAGTTACTTAAAAATAAAATCATATTTTCCTGGTTTTAAATAAAAAAAATTGTGTAAGTGTTGTGATTTAATTCCTTTTTTAATATTTTTGTATGGAAGCAAACTTATTATTTTTTTAATGTTATTAGAGTGAAAACTTTTAATGTAGGTTCTGAGTGGCGTTAATTAATAAATAAATTAAGAAATGAATATTGATATATCATATATAATGATTTCCTTATTAGGGGCGCTTATTGGTTACATTGCCAATGATATTGCTATACGAATGTTGTTTCGTTTGCATAAAACAAAATATGTATTGAGTCTTCATGCCTTTTTTAATCAAGGTGTTATACCAAAAGAATTAGGACGTACCGCAAATGTCATTGGAGGAGTAATAAGTGAGAACCTTCTGAATAAGGAGGTTTTAGAACGTTATCTTCTGTCAGATGATATGGTTGGTAGGGGCGTTCGGCTATTGAAGAGCTTATTGAAGTTCAGAGTTACAGAGATGAGACCCTAAAAGAATCCTTCGTTATTTCTTATCTGATAAGGAGATATTTATCATAATTCGGAATGCAAATGAAAATATTATATAATAAATTTGTGTGGAGTTTTCAGGTCCTGTTGCTAGTGACAAATTGCACATATAGCAATTGATTGTATAGCTGAAAGCTGAGTGTAAATGGAGTTCAAGAAATTCTTTTGATATAATTGGTGTAATGGACGAATTAAAGGGAATGGTAGTCGGATTTTTGTATATCAATATTGTTGTTAACTTTTTGAATATATTGAGAGCTCTGAGTGAATATTTCCTTGCTAATAATATAAATGATATGTTGAAGGATATTGGGCAAGGAGATTGTGTTCAATATAATAGGTGATGAAGTTGAAGGTTATTTAGATAAAAATCTACAATTTGCTTGAAGACTATGGTGAATAACGTATAGGTGTGAATTAATAAAATGGATGTAAATGATACTAAAAATCTTATATCTCAAACTATAGATAAAATTTTTAAATTATTGTGTAGCTTGATGTTTTGCTAAAATAGGGATAGGAAAGTAGAATGTTATTTTTTACACTTTTCTTAAATGTAGTAGTATTAACATAAGAAATAAATATTAATAAAATGAATTTTAGATATAATAATAGGACTTATCCTTCTTTATCAGAATTTATTAAAGAGGAACGGGACAACAAAGGAAGTCTATATTGCAAACGACTTGAGTTCGCACATGAAATAGATTCAACCATTATTAAGGCTTTAGACGCGACGCATGTTCAAAATGCGATCAACAAACTTGCAGATTTGCTTGTGAGCTACCTTAATGGAATAGAGATAAGTAGTGGAATCGTTATAGACGACAATAATTTCCCGGAAATAAGTGAAATCCTAAATCATTGCTGTAAAACTTTGGGAATTAAAATTCCTCATGCTGTCGTATCCTCAAGAATGCCAGGAATAAATGCGTATGCTTCAGGAACAGTTGATACCCCATATTTGTTGATAAGTGATCTGGCTACCCATCTATTAACAAAAGAAGAGCTCACATTTATAATCGGTCATGAATGTGGACATCTCGCCATGGAACACCTTGTTTATCATCTGATTGGTAGAAGTTTGAATGAGCTTGGAAAATTACTTCCCGTTGTTGGTCCAATGCTTGTGGAACTGGTGAATCTTCCCATAAAGACATGGTCGCGATATTCTGAAATTACTGCAGATAGAGCAGGTTTTTTATGTTGTGGTGACTTAAAAGTCGCTCAGAGGGCATTGATGAAACTTGAAAGTGCATTTGCAAATGTGTCTGATGTTGATCTTGACACTTATATTGAGCAGTCATTGGAGAATATCGAAAATATGAAGCTTGGTGCCATAAAGGAATATCTTCTTGATCATCCCATCACGCCAAAGAGACTGAAAGCCTTGCAATATTTTAGCCAGTCTGAGATGTATTATCGCATTACAGGGAAAGAAATAACTCCAGACGCCTGTCTTTTGCCTGATAGTGTATTAAAAGATAAAGTTAACAATATTCTGAAAATCCTCTAAAGTTTCTCATATGTTAAGAAAAGAAATATCAAAAGAAATGGCAATGTCATTGGCAGAAGATTTATGCTTGAATCAATATATGGATATCAGTAATCTTATAGAAGGATTACATATAGAACAGAATAAGGAGGCTAAAGTATATCTCATCACAACGAACAAGGAAGTTGTAGAGTCTATCTTGTCCGATTTTTATCACATCTTAATATCATTGAATAGTGATATTGTCATTAAGATAACCATACAGCATGGAGATGATAGTTATACTGTCATGACTGAATATGGTGAGATGTTGGTTGACAAAGACGGTTTAACCGGGATCCTGGGTAAGAGTACAAAAGACGTTGAGTGTTCCATCATGAGGCGTGAAGAGTTATATAAAAACATTTCGCTTCATATCATTTATGTTCCAGAGTACAATAGAATAGATGCAGATAGCTGGCGTTACAACCTTTTAGAGGCAGACCAACTCCTATTCATCCTTAATGCAAGTCATATTTTATATTCAAGAGAGAGAGACTTTATTAATACATTGGTGCTCCCTTATTATTCGTCATCGCGATTGCTTTTTGGAATAGGGAATGCACAATATATAAAATCGTCTGAATGGCATGATGCTATTATGCGTGTCAAGATGTTAATCAATGAAGACTATGAAGCTTTTCCTATTTTCACAGAAAATGTCTCACAAGAAATGAAGCTAAGATATTCTGGTCATGAACGGACTATCTTAAGTCTTCTTCGTGAAAGTCAGAAGTGTGTTTTAGATTTGCGTTTGTCCCATCTAAAGGACTTAGACAACTATAAGGCACAGTTGCTTGAACAGCTATTGTTACAAACTAAGAAAGAGATTGAGAGTAATTTATCTTCAGGGGAGTCTATGCTGGTTTCTATAAAAGAGCGTGAAGAAATAATTGCTAAAAGTAGACAGCATATTGGGGATAATGTTGATTTATTCCTGAAAAGTCCTCTCTTGGCAAAAAACAGAAATGCAGTAGATGGTTTTGCAAAGGTTTTTAAAAATTCTCTTAAAGAGGATATTACAATGTCAGAAGATATCAGGCAAGACGCTCGTTCTTTAACAAGGTATCTATCTGCCATATGGTCGCAATTTTCAGAAGACCAAAACAGTATGTTGCTTGAAGAGTTTGAACGTGAAACTTATATGTTAATGGAAATGATGAGACTTGATCTTGGGCATCTCATACATAATATAAATGACGTGAACATGCAAGAGAGAATAAAGAGAAAGTTAGGTAATTCGTTCAGTGTTAACACTTTCTTTTCACGTAAAACGGTAGCTGGTAATGGAGTGACGGATGCTCTGACAATTGGAGGTATCATAACCGGTTTATTTGTTACTCCTCTAGGATGGGTCGCTGTGATTGCTTCTGAAGTTATGAAAGTAGTAAATAATGAAGCCATGAACAACGAATATAAAGAGGTGTTAAAAGCGAAGGTGGATGATATTATTGATAAAAATAAAGAAGAACTGTTACTTCAAGCGGAAAAGCGTTTTAGCATTGTCGCCAAAGAATTCCATGATGGGATAATGGACTATTATGACGAACTGATTGCTTCCGTTAAGCAAATAATAAATGAGGAAACAGAAAAAAAAGAAAAGGCTTCAGAAATTCTTGAAAAAATAAACACTTTAATATCATAAAAATATGGCATACAGTAAAGAAAAACAGCAGATACTTGTATCAAGTCTTACAAATATCGGTGCGCTTGTCGGCCGCAACGAACTTGGTCTGGCAGGTGGAATAAAAGGTTTGGAGATGAGCGTAGAACAGTCTCAATGTATTGAAGAAGCAAAAGCTGTTCATGACGGTTTGTTTAAGATTGTTGTTATGGGTACTTTTACCAGTGGAAAAAGTACATTCATTAATGCATTAATCGGGGAAAAACTGCTACCGGAATCAGCTCTGCCCTGTACTGCTATCCTGACTTTTATTCAATATGGTACGGATGAAAATCATGTTGATGTGTATATGGCTGATGAAAATCAGGCCGATGGTAGTGTAAAGAAGGGTGAATGTATTCAGATGGACGTAGAGACGTTTAAGAATGAATATCAATATACATTAGCCGATGAAAAGATGTATAAGGATACAGGTTCTGTGCCACGCTTTGCAAAGGTGAAATATGCAGTGATGTATAGTTCAAAACCCTTGATAGAAGGCGGTATCTGTATTATTGACTCTCCGGGATTGCAAGACAAAGGCGTAGCCACAGAACTGGCACTGAGTATAGCTCAAAAAGCGCAGGCCATCATTTATTTGACACTAGAAAGGGGATTTGAAGAGAATGATAAAGAATATATTTATTCTAACTTCAAGAATTGCCCTAATAATATCTTTTTTGGTATAAACAAGTTTGACCTTGTTAAAGCCAATGAAAGATCCGCAGCGTTGCAGAAAATGAAGGATGAAGTTTCTCCTGTATTTAAAGGCCAAGATGGAAAAGTAAACGATGAACTCCTTAATCGGCGCGTGTTTGGTTTTAGTGCCTTACGGGCATTAGATTCTCGGCGAGGTATGACTTACGATCGGGAAGAAGATATAGAAGTGAAGTTGGATGATGCTCAAAGGAAAAGTAAATTTGAAAAGAGTTGGTTTGCTCCATTCGAACAGGAACTGGAAACCTTCCTGACAACAGACGAAAGATGCCTGGCACAATATCAGAATTGTTTCCATCGTATGGCATCCACATATAGAAATGCTGAAAAACAAATTTCAGAATATCTTTATGCCTATGAAAATGAGATCCAAATGGATAATCAAAAAAAAGAAGAATGTGAAAAAATCATTTCTGATATAAAAAGTAGTATAGAACTTACTCGGGTTACATTTGATAATTGCTCTTTGAAAATACAAAATGCAGTTGCAGACTTATTGAGCGGATGTGTGACCGACATTGACAGGTCATGGGAACAAGACATGCAAGACTTGGCAAAGAAAGTCGATGTTGGTACCTTTTCTTATATGTGGCAAGGTATAAAACAGATTAATCCTCTTGCCAGTAAAGCATCTAAGGAAGAAAGCATGAAAAGATTTACTGCCAAATTCATTGATGTTGTTACGGAGTACTTTGTTAATAGAGTGGATACCTATATCACTGAAAATGGCGTAGTGGTTGATGCTGTCGTGGAGGAATGTCAGGAACACCTCAACGTAAGTTTGAACAGAACAGATGATTTGTTTAAAGATCTTACAAAGGAATTGTTGAAGATCAATCCGGATAATAACAATCCAAGCGAGAATAAAAATTGGCTGCAGATTATGATATCTGCTTATTTGGGTGATTTTAGTGCAGTTCTTAAAGGTGGAATGGAAGGAAAAGCCCCTTGGATAGATTATTTAAAGAAAACCATCTTTAATACCGTTTGGCAAATTGTTTTATTATCTTTTGTGGATGGAGGATTGGGCGTGTTGTTAGCCATAGCAATAGAATATCTGCAAGGTAGAAATAATAAAAGTGAGACGGTCAAGAAAGTTCTTGAGAGCTCTAAAAACGATATAGTTAAAGCCATCAGAGAAAATACAGAAGAGATGAAAGATTCTCTAAACAGGAAAATCGCACTGGAAATGAATAATGAAAAAGATAAGCAATGTGCAATTAACCTTCAAAAATTGGATGATGAACAAAAAAGGATGAAAAACATAGAAGAGTTCTATCACGAGCACAATACTAATTTGGAGGAAGAAAAAGTGCGTTTTGGCAGAATTCTGGATGAGATGTATCAAGAAGCGACCAAAGCATATTCTGTGGTTTTTGATAAGAAGCTGACTTTAGATCAATTTAAAAAATTCTAAGATGAATAATAATATAGATCATTTTAATAAACGATGGACTGCTATTGAAAAAGAAGTTCTTTCATCTGTCAGAAGACAGATGAAAGGACCGTCTTTTGACAACGACATAATAAGCCGTGATTATAAAAAGGCTTGCAATGAATGGTTTAATGGTAAATTGGCGCCATCTATATGGTTTAAAGAACTTGCAAATTCTGAACCAGACAAGGCATTGGCATTTAGAGATTATATAAATAGTTTACAACTTAAAGAGAAAGAAGTTTCAAAACCTAACAGGTTGTGGTCTTTCTTTTTAACGGTATTATCTGTTCCTGTTACCTATTTGGTTTTAAACCAGATTACGGAATGGGAATTTTGGGGAAAGTCTGTGTTCTCTATTGGATTTGCCGTATTGGTATGGACGGCCTTTCAATCAAGATTTATTTCCAAATCAAGTCAATATGAAGATTCAATTGTGGATTTCTATCATGAACAATTGGAAAAACATGGTGAGATGGCAAGAAAAATTCTATTGTAAATTTATATTTTCCAAGGATGGCATGCGCCTTCCTTGGAAACAATATTAAAATTATGGGTATTATTAGTTATATTGTCAATAGAATATTAGGGAGTGTACATGTACCTCAATATGATGATTCAGCAATTGCGGACACTGCTCGAAATATTCCAAACATAATAAGCGAAACTTCTCGCACTCAAATAAAAGCAATAATTGATGAAATTCATCAAGTTTATTCAGCTGCGAATTGTAAGGACTTCACAATAGGATTAATTGGTGATTTTACAGTTGGTAAGAGCTCGTTTGTTAATGCTATTCTCGGAAAGAAGATAGTTCCAGTTTCAGCTAATCCAAGTACAGCCATAATTACGAAAATAAAATATGGTCGTAAGCCGAAGGTTATTGTACATTACAATAATATTGACGAAATAGAAATGACTTACGAAGAATTTTTTGATTTTTCAGCCTTCAATTTAGAAGATTTCAGAGAAAGGGAGAAAACTGGTGAGATACAAAGGTTAAAAAACGTGACAGATGCAACGGTTTATGTTAAATCTGATTTTCTTAAAGAGAACAATTTATGTATAATTGATACATTAGGATTGTCTTCACATGAAAGTGATAATCTGAAGACTATAGCATCCTTGAAAGATGCCATTGCTTTGATATATGTATGCGATGAAAGAGGATTATCTATCAAAGACGTTGATTTTATATCCACTTACTTGAATCTGGAAAGAGGTGACTTGTTCTTTTGTATCAATCGTATTGATCTGGTAAAGAAAAGTGATAGGGAAAAATTAACAAATCTGGTTAAATTGAAATTGGATGATATTTTGCATAAGACAGGTTGTAGAGATGAATATCCAATAGCACGTATTTATCAAGTATCTGCTCTTTATCAGAACTTTGCCAATGGTTTTATTGACCACGAGAATTGGCGAGAAGATGTAGATTATCAATCTCGTAGCGGTTTTTCTCCTTTGTTGAATGATATATGTGAGTATGTTAAGGATAATGTAAGTAGTGCTAAAAAAAGAGCTATAAACAAACAATTAGAAACTGCAAGTATACAAATTGCTTCAGTTAAATCCTATAGGGAAAGTGAAATAAGCGCAAAAATTAAAACGCTTGAAAGTGATATAAAAAGATTTACTGAAGATATAAAAAGGCTTAAAGAGAAAGTGGCTTATAAGAAATCATTGTTTGATAACCTTGAACAATCAATATATAGTTTATTACCAGACTTGTTTAGCAAATACTCTAAAGAAGTCGACAACCATTGGAACTATGCTTGCACATTTCAATTAATGGATAAGGTGTCTTTTGGATTTACAGACTATATGAAATTGGAAAAAGACATATTTGCTCTAAAATTAAACGTATTTAAATCAATGTCAGATAGCAGATATGCCAGACTCGATTCTCTTTCGCCTTTTGTTAATCTTACATTACAATATTTACAAGAAACATTACAGCCATTGCTGTACAATGTAAGTTCAGAAATATCCAGACTTGTAGAAGACTTTATTGAACGTTATTTAATGAAAGAATTATTTGAAAATGAGGTTGATCTCAATTCCTGTATTCTTTCAAATAATCCTGTGGTAGTTTATGATAATATAAAAAATCCAATGTACAGAGCTGTAGCAGTAACAGCAACAGAAACGGCTTGGATGAAAAATAGCAATCGTAAAAGAAAGATGTTTGATGCTGCAAAAGACGAGGCATTGAAAAGTATGGAAAAACCATTTAAGGAATCTGTTGAAATCAAGTTTCGGGAAATCCAGCAAACATTGAATATATTGTATCACAACTACGTTAAACCAGATATGAATACAATTCAGAAACTTGAACAGGATAAAAAGGAAAAAGAAAGCTATATTTCTCGATTGCAACGCGAATGGAATGATGAATCTGTTTATTACAATGAAATCAAAAATGTGATTGTTGAAGCACAATTATAGTCAGAAGTAATAAAATCCTTCATTCTGCATTACCTTTTTAATGATTACCTGTGTTAGAATGGAAACCATGTTGTATTTATCTCTTTATGTTAGAAGCGAAGAAAACAATTAAAAGTTAAATATAAAAAATTATAGAATATGTCAGTTGGTCATTTATTAGCACATGCATTACGTGCATTAGAAGAAGCTCAGAAGGATTATATCCGTAAAGAAAAGTTTTGCTTTCGGGATTCCAAGCAGTTTACCGGACTCAACGATTGTCAGGCAAGAGACTTGAGGAAACTCGACTTCGCTTTCAATGCTTCACTGGCCTCGGTAAACGCCGCAAAGGTCATGCGGCAACGATACTATCCCTCGCTTTCCATCGGACTGCTAAAGGCCTATCTGAGTAATATTTACATGCTCAAAAGATTTTTTAGCAAGTCCGGTCTGAAACCGAACAGAACTTTTAATACTAAACTTGTCAAAGAACTATTTGGCATAGTGGCAGAAGCCGCTTAGCAGATATGTTGAATTTTAACGGACTATTAATGATAGAAAACCTCATAAAGTCCAGTCTTTATTGTAAACGATAAAAAAGAATAAGATTATGTTTACAGTGATTTGCGTGACAATACTTGTCTATTGTATGATGGGAAAGGATATTCGTTCTTTGTTGGAACAAGTGAAGGAAACAGACTGGCGCGGTAAGGCCAATGACCTGATGGATAAACTGAAACCTTACGCCTTGAAAGTCGGGCGGGTGGCGGCCAGGCCTTTGTTGCAGTTCTATTATGTGATGAATGACAGTCATACGACGGCGTTGGAGCGGGTTCTGATTTATGCGGCTATTATTTATACCGTTTCGCCTGTCAGCCTTATACCGAGTGCGATTTATAAGTTGTTGGGGGTGCTGGATGAAGGTGCGGCCGTCCTTTATGTCTATCGAAAGATAAAGGATAAGATCACGCCGGAGATCAACGCTAAAGTCGAGAGTACGCTGGACAGCTGGTTTGGGACAGAGTATGAGGTGGTGGAGTAACGTCTGGAATGGATAATTTAAATGAAGTAAACAATGAATGCGAACGTATTACAAAAACATGAACAAAAAATCCGGTTACTTTGGTTGGTGGCAATTTTATGGATTGTCTCTATTCAGACGGCCTTAGCTTCGGCCAAAGCCGGTGAAGCAACAGTCTATACAGGGAGTACTACGACCATTTCTCTGGCGGCCACTTATCAGAACACATTGAAAAAAGCCACCGGAGTGACTTACAGATGGTATTCAGAGAATACATCTTTGGTTAGTGTGACTAGCTCAACGCGTAATTATGCTACGATAAAGGGAATCAGTCCAACATCTTCCTGTCGGGTGTATTTTTATTGCAGCTATTTTATTGACGGTTTCTATCGTACGATGGATTTTTATTATACCATTACAGTGAAATCATCAACGGTAAGTGTGACCAGTGTGTCGTTGAACAAGACATCAGCTTCCCTGACTGAAGGGGAGACTTTGCAGTTGAATGCCAGTGTTTATCCGACCAATGCGACTAACCGTAACGTGACTTGGTCGAGCAGCAATACTTCCGTGGCTACGGTGACCGGCTATGGACTTGTGACTGCCAAATCCGCCGGTTCGGCAACGATAGTATGTCAGGCTGCAGACGGAAGTGGCCGTTATGCATCTTGCCGGGTTACGGTGAAACAGTCGGTTGTCAATGTAACTTCTGTTTCATTGGACCGTTCTTCCGAAACGTTGACTGAAGGAGAGACTTTGCAGTTGAATGCCAGTGTCTATCCGACCAATGCGACCAACCGTAACGTGATCTGGTCGAGTGACAATACTTCCGTGGCTACGGTGACCAGTTATGGTCTGGTGACAGCCAACTCTGCGGGTACGGCAACGATAACATGTCGTGCCGTGGATGGGAGCGGCAAGTATGCCACGTGTGTAGTAACTGTAAAAGCAGACGTGCAGCCTGTTTCCATTACATTGGATCATTCAAACGCTACGTTGGAAGAAGGGGAGACTATGCAATTGACTGCTGACATCCGTCCGGTTGAGGCTTCCGATAAAACGGTGACCTGGATGAGTGACAACGTTTCTGTCGCTACTGTCAGTGCTGACGGGCTGGTAACGGCGGTCAGCGAGGGAGAGGCCAATATTATTGCCACCACTTCCAATCATCTGGCTGCGGTATGTCAGGTGAAGGTTGTGGCGCAAGAGGTTGGCGTGCAGACGGACTGGGCTGGTACTTATACCGTATACTCCCGGCATGTGGCAGCCGAACCGTCGCGGGATTATGCGGACAACTTTGAAATGACCATCAGCCGGTCGGAAGATGGTTATGTCATGACATCCCTTTGGGGTGAAGACCTGACGAAATTTAATGAAGGTGGTTTCCGGTTGAAAGACCTGGGCAACGGGAAGGCCATAATAGATGTGTCTTATTATAATATCCTGAGATATACGGATAATGACAGTCCGCTTTATGCCTTGTATATATGGGATGAGGCTGCCGATGACTGGAACGACGAATGGATGCTGACCATGAACGATGATGGCAGTATTTCGGTAGGCGATTTTTACGTAGTCGCTTTTACGTGGGATGAAAATGAGGAAATCTGGAAAAACGGCCGTGTTGAGGCTTTGTATTACGATCTGTTGGCAAAGAAAGGCACTACAAACGTCGAGACAGCAATCACCGACCAATATGCCTATCGGATAGAATCGGGCGCTGTTGTTTTCCAGGAGCCAGTAAAACTGAGTCTGTATCGTCTTAATGGCATCCAAGTCTATTCCGGAACGACGGATAAGGTAGAAGGATTACCGGCGGGTATTTATATCATGAAAATTGGTCGGCAAAGCCGAAAGATTCTGATTAATTGAATGAATTGAATTTATCGGCTAAAGCGATCGGGATGTCAGCCAAACCCGAAACAAATATTTCTTTTTCTGATAGTCTGTCATTGAAGATGGCCTGTTGCCTGCTCCATTAATCTGCAGTGCAACAGGTCGTTTTTTGTACTGGCAAATCAGGGCGAAATATAATGAAGTCGTTCTGATGACAGATAAAGGAGAGAACTGTCAGGCTGAATTTTGCTTCTGAAATGAATGGTGTTGATGCGCTATGCGGCTATCTGGCAACCATAATCTTCTGATTTTAGAGGGCTGTATGTGACTAACTGTTTTGTAATTAGATAAAAAATAATTATTTTTGACCTGACTTAATCATTATTACGAAAAACAGATTTACGAAAAACAGAAAGCATGAAAAAATTAAGATGGATTACTCCGGCATTATTGTCGGGGGTTGTCTGCTTTACCTCATTGTATGCCTGGACAGGTAATGGTGAAGCACGTGACAACAGTGAGTTGGATCAGATCGTAGTGCCTGATCCGGTCGTAACGGATATCGTTTTGCCGACGAAGACAGAGTCAGGAAAATCCATATCCTGGACATCAGACCGTGAAGATATTCTGGCATCCAGTGGATTGGTCAATTTGCCTCGGCAGACTACTGAGGTCCGGCTGACGGCTACGGCAGAAGGTGTGAGCCGGACATTTGAAGTCAGTGTAGAACCCCGGAACATACAAGCCAACAAAGTATTGGAATATGAGTTCGAATCAGAGGATGTTTATACGCAAGATGATGTGCGTTACATTAAGGATAAAAGTGGAAACCAACGTGATGCGCGGCTAATGGGAAATGCCAAAGCAGAAGGAGTATTGGATCTGACCTCGAATACCGCTTCCGGTTTTTCCACAAACGGTTATGTTCTTGTTCCGGAAGGGACATTAGACAGTCTCCGCAGTTATACGTTCTTTATGATGGTCAAACCTGAACACCTTAATCGAAGTCCACGCTTGTATGATTTCGGATCATCTGCGGGTAACAGTGTATTCGGCCGTGCCAGTGGATTTACAGCCGGAATGAAATTTAATGATGGGACGACGCAGATGGTCAATTCCGGCCGCTCGCTTAATGTCGGTGAAGAGAACTATGTGGCTTTTGTATTCGATGCCGGAACAAGGGAAACAAAAATCTATCTCAACGGCTCGCTGGTTGCTACTGGCGGGAATATAGCTCATGAGCCTTATGAAATTACGACGGTCAGTGCTGATTCACGCAATTACATTGGGCGTACACAGTGGTGGGATTCCGGTGTCGCTTCAAGCAATATCGATTACTGTGGAACCATGGATCATTTTCAGTTGTACGATATCGCATTGACGGCAGAAGAAGTCATAGAACTTCAACGTCCTTATTCTGAGCCTGAAATCATAGAACCCTATTCCGGTGAGACTGTGACTGAAGAAGGTGCCTGGTGCTGGTTTGCCGATCCGCGTGCTTTACATTATGAAGATGAAACTGCCGGTATCAATATGACATATCTGGGATATATAGATACCCATGGTGCCATTAAAGCCATGCAATATGATTTCAATACAATGCGTCAGAGCGAGGTGCTCATCCGGTCATATTTCCAGCCCGATGATCACGATAATCCCACATTCCTTGTCCTTCCGGATAAGCGCGTGATGATATTCTATTCCCGTCATACAGATGAGGCTTGTTTTTACTATCGTGTGTCAGAAAAGCCAGGCGACATTACCTCGCTGGGTGAGGAAAAGGTGATTAAGACCAATCATAACACAACCTATCCTTCACCTTTTATCCTCTCTGATGATCCGGACCACATTTATCTGTGCTGGCGTGGAATCAACTGGCATCCTACCATTGCCCAACTCAGTATTCCGGATGAGAATGATGATGTGACCTTTACCTGGGGACCTTATCAGATGGTGCAGTCTACGGGAGCCAGACCGTATGCCAAGTATCTTTCTAACGGCAAGGATAAGCTTTATGTGACTTACACTACAGGACATCCTGACAATGAGAGTCCTAATTTCGTTTATTTTAATGTAGTGGATGTCAAGACAAAGACACTGCAGGATGTAAATGGCAAGGTATTGTCCGACATCGCCAGCGGGCCGTTTAAAGTAAACAAGACAGCTTCGTATGTCTCAAGCTACCCTTCTACCGTTGTTGACAACCCGTCCAGTGAGAGAGACTGGGTTTGGCAGGTAGCTGAAGATAAACAGGGAAATCCCGTGATAGCCATGGTGCGTATCAGTTCGGGAAAGACTTCCCATGATTATTATTATGCGCAGTGGACCGGAACAGCCTGGAAAAAGACATTCCTGGCCAATGGTGGAGGTGCTTTCCATCAGACTCCCGGACTTGAAATGTGTTATAGTGGCGGTATGGCCATAGATCCGGTGCGTCCGAATGAAATATACTGTTCAGTGCCGGTTAATGGGGTTTATGAGATTGTGAAATATGTGGTCGGCGATGATGGAAAAGTAACATCAGCGCCATATACTTCCAACTCGTTGAAAAATAATGTCCGTCCTTATATCGTTCCAGGATATGAAGGCGAGAAGCCTCAGGTGATCTGGATGTATGGTGAATACTATGACTGGATTGTGAGTGAATCCCGTCCGTTGGGTTATTGTACGGCAATTAATCGCGGTTTCAGTTTTCCGTCTGAAACAGTGGACACAGGCGACGGGCTGATTGTTAATGAAACATACAATACGGCAGTATCCGGAACTGCTCAGGTGAAAAATGGTGTGCTGGTCGTTACGGATCAGACAGCGGCTGATTTGTCAGCCGGTCATCTGAACACGTTCAGTATTTCTCTGTCCCCTTATTTGTATGCCGGGTCGTTTGGTGGTACATTGTTGACTTTCGGTGACGTGTCATATACGGTTAATCCCCAAACACTGAAACCGGAGTTGATGGTTGGTGACCGTGTCTGGAAAAGTAATAATCTGCTTGGTAATTCCGACAGCTGGCAGACAGAGGACAGAGGAACGGGAGGAGTATGGTTTGCTCCTGTCAAATACGGTTATTTCAATCTGACCCTGACTTATGATAATGGGGTATTGACAACGTATGTCAATGGTTTGATCGACCAGAAAGTGGAGATTGACGGATTGATATTGGATCAGTGTCGGATAGGCGGTTTCAACGGTTGGGTAGAAGATACCCGTATTTATGACCATGCGTTGAATCAGTCGGAAATTGTTGAACTTACGGCTGTCAGTCGGAAATACAGTCTGTCTGATGATCTGATGGCAGAAGCTGAACTGGCTAGTCTTTTCGTTCCTCAGGTCGTGGTGACGGATATCATCCTGCCGGCTCAGACGGCTTCCGGAAAACCGGTCACTTGGGTGTCGGATAATCCGGAATTGCTCACTGCCCAAGGTATAGTGACATTTCCGGATGTGGCTACTGATGTCAGACTTACAGCGACAGTGAGTGGCAAAACCCGTGATTTTGTGGTCTGTGTCCGACCGCGTGATATCATGCAAAACAGGATACTGTCTTATACGTTTGAAGCTGAAGACAAGTATGAGTCCGACGGCCAGATTTATGTCAGGGACAAGAGTGGTCGTGGTCATGATCTGAAGATAATGGGGCGTGCCTCAGTCAGTGGTGTACTTGATCTGACAGATAATACGGCTTCAGGGTTTGCGACAAATGGTTATGGATTGGCTCCTGCAGGAATTCTGGACAGTGTGAGAAGTTATACATTCTTTATGGAAGTGGTTCCTTCACATCTTAATAAGAGTCCGCGTCTTTATGATTTCGGTTCTTCATCCGGCAACAGTGTCTTCGGTCGTGCCAGCAAGCTGACTGCCGGTGTGAAGTATAACGGGCAGGCTACCAAAATGGTAGACTCGCCAAAGAGTCTGACCATAGGCCGGTCCAACAAGGTGGCTTTTGTATATGATGCCGGAACAAAGACGACGCGGATTTATCTGGATGGTGTGCAGACTGTTTCAGGAACTGCAATTACGCAGGAAGTTTATCAGTTGGCCCAGTTGGCAAAAGACGGACGTAATTATATTGGACGCACGCAATGGTGGGATACTTCAGAAGCCGGCAATAATAACGATTATTGTGGAACGATAGATAATTTTCAGATGTTCAATGTGGCATTGACCGCAGATGAAATCAAGGAACTGATTATCGCCACAACGGTAGAAACCATAGAGGACAAGATGACCGGGAACGTATTCGGTCTTGACCGTCAGGTTATCGGTAAAGGTGAAAATATCACTCTTTATGGTGATGTCCGAAGTGAAAATCTGAAGAATCTGCAGGTTTCTCTTTTGGATATGTCCGGCCGTACGGTTCGCCGGTGGATGCCGTCTGCTTTTCCTGTTGTACTGGACGGCCTGTCTGTTACGGAAGGAACCTATCTGGTTTGTGTCAGCAGCGCTGGCGACCGCTTATGGAGTAGTAAGCTGGTGATACGATGAGGCTGATAGAACCGTTTGTCACTATAATATGATCCGAAGCGGCATTTCATTAGGAGAATGGAATGTGTGATGCCGCCTTATAAAAAATATCAGTCAGAGAGGGTTACTTGTTTTGCCGTTACTGCATTAACGGACAAACAAGTAACCTTTTTTATTGACAGATATGAAAACAACACGACATGCAGGCGGAAAAAAGCATCTGACGGATGCTGATTATATCAGAGGGTTGAAGTCCGGTGATCAGGAAATCACTTACCGGTTCTTTTATGAGCTTTGCGCTTATACCCTTCATGATATATGGAAGACATTATTGGAGAGGAGATTGGATTTTGATGATGTGGTTAATGAACTCTATGTGTATTTGTCGGACCGTAACTGGCACAAGCTGGATACCTTTGCCGGCTTGAACGGTTGCCGGTTATCTTCATGGATGATACCGTTGAGTTGGCGTTTCTTTCTGCAAAGACGGAGGGCTTTGTTGGGAATGGCTATGGATGACAGCAAAGAGATTGGTAAGATGAAGGATGACCGTATGGATGATTTTGATGTAGAGGTAGCTTTGGAAGTGGAACAGACTTTCTTGGCCATGCCGAATCCAACTTATGTCAATGTGCTTCGTTGGCTGTTGATTGAAGGCTTTTCTTATGAGGAAGTTGCTGGCCGACTGTGCACAACTGTATCCAATGTCTATAATCTCAAGCATCGGGCCATATTGCAGTTTATGGATAACTTTGGTGACGGACGAAAGAAAATCCGGCGCAGATGATAGTTTTCAGGGTACAGTTTGCTCATCATATATAGAACTAATATTTCAGATATGAAGAAAGATTGTATTTTGGAAAAATGTGAAGAGTCTGTTTTACTCAATTTTGTGGAGAATCCCTTTGCTGATAGCAACCAGACAGAACAGGTGACGGTACAAGTGGAAAATACCCGTGACCTGTGGTTGCTGGCCAAAATGTTTCAAGATATCCGTCATGAATGACGATATCTTGAATCAGGAGGAATGAATCTTTTAGTGCAATAGGTTGTGCACGTCCGCTATAGCCTGGCTGAAGTGAGGAGTGGTGAGTTCTTAGATTTTGTCAAGGTGGGTTTTTGTTGAATATTAATTATAAAACTATCAATCTTTATTTACAGCAGAGTTGAAGTCTTTTTTAGAGTATAGGTATTTTTGTATAGTTTTCTAAATTATGTGATATGGTCGTTTTAAATCCAAAAAATTGGATTTTTGTTTTTTGAAAGATAGAATTTATTCTTTTGTACCCTCTTTATAACAAGTTGGATTAATTAGAAGTTGCGCCCGACACGGATAAGGGTATATAAGTATGAATACCAGAATTTTTAATCTGATTGTTTTGGATGAGAGTGGTTCTATGGAGGTGATCAAACAGCAGGCCATTATGGGAGTGAATGAAACCGTACAGACTATTAAGAGTGCACAAAAAGAATATGAGGATCAGGAACATATTGTGTCATTGGTCACATTCAACAGTCGGGCAGTAAAAACCGTATACGATAAAGTCCAGGCAGAAAATGTGGCAGAACTGACAGAGGCTGATTACTGCCCGAATTGTGGTACACCGTTATATGATGCCATGGGCCAGGCTCTTAATGACCTTCGTCAGTATGTGGCAGATAAGGATAAAGTCTTGGTAACTATTATCACAGACGGATATGAAAATGCTTCAAAAGAGTATGGTGGGGCAGCTATCAAGGCACTTGTGAATGAACTGAAATCCAAGGGATGGGTGTTTACCTATATCGGTGCCAATCAGGATGTAGAGGAAGCCGCTTCTGCCATTGCAGTTAATAACGTAATGCACTTTCAGACTACGCAGTCCGGAACCCGTGAGATGTTTGCTAAGGAAAGGAGTTCCCGTAACCGTTGGTTCGATCGTGTGTCCCGCGGGATAGTGGAGGAAGAAGGTAAATTCTTTGATGAATAAGATTGTTCCGATGAGCTGTATCGTAACGGAGAGAGCATGTCTTTGTTATTCAGATCAAAATGGTATAGAGACAGTCTGTGAGATCAATTCTTTCTGCATACGGCAGTAGATTATAAACAGAAGTTTTAAGGTTTGATTTTTTTCAGGATGGCTTTTTCAGATCAGCGGAATAGATTTTCTTTTCAGAATATTCGCTGTATCTGAAAAGTCTTATTTTTGCATCAGATAAAACAGTCGTATTGGAATTAGAATACTCAGAGCCAAACCAAATGGGTTAGGACCGGAAGCAGACAAAGGTTACCCCGTTATGACTGCCTGAGCATGCAGATATGTAAAACCTGGTACGTTCCACTGGAAACGTAGAATGAAAAACGCAGATTCTTTCTTGAAAAGACCTAACGAATACAGGCCTTTCTGATATGCGGAAGACCGAAAGGACAATGAGATTTTCAAACAACAAGAATATATTAAAAAAGGAGGTCAAAAAGCAGAAAGAGAAAGGAAAAAAGGAATTGAACCATTTGGGAAGTGGTATTCCGTTCGTGAGTAAACAGTAATAGCCGTAATGATAAAGGCAATAAAAAACAACCGTAAAAGGTGCTTTTATTCTCTATACCTGAAGACTTCATATTTATCAGAAAGTGTGGCGAATTCAGATTGTGATCTGAAAAATCACCCGGTATGGGGTCATGTGCAGACAGGACCGGTTAGATGGATGTAGCACTTTTATTTAAAAACGAAACTAGATGATGAAAAGAAATTATGGAGTTTGCTGGCCATGATGATGGCGGCAGTATTTTGTGTAGCTTTTGCTTCATGCAGTGATGATGATGACGATGATTGGGATGGCAGCGGCGGAAGTGGCGGCACAGGCTCAAAGTATAAAGTCAGTTTGACTTATACTAAAGGTAGTATGAGAAACAACAAATGGTATTATAAGGCAACTATAACGGTCACAGGAGCCAAAGCTTCTGAGGTGACAGCTCTTGGCGTCCGTTGGCAGAAGCAAGGTTCAGGAGCCGGTTCTATCAGAGAAGCCGGAAGTGCTACAACCAGGGCAACGTGTGAGTTCGGTGGTCTGGATACCAAATCAACCTATTATGTATATGCCTATGCCAATGTCAGTGGCACCCGTGTGGAAAGCGAGAAAAAGACATTGACCATACGCTAGAAGATGGCAGTTTGTCAGATCTTGTACACCTGCAATGAAGTCGTGTTTTGCACACTTGTTCATTGCAGGTTTTTATTTGTGTACAAGTCATGTCCGGTGGTAGGAAGAACGGGTCCTTGGATGCTTGTTGCTTTTAGGATATAGGCGTGTCCGGTTGTTTTCCGGTTTCTACTGCCATCACCCTGTACCGGTTGCCCTCCCGCGTATGGCGCCTTTCCACACCGGCCGCCATGACCGCACGGGCAAACATCTGTATGTTCACGCCTCGCAGCGCATGAGGCTGGCGGCGACGGATCTCCTCCATCAGATCGGTCAGCGCACGCGGACGGACCTCCTCGTCCGGACGTGCCGCACGGAAATAACGGCGGAATACGTCCTCCACAGGGCCTATCCGGTAGAACCGGAGGTTGTTCACCCTTAACCGTTCCTCTTCCTCGCCCGTGAACCAGTAACGGTCGCCCGCTTCCAGTTCGGCTTTCAGCTGGGCATAGATCTGTTCGTAGGCTATGCCGCTGCAGTCGATGGGATGTGTCACCTCCACGCAAAGGAAACGGCGGCTGCCCGTGGGATCCGTCAACAGTTCGTGGCTGTTGCTTGTCCCGATGAACGAGGCTATACGCGGCAACGCTTCCGCATGGCGGCTGTAGGCCTTGC